>NZ_KZ626860.1 GCF_002911015.1 Streptomyces populi
TCAGCTGCGGAGCCAGATTCGCCTGCCGGACGCGCCGGGGCAGCGGTGCCGTACCCGGTTCCGGCTGTCCCGCCGCCGTGTCGCGGCGGGAAGTCGTGTCGTCCGGTCTCCCGGCGGACGCGGTGGTGCGGGTGCGCCGGGGCAGGGCTGGGGCGTCATGGGGGCCCTGGACGTCCGGACGGCCGGTGGTGCCCGCACGGAGACCGGGCGTACCGGGAGGTTCTGGTGCCTCGTGAAGAGCGGGCCTTCCGGGTGTTCGGGCGCCCCCACGCGGACCGGAGGCGCCGGGGCGTTCGCCGCCGCTCCGGGCCGAGGCCGCGGATCGCTCGCCGCGCCGCTCGGGCAGGGGCTTCATGCCTTCGAGTTCGGGCATCCGGCGTTTCCGGTGTTCCGCGTTCTCTCCCGGCTCCGGGTCCCGTGCCGATTCGAGGTCCTGGGCCGTGGTCTCGTCCGTCTGTTCGCGCCACGCCCCGGTCCGGGTGACGGGACGGCCGTGGGAGCTGACGAGCTTGGGTGCCCGGCGGCGCGGCAACGGGACGGGAGCGGTGTCCGGACGGTCGTCGTCGCCCGGGCGGGCGGTGTCGTCGCCGTCGCCGGTCCGCTGGTACCGCCCCGCGGGAACCCCGGCGATGGAGCGCCGCGGGCGGAACAGTCCTCCGCGTTCGCTGTCGTCGTCGCCGAGAGCACCGGGGAATCCGGTGAGCGTGTCCAGGTCGACGGGCTCGTCCAGCTCGACGGGGCCGTCCAGGACCGAGGCGGGCAGGCCCGGAAGCCGCGCCGACGATTCGGTGAGTGTCGGGCCGCGGCGTTCCCCGGTCTTGCGCTCCTTGGCGGGCAGGGTGCGGTCGAGGCGGAATCCGATGCCGTTGGTGTCCGGGACGTCGTCGCTGAGCAGGGCGTCCGGCATGAAGACAACTGCGGTGGTGCCGCCGTACGGGGAAGGCTGCAGCGAGACGCGGACGTTCTGCCGCTGGGCGAGCCGGCTGACCACGAAGAGACCGAGCCGGTCGGTGTCGGAGAGTTCGAACTCGGGGGTCTCGGCGAGCCGCAGGTTGGCGTCGAGCAGTGCCTCGGCGGTCATGCCGAGGCCGCGGTCGTGGATCTCCAGGGTGAAGCCGTTGGCGACGCGCTCGCCGACGACGTGGACGGCCGTGTGCGGGGGCGAGAACACCGTTGCGTTCTCGAGGAGTTCGGCCACGAGATGGGTGACGTCGGCGACGGCGGGGCCCGTGACCGCGACACGCGGCAGCCGGCGCACCTCGACGCGTTCGTAGTCCTCGACCTCGGCGACGGCGGCGCGCACGATGTCCATGAGCTGGACCGGCTTGCGCCACTGCCGGGACGGCGCCGCGCCGGACAGGATGACCAGTCCCTCGGCATGGCGGCGCATTCGGGTGGTCAGGTGGTCGAGGCGGAACAGGTCGGCCAGTTCGTCGGTGTCCTCGGTCCTGCGTTCCATGGTGTCGAGGAGGGTGAGCTGTTTGTGGAGCAGCACCTGACTGCGGCGGGCGAGATTGACGAAGACCTCGGAGACGCCCTCGCGCAGTTCGGACTGCTTGACGGCCGCCTCGACGGCGGCCCGCTGAAGGGTGTTGAGGGCCTGGCCGACCTCGCCTATCTCGTTCCTGTCGTACTCCAGGCGCGGCACCTCGGTCTCGACGTCGACCTGCTCGCCCGCGGAGAGCCGGCGCATGACGCTGGGCAGCCGCACGCCGGACGCCTCGTGGGCCTCCGTGCGCAGCCGCCGCAGGTCACGGATGAGACTCCGGCCGATGCGTACGGACATGACGAGCGAGATCAGCAGGGCGATCAGACCCACCACGCCCGCGCCGACGGCCTGGAGGATGACGCCCATGGCCACCGGCCTGATCCGGTCCCGGTGGTGGTCGCCCGCCCGGTCCTCGAGCTGACCGAGTTCGGCGAGCACATGTCCGGCCGCGCCGTCCCAGCTCTTCGCGGTGACACCGCTCGGCGAGCCGGCCGTGGAGGCGGCGACGGCCTGCTCCGCCGCGCGCAGCGGTCCGGTACCGGCGTTCCTCCAGTAGCGCTCGAAGCGCTCGCGGTCCGACGAGGGCAGCGACGGCAGGCTGATCTCGTACAGCAGGGTGCGCTGGGCCACGAGGTCGGAGACGTCGCGGAGTTCGTCCCGGGTGATGCGACCGGCGACCAGCGCGGAGCCGAGGAGGGCGTCCTCACGGGAGAGCAGCTCCCGGGCGCGGGAGACGTTGACGAGGGCGCGGCCCTCTTTGTCCACCTCCACGTCGTCGACGACGTGGAGGTTGGCCAGCAGGACGTAGCAGGGATCGATCAGGCGGTCGTAGAGGCCGAGCGCCTGGGCGCGGTTGATGGTGCCGTCCTCGACGCCGTCGCGCAGCGAGGAGATCCCGTCGACCGCGTCGATGAGGGAGGTGAGGCGCTCCGCGGTGCCCTCGCCCAGTTCCTCCCGCACGCTCTTGTCCCTGGCGTTCCTGCGGACCCTCGCCAGGACGAGGTCCGTGGCACCGCGGCTGCGCTTGAGCGCCGCGAGCCCGTCGGACGCGCGGGGGTCGGCCAGATAGACCAGCGTCCGACGGCGTTCCTGCTGGAGGACCCTGACAGTGTCCTCGGTCGGATGACCGATCTTCTTGACGATCTCCGAGACGCTGAAGAGCTGACCGGCTTCACGCCCCGTCAGTACCGTCGCGAAAGCCCAGATCGCCGTCAACGACACCAGGGGCACGAGGAGCAGCGCCACAATCTTCCGGCGGATGGACTTCCCGCGAAAGCGCATGGCCTCCCCCAGCTCGACCCCCTCCGGCCGGGGGCACACATGTGCGTCAACAAACGGCGTGAGCCTACTACTGACGCGGAGGTAACTCGAAGACCCGTCCGGGCGTGGCCCCGGCTCGACAGGGAACGAGACATGGGGAGTTGTCCGTTCATTGGGGGAGATTGTTCCCCTGGATCCGGCACTTGGGGCCGGATCCCATCGGAGTGGGAAACTTCGTCGGTTGGCTGAAATTCTTCGCTCGACGGGAATCTTCGGCGCAGGTCGTTCGTCTGTATGTACGGGAATTGAGGGCGGAATCGGCCACAGGCGCCGCATGCCGCTCTCAGTCGGCGTAAAAGAACGCAAGCCGGGCAGCCACTGGGGGGCGGGGGTCGCGAAGACACCCGTGCGAGAGGACTGCTGGGCGGTGGGGAGTGACAAGTTGATGGGCACGGCGGAGCGGAGCGGGTCACCCGCTGCTGAGATCGCGACACGGAAGGCGGTACAACCGGCCACCCGGACACGGGACGAGGGCGTCCCGACAGCGGAACACGGCCGTCCGGACGCGGGGTCCGCGGCGGACGGGCTCGGCAAGGCGGACCTCCAGGACCCCACCCAGGACAAGGGTGGCCGAGTCGAGGAGAAGGGCGCTGCCACGAACGGACACGAGGACCACGAGGAGCGGGCGTACTACCGGCCGTTGTGGATCGAGGAGCCTGCACGGAGGCGTCGGCTGCCCGACCCGGTGCGTACGTCCGCCGTGCGCGCGGTGCTCGTCATCTCGGTCACGCTGATACAGGCCGTGGTGGCCTTCCTGTGCACGGTGGCGGAGTCCTGGCTGGCTTTCCCGATGGTCATCAGCAGCGTGGCCAGCACGGTCGTCGCCACATGGGCCGCCCTGGACGTCTGGGTGACACGGCAGGTCTGGAACCAGCGGAACGGCGTGGTGTCGGTTCCCAGCAGCACGGCGCGGGCACTGCGGCGCGAGCGCCGCAAGGCCAGGCGCCAGGCACGGATCACGGCGCGGGCCCAGGAGCGGATACGCAGGCAGGGCGGGGCCGGGCAGTTGTCGCACTCGTGAACGGAGCGGCGGCCCTCGCCGCCCCGGTCCTTCGACCGGCCGTCTTCGGCGGCTCCCTCGCCCGCCGGACCGTGTCCGGTTCCTGTCGCCGTGCGGGGACAGCGAAGTCACCACGGTTCGGCGGGCGGGCAACTCCCGGACCATGACGTGGGGGTGCCCCGGTGGTACAGGTCCCGTGTCCGGTACGGGTGCATTGCCGACCTGGGCAGGACCGCCGAGGGCGACGACGCCTGGGGCCGACCGCACAAGCACCCTCACGCTGCGCGCAGCGCGCTGTCGCTGTCGCTGTCGCTGTCGCTGTCGCTGTCGGCAGATCCCGAACCGGCTGGCCGACGCGAAGCAGTGCCGCTCCCCGCCCGCCGATGCCGGTTATCACGACTTCGGCGGGCGGGGAGCGGCCGTCGGACAGTTTCACTCCGGTGTCCGTGCCGGGAGACGTTCATGTGGTTCGGCGATTCGTCACCGGACCACGTGGACGAGCGCACCGCGAGGAGGGCGGGGAACCACGCGGCCGGCTGCTGACGGCACGCGGTCCCCCGCTGCTCGATCGCTACGAGGCGACCGGCGCCGGGCGCTTGAACATCCGGGTCGCGGTGATCTCGGTGTGCACGGCCTCCCCGGCGGCCGCCTCGCGCGGCAGCCCCGGCCGCAGGTGCTCCTCCACGCTGATGTACTTCAGCCCGGCGCGAAGGTCGGCGTCGTTGCGCAACCGGATGACGAGGGGGAACTCGGCGAGCGCGGTCGTGTCGAACAGGCCGGTGGTGTAAAGGAGCTGAACGCCCAGCGCGTCCGAGACGGCCCGCTGGAGCTCCAGCAGATACGTCGCGTTGGCGCGCCCGATGGGGTTGTCGAGGAACAGGGTGCCGGCGTGCCGGTGCTTGTCGCGGCCGCGGTCGTTGCTGCGCAGTGCGGCCATCGTGCAGTACAGCGCGATGGCCGCGGTGAGCAGCTGGCCTCCGGAGAACACGTCGCCCATCTGCCCGACGGGGACGCGCTCGGCGCGCAGTACGGCGTCCGGCTTGAGGATCTCGACGGCGACGCCCTTGGGCTGGAGCGCGGCGCTGACTCCGCGCAGCAGCAACGACATGCCGTCGCGCCGCATGTCGGAGTTCTTCTTGACCGCCGCGCGGGTGGCCTCGTCCACCACCTCGCCGAGCCGCTCGGTGAGGGTGGCCTGGTCGGGTTCCTCGAAGCGGATGCGCAGGAATTCCTGCCCGGACCACTCCCCCAGTCCCTCCGGCAGCCGGGACAGCCGCTGGGCGGAGCGAAGGGTGGCGAGGGAGGACTCGACGAGCCCGCGCAGCCGGTCCACGATCGAGTCCCGGTTGCGTTCCAGTTGCGCCAGTTCGTCGGTCAGCACCCGCAGCCGGGGCGCGAAGGCGTCCGCCCACTTCTGCGCGTGCTCGGGCAGCGAGGAGGCGGGCAGCTCGCGGATCTGCTGCCGGGCGGGGGTGCGCACCTGCTCGTAGCGCGTGGAGTTGGCGTGGCGTACGAGGATGTCGCTCGCCTCGCGGACCGCAGCCTCGGCCGTGGACAGGTCGGTGGCGCAGCCGCGCAGCGAACGGCGGCTCTCGGCGGCGGAGTTCCGCGCCTCTTCGAGGGTGCCGGGGTAGGGCTCGGGCTCGTCCTGCTCCTCGTCGACGTGGTCGCGGAGCAGGTCCCTGAGGAGCGCGGCGACCTCGTCGAAGCCGCCGGCCGCGTCCTCGGCGGAGCGGTGGGCGTCGAGGAACTCCGCGTGTGCCTCACGGGCGTGGTTCAACGCCTCGGTGCGGGAGACGAGTTCGGTCGTGGCGGTGCGCAGCAGCGCCTGGGCCTGCTCGGCGTCGCCCGGGACCAGTTCCTCGGCCAGCTCGGTGTGGGCCTCGCCCTCCTCGGGCGCGTGCCGCTCGGCCTCGCCGCGCAGCCGCCCGAGCTGTTCGCTCGCGGTCGACATCCGGGTCTCCAGGAGCTGCACCAGCTCCTCGGCCCGTGCCGCGGCCGCCTGGCGGGAGGGACCGTCCGAGCCGTCGGGTGATTCCAGGAGCTGCTCGGCGCGGGTACGGACCTTGTTGCTAAGCCGGTCCAGCTCCGCGAGGGCCGCGGTCTCGTCGCTCTCGGCCCGTGCCTGCTCCGCTCGCAGGTCGGCGCCCACGCCGACCTTCTCGTAGAGCTGCGACGCGGCCCGGTAGGCCTCGCGCAGGGCGGGCAGCGAGGCCTTGGCCACCGCCGGCCCGTCCTGTGTCACGTCGTCGGGGGCGCCCGCGATCTCCGCGCGTTCGGCGCGCAGCGCGCGGGCCGTGCGGCGGGCGTCGTCGGCGGCGCGCTGGGCGCCACGGCGGTCCTCGTCGGCGGCGCGGGCGCGCTCCAGGCACACCTGGGCGCGGGCCTCCGACTCCGCCGCCTCGTCGGCGAGTTCGCGGAGTTTGACCTGCCATCCGGCGCGTTCGCGCAGCCGGAAGGCGAGTCCGGCGAGCGCGTCGGCGGCGCGCCGGGCCTTCTGCGCGGCTTCCTGCCGCTCGTCGCGCACGTGGGCGGCTTCGGCCGCCGTCTCCTCGGCCTCCGCCCGGACGGTGCGGGCCTCGGCCAGCTCGGCCTCGGTCTCCTCCGCGAACACGCGGGCGTCGCGGGCGGCCGCGGCCAGCTCGGCGAGCCGCCCGGCGGGGCAGCCGGTGCGCCAGGAGGCGAGGCGCGCGGCCAGCTCCCGGTCCTTGCCGAGGCGGGCGGCGAGGGTGCGGATCTCCTCGTCCCGCAGGACCGTCCGGGCCCGCAGCGCCTGGCGCTCCTCGTCCGCCGCGTGTTCGTCGTGCATGGCGGGGTTCGGCGGCACGAGGAAGACACCGCCGTCGTCCGCGCCGGCGGCCGGGGTGGGGGCGAGCAGCGCGGCGGCGGTGCCGACCGCCACCGTAGAGCGCGGCAGCAGCGCCGCGTCGCCGAGGACCTCGCGGGCCCGCACGTGGGTGTCGGGGTCGGTGATGATCACGCCGTCGACGAGTTCGGGCCGGGCGGCCAGTACGCGCGCGTGGTCGACGGGGTCGACGGCCTGCGCGAGGTAGCGCCAGCCGGGCAGTGCGGGGATGCCGTGCTCACCGAGGTACTCGACGGCGGCGAGGACGTCGGGGCCGGGCGGCAGCAGCCCGCCGTCGCCGAGCGCCCCGAGGATCCGCGCGTCGTCGGCCGCCGCGGTGCGCAGTTCGAAGAGCTGGCGCTCGGCGGCGGCGACCCCTTCGTCGAGCAGTCCGCGCAGTTCGTCGGCGTACCGGTCGAGCTCTTCGGGAGCCAGCGGCACGCCCGGCGAACCGGCCGGGCCGTCGGACTCCTCGTCACGGTGCGGTTGCGGAACACCGCGGCGGGTGTCGGTGCCCGGCAGGCTCAGCAGCTCCGCGAGCCGTTCCTCCTCCGCCAGCGCCTCGGCCGTGCGCCGCTCCGCTTCGTGCGCCCGCTCGGCGGCTGTCGCCGCGTCCGCCGCGCGGGCGGCCGTCAGCTCGGCGCGGGACTCAGCGGACGCCGCCTCCCGCGCCTGATCGGCGGCGCGCCGCGAGACCTCGCGCGCGGTGTCCCAGGCGGCGACGGCGCTCTTCTCCGCGTCGCTGGCGGCGAGCGCGGCCCGGGCCGGGTCGGCGTCGGGGGCGCTGTCGTCGAGCCAGCCCGCCCGGACCGCCTCGGCGGTCTCCTGCTCGACCTCGGCCAGCCGCTGGCGCAGGTGTCCGATCTCGCTGCGGGCACGCTGCGCGGCGGTGGCGGCGGCAGTCGAGTCGGCGTACGCCGTCTCGCCGGCCTCCAGGAGGCCGGCGGAGCGCTCCTCCTCCTCGTTGGCGAGCGACTCGGCGCCCTCGGCGGCCCGGTGCAGCGCGCGGACGAGGTCGACGGCGGCCGTGGCCCGGGCCGCGAGCGCGGGGGCGGCGTCCCGTTCGGCCTCACGGATCGCGTCGGCGACGCGGGTGGAGCGGTCCGCGGCGGCGCGGTGGCGCAGCACGGCCTCGGCGGCCTGCCAGGCCGCGTGCAGGGTGCGTGCGTCGGCGAGCTCACGCTTCTGCGCCGCGGCCGACTTCTCCGCTCCGGCGAGGGCCAGCGAGGCGTGCCGGTAGGCGAGTTCGGCGGCGATCAGCGCGCTGCGCTCGCGGGCGCCCTCGGCGTGGGTGACGGCGTACGCGGCGGCGGTCACGCGCTGGGCCAGCTCACCGGCGCGCACGCGCTCCTGCACGGCCCGCGCGGACAGCCGCCGTGCCAGGGTCCTGGTGCGCCGCTCGGCGCCGGTGTGGACGTCACGCGCGCGTGCCCGCGCCCCGGCGGCGTCGACGATCCGGCCGAGCAGATCCACGGAACCGGCGGTGAAGTCGCGCTCGGCGATGAGTTCGGCGCGTCGCCCCAGCTTGTTGCCGAAGCCGCTGACCAGGTCGGCGAGCCCGTCGGTGTCGCGGGTGTCGGTGACCGCGCGCAGCAGCAGATCGGTGAAGTCGGAGTCCTTCTTGACCGCGAAGAGGCCGGCGGCCTCGCCCTCGTCGGCGTTCATCTCCCGCTGGTAGCGGAAGAGTTCGGGGTCGAGGCCCAGGTCGCCGAGGTGCTCGTTCCAGCGGTCGTGGATCTCCTCCCAGTGCACCTCCAGGTGCGGGTAGGCCTTGCCCGCCTCGGTGATCGCGTCGCGGAAGCCCTTCATCGTGCGCCGCCGCCCCTGTGCTCCGGAGGCACCCTCGACGGGCGGCCGCACCGAAGTGGCCTCGGCGACGGGCAGGTTGTCCAGGCTGAGCCCGGGGCCCGGCCGGAACGAGTACCAGGCCTCGGCGAACTTCCGCGGGTCGTTGGAGACCTGGCGCCCCCGCCACTCGCTCGCCTTGCCGACGACCACGCACTCGCCGGTCAGCGTGTGCTGCCACTCCAGCGCGACGTGACCGCAGTCGTCGGCGAGCAGGAACTTGCGCAGCACGCCGGAGCTGGCGCCGCCCAGGGTGTTGCGGTGGCCGGGGAGCATGACCGAGAAGATCAGCTTGAGCAGCACGGACTTGCCGCCGCCGTTCTCCAGGAAGAGCACACCGGCGGGCGCGGGGCGGCGCGGCGGGCCGACCGGCTCCTCCTCGAAGAACTCCGCCTGGGTGGGCGCGGGGTCGAGTACGGGTTCGCCGACTCCGCGCAGGTCCAGCACGGTGTCGGCGTAACGCGCACCGGCGGGCCCGATGGAGTAGAGGCGGACCCGGGACAGCTCGTACATGGCGGCGGACTCTCGTAGTCGAAAAGCGGGAGATCGTGGAACGGGAGGTCGTGGGGGGGGGACGGGGAGGGCGGGGCCGTCAGGAGTGGAACGGCAGTCCGGCGCCGGCCACGAGCTCCAGGTCGTCGGCGTCCTCGGCGGGCAGCAGTGTCGCCGTGCCGTCCGTCACCGGGACGATGCCCAGCTCCAGCAGTTCGGCCATGGCCGCGCTGCCCGCCATGTCGCGGACCTGGAGTTGGTAGCGGGCCGTCGTCCGGTAGGTCCCGCCGGCGTCGTCCCCGGTGCGCTGGAGGAACCCGGAGTCGGTGAGGAAGGCGACGGCCTTGGCGATGATGCCCGTCGTCGAGCCGGCCAGTCTGCGCGCGTCCTTGGTGGCCCCGGTGGAGCTGCGCCGTGCCCAGATCCGCCAGGCCGCCTCCAGTCCGGGCGCGTCGGTCGCCGGGTCGGTGTTCTCGCCGGTCTCCTCGGCCCGCTCCTCCAGGCGCCGGCAGGCCTGTCGTACGAAGGCGTCGACGCCGTTGACCGAGACGCGCCCGATGTATCCGTCGTCGGCGAGGTCCTCGGGGCGCGGGAAGGCCAGGGCGGCCACGGCGAGGTGGGCGAGTCCGTGCAGGAACCGGTCCCCGGAGTCGGTCGAGGCGCGGCGCGCGTAGTCGCCCATGCGGACGGCGAAGACCGAGTCCTCGGCGGCGGTCACCGCCATCCCCGCGCGCGGGGACACCTCCAGGACGACGAGCCCGAGGCCGGCGGCGACCGCGTCGGCGAGCCGCGCGAAGGGCGGGTCCTCGCGGTAGCGGCGCAGCAGCTCGGTGTACTCCTGGTCGCGCGCGGGCTGCAGTTTGGGCTGTAGCCCGAAGGCGACGAGCCGCGCCGCGTCGGCGGCGTCGGCAGGGGTGACGGGGGCGTTCGCCGGTGCGGCGGTGGCCTCCGGTTCACTCCACTCGACGTGCTCGGTCACGGCTGGGGCTCCTTGTTCGAAAGTACGAGGGTACGTGCACGGGCGGGGGCGGGCGCCCCGCGCGGGGCTCGCGGACCGAAGGGGTGCGGTCTCCCCGGACGGGCGCGGCCGGTGGCGCCGGACGCGGGGGTCCGGGGCGCCCCGCGGTGTCCGGTTTCTCGCGGCGGAGGGTTCATGCCCGGTCCGCCTTCATCCCGGCCGCGTCGAGCAGGGCCATCCCCACGATCAGATCGGCCCCGCCGAATTCCGGGTCGTCCAGCTCGGTCCCGTCGTCCACGGCGAACAGCAGGCGCTCCTCGCCCTGCCGGTAGGCGGTGCCGACCGGCGGACTCGCGGCGTGCACCGCCAGGAGTGCCACCAGGTAGGGCAGCTCGGGATCGTGGCGGCGGGCCTCCGCGAGCAGCCCGGACAGCCGTCGCGGCGCGTCGGGGGGAAGGTTCAGCAGCTCCTTGGCCGCGGCCAGCTGCTCCTCGCTGAAGCGGCTGTCGTCCGGTGTGGCGATCAGGTCGGGCTCGGGCATCTCCGCGCCGAGGTGCTCGCGCTCCAGCGGCGGTGTCAGCAGGATGTCGACGAGGTCCGCGACCCGCACGGCGACGGGGGTGCGCAGGCCCGTCCCGCGCTTGAAGAAGGCGTCGGTGACGCGCAGCGCCCGCTCCACCGGCAGGGGCAGTACCGGCGCGACCAGATGGCCGTAGAGATCGATCCCCGAGGTCGTCATGGGGGTCCCGAAGGCCTGCCGGTCCTGCTCGGCGCGGAAGAGGGGGCCGGCCTCGAGGAGGCGGGACTGGAGCTGGGTGTGCCGGCGGATGCAGTCCTTGACGATGTCGACGAGCTCGGCGGCGCGCCGCTTCTGCTCGGGGTCCTCGGACTCGTCACGGGCCTTGCGGATGTTGGTGAGGATCGCGTTCTCGTGGCGGTACCGGTCGGCCACGTGGTCCAGTGCCTCGGCGATCATGTCGGGCACGGCCTGGAGCCAGTCGACGGCCCGGACGTTGCGCCGGGTGGCGTCGAGGGCCTTGCGCAGGGTCTCCGCGTACTGCACGGTGCGGTAGCGGGCCTGCTCGGCGGCGAGCTGCGCGTCGGCCAGCCGGCCGCGGCTGATCAGGACCTCCAGCTTGACCTCGGCGGCGATCTGCGCGCTGGTGACATCGGTGTCGAGGGCGCCGACGAGGACGTTGACCGCTTCGTCGGTCGTACGGAGGTAGACGCTTCCCCCGTAGCCCGGCACTTCCTCGATCAGCTTGAAGTCGTAGTCCCGGCGCACATAGGTGCCGTCGGGGGCGAAGGTGCCGTACACCGCCCTGAAGCCCCGGTCGACGCTGCCGACGTTGATCAGGTTCTCCAGGACCCAGCGGGCCACGCGCTCGTGCTCGGCGACCGGGCGGGCGGGGGCCTGGGCGGCGATGCGCGGGACGAGCCTGGCCACTATCTGCTCGTGGTCGGCGCCCGTGTCGAAGTCCATGTTCAATGTGACGAGATCGATGGCCGCGAGGGCGACCTCGGCCATGCCGTACACCGTGTACTCGCCCGCGAGGTTCGCCTTGCGCATGTCCAGGTCGTGCAGCGGCGCGGTGCAGGCGAGCGCGCGCAGCCGCCGCGCCAGGCCCTCGTCGGCGGCCGGGCCCGGCGCCGGGCGCGGTCCCGCGCTGAGCTGGGGCGGAACGCTGTCCGTCGATGCAGGCGAAGTCACGGTGAACAGACTAAATCCTCGGTCCGACAACGGCCGAAACCGCGCAGAAGCGACCGCCGTCACGACCGCGCCACAACCCGCCGGCCCTGCTCCGACCCGCCGGCCCGCCCGGCCCCGACCCCGCCGACCCACCGGCCCGTGAACCGCCGACCGACCCAGCGCCCCGCCACCGGGCCGCCACACCCGTCTCGAGCCCTCACGGCCCGGCCCCGCGACGCCTGAGGAGGACCCCGCCCCGGCCGGAGCCCGCGGTGGCTCCCCCGGCGCGGGCAGTCACGCGCACACCCGCTCCGCGTGACCGACGCCACGGCGTCCGTCCCAGTGGCGGCGCCATGACACCCGCCTCCGTGGCCGAAGGCGCGGCACCGGTCCCGGGCGTCCGCCGCCACGGCGCCCGCCCTCATGGCCGACGTCACACGCCGGCCCGCACGGCACGCACGCCCGTCCGTCCGTCAGGCCGTGCCCTGCCCCCCGTCGGCCACCCGGCGCGCGTACACCTCGACCAGGCCCCGGAGCGAGTCGTCGAGGTAGGCCGCGAGGAGGCGCTCCGCGCCGTCCCGGTCGCCCGCCCGGAGGGTCTGGAGGATCTCGTGGTTGCGCGCGAGGTAGGGCTCGTGGAGCCGCTGGGGGTCGTCCACGACGTGGAAGGCCAGACGCAGCTCCGCGAAGACGCTGCGCATCACCTCGTCGGTGCGGGCGCTGCCGGCGAGCGCGACCAGCTCGCGGTGGAAGTGGATGTTGGCGGTCGACACTCCTTTCCAGTCACCTTCGCGCGCGGCCCGCTGCCCGTCGGAGACGGCCTTGCCGATCCCTTCCACGGCGTACGGCGGACTGCCGAGTCCACGGACCACGGCGCACTCGACGAGGGACCGGGTGCGGTAGATGTCCTCGACGTCCTCGACGGTGAGCACCCGCACGAAGACCCCGCGATTGAGTTCGTGCACCAGCAGCCGCTCGTGCGTGAGCAGCCGGAACGCCTCCCGCAGCGTGTTGCGCGAGACCCCGAGGGCACCGCCGATGCTGTCCTCCGACAGCCGCGTCCCGGGCGGGAAGAAACCCTCCGCGATCCGGCTCCTGAGGATGTCCGAGACCCGCTCGGCAGTGCTGGTGCGGCCCAACAGGGCGCGATCGTCGGCCAGTTCCGTGAGCTCCGCCATGCCCGGAATTCAACCGCAGACCCCGGAACGAAACAACACGGGTATTGAGGGATCGTTCAACGATCCTCTACCTTGTCGGGCAGGCGCTCTCCGCACCACCGGGTGCGCGCGGTCCGTCGCACCACCGCACGCGCACAAGATTTCGCACCACCGCACGCGCACGGGATGTCGCACCACGACACACAGCACTCCGCGCACCGCTTCGCACCACCCCGAACTGCCAAGCGCCCCAAGGCTTCCGCACGGCTCGGCTCAGTCCTCACGCACTCTTCGTCTCTCACTGCGAGGTGCCCATGAGCACGACCCCTCCACCCCAGGCCCTGACCCCCGGCACCACACCCGCCACGGGTGAACCCGCCGCCCGGGAGGGCGCGTTCGGCTGGCTGCGCGCACTCGGCCCGCGGGGCCGGCGCGCCTTCGGCGGCGCGTTCGGCGGCTACGGCCTCGACTCGTACGACTACTTCACCCTGCCGCTGAGCATGGTCGCCCTCGCGGCGTACTTCGGCCTCGACAGCGGTCAGACCGGCCTGTTCACCACCGTCACGCTGGTCGTGTCCGCGGTCGGCGGCGCGCTCGCGGGCGTGGTCGCGGACCGGATCGGACGCGTCAAGGCGCTGATGATCACGGTCGTCACCTACGCGGTGTTCACCGTGGCCTGCGGTTTCGCGCCGAACTACGAGACCCTGCTGGTGTTCCGCGCCCTCCAGGGCCTCGGCTTCGGCGGCGAGTGGGCGGTCGGCGCCGTCCTGGTCGCCGAGTACGCGAGCCCGCGCCACCGGGGGCGCACGCTCGGCGCGGTCCAGAGTGCCTGGGCCGTCGGCTGGGGCCTGGCGGTGGCCGTCTACACACTGGTCTTCCAGTACCTCGACGACGGCCTCGCCTGGCGCGTGATGTTCTGGACCGGCGCGCTGCCCGCGCTGCTCGTGGTCTGGGTGCGGCGCGAGGTGCGGGACGCCCCCGAAGCGGCCGCGGTCCGTGAGAAGAGCGCGGACAAGGGGTCGTTCACCGCGCTCTTCAGGCCCGGCACGGCGCAGACCCCGGGCCTGCTGCGCACCACGTTCTTCGCGGTCCTGCTCTCCACCGGTGTCCAGGGCGGCTACTACACGCTGGCCACCTGGGTGCCCACCTATCTGAAGACGGAGCGCGGACTGTCCGTCGTCGGCACCGGCGGCTATCTGACGCTCCTGATCTCCGGAGCCTTCCTCGGCTACCTCACCGGCGGTCTCCTCACCGACAGACTGGGCCGCAAGCACAACATCCTGCTGTTCGCGGTCCTCTCCGCGGCCTGCATCCTCGCGTACGCGAACATCCCGAGCGGCGCCGACACCCTTCTCCTGGTGCTCGGTTTCCCCCTCGGCTTCTGCATGTCGGCGATCTTCAGCGGCTTCGGCTCGTTCCTCAGCGAGCTGTACCCGGTGGCGGTACGGGGCACGGGACAGGGCTTCGCGTACAACACCGGGCGCGCCGTCGGCGCGGCCTTCCCCACCACGGTCGGCTTCCTGGCCGACAGCTGGGGCGTGGGCGGAGCGCTGGTCTTCGGCGCGATCGGCTACGCGCTCGCCGCACTCGCCCTGACCGGACTCCCCGAGACCCGTGGCAAGGAGCTCCTGTGAACGACACCGTCCAGGTCCGCCCGCCCGCCCTCCCCGAAGACGGCTCGCCCGGCCTGCTGACGCCCCTCGCCCGCGCGCACGCGTGGACCCCCGCGAGAGCCCGTCGGCGGTTCCGTTCGGGGCTGTCGGTCCCCACCGCCGGAATCGCCGCGGGCCACGCCCAGGCCAACCTCGTCTCGGTACCGGCCGACTGGGCGTACGAGATGCTGCTGTTCTGCCAGCGCAACCCCAAACCGTGTCCCGTCCTCGACGTCACCGACGCCGGTTCCTGGACCACCGTGCTCGCCGGGGGCGCCGATCTGCGCACCGACCTGCCGGGCTACCGGGTGTGGGAGCACGGCGAGCTGGTCGCCGAGCCCACGGACGTCGTCGACCACTGGCGCCCGGACCTGGTGTCGTTCCTGATCGGATGCAGCTTCACCTTCGAGTGGGCGCTGAGCTCCGCGGGCGTCCCGATGCGCCACATCGAGCAGGGCCGCAACGTCTCGATGTACGTGACGGCGCGTCAGTGCCGCCCGGCGGGCCGGCTGAGCGGGCCGATGGTCGTCTCGATGCGCCCGGTGCCGCCCGAGCACCTGAGCACGGCGATCCGGGAGAGCAGTCTGCTGCCCGCCGTGCACGGCTCCCCGGTGCACTGCGGCGATCCGTCGGGGCTGGGCATCGAGGATCTGGCACGCCCCGATTTCGGCGATCCGGTGGTCGCCGCCCCGGACGACATCCCGGTGTTCTGGGCCTGCGGAGTGACACCCCAGGCCGCGGTGATGGCGTCCCGTCCGCCGTTCGCGATCACCCACGCGCCCGGCCGGATGTTCATCACCGACACCCGCGACGAGCAGTACCGAGTGGCCTGAACGGGCCGGAGGAGGAGGAACGGCAGCCCATGACCCCCATCGATCTCAACGCCGATCTCGGCGAGGGCTTCGGCCGCTGGCGGCTGACCGACGACGAGCAGCTGCTGTCCGTCGTGACCAGCGCCAACGTGGCCTGCGGCTTCCACGCCGGGGACGCGGCCACCATGCGGCGGGTGTGCGAGCTGGCGGCGGAGCGGGGCGTACGGATCGGCGCCCAGGTCTCCTACCGTGACCTGGCGGGGTTCGGGCGGCGGGCGATGGACGTGCCGCCCGGCGAGCTGACGGCCGAGGTGGCCTACCAGATCGGCGCCCTGGAGGTCTTCGCGCGCGCGGCGGGCTCGCGGGTGGCGTACGTGAAACCGCACGGCGCGCTCTACAACCGCGTCGTGCACGACGAGGAACAGGCGGCGGCGGTCGTCGACGGCGTCCTGCTCGCGGGCGCGGGGCTGCCGGTGCTCGGCCTGCCGTCCTCGCGCTTCCTGAAGACCGCCGAACGGGCCGGACTGCCCGTCGTCGCCGAGGCGTTCGCGGACCGCGCGTACACCGGGGAGGGCACTCTGGTGCCGCGGTCCCAGGAGGGCGCGGTGATCGCGGAGGCCGATGCCGTGGTCGAACGCTCCCTGGGACTGGCGTGCTCCGGGGAGGTCGTCTCCCTCTCCGGGGAGCGCGTTCCGGTCCGGGCGCGCTCGCTGTGCCTGCACGGGGACACACCGGGGGCGGTCGGGCTGGCCCGTCGGGTGCGGGCCCGGCTGGAATCGGCGGGCGTGCGCGTGGAGGCGTTCGCGTGAGGGCCCTGCCCGTCGGTGACCGGGCGCTGCTCGTCGAGGTCTCCTCGGGAGAGGCCGCCCAGGCGCTGCACGCCGAACTGGTGCGGCGCCGCGCGGAGGGATCGCTCACCGTGCGGGAGATCGTCCCGGCGGCCCGCACGGTGCTCCTGGACGGACTGGACGACCCCGTCCGGCTCGCGGAGTCGCTGCCCGGCTGGGAGATCCCCCCGCTGAACGCGCGCGTGGAGGACACCGTCGAGATCCCGGTACGGTACGACGGCCCCGACCTGGCGGACGTGGCGGCCTTCTGGGGGGTGGCGGTGCGTGATGTGCCGGAGATCCACGCGGCGGCCGGGTTCCGGGTCGCGTTCTGCGGGTTCGCGCCCGGCTTCGGCTACCTCACGGGGCTGCCGGAGCGGTACGACGTGCCGCGCCGGGCGACCCCGCGGACGGCGGTGCCCGCGGGATCCGTGGCGCTCGCGGGCCCGTACACCGGTGTGTACCCGCGCAGTTCGCCGGGCGGCTGGCAGCTGATCGGCACGACGGACGCGGTGCTGTGGGACCACGCGCGCGTGCCGGCCGCGCTGCTGGCGCCCGGCGCGCGGGTGCGTTTCGTGCCGGAGGGACGTCCATGAGCGACCGGGCCCTCGCGGTGGTGCGGGCCGGGGCCCTGACAACCGTCCAGGACCAGGGGCGGACGGGGCACGCCCACCTCGGCGTACCGCGTTCCGGAGCGCTCGACGCGCCCGCGGCGGCACTGGCCAACCGGCTCGTCGCCAACCCCGTGGAGGCCGCCGTGCTGGAGACGACGGTCGACGGCTGTGCCCTGCGGCCCCGTTCGACGGTCACGGTGGCGGTGACCGGAGCGCCCTGTTCGGTGAGGGTGGACGGCCGCCCGGCCGCCTGGGGGGCTCCCGTCCGGGTGCCCGCGGGGGCGCTCCTGGACGTCGGTCCCGCGCGCGCGGGGCTGCGGAGCTACGTGGCCGTGTCCGGCGGCGTGGCGGTCGATCCGGTGCTCGGCAGCCGCTCGACCGACCTCCTCTCGGGGCTCGGCCCCCCGCCCCTGGCGGACGGCGCGGTACTTCCCCTGGGCGGTCCCGGCGTCCTTCACGCGCGCGTGGACGTCGCCGCGCACCGCGCGCCGCCCGCCGAACTGGTTCTGCGCGTGACCCTCGGCCCGCGCGACGACTGGTTCACCGGGCCGGCCCTGCGGACGCTCACGACGCGCGCCTACCGGGTGTCGGCGGCGAGCAACCGCATCGGCCTGCGCACGGAGGGGCCGTCGCTGGAGAGGAGCGTGTCCGGCGAACTCCCCAGTGAGGGCATGGTGCTGGGTGCCGTCCAGGTGCCCCCCGACGGCAGGCCGGTCGTCTTCCTCGCCGACCATCCGACCACCGGGGGCTACCCGGTGATCGCGGTCGTCCGTCCCGGCGACCTCCCGGCGGCCGCCCAGGCGGTCCCGGGGACCCCGGTGCGCTTCGTGGCCGTACGCCGCCGCTGACGCCGACGCGGGCGGGCACTCGCGGAGGAAGCACCGGCCCGTGCGGCCGGTGCCCGCCTCACGCGTCCGGCCGTCCACCGGGCCGCACCCGCCCGTCAGGCCACGTCCGGCCGTTCCGGCACGGACAGGGCCGCCAGGGCGGACGCGACGGCGTGCGAGGCACTCAGGTCGAGGCGGGCGCTGGTGCCCCGGGCCCGGTGGCGCACCTCGGACGCGGCGAGGGTGAGCAGTTGGGGCAGCAGGTCCGTGCAGCGCCGGGCCACCCAGCCCGTTCCCGCCGTGGCCAGCCACAACAGGCTCGCGGAGCGGGTCGGCGCGGGGAATTCGGCCTCGGCCGAGGGGCCGGTCCCGGCGGCGAGGCCCTCCTCGGTGAGCAGCGCGTGGAAGCGCAGGGCCAGTTGACGGTGCCCCAGCTCCCCCGGATGCAGCCGGTCGGCGCTCCACACGGAACGGTCCTCGATCCACTCCTCCTCCGCCGCGTGCAGATGCATCGCCCCGTGCCGCTTCGAGAGCGCGTGCACCACGGCGTTGACCGCGTGCTGACGCCGGGCCAGCGGACGGGCCAGGGCTCCCGGCAACCCCAGCATCGAGCCGGGGTCCGGGAGGCAGGCGGTCAGCACGGTCGTGTCCCGCGCGCGGAACGCCGCGTACACCGTGTCGAGCCGTTCGGCCACCGCATGGATGTCGAAGGTGTACCGCAGGGTGTCGTTGACGCCGATCACGACGGAGACGACGTCGGGTTCCAGGGCGAGCGCCGCCGGGGTCTGCCGTTCGAGGACGTCCCGTGTCTGTGCCCCGCTGACCGCGAGGTTGGTGAAGTCCACGGGCGCGTCCGCCGGGGCGAGCCCGGGGGCGAGGAGTTCGGCCCACCCCCGCCACCGGTCCCCGACGGGGTCGCCCACTCCTTCGGTGAGGGAGTCCCCGAGGGCGACGAACCGCACCGGTCTCATGCCACGCCCTCCTGGAGACGCGGCCGCGGCACGGCCACCGCGTCGTGCGCGGCGAGGAAGCCCGTCACGGCGGCGTCCCAGCCGAAGCACTCGGCACGCGCGCGTGCGGCCTGCCTGCGCTCGCTCTCGGCGCGGCCGAGCAGCAGCCGTACCGCGTCCGCGAAGGAGTCCCCGCTGTCGGCGGCGGTGGCTCCGGCGGAGCCGACGATCTCCGGCAGGGCGGAGTGCGCGCTGGCGACGACGGGGGTCCCGCAGGCCATGGCCTCCAGGGCGGCGAGCCCGAAGGTCTCCGCGGGCCCGGGTGCCAGGCACACGTCCGCCGAGGCCTGGAGCGAACCGAGCAGGGCGCGGTCGGCGACGTGCCCGAGGAAGGTGACGGGCAGCCTCCGTTCCCGGGCGCGCTGTTCGAGCCGGGGCCTGAGCGGTCCGTCCCCGGCGACGACGAGCACGGCCCGCTCACCGCGCCGCAGCAGCGCCTCCAGCGCGTCGAGCGCCGTGCCGGGGCGCTTCTCCACCGAGAGGCGGGAGCACATGACGAGCAGGACCTGGTCCGCGCGCGCGTGGCGGGCGCGCAGCGCCGGGTCGCGCAGGGCCGGGTGCCGGCCCACCAGGTCGACGCCCAGGGGGGCGCGTACGACGTTGCGGGCGCCGATCCGCACGAACTCGCGCTCGGCGAACTCCGTGGTGCACACCACGCGTGCGTAGGTGTGCGCGGTACGGACGTTGAGGGCGTCGGCGGTCCGCCGGGCCATCGCCTCGGACAGTCCCCAGGTCCGCAGGACGCCGTCGGCGGTCTCGTGGGAGACCATCACCGCGGGCACCCGGGCCCGTCGTGCCCAGACCCCGGTCCAGCGCAGGGTCGTGCGGTCGGAGACCTCCAGGCGGTCGGGGGCGAGCGACTCCAGGAGCCGGGCGACCCTCCGCCTGTCGGTGAGGACGCGGTAGCCGCCGGTGCCGGGCAGCAGCGGGCCGGGCAGCGTGATCACCCGTCCCTGCCCGGTGTCGCGGTCGCTCGCGCGCGCGCCGGGTACGACGAGGACCGGTTCGTGACCGGCGGCCAGGTAACCGGTGCCCAGCTCCCGCAGCGCGGTGCGCAGCCCTCCGGAGGCGGGGGCGACGAAGTTGGCGAGCCGTACGATGCGCAGGCTCATGCCGCCACCGGCTTCCGCGCGGAGAGCACGTCCTCGTAGTGGCCGATGAGCTGGTCGCCCACCGCGGCCCAGGTGCGGCCCTCGACCATGGCACGGCCGGCGGCGCCGTAGGCCGCTCGCAGCGCGGGGTCGGCGGCGAGGACGCGCACCGCGTCCCGTACGGCGTCGCCGTCGCGCGGCGGGACCAGCAGTCCGGTGCGCCCGTGGGCGACCAGGTCGAGCGGTCCGCCCGCGGCGGGGGCGACGACGGGCACCCCGCCGGCCATGGCCTCCTGCACGGTCTGGCAGAAGGTCTCGAAGGGGCCGGTGTGCGCGAAGACGTCCAGCGAGGCGAAGATCCGGGCGAGTTCGTCGCCGGTGCGCCGGCCGAGGAAGACCGCGCCGGGGAGCGCGCCGCGCAGGGTGGTCTCGCTGGGGCCGTCGCCGACCACGACGACGCGGACGCCGTCCAGTCCGCAGACGCCGGAGAGCAGTTCGACCTGCTTCTCGGGAGCGAGCCGGCCGACGTAGCCGACGATCAGCTCGCCGTTCGGCGCCAGTTCGCGGCGCAGCGCCTCGTCGCGGCGGTCGGGGTGGAAGCGGACCGTGTCGACACCGCGGGCCCACAGCCGTACCCGGGGCACGCCGTGCGCCTCCAGGTCGCGCAGGGCCGCGCTGGAGGGGGCGAGCGTCCGGTCGGCCGCGGCGTGCACCGAGCGGATGCGCCGCCACGCGGTGGCCTCACCCGCGCTGATGTACGTGCGGGCGTATCCGGCGAGGTCGGTCTGGTAGACGGCCACGGCGGGGATGCCGAGCCGGGAGGCGGCCGCCATGCCGCGGACGCCGAGGACGAAGGGGCTGGCCAGGTGGACGATGTCGGCGCGGTGTTCGGTGATGGCCGCGGCGACGCGTCGGCTGGGGAGGGCGACGCGGACCTGGGGGTAGCCCGGGAGCGGGATGGAGGGGACGCGGACGACCGGGCACGGCGCGAGGGCGTCGGGCCCGTTCCCGGTGGGGGTGCCTCCCTGGTCGGGGGAGGCCGAGAACCTGGGCGAGGCGGCCGGGGCGACGACGAGGGGAGTGTGACCGCGGTCGACGAGGTGCCGGGCGGTCTGGAGCGCGCAGTGGGCCACGCCGTTCACATCGGGGGGAAAGGATTCGGTCACGATGACGACACGCATACGGGTGTTCTCGCCGCATTGGACGTGGCCGCGTCAACGTGGATCTATGCGAACGATGAACGTCCCGTGAGCGTTGCTCTCCGCCCCTGAGCAGGCCGACCCCCGTCCACGCGCTCCTGACTCACGGGTCACCGAACGTTCATACGGCCGGCATGTCGGGCCCGATCCTGCTCCGTACCGCTGTCTGGACTTCGGCCTCCTCGGCCGGATCCGCCGCCAGCCGGCGCAGCTGGTCCACCACGCGCGCGTCACCGGTCTCGGCGTGCCGGGCGGCGATCTCCCGGGTGGTCTCCTCGCAGTCCCAGAGGCACTCGACGGCGAAGCCCGCGGGGAAGGAGGGGTCGGTGGCGGCCAGGGCGCGGGCGGCGCGCTGACGCAGGTGCGACGACGCGGTCTCCCGGTAGACGTGCCGCAGCACGGGGGCGGCGCAGGCGATGCCGAGCCGTCCGGTGCCGTCGACGAGGGTCCACAGGGTCGGCGCGTCGGGGCCCTCGCCCCGTACCGCCTCGCGCAGGGCCGCCAGGACGAGATCGCGGTCCTGCGTACCACCCCGGCAGGCGAGCACGCGGCCGGCGGCGGCACCGAGGGCGTCGGGCCGGTGCGCCCAGCCCCGCGCCCGGTCGACGGCGGCGACGCTCCGCATCCGTTCGAAGGCGTCGACGGCGGCTTCGACGACGGCCGCCGACCCGTCCGCGACGGCCGACTCGACGAGGTCGAGGGCGTCCGGATCGTTGCCGTCGGCCAGATAGCGCAGGGCCGTGCAGCGCGCGCCGTCCGAGCCGTGGCGGGCGGCCTCGACGATCTCGGGGCGGTCCTCCGGTCCGGCGACGGCGGTCAGGCAGCGGGCGGCCGGGACGTGCAGTGCGGCCCCGCGCTCGACGCCCTGCTGGGCCCACTCGAAGACGGCGCCGACGCTCCACCCGGGACGGGGTCCCGACGGCCGCATCTGGCGCTGCCAGCGGTCGAAGGACCCGGCCTCCTGAGCGGCACGCACGCGGCGAGCGACGGACTCACGGGAGTCGTCGGCCCACAGCCGCCACGGCCGTGGCTCGAAGGCGTCGCGCACGGCGGCGGCGAGGGCGGCCTCGCCGTCCGGGTCGGCGGGGAACCGGGCGAGCACGGGGGCGG
Organism: Streptomyces populi; assembly: GCF_002911015.1. GTDB lineage: Bacteria > Actinomycetota > Actinomycetes > Streptomycetales > Streptomycetaceae > Streptomyces > Streptomyces populi. The sequence continues at coordinate 21,939 of NZ_KZ626860.1, forward strand.
CGAGGGCGCGCAGGCCCGCGTCGTCGTCGCGCAGGGCCAGCTCGTCGAGGGCCCAGGCCCAGTTGGAGCCGACCGCGGCGTACCTGCGCAGCAGCGCGAGCGCGTCACGCCTGCCGTACGAGGCGAGGTGCCCGAGGACGGCGAGGGCGAGCCCCGTGCGTGACTCGCAGTCGTCGAGGATGTCCTCGGCGTCGAAGAGGTGACGCTCGATCTCGTCGAGTTCACCGTTCAGGTCGAGGTAGAGACGGGCGTAGTACAGGGAGCGGTTCTCCACCTGCCAGTCGTGGCGGGGGTCCCTGAGGACACAGTGGTCCAGTGCCGCGAGCGCTTCGGCCCGCGGTGCGGTGAGCGCGTGCAGCGTGCCGTCGCCGCGGCCCCTCTGGAGGAGGCCGAGCAGCGTACCGCTGGGCGCTATGACCGGATCGAACATGGGAAACAGCCTCACATCAAGCGTCGACGCAACCGGGATCCTGCATTACCTGGCCGCGTGACAACACGTCGGGGCGCCCGCCGTCTCTTGCTTGCTGTAGACCATCTTCCTCTGCCTCTCGTCGGTGGCCCATGCGGGCCGAGTCACGGCCCGCGCGGTGCGGCAACTCCTGCCCAGCCATCGCGTCCGTGAATCACGTCGTCATGATGACCCGGCCGTTCTTCCTGCCGCGACCGTATTTCCGGCGGCCCCGTTCCGCCTCCCTTTTTTCCCGCGTATCGCCTGGTCAGAGCGTTCGATTCATGATGTGCCGAACAATTCGAGCAGGTCCGTCTTGGCGAACATGCGTGCCGTGTCGACGGCCGAGGGAGTACCCGCGGCCGGATCGGCGCCGGCGGCCAGGAGGACCCGGATGACGGCCTCCTCGCCCTTGAAGACGGCTCCGGCGAGGGGGGTCTGGCCCCGGTCGTTGACGCGGTCGGCCTCGGCGCCGCGCTCCAGCAGCGCGCCGACCGCCCCGGCGTGACCGTGGTAGGCGGCGAGCATCACGAGCGAGTCCCCGCGGTCGTTGGTGAGGTCGGCCGGAACACCCGCGTCGACATACGCCACGAGCGTCTCCGTCTCGCCGCGTCGCGCCAGATCGAAGATCTTGGTCGCGAGCTCCACGACCTCGGGGTCGGGGGCTTCGCTCATCGGCCGGACCGCCTCTCACTGCAACCGTTCGGGTGAATCGACAGGGTACTGGCTCCGGCGGCGCACGACAGGCATCCTCCGCTGCAAAGATCACAAAATGCGCATCGAGCGCAACGGAGCAGCTCAGGCGGCGCAAGACGGCTCCGTCACATGGATGAAATCCGGCGTTTTTCACCCAGTTGCACCTTTTATCGTATGGATACATGCTGTGATCCTGGAACAACTCATGGTGACCGTCCCCACGAACCAGGAGAGCTCAAATGATTCTGTCCATGTCAGGCGTCGTCCTTCTCGGCATCATCGTCTTCCTCTTCTTCAAGAAGGACGGACTGAAGGCGTCGCACGCTTTCGTGGCCGCGCTCTTCGGCTTCTACCTCGCGAGCACGGCCATCGCGCCGAGCATCAAGGCCGGCGGGGAGAGCCTGGCCGGCCTCCTCGGCGGGATCAAGTTCTGACGACGTCCCCACCTCGTACGCACCTCCAGGAGACAGCAGTGGCCCGGCGCCCTCTCCCCCGCATCCTCAGCAACGGCACCACGCAGATCGCCAAGAGCCGGGAGCTGGCCCGGACGGCGGCCGACAGCGCCACCGACGTCCTCCACCCGTTGATCACGGTCACCCGTGGACTGCGCCGGCTGGCAGCCGCCGGGCGGCGCAGGTGGGCCGCCACCCCCAAGGACCGGCGCGGGCCGCTGCTGTTCCTGGCGGCCTCGGTGATCCTGATCGTGGCTCTGGTGCCGTACGGACCTCTGCTCGCCGTCATCGGTCTGATGGCGGCGGCGGCCTGGGCCGGTCGCGAGCGCACCCCACCGCCCGCGACCGGCCCGGACGAGGCGCAGACCGGACGCCTCCAGTCCCTCTACGAGGCGCTCGTCCCGTACTTCTCCGCGGCCGAGGACCCCGCTCCCCTGTACGCCCACGACGGCGACTGGGAGAAGGTCTTCTCCTCGTACGACTTCGACGACGACGGGCGGATCTCCCGTCTGCTCATCCACTACCCGGCGTACTTCACGGACGGCGAAGCGGACTCCCGCGCCCGCATCGAGCAGCTCCTGCACGCCAAGTCGGGCCGTGGCCGTGAGTACCACTTCGACTGGGACGAGGAGGGCAACGAACTCACCGTCACGGTCCTTCCGCCCCTGCCCACCGACATCGCCGCCCAGCGTTTCGTCACCGCGCCCGGCGAGACGGTCCTCGGGTTCACCGATCCGGCCGACGTCCAGCGCACGCTCCCCCTCACCCACGGCGAGGAGCGGCGCGACGTCCCCCCGGTCGTCTGGCGCACGGGCGCCCGCTCCACCGAGCCGCATCTTCTGATCACCGGCGAACCGGGCACCGGTACGACCACCCTCCTGCGCTCCATCGCCCTGCAAACCCTCCGGTACGGCGATGTCGTCGTCGTCGACGGCGGGGGCACCGGCGAGTACGCGTGTCTGACCGGGCGGGAGGGCGTCCTGGCCGTCGAGTGCTCGACGGGCGGGGCGCTCGCCAGTCTGGAGTGGGCGGCGCACGAGACCGAGCGACGGCTGATCGCCGCGAACCGCGCCCGCCAGGCCGGGCATCCCGCCCCCGACGACATCAGGAACCCGCTGTGGATCCTGCTGGACCGGCCGAGCGCGCTCGGCCATCTGGCCGCCGCCGACGGACGCGAGGACCCCCAGTCGCTGCTCCAGATCCCCCTGCGGCACGGCCGTGCCGCAGGCGTCACGGTCGTGGTCGCCGAGCACCTCGAGAACCTCGACTTCATCGGCGACGCGGTACGTCAGCACACCCGCGCGCGCGTGGTGCTCGGCCCCGCATCGGCCGCGCAGCTCGAAGAGGTCCTGGGCGCGCCCCCGCACACCACCCCGACCCGGAACGTGCCGCCCGGCCGCGGCTACGCACGCCTGGGCACCGGCCCCGTCCTGCGTCTCCAGGTCCCCGCGACGCCGGACCCCTACGACAACGCCACCAGCGAGGCACAGCGGCGGGCGGTGCTCGATCTGCTGCCGGAACGGACGACCCCGGCGGACGCGGCGGAGCAGGCGCCCTCCGAGGCCGCCGGGGTGGCCGGGGTCGCGGTGGCGGAGGGATAGCCGAAGAGGCGCACGGAGGACAGGGCACGCCCCCGGGGCCGGCACACGGACACCGGGCGGGCCGGAACCCGGCCCGCCCGACGTGCAAGCGACCGAGCCGATCGGCCACACCGAATCCCGCCCCCGCCCGACATGCAGGCGACCGGGCCCACCCGACGTACAGGCGACCGGCCTCAGCCGACACGCAGGCAACCGACCCGTCCGACATACGGATGGCCGGACTCAACCGCGCCCCGGCGGCCGAGCCCGCCAGGCGTGCCGGCAACCGGGCTCGGCCGGCACGCAGGCAACCGGGCTCAACCGGTGTCCCGGCAACCGACTCCGCTCAACGCGCGGGCGACCGGGCCCGTCCGGTGTTCCGGCAAGCGGGCTCCGCTCCCCCGGTGTGCGTTCCCGGGCCGCTCGTACGGCTACGCCACGAACGTCCGGGGCCCCTCGCCCCCTCCGCTCGCGCCGGTCTCCACCAGCCGGGCGGCCGCTGCCAGCCGGGTCGCCGCCTCGTCCGCGACGGCGCCGCCCACGGTGAACGGCAGCCGCACGTACCCCTCGAAGGCGCCGTCCACCCCGAACCTGGGCCCGGAGGGCACCCGTACGCCCACGCGCTCGCCGACCTCGGCCAGCCGCGACCCGGACAGACCGCCGGTGCGCACCCACAGGGTGAGACCGCCGCGCGGCACGGAGAACTCCCATCGGGGCAGCTCCCTGCGGACGGCCGCGACGAGGGCGTCACGGTTCTCCCGGGCCTGGTCGCGCCGGACACCGACGGCCTCCTCCCAGCCCCCCGTGCTGAGCAGCCAGTTCACGGCGAGCTGTTCCAGCACGGGCGTGCCGAGGTCGGCGTAGGCGCGCGCGGCGACCAGGCTGCGGATGACGTCGGGGGCGGCCCGCACCCAGCCGATCCGCATGCCCGCCCAGAAGGCCTTGCTCGCCGAGCCCACGGTGATCACGGTCGAGCCGGCCGGGTCGAAGCCGCACACGGGGCGCGGCATCTCCAGCCCCTCGTCCAGGTGCAGCTCGCTCATCGTCTCGTCGACGACGAGGACGGTGCCCGCCGAGCGCGCCGCCTCCACGAGCCCGCGCCGCTGGTCCTCGTCGGCGAGCGCGCCGGTGGGGTTGTGGAAGTCGGCGACGACGTACGCGAGCCGGGGCGCGGCGTCACGCAGGACCTGGCGCCAGCGGTCCATGTCCCAGCCGGCCAGTCCCTCGGCCATCGCGACGGGCACCAGCCGGGCGCCGGCCTCCCGCATGAGCTGGAGGATGTTGGCGTAGGAGGGGGACTCGACGGCGATGCGCTCACCGCGGCCCGCGAAGAGATGGCAGATCGCGTCGATCGCGCCCATCGCGCCCGTGGTCACCATGATCTGCTCGGGCATGGTCGGGATGCCGCGTGCCGTGTACCGCTCGGCGAGCATGGCGCGCAGCGCGGGAAGGCCCGCGGGGTAGTCGCCGTGCGTGTGCGCGTACGGCGGCAGTTCCTCCAGCGCGCCCTGCACGGCCCGGGTCAGCCACGGCTCCGGCGCGGGCAGCGCCGCGCAGCCGAGGTCGATCATCGAACCGAGGGTCTCGGGCGGCAGCGGTTCCAGACCGCGCGCGGGCAGCGGGTTCCCGGCGGGGACCGCGGTCCAGCTGCCGGCTCCGCGGCGCGACTCCAGGAAGCCCTCCGCCCGCAGGGCCTCGTAGGCGGCGGCGACGGTCGTACGGCTGACCGACAGGGCGAGGGCCAGCTCCCGTTCGGCGGGCAGCCGCGCGGCGACCGGCACCCGTCCTTCGAGCACGAGCAACCGCACCCCGTCGGCGAGGGCACGATAGGCGGGCGGGCGCCGGGTCCCCTGCCCGGCGGGCCGCTCCTGCTGGGAGTTGAGGAGCCGGGCCAGCTGCGCGGCCCCCACCGCTGAAGTCCACTGCGCCATGATTCCAGTCCACCTTCCCCGAATTGGCCATGGTTGAAGCCAGTTCCCAAGCCACAGAGTGTCATGCGCCAGGCCACTACCACCACTGGGGGGCATCACGTGTCCACACGCTCCGACTCCGCACCCGCCGGGGCTCCCGGTCCCGGGCGGCTCCCCAGCCGTCTCGTCCAGCTCTACGCCGGCCTCGCCCTGTACGGCGCGAGCTCGGCGCTCCTCGTGGAGGCGGGTCTCGGGCTGGAGCCGTGGAACGTGCTGCACCAGGGTCTCGCCGAGCTGACCGGCCTGACGATCGGCGTGGTGTCGATCGTCGTGGGCGCGGCGGTGCTGCTCCTGTGGATCCCGCTGCGCCAGCGGCCGGGCCTCGGCACCGTCTCGAACGTCTTCGTGGTCGGCCTCGCCATGGACGGCACGCTCGCGCTGGTGCCGGACGTCCGCTCCCTGGCCCTGCGGATCCCGCTCCTGGTGGCGGGCGTCGTGCTGAACGGCGTGGCCACGGGCCTCTACATCTCCGCCCGCTTCGGCCCGGGTCCCCGCGACGGTCTGATGACGGGACTGAACCGGCGTACGGGCCGCTCGGTCCGTCTGGTGCGCACGGTCCTCGAGGTGGCCGTCGTCGCGACCGGCTTCGCGCTCGGCGGCACGGTCGGCGTCGGCACGGTGCTCTACGCCGTGGCCATCGGCCCCCTGGCCCAGCTCTTCCTGCGGGTGTTCGCCGCCCGGCCGGCACCGGTCGTCAGCGCCGTTGTCGCCCCGGGTCAACCCGAGCGCGCCATACTGCCCGGGTGAGCACCCGCACCCTTCACCCCTACCTCGACCATCCCGGCCCGATCCCCTTCGCGCATCGCGGCGGGTCCGCGGACGGCCTGGAGAACACCCTGGCGCAGTTCCGTCGGGCGGTGGACGCCGGATACCGCTACATCGAGACCGACGTGCACGCCACGGCGGACGGCAGGCTGGTCGCCTTCCACGACACGACCCTCGACCGGGTGACCGACGGCGCGGGCAGGATCGCCGACCTCCCCTGGGACGACGTGCGCCAGGCGCGCGTGGCGGGCAAGGAGCCGGTCCCCCTCTTCGAGGAACTGCTCGAGGAGTTCCCCGAGACGCGCTGGAACATCGACGTCAAGGCGGAACCCGCGCTCCTGCCGCTGCTCGACCTGATCGGCCGCACCGACGCCTGGGACCGGATCTGCGTCGGCTCGTTCTCCGAGGCCCGCGTGACCCGCGCCCAGCACCTGGCCGGACCGCGCCTCGCGACCTCGTTCGGCACCCGGGGGGTGCTCAACCTGCGGCTGCGCTCCTGGGGCGTGCCGGCCGCGGTGCGCCGCTCCGCGATCGCGGCCCAGGTTCCCGAGACGCAGTCGGGGGTGCCGGTGGTCGACCGCCGGTTCGTGCGGGCCGCCCACGCGCGCGGGCTCCAGGTGCACGTGTGGACCGTAAACGAATCGGAACGCATGCACCGGCTGCTGGACCTGGGGGTCGATGGCATCATGACCGATCACATCGACACACTGCGCAAGGTCCTGGAAGACCGGGGCACCTGGTTCTGAGCCTCCTCGCGCGGTCCGTTCACGGGGAAGCGAGGGCACGGGTGAGCACCGACACCGTGCGGGCGGGGGCGGCCGACGAGGCCGCGGAGCGCCGGCGAGAACAGCGCGGCTGGTACTTCTACGACTGGGCCTGCTCCGTCTACTCGACGAGCGTGCTCACCGTGTTCCTCGGCCCCTACCTGACGGCGGTGGCCAAGCACGCGGCGGACGCGGACGGGTTCGTCCACCCGCTCGGGATACCGGTCCGCGCCGGTTCCTTCTTCGCGTACGCGGTCTCCGCCTCGGTCATCCTGTCGATCGTCGTGATGCCGATGGCGGGCGCCGCCGCCGACCGCACGGGCCGCAAGAAGCCGCTGCTCGCGGCGGCCGCCTATCTGGGCGCAGCAGCCACCACGGGCATGTTCTTCCTGGACGGCGACCGCTACCTGCTGGGCGGGCTGCTGCTGATCGTCGCGAACGCCTCGCTGGCCGTGTCGATGGTCCTGTACAACTCCTACCTCCCGCAGATCGCCCCGCCCGAGGAACGCGACGCCGTCTCCTCCCGGGGCTGGGCCTTCGGCTACGCGGCCGGATCGGTGGTCCTGGTGGCCAACCTGGTCCTGTTCACGGCCCATGACAGTTTCGGCGTCTCCGAGTCGACGGCGGTGCGCATCTGTCTGTCCTCGGCGGGTGTCTGGTGGGGCGCCTTCACCCTCGTACCGCTGAAGCGGCTGCGTGACCGCCGGGCGCCGTCCGACTCCCCCGGACGGCCGTCCGCGCACGGATGGCGGCAGCTGGCCGCCACGGTGCGCGACATGCGCCGCCAGCCCCTCACGCTGTCCTTCCTGCTCGCCTACCTCATCTACAACGACGGCATCCAGACGGTCATCTCGCAGGCCTCGGTCTACGGCTCCGAGGAACTGGGGCTCAGCCAGTCGACCCTGATCACGGCCGTACTCCTGGTGCAGGTGCTCGCGGTCGCGGGCGCACTGGGCATGGGCCGACTGGCCCGCGCGTACGGCGCCAAACGCACCATTCTCGGATCGCTCGTCGCCTGGACGCTCACCCTCGCCGCCGGGTACTTCCTGCCCGCGGGCGCGCCCGTGTGGTTCTTCGTCCTCGCGTCCGGCATCGGTCTGGTCCTGGGCGGCAGCCAGGCGCTCTCGCGCTCCCTGTTCTCGCACCTCGTGCCGAGCGGCAAGGAGGCCGAGTACTTCTCGGCGTACGAGATGAGCGACCGCGGGATGAGCTGGCTCGGCCCGCTGCTGTTCGGGTTGACCTACCAGCTGACGGGAAGTTACAGGGACGCGATCGTCTCGCTCGTGGCCTTCTTCGTCATCGGCTTCGTCCTGCTCGCCCGGGTCCCGGTGCGCCAGGCGGTGCGGGACGCGGGCAATCCCGTACCCGAGAGGATTTAGCGTCCGGGGCCAAAGAGCGGTAGTGTACGCGTTTGGCCTGCCTGGCGTACCGTTACTGCGCGTCAATGATACTGAAGCGTTGGGTGACATCTGATGCCAGATGTGACAAACCGGGCGACGGTGGGTACAACAAGGGGCGGCTACGACGGCGACGCATGACCCATCAACGGGAATCTTTACCGCCGACCGGACGTTGACCGGATGACGACGACAGCGACACCTGTCCTGTGGGCGACAAGCCCGGGAGGCACGATTCATGAGTGAGCGAGCTCTTCGCGGCACGCGCCTCGTGGTGACCAGCTACGAGACGGACCGCGGCATCGACCTGGCCCCGCGCCAGGCCGTGGAGTACGCATGCGAGAAGGGGCACCGCTTTGAGATGCCCTTCTCGGTCGAGGCGGAGATCCCGCCGGAGTGGGAGTGCAAGGTCTGCGGGGCGCAGGCACTCCTGGTGGACGGCGACGGCCCTGAGGAAAAGAAGGCCAAGCCCGCGCGTACACATTGGGACATGCTGATGGAGCGGCGCACCCGAGAGGAGCTCGAAGAGGTCCTCGAGGAGCGCCTGGCCGTCCTGCGCTCCGGCGCGATGAACATCGCGGTGCATCCGCGGGACAGCCGCAAGTCCGCCTGACCTCTTCGAGGGTCGAGCGGCATACACCGCACGCCGAGACCGCGGGCACCGTACTCCAGGTACGGGTCCCGCGGTCTCGTGCGTTGCGGTGACGACGGTCCGGTTCCGGCGGGCGCGGTTCCGGCGGGCGCCGGGCCGTGACGCGGCCCGGCTCCCGCCGGAGTGGTGGCTAGCGGTTCAGGGGCGGATAGTGGCCGCCGGGCTCGCTCGGGGTCTCCTCCCTGATGACCTCGCCCTGGACCACCTTGCCGTCGGGGCGGTGGATACGGGCCTGCTGGAAGGCGTCGCCGACGGAACCGGGGGCGGCCAGCCGCATCCTGCGCTCGAAGGCGCCCTGCGCGTAGCGGCTGACGCCCTTCTGGACCGGCGGGACCAGCAGGAGCAGGCCGATCACGTCGGAGATCAGGCCCGGGATCATCAGGAGCAGGCCGCCGAGCATCGTCAGGCCGTTGCCCCGGCCGCCGTCGCCGGGGGACGCCGCACCGCCCTGCGCCTGCTGGAGCGTCTGGCTCAGGTTCCGGAAGGCGCGGCGGCCGGCCCGCTTGATGACCACGGAGCCGAGGACGAACCCGGCGACCAGCAGCAGGAACACCGTGAAGCCGCTCGTGGCGTGCGCGACGAGCGTCAGCAGCCAGATCTCCAGCACCAGCCACACCGCGACACCGAGCGGCAGGAAGGTGCGCGGCCGCGAGCGCCGCGGACGGGAGGGAGCGGGGGTCGGAACGCCTGTCGTCATGCTCCCAGTGTGCCTGGGCCCGCCTCTGTTCGGGATAAGCGGACGCTCAATCCCTGCCGCCGGACCGCCGCCCCCGGCGTGACGGCACCGCTCGCCGGCCCCGGCGGCGGCGCGGGCCCGCCGGCCCGTCCTGTCGTCGGGAGAGCCGGTGGGCCCGCGCGGTGCCGGGACGGCGTCAGGACTGCTTGCGGCGGCCCGTGATGCGGCCGACGCGCTCGCCCACGCCCCACGTGGTGACGCGCCACAGCGCCTCGACGATGATGTCGCGGCTCATCTTGGAGTCGCCCAGCTCGCGTTCGACGAAGGTGATCGGGACCTCGACGACGTGGTAGCCGGCCTTCACCGCGCGGCGGGCCAGGTCGACCTGGAAGCAGTAGCCCTGGGAGGCGACCTCGCCGAGGCCGAGGCCTTCGAGGGTCTCCCGGCGGAAGGCGCGGTAGCCGCCGGTCACGTCCCGGATCGGCACGTCGAGCAGGACACGGGAGTAGAGACTGCCGCCGCGCGAGATGAACTCACGGGACTTGGGCCAGTTCACCACGCGGCCGCCCGGCACCCAACGCGAGCCGAGCACCAGGTCGGCGCCCTTGAGCGCGGTCAACAGGCGGGGAAGTTCCTCCGGCTGGTGCGAGCCGTCGGCGTCCATCTCGATGAGGACGCCGTAACCGTGCTCCAGGCCCCAGCGGAACCCGGCGAGGTAGGCGGCACCGAGCCCTTCCTTGCCCTTGCGGTGGAGGACCTGGACGTTCTCGTCGTCGGCCGCCAGCTCGTCGGCCAGCTTGCCCGTGCCGTCGGGGCTGTTGTCGTCCGCCACCAGAACGTGCGCCTCGGGCACGGCGGATCGCACCCGGCCGACGATCTTCTTGATGTTCTCCGCCTCGTTGTAGGTCGGAATGATCACCAAGGCCGTGCCGAGCGGGCCGAACCGCCTCCCCTGGGCTTCCGCCGCGAGGGTCCCGTCGCCGTCGTTCACTGCTGCCCCTTCGTATCCGTACGCAGAGGTCCACCATAGTGCGCCCAGCCTGCGCTGTTGCGTCGCAGCATGCCTACGGGGGTGTCGATTCACCAAGAGGCGGGTAAGACGGACACTCCGTGGCGGGAAACGCGTCCTGCGGATCGGGGCCCGGCGCCCTTCGGGCCGGCCCGGGACCCGCTGGCTGCGGGTCGACCGAAAGCCGTTGTCTACTGGACGTCCGGGCCCCACCCGGGTCGCACCTGCCGACGTGTCGGAACGTTCCATCTCCTCGCGGCGCCCGCGCTGGGCCTGGCTCCCGGCGGCGGTGCACCGGTGCGGCGCACCACCCCTGACCCAGCGGCGCCGCGAGGCCGTGCGGAAGTTCCCCGGCCGGCCGTCCGGTGGTGGACCCGGCCGAACCTACCCGCCCCCTGCGGTCGGCTGTCAACACTGGCTTGATCTGCACCTTTCCGGCAAAGCGCAGGTCAGCGCCGAGGACACGCAGGTCGAACGACGGGGTGCCGGGCCCTGACCCGTCCCTGGCACCCCGGGACATCACTCGTTGGGCCGTACGAACACCGTCCGTCCGCCGACCACCGTGCGCAGACAGAGGGGAAGGTCACCGCCGGGGGTCAGATCCGGCAGTCCGGGAGTGCCGGATCGGGGGTCGGTGGACCAGCGCGCGACCCGGTCGTCGGGAGCCTGCACGAGGAGGCTGCCGGTGCGCCACACCGCGTAGTCCGCGGGCGCTCCCGGAACCAGGATGCCCGCGTCGTCCCGTCCGACGGCCCGCCAGCCGCCCCGCGTGTGGGCCGTGAAGGCGGCCCGCACGGACACCCGGTGCCCGGGCGTGCGGTGGAAGGCCGCCGCACGCACGGTGCCCCACGGGTCGAGCGGGGTCACGGGGCTGTCGGAACCGAAGGCCAGCGGCACGCCGGCGCGCAGCAGGGCCGCGAACGGGTTGAGCTCCCTGGCCCGCTCGACCCCGAGCCGCTGGGCGTACATGCCGTCCTCGCCGCCCCACAGGGCGTCGAAGGCGGGTTGCACGGAGGCGGTGAGGCCGAGCTCGGCGAAGCCCGCGACGGTCTCCGGGGTGAGCATCTCGGCGTGCTCGACGCGGTGCCGGGCGGCGCGCACGCGCGCCAGGCCGACCTTCTCGGCGGCGGCGCGGACGCCCTCGACCACCGAGGTCACCGCGGCGTCCCCGATCGCGTGGAAGCCCGCCTGGAGGCCCGCCTCGGTGCAGGCGACCACGTGCGCGGCGACGGCGTCCGCGTCGAGGTGGGCGACGCCCGTGTGGTCCGCGTCGAGGTACGACTCGCGCAGACAGGCCGTGTGGGAGCCGAGGGAGCCGTCGACGAACAGGTCGCCGGCCGCGCCGACGGCACCCAGGGCCCGCGCCTTCTCGACGTCGCGGTCGGCCCAGTAGCCGACGACCCTCGGTCCGGGCTCCTCGGCGGCGAGCCGCAGCAGTCCGGTGAAGTCGTCCTCGGAGGAGATCTCGGGTCCCGCGCACTCGTGCACGGAGCCGATGCCGAGCGAGGCCGCGTGGGCGAGCGCGGCGCGCTGGGCCTCCGTGCGCTGCTCGGCGCCGATCGCGCCGAGGGCCGCGGCACGCACGGCGTGGTGGGCGTCGCGGGTCAGGGGACCGTCGGGTGCGTACCCGGCGAGCGCCGTGACACCGGGGACCAGGTCCAGGAGCGCGCTGGTGGCCACGGCGGAGTGCACGTCGATGCGGGAGAGGTAGAGCGGCCGTCCGCCGGTCGCGGCGTCGAGTTCGGTGCGGGCCGGGGGCCGGCCGCCGGGCCAGCGGGCCGCGTCCCAGCCGTGGCCGAGCAGCACCCGGTCGGCCGGACGGGCGGCGGCGAACTCGCGCACGAGGACGAGGGCCGCCTCCAGCGACGGCGCGTCGGACAGGTCGAGGCCGGTGAGCGCGAGCCCGGTGGCGGTGGTGTGCACGTGCGCGTCGGTGAACGCCGGGGTGACCAGGGCGCCTTCGAGGTCCACGACCTCGTCGACGCCGCCCGCGAAGGCGTCGGCGGCTCCTTCCGAGCCGACCCAGGCGACATGGCCCCGTTCCACGACCATGGCGGTGGCGAAGGGGTCGGCGGGGCTGTGGACTTCTCCACCGCGCAGCAGCACGGTGTCCGACGGGGCGGTGCTCTCACTCATGGGAACAGTCTCGCGCCTGCCGGCGGCCGGTCGTCGCCCGGGGCGGGGCGACACGGCGGGGCGGCCGGGGAGGCCGCCCGTCCGGACGGGCCGCGGGCCGGGGGTCGGTGACCCTGCGGGTCCCTCAGATGCGGGGCGGGCGGGATTCGTACGGTGTCGACAGGACGACCGTGGTGCGCGTCGACACACCCGCGAGCGCCCGCAGCCGCCCGAGGAGTTCCTCGAGCTCGTGCGGGGTCGAGACGCGTACCTTGAGGATGTAGTTCTCGTCGCCCGCGACGCTGTGGCAGGCCTCGATCTCCGGTACGCCCGCGAGGCGTTCGGCGATGTCGTCGGGGGCGCTGGGGTCGAACGGCTTCACCGAGATGAAGGCGGTCAGGGGCAGCCCGACGGCCTCCGGGTCCACGACCGCGGCATAGCCCCGGATGACGCCGCGCTGCTCGAGGCGGCGCACCCGCTGGTGCACGGCGGACGTGGACAGGCCCGTGGCCTTGCCCAGGTCGGTGTAACTCATCCGCCCGTCTGCGACGAGCAGCTGCACGATCTGTCGGTCCAGCTCCTCCATGGCGCAAGAACCTACAGGCCGCCGATCCCCCGGGACACCTCAGCGGTGCAGGTCATGACCGCTTTGTGATGTGCCCGGTCCCGGTCGCGCGCCACCCGGCCGACAGAATTCCGCCGGGGCCGGGCACCTGCGGGCGGCATGTGACGAAGGACACACGGATGCAACCGGGTCCGCGATGTTCGCGTGATTACCCCGGAGACGGGGCGGGAAGTGCTTGCTGTGGTCGAGGTCGCAGCGCCTTGTCGGCCCACCCGAGGGGGAGAATCCCATGCAGAGTCTTAAGCGCCCTGGTCGTACCGCACCCAAGCGGCAGCAGGCCGTTCTCGAACCCGAGCCGGAGGGTGTCGAACCCGACGCCCTGGACGGTGACGAGTTCGACGCGTACGACACCTTCGAGATGTACCGGGTCATCTGCCCGGACTGCGCGCAGCCCATCGCGCTGCTGGCGGACGAGGAGGTCCTGCCGGAGCACGCCCTGTGCGCCTCCCCGTGGAACCCGTTCGGACTCACCGTCTGCTCGGGCACGGGGCGCGCGGCCGCCGAGACGCGGTCCGCGGACGACACCGCGGAACTCCAGCAGCAGGACACCGCCCTCCTGCTGACGCTCCCTCAGGGGCTCGACTGGCGCATGCAGCCGTTCTCCCACGTGGGCGGTCCGGGTTCGATCCCGATGCGCGTCCACGAGCTGCGGCGCGCCGCCTGACCGGTCGCCGCGTCCGTCGGTGACGTCCGGTCCGCTTCCGCAACCACCCCGCACCACGGCCCGTGGGCTGCCGTGGTGCGGGACCGGCGCGTCCGGGGCCGGGGAGATCCTCGCCTCGCCGGAGCGCACCCGTCGGCGGGCGGACCCGGCATGACGGTCGTGCGCCGCGGTGCAGACAGCCGGCGCGATCCGGGGGGACACGCACCCCGACGACGGAACCGACGGCCCGTCAGGCGGGCGCAGAAGGCCGGACGGAGCGCTCCCCCGCGGACCTCGCGGGGGTCCCGCCGCGAACACACACCCGATTCCACGTGCGGGTGACCTGTCCGCCCGCCCGCACGTTGCCCCGGTATGAGCCCCACACCTTCCGCGACCGGGCACCGGCGCCGGATCCTCGTCCCGGCTCCGGTGCAATCGGTTCACTGGGCACCGCCACCACCCCCGCCGGTCCAGGATCCGCCCATCTACCGCGCCCTGATGCGCGCCTGGGCCGATCGGGGCCGCACACTGCCGGGGCGCCACGACCCCGAGTGGGTACGCCTGGCGGCGCCGTCGGTGATGTACGGGTACGGGCAGTTCGGCGCGCTCACGGAAGCGCGGGGGGAGGAACGCTTCGCCCCGGGCCGGGACCCGCGCGAGGACGGACACTTCGACGCGCCCCGGGACCCTCGGCACGAGTTCCGCGCGGGCGCGGATCCCCGGGGGGAGTTCGGCACGGACGCGGACCCGCGCGACGGCCTCAGCCCGTCCCGGGACCCACGAGGTGCCGCGCGATGACCATGCGCTGGATCTGATTGGTGCCTTCGACGATCTGCAGCGCCTTCGCCTCCCGCATGTACCGCTCGGCCGGGAAGTCGGCGGTGTACCCGTACCCGCCCAGGACCTGGACGGCGTCCGTGGTGACCTTCATCGCCCCGTCCGTGCACAGCAGTTTCGCCATGGCCGCCTGCTTGGAGAAGGGCCGCCCGGCGTCGCGCAACCGGGCGGCGGCCAGGCAGAGCGCCCGGCCGGCCTCGACCCGGGTGGCCATGTCCGCGAGCAGGAAACGAAGCCCCTGGAAGTCCGCGATCCGTCCGCCGAACTGGCGCCGTTCCGTGGCGTACGCGACGGCTTCGTCCAGCGCGGCCTGGGCCACCCCTGTCGCGCAGGCCGCGATGCCGAGCCGCCCGGAGTCGAGCGCCGACAGCGCGATGGCGAAGCCCTGGCCCTCGTCGCCGAGGCGGCGGGCGTCGGCGACCCGCACTCCGTCGAAGTGGACCTGAGCGGTCGGCGAGCCCTTCATGCCCATCTTCCGCTCGGGCGGCGAAGCGCTCAGCCCCTCGGCGTCGCCGGGCACCAGGAAGGCGGTAATACCGCGCGGGCCCTCGCCGCCGGTCCGCGCGAACACCGTGCAGAAGTCGGCCACCCCGCCGTGCGTGGTCCACGCCTTGGTGCCGGTGACGACCCACTCGTCCCCCTGCCGTACCGCCTTCGTCCGCAGCGAGGCGGCGTCGGAACCCGAGGACGGCTCGGAGAGGCAGTACGCGCCGAGCAGGCCGCCGCCGAGCATCGCGGGCAGGTGCCGGGCCCGCTGCTCCTCGGTCCCGTAGTCCGCCAGCGCGTGGCAGGCGAGGGTGTGGACGCTGGCGCCGAGGCCCACGGTGAGACGGGCCATGGCGAGTTCTTCGAGGACCTGGAGGTAGACCTCGTACGGCTGGCCGCCGCCACCGTGGGCGGGGTCGTACGGCAGTCCGAGCAGTCCGGACCGCGAGAGCAGCCCGAAGACCTCGCGCGGAAAACGCCCGGCGTCCTCCTCCTCGGCCGCCCTCGGGGCGATCTCGCGCCGCGCGATGTCGCGGACGAGCGAGATCAGGTCCCGGGCCTCGTCCGTGGGCAGCTGACGGTCCACCGGCTGCGGGGCGCGATCGGGCACGGCGACGCTCCTCCCTGTTCGGGTACGACGACGGACGCCCGCCCGGGGGCGGCGGCGCCGGGTCTCACCTGGCCCCGCCGATGCTCCCGGCCGGGCTCACGAAACCCGGTGAACGACGGCCGTGGCGCCGGGAGTACGCCCGAACGGAGGCACGGCCGCGCCGGACGCCGACAGGACGCGCCCATCGGATCCCGGCCGCCCGCCGAAGGGGCACGCCCACCGGATCACCGCCGTCCACCCAGGGGCGCGCGATTGGTCCGAACCATTGACAGGGTGGTCTAGTCCTCATACCGTTCCGTCAGTCGTCCCGCCGGGCGTCGGGCGGGGCCGCGTAGGAGGGGTCGAGCTCCTCGACGGCACGCATCGCGCCCCCCAGCATCTTCACCAGCAGTTCGCGCATCGTGTCGCGCGGCAGCACGGGGTGGTCGATCCAGTCGAGGGTGGCCCCCTCCACGCCGTGCAGCCAGCCGAGCAGGGCGACGCGCGGCAGCGGTCCGACCTTGCCCTTGCCGTACGCCCCTTCGGCGATCGTCGCGACGATCGCCTCGCGCACGCCCTCGCGTATCGCCTGCACCTCGGCGTCGAAGCCCACGCCACCCGCGATGATCGTGCGGTAGGCGGCCTGGTTGTGCTCGGCGTAACGGAGATAGCCGTCGATCGTGCGCTGGACCCGCTCCACCCCGGGGAGCTCCAGACCGTCGGCGGCCCGGGAGACCAGATCCGCGACCGAGTCCTCGACGATGGCGAGGTAGTAGCCGCGCTTGGACTTGAAGTAGTAGTAGATCAGCCCCTTGGCGACATGCGCCTGTCGTGCGATGTCATCCATCGACAGCGCGTCGTACGACGTGTCGGCGAACAACTTCCTTCCGATGGCGATGAGTTCGGCGCGACGCGCCAGTGAGCGGTCGGTGCCCCGCGCACGGGGACGGTCGACCTCACGCTGTTGACTATTATTCAATTCCGGCCCTGGTCTCCAACTGCCGACGGAACATGCGCAGTATGGCAGAACCGTGCCGACCGTCATCCGGGGGCGATCGGCACCCGTCGGCACAGGACGAACGACGGCTCCCGGCCGTCCGTGAACGCCAGGGAGCCCGCCTCGGGTCCCGGGCAGGGCCCTCTCAGAGAAGGCCGAGCCGCGTCACCAGCATGGCCACGACCACCACGAAGATCCAGCCCAGGACGTGTTCGAGGATCTTCGGGCCGTCGTCCCAGGGACCTCCGGTACGGGTACGGGCGCGCGGCCGGAAGGCGGTGGCGGAGCTCGCGGTCATGGCATCTCGCTGACGTAGTGGTGCGGTGGTGTCCCCCGCCTCCCGTCGGCTCCCCACCGACCCGACCACCTTGCCACCGGAACCGCCGTCACCGGTAGAGACCCAGGTCACGTCCGCGGCCCGGCCGGCCCCTCGCCCCGCCGGATTCCCTCCGGAGCGCACCGCGTGTGCGTCTCGTCACACGGCCCGGCCGGAATCCCCCTGCGGGCAGACACCGGCCGGACGGAAGCTCTCCCGCGGGCGGGCCCCGCCGGCCGGGGGCCCGCCCCCCGCGTCACCGGACGCCCACCGCCGCGAGCGCCTTGCGCTGCCGCGCCGAGGGGTGCGCCGGGAAGTACAGGTAGCAGACCCCGCCGGTGCCGGAGACGACCTTCCCGGAGGCGTTGTAGCGCTTGGTCCGCAGCCAGATGTTCTCCCACTCGGAGCGCTTGTAGACCCTGCGCACCGCGTCGTCGCCGGGCGAGGCCGGGTCGTTGGCGATCACGTCGCCGTCCGCGGTGAACCCCACGACCGTCATGAGGTGGCCCGAGGTACCGTAACCCGCTCCCGTCAGCTCGGACTTGAGGAACGACTGGGACGTTATGGCCGGGATGCCCGCGGCGATCAGCGTCTCCAGGTCGGTCAGCGAGCCGAGCCGGGTCACCACGCCCTGGAGGTCCTTGTACGTGGCCGCGTAGGCGGCGTTGAAGGGCCAGTTGCCGCAGCCGGCGTACTGGTAGTCGTAGGTGGAACGGGCCGCGAGGCACACCTGCGGGTCGGCGTACGAGGGGTCGACCCAGGCGAGCTGCCCGGCGGTGGGCCTGCGCCCCCAGTACTCGATGATCATCTGCGAGGAGGTGGGGCTGCACCAGGCCTCGCCGCCGTTGTCGTACTCCGGGTACTGGCCGGCGTGGATCTCCTGCGAGTAGCGCGGGACGTTCAGTTCCTGGGCGAGGCCCGGGACCGAGGCGGGGACGGTGAAGCGGTCCGGGATGTCGGAGCCCATCGCCCCGAGGCGCCACACGGTGGGGGTGACCTTGGAACCCGGGGCGCGGTAGAGGGTCAGGCGCAGCCGGTAGGAGACGAGGCGCAGGCCGGAGGCGGCGTCGTCGATGGAGAAGGTGTCCGTCCAGATGGTGCTGCGGCCGTCGGTCTGGTCGTCCACGGAGGTGCGCCGGATGTCCTGGTCGCCGGAGGCCCAGCGGCCCATCACGTACCAGGGCGTGTCCGTGCCGTCGGAGTACGTTCCGGTCAGCTCGACCTGGAGCCAGGTGCCGGCCGGGGTGTGGGCGTTCCAGGAGGCGATGGCCTCCGTGGCGGGGACCGGGAGCCGGTGGACCGGAGAGGTCCAGGTCGCGTACTCCCAGGTGGCCGTCCTGCCGGTGTGGGGATCGGTGTAGTCCGTCGTGCCGGCCGGGGCGGCGATCACCAGGCCGGGACGGGCGCCCCGGGTGGCACGCGTGCCCGCCGCGCTGCCCGCACGCCAGTCGCTGTACGAGGTCCAGGCGCGGTTGTCGACGAGACCTCCGGGAGGTCCGGTCCGGCGGGCCGGGGCGGCGGCGGCCACGGGACCCGCGGCCCCCACCGCCGCCGCGGCGACCGCGGCGGCCAGGACGGTTCTGCGGGACGGCTGTTCGGCTCTGCTCATGGGTGGAGAACCCCCAGGGTGTCCGGAACGGGCGGGCCCAATGCTCTGTCGTGCGCCAACTATGGACGCCGGTGGGCGACTTCTGCCAGCACTTCGGCCCGTGCCGCGCCCACCAATATTGGTCGGGACCACTGACATGACCTGGGACGCCCCGGTCCCGGCGGGTGCCGGGGCCGGGGCTGAGGGGTGATCAGACGAGGTCCATGGCGGCGACCTCGTCGGGGCGGCCGTAGCTGACGGGACCCTGGAAGCGGCGGCGCGCCGTGGCGAACCACCACACCGTCGCGACGGTCAGCACCACGGCCAGGGCGATCGAGGCGTAGTTGAAGTTGTCCCCGGTGATCGGCGAGACCTGGGGCAGCATGAAGAGCACGCTGCTGGCGAGGATCCAGGTCACGGCCACCCAGCCGACGGGCTTGCTCCAGCGGCCCAGGTTCCAGGGGCCGGGCTGGAACTCGTCACCGAGCCGCAGCCTCAGGAAGACCGGCACGGCGTAGGCGAGGAAGAGTCCGACGACGTTGACGCTGACGATGGCCGTGAAGGCGGTGTGCGACCACCATCCGGGCAGGACGAGGGCCAGCGAGCAGGCGACCGCCAGCCAGACGGCCTTGACGGGCGTGCGGGTGCGCGGCGAGACGGAGTGCCACCAGCGCGAGCCCGGCATCGCGCCGTCGCGGGAGAAGGCGAAGATCTGCCGGGTGTTGCTGGTCAGGTTGGCCAGCCCGCAGAAGAGCATGGAGCCGATCACGATGAGCAGGATGAATTTAGCCATGCCCATGCCAAGTCCGTCGATGAGGATCTGCACGGGCGGCGCCGAGGAGCCGGCGACCCGGTCGTAATCATGAATGCTGTACACGAGGGCGAGCATCAGGACGAGCCCGGTGATCGCCGAATAGCCTATCGAACGGGTGATCCCCTTCGGCGCGTTGACCGTGGCCCGCACCGTTTCCTCGGACATGTGGAAGCTGCCGTCGAAGCCCGTGAAGGTCCAGCTCGTGACCAGCAGACCGAGCATCCCTCCGTAAATCCCGTTCGTGAAGCCGGTGTTGTTCGCGAAATGAGTGACGAACGAGGCCGACTGATGGTCGTCGGGCATCACGACGAGTGTGCTCACGATCACTACGAGCCCGATCAGGAGCCACCACACGGAGATCCGGTTCAGCACGGCGACCAGCTGGACCGTGTAGGTATTGGCCAAACCCTGGAGCACGATGATCAGTGCCGTGATGAGGACCGTCTGCTCAGCGGTCGGACGGTACGAGTCCCACTGCAGGGCGACGAACGCCTGGATGAAGGTGGCGGCCGCGTACCCGGTGGCCGCCGTGCCCCCCACCTGACCCACGAAATTCAGCCACCCCGTGTACCAGGACCAGGCACCCTTGTGCCGCTTGGCGAGCTTGCCGGCGGAGAAATAGAGCGCCCCGCTGGTCGGATAGGCGGAAGCCACTTCCGCCATCGCGGCACCGATGAAGAGCACCATCACGGAGACGCCGATCCAGCCGAACACGAGAATGCGCGGGCCGCCGGCGTTCATTCCGAAACCGAAGGACGAGAAGATACCGGAAATAATATTGATGATGGTGAAGGAGATCGCGAAATTGTCGAACGCCTGGAATCGACGGGTGAGTTTTCTCGGATATCCCATCGCGTGAAGCGTGGCGTCGTCGTCGAAGGTGACGGAATCCTTTCCGGGACCGGTTCTCCGACCCGGGGCCGTTATTCGCTCTGACACGGCTGACCTTTCTCTCGGGGGTGGTTCGGGACGACGGGGAGGGCCGGCGGTCAGCCGGCCCCCGGCACGGGCAGGCCGCAGGCGCGGCGGGCGCGGGAGAGCTGCTCCTCGGGTTCGCCGAACACGCTCCACGGCATGCGGCAGGCGTACGGCCCCATGGCCATGAACACCGCGCGCGCCTCGAACTCGCGCTGCGCCATGAAGAGCGCGTGCGCCAGGTACGCCAGGTCGAGCACCGGCGTGAAGCGGTATCCGGCCACTTCCGGCAGCCAGTTCTGGTAGATCGCGAGCGCCGTGGAACGCCACTGCGGCTGCTCCCAGGTGCGGTCGACCAGCAGTTGCGTGGGGTTGTAGCTCTCCACCAGGGCCACCAGCGGCAGCAGTCGCAGCGGCGAGGTGGCGGGGGCGCGCTGGCTCAGGAAGGCGGCGACGTCCCAGGCGGCGTTCACGGAGCCGCCGTAGCGCGTGAAGAAGAACGCCAGGAACCGGTGGTGGCCCTCACGGTTCCAGGGGTCGAGGCGCAGGACGTGCGAGAACAGGCGCCAGGGGCCCGGAGGCCGGGTCAGCAGCCCCTCCGGGGCCGAGTCGCGCAGGTCGTGCAGCCGGGCCATGGACAACCGGGCGACCCAGGGCGTGGGATCGGCCCGGTCCATCACCGCGGCCCGGTCGCAGGCGGTCAGCGCTATGCGCTCCAGCGCCTCGGCCCGGTCGTCCTTGGCGTCGGCCGCGCGCAGTGCCCGCAGCACGGCCACGCGGGCCCACATCAGGGCGGACTCGGGGGTCTGCTCCTCCGCCAGCCAGCGTTCGGCGAGGTCGGAGTCGGCGGCCTCGGAGGCGAGGACCAGGGAACGGTGGGCCCGTAATCCGTAGTGGGAGCGGGTTTCCTCAAGAGCTTGGTGGGCGCTCAGATAGCGGCCCGCTCTGACGTCCGTGCAGACGCTCGCGAGAGTGCGGTCGTCGGCCGCCGGATGCCACACATACTGTCCCTCGAATAATCCCGCGGCCATCTTCCCCTGTCCGTCCCCGTACGACTTCGCCGTTCCGCAACAGGAACCCTACTCAGCATCTCCGAGTACCGGAACGCCTTATCCGAAATACCTGGTTCCGCGGGGTCGGGAATTTGGGGAGCGAGTCCGTGAAGTTCTTGAGGATTGTTCAGCGAATGGTTCAATACGACACCATCCTGAACCCATGGATCCGCTGTGGGCGGCGCCTCGATAGAATGTTCCCCAGGACTATGCCCACCCCGCGCCTCACCCCGGGAAACCCCATTCACGACCTCGCCTCGCGGCTGCTGCGGCTGCCACCCTCCTGCGGGCCCGTCCGGCTGATCGGCGTGGACGGCCACGCCGGCTCCGGAAAGACCACGTTCACCGGGTCACTGGCGGCGGCCCTGGGCGGCGCGCCCGTACTGCACCTCGACGACATCGCCACCCACGAGGAACTCTTCGGCTGGACCGGGCGCCTGCTGAGCCGGGTGATCGAACCGTTCGGGCGCGGCGAGACGGCGCGGTACGCCCCCTACGACTGGACCGCCCGGGAGTTCGGACCGGTCCGCGAACTGCCGGCCGCGCCCGTGGTGCTCGTCGAGGGCGTCGGAGCCGGACGCCGTGCGCTGCGCCCGTGGCTCGCGCGCGTCCTGTGGATGGAGTTGCCGCACGAGCAGGCCTGGGCGCGGGGGCGGCGGCGGGACGGCCGGGCGCAGAGCGACTTCTGGGACGGATGGGTCCGCGCCGAGCGCCGGCACTTCGCCGAGGACCCCACACGGCCGTTCGCGGACCTCGTGGTGCGGCAGTGTCGCGAGGGGTACGAGGTGCTGCCAGGGCCTGCCGGGACGTCTGGACCGGACCAGCTCATCACTCACCGTGATGGACCGTCCGCAGTGTGCTGAAGTCGCGAAGACCCACTCCGGAGAAGTTGCCTCGGTGCCCCAACTCCGCTTGACCAGGGGGCCGTACAGGTCTTACGTTCTGAAGCAGCGGCCCTTCGGGAACCGCCCGCAGTCGCGAAGCCCCCGGTTGTTCCCCCGTGATCGGGGGCTTCGTTCTGCCCACACCCTCTCTTTCCGGACACCCCGCAGCGTGATTCGCTCACCCTGGGTCACTGTCCGCAGTGCGCCCCGTCCGCTCCCACCTCGTGGAACGGGCCGTGCGGCACCCTTCGGCAGGCCCGTCGACCGCGGGTACCATGCCTCTCGGTGCGGCTTTCGGACGGCTGCTCTGCCGCACCGCTTCAACTCCCGTCCGCGGCACAGTCGTTCGACCAGAGCTGCCGACGGGCACCGGCCCGGCGGCAAGGGGATGTCCTGATCCGCGAGGCACTTCCCGATCATCGGGGGCACGGTTTGTGGGGGACGTGATGGACTTCGGCACGCAGGGCCCCGAGGCCCCGGCCGACCTCGCCTGGCTGCGAGGCGTGGACGCCTACACGATGGGCGCCTACCCGCAGGCGGAGGAGGAGTTCCGCGCCGCGGTCCGGATGGACCCCGGCATGGCGGACGGCTGGCTCGGACTGCACGCGCTACGGGTGGACACGACGACCGCTCTGCTGCGGATGTTCCGGCACCGGGACCGCTTCGGCGAGCAGCGCTCCCGCCACCGACGCACCCTCAACTCCTGGTACTGGCTGGGCTGGTGGGTCCAGCCGGTGCTGGAGAGCCCGCGCGACCTGCTGCTCGCGCACGCCTCGCACTGGCTCGACGGCCGTCATGTCCCCGAACTGGACCGGGCGTTGGCAGGTCTGCCGCCGGTCGACGCGGACCACCAGGTGCGGTTCCTGCACGCGTGCCGCGCCTATCTGGTGAAGGACTGGGAGCAGTTGGTGCGGCACACCGATCCGCTGATCAACGATCCCATGCTCGGTATCGAGGCCGGCCTGTTCGGCGGCATGGCACGGGTCCGGCTGGAGATGTACGGACAGGCCGAGCCGCTGCTGTCGTCCGCCCTGATGCGCTGCCGCAGCGAGCAGCCGCAGCGCAAGGAGCTGCGGTACTGGCTGGCCCGCGCCCACGAGGGCACCGGACGCTCCGCCGCGGCCCTGCCCCTGTACCGGGCGGTGCACCGGGTCGACCCCTCCTTCATGGACACCTCGGCGCGGCTCGCCGCCATCGCCGAGGGGGACGGGTACGACGAGACCGCCGCCGACCTCGCGGCGATCACGCTCGCCGGGATCGGGCAGGACGTGCTGGAGGGCCCGGACGGCATGGACGCGCTGTTCGGCACCGAGGGACGCGATCTGAGGCTCCCGGATCCCGACCCGTCGCCGCCCGGTGCCCTGCCGGTCCAGGCCGACGGCTTCCGGGAGAAGGCCGCGGTGCCGGTGCAGCCGATGCCCGCGGGGCCGACCGACCCCGCCCTGCTCGACGAGGCGCTCGCCGAGCTGGAGCGCATGGTGGGCCTGGAGCCGGTGAAGCGACAGGTCAAGGCGCTGTCGGCACAGCTGAACATGGCCAGGCTGCGCACCGGGCAGGGACTGCCGGTGCAGCCGCCGAAACGGCACTTCGTCTTCTCCGGCCCCTCCGGCACCGGCAAGACCACGGTGGCCCGCATTCTCGGCCGGGTCTTCTACGCGCTCGGGCTGCTCGGCGGGGACCACCTGGTCGAGGCCCAGCGGGCCGACCTGGTCGGCGAGTACCTCGGCCAGACCGCCGTGAAGGCCAACGAGCTGATCGACTCGGCGATCGGCGGCGTCCTGTTCGTGGACGAGGCGTACTCCCTGTCCAACTCCGGCTACGGCAAGGGCGACGCGTACGGCGACGAGGCCCTCCAGGTGCTGCTGAAGCGGGCCGAGGACAACCGGGACCACCTGGTCGTCATCCTCGCGGGATACCCCGAGGGCATGGACCGCCTGCTCGCCGCCAACCCCGGTCTCTCCTCGCGCTTCACCAGCCGCGTGGACTTCCCCTCCTACCGCCCCCTCGAACTGACCTCCATCGGCGAGGTGCTGGCCGCCGAGAACGGCGACGTCTGGGACGAGGAGGCGCTGGACGAGCTCCGCTCGATCGCCGGGCACGTCGTCGACCAGGGCTGGATCGACGAGCTCGGCAACGGCCGCTTCCTGCGCACGCTGTACGAGAAGAGCTGCGCGTACCGCGATCTGCGGCTGTCGGGATACCCCGGCACACCGTCGCGCGACGACCTGTCGACGCTGCGTCTGCCCGACCTCATGCAGGCCTACGGGGAGGTCCTCTCCGGCCGGGGCCCGCAGGATCCGTCCGCCATGTGACAGATGCGACAGGGCCCCGGTCCCGCCGGGCCGTACGACCGTCACCGGTCGCACGGCCCCCGGGGAGCCCGGGGCCCACGCGCGGTCAGCTCGCCAGCGCCTCCTCGGCCTGGCCGGGGCGCTGCTCCGCGACCCGTACCGGCGTCACCTCGCGGTGCGCCGGGTCCCGTACCTCGCCGACCAGCAGTTCCAGCACGTCCTCGAGGGCCACGAGGCCGAGGACCTTCCCGGAGGCGTCGGCGACCTGGGCGAGGTGGGTGGCGGCACGGCGCATCACGGTGAGGGCGTCGTCCAGCGGGAGTTCGGACCGCAGGGTGGTCATCGGCCGCCACATCTGCTGCGGCACCGCCCGCTCGGACTCCTCCAGGTCGAGGACGTCCTTCACGTGGAGGTAGCAGCCCATGAAGGCGCCGTTCTCCGCGACCACCGGGAACCGGGAGTACCCGGTGCGCGCGGTGAGCGCGACCACCTGGCCCGGGGTGACCGACGGGTCCACGGTGACCAGCGAGGCGCCGTCGAGGAGGACGTCGGTGACCGGGCGGGAGCCGAGTTCCAGGGCGTCCTCGAGGCGCTCCTGCTCCTCGGGTTCGAGGAGTCCCGCCTGTCCGGAGTCCTCCACCAGCCGGTTGAGCTGCTCGCTGGTGAAGACCGCCTCGACCTCGTCCTTGGGCTCGACCCGGAACAGCTTGAGGATCAGCTGCGCGCAGGCGCCGAGGGCCACCGTGACCGGGCGGCACACCCGTGCGAAGGCGACCAGTCCGGGACTGAGCCACAGGGCCGTCTTCTCGGGCGCGGCCATCGCCAGGTTCTTCGGGACCATCTCGCCGATGACGAGGTGGAAGAAGACGACGAGGGCGAGCGCGATCACGTAGCCGAGGGGGTGGATCACCCCGTGCGGCAGCCGGACCGCCTCGAAGACCGGCTCCAGCAGCCGGGCGACCGTGGGCTCGGCGACCGCGCCGAGGGTCAGCGAGCACAGCGTGATGCCGAACTGGGCCGCCGCCATCATCTGCGGCAGGCGCTCCAGGCCGTACAGGACCTGCCGGGAGCGGGCGGTGCCCAGCGGTTCGATCTGGCTGCGCCGTACGGACACGAGCGCGAACTCGGCGCCGACGAAGAAGCCGTTGGCGAGCACCAGCAGGCCCGCGAACAGCAGTTGGAGCATGCTCATCGGACGGCCTCCGGGGCGAGCGCGGTCCGCACGAGGCGGACGCGTTCGGCGCGGTAGTGCCCGACCTGCCGCACCACGAGGCGCCAGCCCGGGAGCTCCGCCTTGTCGCCGGGGGCCGGGATCCGGCCCAGCAGGTCGGCGACGAGGCCGGCCACGGTCTCGTACGGCCCCTCGGGCACGTCGAGGCCTATGCGCTGGAGGATGTCGACCCGGCAGCTGCCGTCGGCGTCCCAGGCGGGCCGGCCGTCCTCGGGGGGAGCCGCCGCGAGCTCGGGCTGCTCCCCCTGCACGTCGTCGTGCTCGTCGCGGACCTCGCCGACGAGTTCCTCGACGATGTCCTCCAGGGTCACCACGCCGGCCGTGCCGCCGTACTCGTCGACGACGACGGCGATCGGCTGTTCGCTGCGCAGCCGCTCCAGGAGGGGCTGCACGGGCAGGGTCTCCGGGACGAGCAGCGGGGCCTGGGCGATCCGGCCCACGGGGGTGCGCAGCCGGTCGTGCGCGGGGATCGCGAGGGCGTCCTTGAGGTGCACCATGCCCACGACCTCGTCGATCCGCTCCCGGTAGACGGGGAAGCGGGACAGGCCGGTGGCACGGGTGAGGTTGACGACGTCCTCGGCGGTGGCCGACGACTGGAGGGCGCTGACCTTCACCCGCGGCGTCATGACGTGCTGCGCGGTGAGGTCGGCCAGGGACATCGTGCGGACGAAGAGGTCCGCGGTGTCCTGTTCCAGGGCGCCCGCGCGGGCCGAGTGGCGGGCGAGGGAGACGAGTTCGCCGGGGGTGCGGGCGGAGGCCAGCTCCTCGGCGGGTTCCACGCCCAGGGCGCGGACGAGCCGGTTGGCGACCGCGTTCAGCGCGGCGATCACCGGCCGGAACAGCCGGGAGAAGACGTGCTGCGGGCCGGCGACGAAGCGGGCCACCTGGAGCGGCTTGGACACCGCCCAGTTCTTGGGCACGAGTTCACCGACCACCATCTGCACGGCCGAGGCCAGCAGCATGCCGGTCACCACGGCGACGCCGGGCACCGCGCCCTCGGGCAGTCCGAGCGCCCCGAACGGGCCGTCCAGCAACTGGGCGAGGGCCGGTTCGGCGAGCATGCCGACGACGAGCGAGGTGATGGTGATGCCGAGCTGGGTGCCGGAGAGCTGGAAGGACAGCTCCTTGAGCGACTCGACGACCGTGCCGGCGCGTCTGTCGCCGTCGGCCGCGGCCTTCTCGGCGTCGGGGCGCTCGACGGTGACGAGGCCGAACTCGGCGGCCACGAAGAAGCCGTTGGCGAGGATCAGCAGGAACGCCGCGCCAAGGAGCAACAGGGGGATGGTCATGCCGCCGCCTCGCTATGTCGGAAGGGGGCGGCGCAGGTACTACAGGACGATCCGTCCATCGCTGGAGGGAGTCACTCCTCGGGTAGCAGGGGGCCTCTGAGGGCGGGAGCACGACGGAGGCGGAGGCGCGATGAAAACGCCTCCGCCGACAGATTAATCAAGACATGGGTTCTCGGGGCAGGGTGGAGGGCCGAGAGTCAGCTCTCGTGTCCGCCGTTGCGCCCGTCCGGCTCCGGGATCGCGCGGGCCGAAGCCAGGGCCCGCAGAGCACGGGCGTCCTCGATGGCGCGCTGCCTGGCGATGCCCGGCTGGATGCCGAGCGCCGGGAGACTGGTGCCGTCGCTGAGGTCGAGGAACACCCAGGGGTCGCCGGGACGCAGGTTGACCTGGAGGATCTCCGCCCAGTCCAGGTGCCGGCGGCTCGCGATGTTGACGACGGTGACACCGCTCTCGTCGGCGACGACCTTGGGCCGCGCGAGCAGCACGAGCACGCCGAAGAGCAGCGCCGCGGTGAGGATGAAGCTGAGCCGCTCCCCCGGGCCTAGTTGCTCCAGAAGCATGGCGACCGTGGTGATGACCACAAGGATCGAGGCGCCCGCGGTGAGCAGCACGGCCCGGGTACGGGAAGGGCGGAAAGTTATGGGAAGGGAGGGAAGATCCGACATGTCCGTTGGTTCCGTCAGAGCCGGCAGGCGTGGATGGCCGTGGTCAGGATGGCCCGCGCGCCGAGCGCGTACAGGTCGTCCATGATCCGCTGGGCCTCCTTGGAGGGGACCATGGCGCGGACGGCGACCCAGCCCTCGTTGTGCAGGGGCGAGATGGTCGGCGACTCCAGGCCGGGAGTGAGCGCGACGGCCCTCTCCAGGTGCTCGGCGCGGCAGTCGTAGTCCATCATCACGTACGTCCGCGCGACCAGCACGCCCTGGAGGCGGCGCAGGAACTGCTGCACCTTGGGCTCGGCGTCCTCGGTGGGGCCGGCCCCGACGCGGCGGACGACGACGGCCTCGGACTTCATGATCGGCTCGCCGAAGATCTCCAGACCGGCGTTGCGCAGCGAGGTCCCGGTCTCCACGACGTCCGCGATGACCTCGGCGACACCGAGTTCGATGGCGGTCTCGACGGCGCCGTCGAGGTGGACGACGGAGGCGTCGATGCCGTGGTCGGCGAGGTGCCCCGCGACGATGCCCTCGTAGGAGGTGGCGATCGTCCTGCCCTTCAGGTCCGCGACGCCGTTGGCGGTGCCCGGCTTGGCGGCGAAGCGGAAGGTGGAGCGGGCGAAGCCGAGCGGGAGGATCTCCTCGGCGTCGGCTCCGGAGTCGACCAGCAGGTCGCGGCCGGTGATGCCGATGTCTAGCTTGCCGGAGGAGACGTAGATCGCGATGTCCCGGGGGCGGAGGTAGAAGAACTCGACCTCGTTGTTCGGGTCGACGATCCGCAGTTCCTTGGACTCCCGGCGCTGCTGGTAGCCGGCCTCATGCAGCATGTCCGCCGCAGGTCCTGAGAGGGAACCCTTGTTGGGGACGGCGATGCGCAGCATGAGGTCGGCTTCCTTTGCTCGGTGGTGTTCGGGGTGGGTGGGACGGGCGGACGTGCTCGGTGAGGGGGTACCGCTGGAAGCGGCCCCTACAGATGCGCGTACACGTCGTCGAGGGAGATCCCGCGCGCGACCATCATCACCTGGACGTGGTAGAGCAGCTGCGAGATCTCCTCGGCGGCGGCGTCCTTGCCCTCGTACTCGGCGGCCATCCAGACCTCCGCGGCCTCTTCGACGACCTTCTTGCCGATGGCATGGACGCCCTTGCCGACGAGTTCGGCGGTGCGCGAGGTGGCGGGATCGCCCGTGGCGGCCTTGTGCTGGAGCTCGGTGAAGAGCTCCTCGAACGTCTTATTGGACATGGTGGTCCTCACCCTACGCGCTCGGGGCCGTACCTCAGTGCCAGGGTTCAGATACTGAGCGGAGGGTGGCCGCGGTCGCCACGGCGGCCGTCACCGCCTCGTGGCCCTTGTCCTCGTTGGAGCCCTCGATGCCCGCCCGGTCCAGGGCCTGCTCCTCGGTGTCACAGGTCAGCACGCCGAAGCCGATGGGGACGCCGGTCTCGATGGAGACCTGGGTGAGGCCCTGGGTGACGCCCTGGCACACGTACTCGAAGTGGGGGGTCCCACCGCGGATGACGACGCCGAGCGCGACGATCGCGTCGTAGCCGCGGCCCGCCAGGACCTTGGCGGCGACCGGCAGTTCGAAGCTGCCGGGGACCCGCAACAGGGTCGGCTCGTCGATTCCCAGCTCGCGCAGGGCGCGCAGCGCGCCGTCGACGAGACCGTCCATCACCTTGTCGTGCCACTGTGCCGCGATGACCGCGACCCGCAGGTCGCCGCAGTTGCGTACGGACAGTTCAGGTGCACCCTTGCCGCTCACGTCTCTCCTTCAGTCCCGCTGTGCCGTGTTGCCGATAGTTCCGTGCTGTCGTGCTGTCGTGCTGTCGTGCCGATGGTGCCGTGTGCCGCCGGTCGTGCGGGGTCACTGGCTCCCGCAGGCCGACACGGTGACCGAGTCGAGCCAGGGCAGGTCGTGTCCCATCCGGTCCCGCTTGGTCCGCAGGTAGCTCAGGTTGTGCTCGCCCGCCTGGACCGGCATCGGTTCCCGCCCGGTGACCCGCAGGCCGTACCGGACGAGCGCGTCGGTCTTGTCGGGGTTGTTGGTCATCAGGCGCAGGCTGCGGACGCCGAGGTCCTCCAGGATCCGGGCGCTCGCGCCGTAGTCCCGGGCGTCGGCGGGCAGGCCGAGTTCCAGGTTGGCGTCGAGGGTGTCCCGGCCGCGCTCCTGGAGTTCGTACGCGCGCAGCTTGGAGAGCAGGCCGATGCCGCGCCCCTCGTGGCCGCGCAGGTAGACCACGATGCCGCGGCCTTCGGCCTGGATGCGCTCCATGGACGTCTGGAGCTGGGGACCGCAGTCGCAGCGGTGCGAGTGGAACACGTCGCCGGTGAGGCATTCGGAGTGGACGCGGACGAGGACGTCCTCGCCGTCGCCGATCTCGCCGTGGACGAGGGCGACGTGCTCGACGCCGTCGGCGGTGGAACGGTAGCCGTAGGCGGTGAACTCACCGAAGGCGGTGGGCAGACGGACCTCGGCCTCGCGCCGGACGGTGGGGGCGGCGGCACCCGTCTCCGCCGACGTGCCGTGCTCGGTGGAGCGGCGGTAGGCGATCAGGTCCTCGATGGAGATGATCGTCAGGCCGTGCTTGCGGGCGAAGGGGATCAGCTCGGGCAGCCGGAGCATCCGGCCGTCCTCGCCCGCGATCTCGACGATCGCCCCGGCCGGGCGCAGTCCCGCGAGGCGGGCCAGGTCGACGGCGGCCTCGGTGTGGCCGTTGCGGGCCAGCACACCTCCGGGCCGCGCGCGCAGCGGGAAGATGTGGCCGGGGCGCACGAAGTCGTCGGCCCCCGAGACACCGTCGGCGAGGAGCCGCAGGGTGGCGGCGCGGTCGGCCGCCGAGATGCCGGTGGTCACCCCGTGGGCGGCGGACGCGTCCACCGACACCGTGAACGCGGTCTTCATCGACTCGGTGTTGTCGTCGACCATCTGCGGCAGGCGCAGCCGGTCGAGTTCGTCGCCCTCCATCGGCGCGCAGATCAGTCCGCGGCACTCGCTCATCATGAAGGCGACGATCTCGGGGGTCGCCTTCTCGGCGGCGACGACGAGGTCCCCCTCGTTCTCGCGGTCCTCGTCGTCGACGACCACGATGGGACGGCCGGCCGCGATGTCGGCGATGGCCTGCTCGACGGGGTCGAGCGCGAAGTCCGAGGCATCCTGATCGTGCCCGGTGCTGTACCAAACCGGCGCCGTTGTCATGCCGGGGCTCCTTCCATGACGGGCTGCCCGGCCTCACGGGAGCGCAGCCACCAGTCGCGCATGCCCCACAGGACGAGCGCGCCGTACAGGACGTAGACGAAACCGGAGAAGGCGTAGCCGTTGGCGAAGTTGAGCGGGACGCCCACCACGTCGACGAGCAGCCAGGCGAACCAGAACTCGACCATGCCGCGGGCCTGCGCGTACATGGCGACGATCGTGCCGACGAAGATGTAGGCGTCGGGCCAGGGGTCCCAGGACAGCGTCGGGTACGCGTGGAACAGGCCGCTGACCGCGAGGGTGCCCACGGCCGCGGCGCCCACCATGGCCGCGCGTTCGCGCCAGGTGGCGAACCGGACGGAGACGCGCCCGTCCTCGCTCTCGCCGCGGTTCCACCGCCACCAGCCCCACAGGGCGACGGCGATGACCACGACCTGCTTGCCGGCGCTGCCGGTGAGGTGGCCGAAGAAGGCGGCGAAGAGGACGAGTCCGGAGAGGAGCTGGACGGGCCAGCTCCACACGGAGCGCCGCCAGCCGAGCGCCAGGGCGATCAGACCGATCACGTTGCCGATCATGTCCGACCACACGATGTGCTGGTCGAGGAGGACGAAGGCCTCGGAGTTGAGCCAGTTCACCTGCCCGCCTCCTGTGCGCCGGGCTGCTCACCGCGTGCGCCCAGCAGCCGCTCGACGTACTTGGCGATCACGTCGACCTCGAGGTTGACCGGGTCGCCGGGCTGCTTGTGGCCCAGCGTGGTCAGGTCGAGGGTGGTGGGGATGAGGCTGACGGTGAAGAAGTCGGGACCGGCGTCGACCACGGTCAGGCTGATGCCGTCGACGGTGATGGAGCCCTTCTCGACCACGTAGCGCGAAAGGTCGGCGGGCAGCGAGATCTTGACGATCTCCCAGTTCTCGGACGGCTTGCGCTCGATGACCGCGCCGGTGCCGTCGACGTGTCCCTGCACGATGTGGCCGCCGAGGCGCTCTCCCACGGCCATCGGCCGTTCCAGGTTGACGCGGGAGCCGACGGTGAGGGCACCGAGGCTGGAGCGGTTCAGGGTTTCGGCCATGACGTCGGCGGTGAACTCGTCACCCTCGTGCTCGACCACGGTGAGACAGACTCCGTTGACGGCGATGGAGTCGCCGTGCTGCGCGCCCTGCGTGACGACGGGGCCACGCAGCCGGAAACGCGAGGCGTCGTCGAGGATCTCGACGGCGGTGACCTCACCCAGCTCTTCGACGATTCCGGTGAACACTTCCCGGGTCCTCCTGCCTCATGGGGCACGGACTCCGGGGCTGTCGATGACGACACAATGAGCGGACCGCGGCACACCGGGAGCGACGCCGAAAGGACACCCGTCCCGCAGGACGAGCAGCAACAAACGGCAGCGCGCACGAATGCCCGCCCGCCGCGCACTGCCTCCCATCCGGACTTTAACCGTCGGTCCAGGAATTTCACCTGGTCAACCGGCCGCTGGAAGCGACCGGGTCGCGGACTGTAACCGCCGGTTCGGAATTACACCGACCCCGGAGTGCGCTGCTTCTGGTACATGGCCAGTGTGCCACGCCCGATCGACGGCCATGCGGTCACATCCCTGTGGGGTGGCTCACAGGCGATCCGCATGGACTTCCACGGAACGGTTCGCCGGTCAACTTCCCCGCCCCCGCGCGGCCTTGGGCCGCGGCGCACATCTTCGCGACTGGTCCATACCTATTGACGCTATGGTCTAGTCCTCTTAGTGTCCTCGATCAAGACTGCGTGATCATTCATTGCCGGTCCCCCCACGATCGACCCGGCGGCGGTGACGAAGGCCCTTGCCCCGCCGCCGGGTCTCCAGCAGGCCCGGCGGACCGGCCCCCACGTGATCCGCGGACGTGCGGCCTCTGCGACGCTGGAGGCGTGACCACGAGCCCCGCCGACGAGTTCGAGACGTACCGCCCGCGGCTGTTCGGGCTCGCCTACCGCATGCTCGGTTCCGCCGCCGACGCCGAGGACACCGTGCAGGACGCCTATCTCCGCTTCAGCGGCGCCGACCGGGCGGGGGTCGAGCAGCCCGGCGCCTGGCTCGCCAAGGTCGTCACCAACCTCTGCCTCAACCGGCTCACCTCGGCCCGCGCGCGGCGTGAGCGGTACGTGGGGCCCTGGCTGCCCGAACCGGTCGCCACCGGGGACGGCACCCTCGGCCCCCTGGAGTCGGCGGAGCGGCGCGACGCCGTGTCCGTGGCCCTGCTGGTCCTGCTGGAGCGGCTCACGCCGACCGAGCGGGCCGTCTACGTCCTGCGGGAGGCCTTCGCCTACGGCCACCGGGAGATCGCCGGCGTCCTGGAACTGAGCGAGGCCAACTGCCGCCAGCTGTACCGGCGGGCGGTACGGCGCCTCACCGTGCCCGAGGCCCGCTTCGAGGCTCCCGCCGAGCAGCGGACCCGGCTCGTCGACTCGTTCCTCTCCGCCGCCCGCGAGGGTGATCTGGCGGGCCTGGAGCGGCTGTTCGCCGAGGAGGTCGTCTGGTGGTCCGACGGCGGCGGCAAGGTCTCCGCGGCGCGGCGGCCCGTCGAGGGACGCGAGAAGGTACTGCGTTTCCTGGCCGGTGTCGCCGCCCGGGCCGGGGCGGACGGGTTCGCCCTCTCGGTGGCCGAGGTCAACGGCCACGACGCCCTGATCGTCCGCGGCCCCGCGGGCGCGGACGGGGACGCGGGCGTGATCGGCGTCGTCGCCTTCGAGGTCCGCGACGGCGTGATCGCGGAGGCGCGGATGGTGATGAACCCTGACAAGCTGGAATTCCTGGGACGTCAGCTGGAACGGGCCCGCACTCCGGGGTGACCGGAACCCGGGAGCAGACGGGCCGGGGGCCACCGGACCCCCTCCGCCCGTTCGCCGGCGGCGTTGTCACATTCACGCGGGCCGCGCGGTCTCAGTCGGCGAAGGGCGCTCCACCCGGGAGCGTCCGGCGTGGAGAGGACCGAACAGCATGACCACGATCCTGGTGACCGGCGGCACCGGAACCCTCGGCCGGCTCGTCACCGAGCGGCTGAGGGCGGACGGCCACGAGGTGCGGGTGCTCAGCCGGCACGCGCAGCCGTACGCCGTCGATCTCCGTGAGGGCGGCAGCGGCCTGGAGGCGGCGGTCGCGGGGGCGGACGCGATCGTGCACTGCGCGACCTCGCCCCGCGGAGGGGACGAGGAAGCGGCCGCGCGGCTGATCGAGGCCGCCCGCCGGGCGGGCGTCCCGCATCTGGTCTACATCTCGATCGTCGGCGTCGACGCGGTGCCGTTCGGCTACTACAGGACCAAACGGGCCGTGGAGAAGCAGGTCGAGGAGTCCGGGCTCGGCTGGACGATCCTGCGCACCACCCAGTTCCACGACCTCGTCGCCCAGGTCCTCGGCGGCCTCGCCAGGCTGCCCGTGCTGCTCCTGCCCGCCGGGGTCTCCGACCAGCCGATCGAGACCGCCGAGGTCGCCGAACGGCTGGCGGGGCTGGCGGCCGGGGTGCCCGCGGGGCGGGTCGAGGACATGGGCGGGCCCGAGGTGCGCACGTTCCGTTCGCTGGCGCGGGCCCACCTGCGCGCCACCGGGAAGCGCCGCCCGCTGCTCGACGTACGCCTGGCGGGCAAGGCCTACCGGGCGTTCCGGGAGGGGCACCACCTCACGCCGGGCCACGCCGTGGGGAAGGGAACGTTCGAGGACTTCCTGAAGGCGCGCTCCGGAAGCCCGCGCTGACCTCGCACCACGACTCGGACGACAAGGTTCCCGGCCCGGGAAGTGCCCGCGTCCCGCGAGGCGTCCCCGCTCCGGGCGGGCCCGGGGTCCCCCGTTCCGGGCGGGCCCGGGATCTCCCGCTCCGGGTCGGCCCGGGGCCTACCGTGACGGCGGCGGGGCGAACAGCTCGTCCTGTGCGCCGTCGCGCGCGATCAGCAGGGCGCCGCGCAGCACCGCGCCTCCGCCCAGCGCGCTCGCGCGCACCTCGGTCGGGAGCGGCGAGATGCGGGCGAGCCGCCGCCCGACCCGGACGGCAAGTTCCGTGCCGCCCGCCTGGCCGACCTCGCCGCCGAGGACCACGCACCCGGGGTCCAGCACGGCGCTGACGGAGGCGGCGCCGACGGCGAGGCGCTGGGCGAGGGCGTCGAGGAAGCCCTCGGCCGCCGGGGATCCGGGGCTCGCCAGCGCCTGCCGCACCAGCGCCGCGGCGTGCGGTTCGTGGCCCTCGGGCCGGGCCTGGACACCGTGCTCCGCCGCCAGCTCCGCGATCGCCGCGGACCCGACCAGCGAATGGAAGCCGCCCCCGCAGTCGGTCGCCGAGGGCAGGCTCGTGGTGCCCGGCACCGGCAGGAAGCCGATCTCCCCAGTTCCTCCGGAGGCGCCGCGGCGCAGGGCGCCGTCGAGGACGACGGCGGCGCCGGTGCCGTGGCCGAGCCACAGCAGGACGAACGTGTCACGGTCCCGGGCGACACCGTCGCGCTGCTCGGCCAGGGCCGCGAGGTTGGTCTCGTTCTCGACGAGGACGCGGGCCTCGGGAAGCCGCTCCTGGAGGACCGCGACCAGCCGCCGGTGCCAGGCGGGCAGACCGGTGGAGTTGCGGAGTTCACCGCTGGCGGGATCGATCAGACCGGGCGCCCCGATGCCGACGGTGTGCAGCCTGCCCCACCCCCGGACGAGTTCGGGCGGGGACGACGCCCCGAGCGACCCCGCCGCCTTCGCCACCCGCTCGACCAGCGCCACCGCCTGCTCCACCGCAGGCCCGGTCCCGGTGCCCTCGCCGATGGGCACGGACGCCTCGGCCAGGACCTGACCGACCAGGTCGGAGACGACGACGGACACGCCCTCCGTGCGGACGTCCAGCGCGGCCAGACGGGCGCGGTCCGCGACGATCCCGTAGACCCGGGCGTTGGGGCCGCGCCGCTGCTCCCCCGATTCCCCGACGACGGTGACGAGACCGGAGGCCGTGAGGCGTTCGACGAGGTCGGCGACGGTCGGCCGGGACAGTCCGGTGAGCTGCTTCAACCGCGTGGCCGTCAAAGGGCCCTCCTGCTGCAGCAGCCGCAGGGCGAGCCGGTCGTTGATGGCCCGTGCGGTGCTCGGGGATGCGGGCATGCCGGGAATCCTCCCAGATCGGCTCGGCCGCCGGACGAGCGGGCGGCGAGCGGACATCTATTTATCAGGCAGGGTTCCTGATAGTTTACGGCGGCACACTGTTGAACCATCACCCGGGGAGGGGCCCGAGCATGAGTGGAGTGGTCTACGACCAGCGCGAGGTCAGGCGCGCCCGGTACGCCGTGGCGGCCGTGTTCGCCGTGCACGGAGCCGTCACCGGGTCCTTCGCGACCCGCGTGCCGTGGATCCAGGACCACGCGTCGGTCAGCGCGGGGCAGCTCGGCTTCGCCCTCGCCTTCACCGCGTTCGGCGCGTCCTGCTCGATGCCGCTGGCCGGCCGGATCACCCACCGCTTCGGCAGCCGTGCGGCGCTGCGCGGTCTCATCGCCCTGTGGACGCTGGCGCTGGTCCTGCCCGCCCTGGCGCCGAACCTGCCGGCCCTGTGCCTCGCGATGTTCGTGTACGGCGCCACGGCGGGAATGGCCGACGTCGCCATGAACGCGCTGGGCGTCGAGGTCGAGAACCGGCTCGACAAGTCGATCATGTCCGGGCTGCACGGCATGTGGAGCGCCGGCGCGCTGATCGGCGCGGCGGCCGGCACGCTCGCCGCGCACCTGGGCGCGGACGCGCGGCTGCACCACGGCCTGGCCGCGGCCGTCCTCACCCTTCTCGGCCTCGCCGCCTGCCGGTGGGTGCTCGACCTGCAACCCACCGAGGACGAGGAGCCGCCGCCGCGCTTCGCGCTGCCGCCCCGGTCGGCACTGCTCATCGGCGCGGTCGGCTTCTGCGCGGTCTTCGCCGAAGGCGCGAGCCTGGACTGGTCGGCGGTCTACCTGCGCGACCGGCTGGACAGCTCGGCCGCCCTGGCCGCGGCCTCGACCACCGGCTTCATGCTGACCATGGCGGTGGCCCGACTGGTCGGCGACACCGTGGTGAACCGCTTCGGCGCCGTCCGCACCGTGCGGGCCGGCGGCGTCCTCGCCGTGCTCGGCGGACTGCTGGTCGTCCTCTCGGAGCATCCGGCGGTGGCGATGAGCGGCTTCGCGCTGCTCGGACTCGGCATCGCGGTCGTCGTCCCGCTCTGCTTCGCGGCGGCCGGGCGCAGCGGCCCCAACCCCAGTCAGGCCATCGCGGGCGTCGCCACCATCACGTACACCTCGGGGCTCATCGCGCCGAGCCTGATCGGGTCGGTGGCACAGGCGACGAACCTGATGGTGTCGTTCGTCCTGGTCACGGTCCTGGCGGTCGGGCTGGTCACGCTCGCGGGCGTGCTGCGCGCCGGGGACCGCGTCAGCCCGAAGGTCGGTCCGCTGAGCGCAGCAGTTCCCGACCCACGGCCCTGAACCGCTCGCTCCACGGCGCCGGGCGCAGCGTCCCGGCGTCGAGCCGGACGAGGACCCGGGTCCCGTGCGCGTAGGTGACCGCGCCATCGGGGGAACAGAAACGGAAGCCGTACGTCAGTCCGGTGTTCCCGAGCCTTTCCAGCCAGAGGTGGACGGCGTACGTGCCGGGGCGGCTGACCGGGGCCTCGTAGGTGATCCGCAGCTCCTTGACGGCGTTGCAGGAGTCGCCCGCCGCCTCCCAGTCGCCGTCGAAGCCGAAGCCGCGCTCGTTCCACAGCGCGGTCCAGGCGCGCTCGACCAGGACCGGGTAGCGGGCGTTGTGGAGCAGTCCGAGCGCGTCGAGGTCGTCGAAGTGGACGGTGACGGGCAGGAGCCGTCCGTACGGGAGGGCGGGGGCGACGGGTGCTTCGGCGGTCACGGGCGGGGC
This sequence comes from Streptomyces populi, assembly GCF_002911015.1. Taxonomy (GTDB): domain Bacteria; phylum Actinomycetota; class Actinomycetes; order Streptomycetales; family Streptomycetaceae; genus Streptomyces; species Streptomyces populi. Next base: position 59,726 of record NZ_KZ626860.1, read on the forward strand.
TCCTGGGACGTGCTGCGGCGCGCGGAGGTGCGGGCCTGGCTGAAACGGTGCCCCCATCCTAAGCAAACGCTCAGGAGCCCCGCCCGGGCGGGATCAGCCCGCGATGGAGTCGAGCTGCTCGGCGGCCGGACGCAGCTCCCACAGATCACCGCCGGGCGGTGCCTCGAGCCGTGGCACGGCGGCCCGCGCGGCCGGGTCCCCCGCGTCGGCGGCGGCGCGCACCACGTCGCTCGCCGCGAAGCGGTGGAACTCCAGCTCGGGATGGCCCCACGGTTCGGCGCCGGTCGCCGTCGGCAGCAGGTAGTCGACCGCCTTGAACAGGCTCTGGCCGTCCGGCCCCCGGTACGCCCACAGGTCCACGCCGACCTTCCGGCCGATCGCCGCGAGCCGGGTGTACGCCACCAGGTCGAAGGTCGAGTAGTGCCAGCTCCGGGTGCGGGCGAGCTCCTGGGGCTGGCCGCCGTCGGCGGCGATCTGCGGGTCGACGCGCAGGGCGCCCGCGGCGAGCACGGTCCGCCGGGCGAGTCCCCTGTCGCCGGTCGCGCACGCGAGGGCGGCGAGCTGCATGTCGTAGAAGGTGCCGTGGTTGTTGCGCGCCGCGCCCTCCTCCTTGCCGAAGGCGCTGTCCGTCAGCCAGTCGCGGTAGCCGGTGTTCCAGGCGAGCATCGCGGCCCGGTCGCGCCGGGACCAGCCGGGGGCGCCGGTGTCCAGGAGGGCGATCGCGTCGAGGACGCTCGTGTAGGACTGCGAGAAGTCGATGACGCCGATGGCCCGGCCGTCGTACTTGCAGGGGATGAACTGGCCGTGGTCCAGGTTCGGGTTCATCCGGGTGGCCGGGTCCAGGAACCAGGTGCGCAGGACCTGGGCGGCCTTCACCGCGTACCTCTTCTCGCCGGTGTAGTACCAGGCGAGAGCCAGGTCGTACGTCGAGTCGAACACCTTCTCCACGTCCTGACGGTCGGTGCCGCTGTCCACCTCGGGGTTGCGCTGCCCGTCGCGCTGGACGTACGGGCACCCCCAGGGGTTGTCGGCGGTGGCGGGACGTGAGGGCCACCAGTAGGGAGCCTGGCTGAGGTAGTCGTGGACGTCCCCGCCGGGAGCGGGTCTCGGCTTGTCGACGACCGTCCAGGGGCCCTGGTCCAGCCAGTTGTCGGCGCGGGTGGTCAACTTCCGCAGGGCACCGGCGAGTCGGCGGTCGCCCTTCTCCAGCCGGGCCCGGGTGCGCCACAGCCGGCCGCCGTCCAGGACCACGGTCTCCGGCGGCTCGGACGCGGTCCGGCCGGACACCGCGGACGCGGTGCGGGCGGATGCCGGGGGGAGGAACGGGGCCGCCGTACGGGCCGACGCCGAGGGGGCCACGAGGGAGACGAGGGCGACGGCGACCGCCGCGATCGCCAGGCCCGGTCCGGATCGTGTACTCACATGACACTCCGATCAGACATATGAACGACGTTCATGAGAAGGACCGTGCGAGCGTAGAGCGGCTGGCCGGACGTGACAATGGTCCGGACCGATTCACGTACAGAGAAAGCGGACCTCACCATGGACCTCGGCGTGGGCTGGAAACTGCACGGCGACGGGCGGACCCCCGCCCCGGGAGCGGTCGTCCGCCCCGATGAACGCCTCTCCTGGCCCCGGACCTTCGGGCTCGGCGCCCAGCACGTCGTGGCCATGTTCGGGGCGTCTTTCGTCGCGCCCGTTCTGATGGGACTCGACCCGAATCTCGCCATCATGATGTCCGGCGTCGCGACGGTCGTCTTCCTGCTCGCCACCCGTGGCCGGGTGCCCAGCTATCTGGGCTGTTCGCTCTCCTTCGTGGGCGTCGCCGCCGTGATCCGCGCGCAGGGCGGCACCAGCGCCACGGTGACCGGCGCGTGCTTCGTGGTCGGTGTCGCGCTGTTCCTGGTGGGTCTGGCCGTCCAGCGGTTCGGGGCGAGGATCATCCACGCCGCGATGCCGCCGATCGTGACCGGCGCGGTCGTCATGCTGATCGGCTTCAACCTGGCGCCGGTGACGGCGTCCACCTACTGGCCGCAGGACCAGTGGACGGCCCTGCTCACCATGCTGGTCACCGGCGCGGCCGTGGTGTGCCTGCGCGGCTTCTGGTCGCGCATCGCGATCTTCCTCGGACTGGTCTTCGGCTACGCGGTCTCCTGGCTCTTCGACCGGATCTTCGGCCGGATCCACGCGGCGGACGCGAGCGGCAAGGTCACCGACCACTGGCGGCTGGACCTCTCCGGGGTCGAGCACGCGGACTGGATCGGGCTGCCGTCCTTCCACGGACCGTCGTTCCAGTGGTCCGCGATCCTCGTCGCGCTGCCGGTGGTCATCGCGCTGGTCGCCGAGAACGCGGGGCACGTCAAGGCCGTCGGCGAGATGACCGGCGACCCGCTGGACGACGAGCTGGGCACCGCGATCTCCGCGGACGGAGCCGCCTCCATGCTCTCCACCGCGGTCGGCGGACCGCCCAACACCACGTACTCCGAGAACATCGGCGTGATGGCCGCGACCCGGGTCTACTCCACGGCCGCGTACTGGGCCGCCGCCGGCTTCGCCCTGCTCTTCGGGCTGTGCCCCAAGTTCGGCGCGGTGGTCGCGGCGATCCCGGGCGGCGTCCTCGGCGGCATCACCGTCATCCTCTACGGCATGATCGGGCTGCTCGGCGCCCAGATCTGGCTCAACGCCCGGGTGGACCTGCGCAATCCGCTGAACCTGGTGCCCGCCGCCGCGGGCATCATCATCGGCATCGGCGGCGTCACCCTGAAGTTCACCGACAACTTCTCGCTGAACGGCATCGCGCTGGGCACCATCGTCGTGATCACCGGCTACCACGCGCTGCGGGCGATGGCCCCGCCCCACCTCCGGCAGGAACCGCTGCTCGACTCGGGGACGTCGGGGTACGACGAGCCCGGGGACCGGCGCGCCGGATCGTAGACGTGCTCCGCCGGGAAGGCCCCGGTGCGCCCCGGTGGTCGCTCGGCTCCCCGGCCGCGTTCCCCCGTTCCGGGGAAGCCCCCGGAACGGCGGCGCGCCGGCCGGCCCACGACTGGGACGCTGCCTTCATGACGCAGTCGGCACCGTTCACCGCTCCCGTTGACATGGTCGTCTCCCGCATGCGCGCCCTGGACGCGAGGCTCCCCGAGCGCGACGGCCTCGCGGTCTTCAACCGCGTCTACCTCACGGTCACCGAGGAGTTCGGCCGTCTCCTGGACGCCGGGGCCTTCCCCGACCGCCGGGCCGCGACGACGCTGGACGTGCGGTTCGCGGAGCGCTACCTGACGGTGGCCGAGGAGGGCCGGGCGCCCGCGTGCTGGCGGCCGTTGCTGCGCTTCCGCCGCCATCCGGGGGTACGTCCCCTACAGTTCGCGCTCGCGGGCATCAACGCGCACATCGGGCACGACCTCGCGCTCGCCGTGGTGGACAGCTGCCGGTCGCTCGGCTGCGAACCGGCCGACCTGGAGGACGAGTTCGACCGGGTCGGCGACCTCCTGTCCGCACTGGAGGAACGCATCCGCGAAGAGCTGATGCCGGGCCCCGACCTGCTCCAGATCGCCGATCCGCTCACCCATCTGCTCGGCTCCTGGAGTCTGGAGCGGGCCCGCGAGGCGACCTGGGCGGCGGCGCGGGCCCTGTGGGCGCTGCGCGGACTCCCCGGCCTGGCCGAGGAGTTCGGCGACCGCCTCGACGCCGCGGTGGGCCTGGCCGGCCGGATGCTGCTCACTCCCCTGCCGGACTGATCCGGCCACGCGTCGCGGTCCTCGCCGGAACATCCGGACGCTCACTGTACGTTGACACGTCGGCACACCCCGACGCGAAGGAGTGCACAGGTATGACGACGCGACTCGGCCTCACCCTCCCCCAGATGCGGCAGTACGACCTCGGACGGGACGTGCCCGACGTGGCGCGCGCCGCGGAGGCGATCGGGTACGACAGTCTGTGGGTCTTCGAGCGGGCCCTGTTCCCGGACCCCCCGACCCAGGGGCTGTACGGCGTCGAGGGGCTGGCCTGGCCGGACTCGTACCGGGCCGTCGCCGATCCGCTGGTCACCCTGACCCTGGCGGCCGCGGTCACCGGGCGCGCCGAACTCGGCACCAGCGTCCTGGTCGCGCCGCTGCACACGCCCTTCCAGCTCGCCAAGGCCCTCGCCTCGCTCGACGCGGCCAGCGGCGGCCGGGTCGTGGCGGGCCTCGGCACGGGCTGGTCGCTCGACGAGTACGCGGCGGCCTCCGCGCGGCCCTTCGAGGAGCGCGGCGCCGCCCTGGACGAGGTGATCGAGGTGTGCCGCGCCGTGTGGGGTCCGGACCCCGTGGTCCTCGACGGCACGCTCACCAAGGTCGCCTCGGCCGTGGTCGGCCCCAAGCCGGCCCGGCCGATCCCGATCCTGCTCGCCGCCAACACGGGCAAGGCTCGGCGCAGGCTCGTCGACCACGCGGACGGCTGGATGCCGATCGGCATGGGGGCCGCCCGACTGGCCGCGCAATGGCGCGAGTTGCAGGACCTGGCGGCCGAGCGCGGGCGCACCCGGCCGATCCGGACCGTGCTGCGCACCAATCCGAGCTACACGCCCAAACCGCATATGGGCGAGGACCGCCAGCCCTTCCAGGGAGCCGTCGAGCAGATCGTGGAGGACCTGGTCGCCCACGCCGAGGTCGGCCTCGACGAGATCTTCCTCGATCTGCAGGGCGAGGTGCGGGACGCCGCGGAGCTGAAGGACGTGGCGGCCGAGGTGTACGAAGCGGCGCGGGCCGCCGGGGTGTGACCCGGCCGCCCGCGCCGCGGGACGAGGATCAGTCCTCGGGCAGTTCCACCGGCGCGATGTCGTCGTAGACGTCGCCGGGCCCGGGGTTGGTCGGGTCGGTCGTCCCGCCGAGCTGGTGCATGACGCCCCAGACCGCGTTCAGCGCGGTCTGGACGGCGCCCTCGGCCCAGCCGGCCGTCCAGGAGATGTCGTCGCCCGCGAGGAAGATGCCCCGCTTGTCCTCGGGCAGCCGGTCCTGCATGAAGTGCGTGAACAGACGGCGCTGGTAGCGGTAGTGGCCCGGCAGGTTGGCCTTGAAGGCACCCATGAAGTAGGGCTCGTTCTCCCAGGACACGGTCACCGGGTTGCCGATGATGTGCTTCCGGATGTCGACCTTCGGGTAGATCTCGCCGAGCGACTTCAGCATGACCTCCATGCGCTCGCCCGCGGACAGCGGCAGCCACTTCAGGCTGTCGTCGCACCACGTGTACGAGAGGCAGATGACGGCGGGCTTGTCCGGGCCGTCGTCGAGGAGGTAGGTGCCGCGCGTCATCCGGTCGGTGAGCGTCATCGACATGACGTCACGACCGGTCTCCTCGTCCTTGTCCAGCCAGAACGGCCGGTCGACGGGCACGAAGAGCTTGCTCGACTCCATGTAGTGGGTGCGCTCGATCGCCGTCCAGTGGTCGATCGGGAAGAGCGAGTCGTCGCAGGCGACCTTGGAGAGCAGCATCCAGGACTGGGCGGTGAAGATCGCCGCCTTGTAGGTGCGGATGTCGCCGCTCGCGTCCGTCACCGTGATGCCGTTGCCCGCGGTGCGGTTCAGCCGGGTCACGGCCGGGCGCGGGGCCCCGTCGTGCAGCGAGGACAGCGAGGTGCCGTACGCCCAGTGCACGATCTTCTGCGGCTCGCGCTCCCACAGGCGCAGCGGGAGCTGCTGGGAGCCGCCGACGATGCCGCGGTGGTGGTCGTCGGCCTCGGTGTAGACGACCCGCAGGATCTCCAGGATGGAGTTCGGGAAGTCGGTGTCCCAGCCGCCGGTGCCGAAGCCGACCTGGCCGAAGATCTCGCGGTGGCGGAAGGACTTGAAGGACTCCGAGTCGCACAGGAAGCCGTAGAAGGTCTGGTTGTCGAGCTTCTCGACGAGCTCGGACCAGATCTCCCGGATGCGCGGGACGTCGCGCTCCCGCATGGCCTGGTTCATGTCGGAGAAGTCGGCGCCGTCCTCGAGACAGGCGTTCCAGGCGTTCATCACGTCGCGGTAGACCTGCGGGAGGTCGTCGACGGAGGTCGCGTAGTGCGACTCGCCCTTGAGGTCGACGACCGTCGAGGGCGTCGACTCGGCGAGGGGGTTGGGGAACGGGCGGGTCTGGAGGCCGACCAGGTCGATGTAGTGCTGGAGGGCGGTGGAGGAGGGCGGGAAGCGCATCGCGCCCATCTCGGCGGTGAGCGAGGGGTCGCAGCCCTCGAAGCCGACCGTGCGCAGTCGGCCGCCGATCTCGTCGGCCTCGTAGACGACGGGCTTGAGGCCCATCTTCATCAGCTCGTACGCGGCCACGATGCCGGACAGTCCGCCGCCGATGACGGCGACCTCGGTGCCGTGCTCGGTGGCGGGTATCTGACCGAGGCCCGCGGGGTGCGCGAGGAAGTCGTCGTAGGCGTAGGGGAAGTCCGGGCCGAACATGGTGATCGGCGGCTGCTGCACGTCGGCGTGCTGGACGGCGTTGGGCACGGTGGACGTCATGGGGTACGGACTCCTTGCGCGAAAACTGGTGAGGGGGAGGCTGTGCGGACCGGTCCGGGGGGTGCGGGCCGGGCGGAGGATCAGACGAGGGACCCGTAGAGGCCGGGGCGGCGGTCCTTCAGGTACGGGTTCGTCTCGCGCGAGGCGGCCAGCAGGACCGGGTCGGCGTCCGCCAGGACCAGTTCCTCGCCACGGCCGGCGCGGGCCCGGGCGACGCCGTCGGGGCCGGCCAGTGTGGACAGTCCGACGAACTCGAACTCCCCTTCAGGACCGGTGCGGTTGACGTAGGCGACGTACATCTGGTTCTCGAAGGCGCGCACCGGGACGACGGACTCGGCGACGAACTGGAACGGGTGCATCTGCGCGGTCGGCACGAGCAGCAGGTCGGTGCCGGCGAGGGCGTGCGCCCGGACGTTCTCCGGGAACTCGACGTCGTAGCAGATCATGAGGCCGACCCGCAGACCGTTCAGGTCCGCCTGCACGACGGGCTGGTCGCCGGGCGTGAAGTGGTCGTGCTCGAAGCAGCCGAAGAGGTGGGTCTTGCGGTAGTTCGCGAGGCGGGTGCCGTCGGCGGAGATCAGCTGCACGGAGTTGAAGACCGCCGCGCCGCCGTCCGCCGCGCGCTCGGGGTAGCCGTAGGCGACGGCGACGCCGTGCCGGCCGGCGATCTCGGCCACCGCGTCGGCGGAGTCGCCGTCGGCCGGCTCGGCGAGGCGCGCGATGTCGTCGCCGATGGCGTAGCCGGTCAGGAACATCTCCGACGTCACGATCAGCCCGGCTCCCGCTGCGGCGGCGCGGCCCGCGGCCTCGTCGAGCACCTTGAGGTTCTCGACGACCGAGCCGGGGCGGCCGGAGCTCTGGAGCAGGGCTGTGCGCATGCGGGTTCTCCACCGGTACGAGGGGGGTTCGGGGGCCAGATAGACGGTACGGTCGGCCGGCTCGGGGGGACAAGAAGGACCCGTTGCGCGCAACTGGACGATTCGTTGCGCGCGCACGACTCCCGGCGGCGATTCGTTGCGCACCCCTCACGGACCCCGAACCCGGCCCCGGACCCGGGAGACGCAGGTCACAGGCGGGTTCGACCACCCTCGGACACGACGGGGGACGAACGAGGCGGAGACCTCACGGAGGCGAGGCACCAGGACGGGGCCGGCGGCCGCGATCGGGGGCGGATGCCCGACGACCGCGGTCGGGGGACGGTGGATACCCGGCGGCCGGGCCGCGCGGGCAGGATCCCGGCACCACCGTCACGGGGGCAGAAGACGCCTGGCGGGCGGGCCGCGCGGGCAGGATCCCGGCACCACCCTCGCGGGAGAGGCAGAGGGCGCCCGGCGGTCACGGCCACGCGAGGCAGAGGGCGCCCGGCGGGCGGGACGCCCTGCGTCACAGTCGCGGAGGGCGGTGGACGCCCGGTGTCACGGGCGCGCAGGGTCGTGGTGCCTGCCCGCTGTGGTCCCGCACCTCACGGTCCCGCGCGTTCACAGCTCGCGCAGCCGCTCCACGATCTCGCGCAGCAGTTCCGGGTCGGCCGCCGGAGAGCCGTCCGGCGGGCGGTACGGCTCGTCGATGCTCAGCAGACCGGCCTCGGCCAGGTCGCCCAGCAGGACGCGCACGACGGTCAGCGGCAGGTCGGCGTCCGCGGCGAGCTCCACGACCGGGCGGGGACCGCGGCGGGCCAGATCGAGCAGCGCGGCCGCCGCGTGGTCGAGACCGGGCGGCCCGGCGTCCGCCTCCAGGACCGTGACCCGCGACATCAGATCGATGACGTGCCGGTCCGAGGGCCGGGTCCGGCCCCCGGTGACGGTGTAGGGCCGCACCATCGGCCCGGTCTCGTCCTCGTACCAGTGCTCGTGCTCGTCGGTCACGGCCGGATCAGAGGCCCGCGGGGTCAGCCGCCGAACGTACGGCGGCGGCCATGTGGCGGCCGACGCGGCGGACGAGCAGTGCCATCTCGTGGGCGAGCTGTCCGACGTCCGTCTGCACCTCGCTGAGCACGGCGAGCCGGCTGCCGTCGCCCGCCGGAGTGATGAAGAGGTAGGCGTCGTCGAGCATCACCATGGTCTGGCGCACCCCGCCCGCGGCGAAGCGCTCGCCCACCGAGCGGGCGAGGCCGTGGAAGCCCGAGCAGACCGCCGCGAGGTGTTCGACGTCCCGTCTGCGCATGCCGTCCGAGCAGCTCAGCGGGAGGCCGTCGGCGGTGAGGAGCACGGCCTGGCGGACGTGATCGGTCCTGGCCACGAGGTCGTCGAGCAGCCACCCGAGATCGGTGCCGGGCCGGCCGGCGTCGTCCCCGGAGTCGTGGGCGGTGCCCGCGGGCTCCGGGTGGCGGTCCTCCAGGGGCTGGGCGGGGTGCTCTGGGAGCTGGTCAGGGCGCATCGTCGGCGTCCGTCCCTTCCTCGGTGTCGGTTCGCTGCGCGGGCCCGGGCCGCGCGGAGCCCTGCCCGCCGGCCTCCGGCTGTGCGGGCAGGCCCTTGCGGCCTCGGTCGAGGCCGCGCTGGAAGGCTCCGAAGACCGCGCGCATCTCCTCCGGCGTGATCTCACGCTCCGGCGGCTCGTCGGCCGCCGGTGCCGGGTCACGCAGTTCCGGGGCGAGGGCCCGCTGACGGACCCGGGTGGGCAGCGCGGGCGGTTCCGGAGCCGGGGCCTCCGGCGGTACGGGGCCGGTCCCGCGCTCCTCGGCCGTCTTCCGCCGCGCCGGGAGGACCGCGGTGGCGGTCCGCGTGGGCAGGACCGCGGGAGCCGTGTCGGCCACCACCGCCGGGGGCGTGGTCTCCACCGGGGCGAGGACCGTCTCCGGCAGCAGGACCACCGCCGTCGTACCGCCGTACGGCGAGCGGCACAGCGTGACCTTGATGCCGTGCCGCGCGGCGAGCCGCCCCACCACGTACAGCCCGAGCCGGTCGTGCCGGGTCGGGTCGAAGTCCTCCGGCGTGGTGAGGGTGCGGTGGGCCTCGTCGATCTGGTCGGGCTCGAGGCCGAGACCCCGGTCGTCGATCTCCAGGACGAACCCGCTCCCGGCCCGCCCGGTACGCAGGGTGACCTGGGTGCGGGGCGGCGAGAAGACGGTGGCGTTCTCGACGAGTTCGGCGATCAGGTGGACGACGTCGGCGACCGCGTCCGCCGCGACGCCCACCTCGGGCATCGGCGGGACCACGACGCGCGTGTACTGCTCGATCTCGCTCACCGCGGAGGCCACGACCTCGGCGAGGGGCACCGGCCGCCGCCAACGGCGGCCCGGGGCCGAGCCGGAGAGGATGATCAGGCTCTCCGCGTGGCGCCGCATGCGGGTGGTGAGGTGATCGATCCGGAAGAGGTCGTCCAGGACGTCCGGGTCGTCGGTACGCCGCTCCAGCGTGTCGACGAGCTTGAGCTGGCGGTGGACGAGCGCCTGGTTGCGACGGGCGATGTTCAGGAGCACCGCGAACAGTCCGCGGCGCAGGGTCGCCTGTTTGACGGCGGCCTCGACGGCGGCGAGCCGGGCGGTGTTGAAGGACCGGCCGACCTGACCGATCTCGTCGGCCACCGCCTCCATGTCCGCCAGCGGTGGTGCCTCCGCGGCCGCGTCGACCTCCTCACCTGCGCTCAACCGCTGCATGACGTGCGGAAGCTGACGGTTGGTCAGTAGGTCGGCGGCGTCGCGCAGCGACTCCAGGCGGCGCGAGATGCGCCGGGCGCCGCGCACCGCGAACCAGAGGGACAGCCCGACGGCCGCCAGTCCGAGCACACCGACGATCGCGGCCTTGGTGAGCTCCCGGTAGGCGAACGCCCGCCCGCGGGCACCGGAGTTGATCGCGGACCGGGTGCACAGCTGCATGTACCGCTTGACGGCACGGTCGCTGGTGGTGCGCCAGGATCCGGCCGCGACGGCCTCGCCCGCCCGCTGCGCGCCCGCCCGCAGCAGGGCGTCCTCGTCCCGGGTCAGTTCCCGGTGGAGGTCGTCGCGCTGGAAGGCCTCGAAGAGGGCGCGGGAGTCGGCCGGCAGGTCGGGCACGTAGGTCCGCTCGAAGACCCGGCGGTCCTCGATGGTCGCGGTGAGGGTGTCGTACTGGGGGTCGGTGAGGGCGCCGGCGGCCCGCGCCCCGGCGACGAGCGCGTCCTCGCGCGACACGAACTCCCGTACCCGCACCAGTTCGACGACGACCTGCGCCTCACGGGCCAGCTGTCCCGCCTGGAGTGCCGTGAGCGCGGACTCGACGTCGAATCCCGGTTCCACCAGGGTGCTGTATTCGGCCACGGCGCGGTCCCAGGTGACGTCGCGGGACAGCACCCGGCCGCGCAGACCCTCCAGCTCGCCGACGGAGTCGAGCATGACGTCGAGCGCCTGCCGCTGGTGGCCGGAGAGCCGGCTCCGGTCCCCGTTCCGGACGGCCGCGCGCAGCGCGGTCACGGCGCGGTCGGTGCGGCGCTCCTGGGCCAGCAGTTCGACGCCCGGCCGTGTTCCGCGCTTGGCGCCCAAGTATGCGGCGGCGAGGCGCCGTTCTATCTGGATCTGGCCGATCGCCGTGTCGACCGGGGTGCCGAAGTCGTTGTAGACGCCCTCGAGGCGGACGAGCGCGCGCAGTTCGCCGGTGACGGACACCATGGCGAAGCTCCACAGCGTCATGAGGGCGATCACCGGAGCGATCGAGAGGGCCACGATCCGCGAACGGACCGTGGGCGTACGGCCGAAGGGCCAGCGCATGATCTCCCCAGGACGACGGGACTACGGGACGGTCGGGTGGCCGGGTGACGGTCGTGACCCATCAGGTGTTACTCGCGGGTAGCGATCGTGGCTCAAAGTAGCGGATGGCCGGCCCGGACCGCAATGGCTTGGACTGACTCATCGTTCAACAAAATGGCACGTCACGGCACGGTCCCGATCATCGGCCGCCGTCGGACAGGGCGAAGACGGTGACGACCGCGGCGTGGTCGGAGGGCCAGTCGTCGCCCGCGACCTCCGGCCAGGGCCGCGGGGTGCCGACGCCCGGGGTGCGGGAGTCGAGGACGGTCAGGCCCCGGCGGAGGACGCCGTCCGCCTCCGACTCCCGGAAAGGACACCGGTGCTGCACGTGCTGCGGGTGCGCGGCCTGGACGGCGACCCGGTGCTGCCGGCTCGATCGGCAACAACGCCCTGGCGAGAAAGACGGCCGAGTAGCCGCCGGTCAGTGACACGGGCCCCGTGTCACTGCCGGGCGCCGGAGCGCCCGTAAGGGGCGCGGGGAACTGCGCAACAAGCCACGAAGCCCCCGCAGCGCCTGCGGGGGCAGGATCCGACCCCTGGGGCGCCCCGCACCTCCGGGGGCACCGACTAGGTCGGTGACCCCGACGAAAACCTCCGCAGGAGGGGCGAGAGAACCAGAACGGACTTCGTCCGCTCGACGAACGACTCCCCCGCGATCCGCTCCAGCACCCGCTCGAAGTGCCGCATGTCCGAGGCGAACACCTGCACCACCGCGTCCGCCTCCCCGGTGACGGTGGAGGCGGCCACGACTTCCTGGTAACGCTCCAGACCGCGCTGGATGGTCTCGGGCGAGGTGTTGCGGCGGCAGTAGATCTCGACGAAGCCCTCCGTCTCCCAGCCGAGCGCCGCCGGGTCCACCCGTACGGTGAACCCGGTGATGGCCCCGGTGGCCCGCAGTCGGTCGACCCGCCGCTTCACGGCGGGCGCGGACAGGCCGACCAGTTGCCCGATGTCCGCGTAGGAGCGGCGGGCGTCCTCGGCGAGGGCGTGCACGATGCGTTCGTCGAGATCGTTCAGCACTGCGGGTGGTTCACTTTTCTGCGAGGGGTTCTACGGTTGCTCGGCGACGGCGGGTTCCGCGGTCGCCATCCGGGACCGGCGGTAGCCGTAACTGAAGTAGAACACGAGCCCGACGGCCATCCAGACTCCGAAGACCACCCAGGTGACGGCGGACAGAGAAGCCATCATCCACACGCACAGCAGGAAGCCGATCGCGGGCATCACCGGCGCGAACGGAACCCGGAAGGTGCGGCGCATGGCCGGGCGCGTCCGGCGCAGCACCACGACGGCGACGTTGACCAGCGCGAAGGCGAACAGCGTGCCGATGCTGGTGGCGTCGGCGAGCTGGCCGAGCGGGATCGCGGCGGCGAGGACACCGCAGAACAGCGAGACGATGACCGTGTTGGCGCGGGGCGTGCCGGTCTTCGGGTGGACCCGGGCGAACACCTTGGGCACCAGGCCGTCGCGGGCCATCGCGAACAGGATGCGGGTCTGTCCGTAGAGCACGGTCAGCACGACGCTGGCGATGGCGATGACGGCGCAGGCGGCCAGCAGCGTGCCCCAGAAGGTCTGTCCGGTGACGTCCTTCATGATCTCGGCGAGCGCGGCCTCCGAGTCGCCGAACTGCCGCCAGGGCTTCGCGCCGACGGCGACGGCCGCGACGAGGACGTACAGGGCGGTCACGATGACCAGCGAGAGCATGATCGCGCGGGGGAGGTCGCGCTGCGGGTCCTTGGCCTCCTCACCGGCGGTGGAGGCGGCGTCGAAGCCGATGTAGGAGAAGAACAGGGTGGCGCCGGCGGCGCTGACGCCCGCCATGCCGAGCGGCATGAAGTGCTCGTAGTTGCCGGAGCGCAGGCCCTGGAGCCCGATCGCGCAGAACAGCACCAGCGCGGCGATCTTCACGGCCACCATGATGGTGTTGGCACGCGCCGACTCGCGGGCTCCGCCGAGCAGGAACGCCATCGCGAGCAGGACGACGATCAGCGCGGGCAGGTTGAAGATGCCCCCGTCACCGGGCGGCGCGGAGAGCGCGTCCGGGATGGTGACGCCGATGGTGCCGTCGAGCAGTTCGTTCAGGTACTCGCCCCAGCCGACCGCGACGGCCGCGACCGAGACGCCGTACTCCAGGACCAGGCACCAGCCGCAGATCCAGGCGATCAGCTCGCCCATCGTCGCGTACGCGTACGAGTACGAGGAGCCGGCGACCGGGATGGTGCCGGCCAGCTCCGCGTAGGAGAGGGCCGAGAACAGCGCCGTGAGACCGGCGATGACGAAGGACAGGGTGACCGCGGGTCCGGCCTTGGGGACGGCCTCGCCGAGGACCACGAAGATGCCGGTGCCGAGCGTGGCACCGATGCTGATCATGGTGAGCTGCCACAGGCCGAGGGAGCGCCGCAGCGAGCCTCCCTCGCCGTGTCCGCCCTCCTGCACCAGGTGCTCCACCGGCTTGCGGCGCATGAGACGCGCGCCGATGCCCGAAGAGGGTGTGGCGGACGTGGGTGGGGACTGCGGGGGTGCGCCTTGGTCGAGCACGCGCTGGCTCCTTCATCGCTGCCGGTCGAAGAGGACGGGAACCGGCGGCACCCCTGACAGCCGGGACCCGCCGAGCGGGGTCCCCGCCACGCCTGTGTACAGCGCCCGACCCTATGAGTTCGGGCTTCCCGGGCGTAATGCAGCAACCTTGCGCATCTCCGCAAGATCGTTGCGTTCATCGCATCCCGGCGCGTGATCGTTGCGCGGGACTTTTCGATGGTTGCGCAGGGCTGCTTCCGGCCGGGCCGGGAGCCGCGGGGACGGCCTGACGACCGCCGTGCGCCCGGCCCCGCGGGACGGCCGCGCCGGAGGCCGTCCACGCACACGGCCCCCGCTCCCGGAAGGGGAGCGGGGGCCGTACGGGGAACGGCGGCGGATCAGCTCCAGCTGGCGTGCAGGGGCTTGCCCTCGGCGTAGCCGGCCGCGCTCTGGATGCCGACGATCGCCTTCTCGGCGAACTCCTCCAGGGAGTCGGCGCCCGCGTAGGTGCAGGAGGACCGGACGCCCGCGATGATCGAGTCGATCAGGTCCTCGACGCCCGGACGGGCCGGGTCGAGGAACATGCGCGAGGTGGAGATGCCCTCCTCGAACAGCGCCTTGCGGGCGCGGTCGTACGCGGACTCCTCGCTGGTGCGGTTCTTGACGGCCCGCGCGGACGCCATGCCGAACGACTCCTTGTACAGGCGCCCGCTGGCGTCCTGCTGGAGGTCGCCCGGGGACTCGTACGTGCCGGCGAACCACGAGCCGATCATGACGTTGGACGCGCCGGCGGCCAGTGCCATGGCGACGTCGCGGGGGTGGCGGACACCGCCGTCGGCCCACACGTGCTTGCCGTACTTCTTCGCCTCGGCGGCGCACTCCAGGACCGCGGAGAACTGCGGCCGGCCGACGCCGGTCATCATGCGGGTGGTGCACATGGCACCCGGTCCGACACCGACCTTGATGATGTCGGCGCCCGCGTCGATCAGGTCCTTGACGCCCTCGGCGGCGACGATGTTGCCCGCGACGATCGGCACCTGCGGATCGAGCGCGCGCACGGTCCGGACGGCGCTGATCATCGACTCCTGGTGGCCGTGGGCCGTGTCGATGACGAGCGTGTCGACGCCCGCGTCCAGCAGCTGCTTGGCCTTGCCCGCCACGTCGCCGTTGATGCCGACGGCGGCGGCGACGCGCAGCCGGCCCTTCGCGTCGGTGGCCGGCGTGTACAGCGTGGCGCGCAGGGCGCCCCTGCGGGTGAGGATGCCCGCCAGCTTGCCGTCCGCGTCCACGGCGGGGGCGTAGCGGCGGTTGGCGGCGTCGAGCCGGTTGAAGGCCTCGCGGGGCTCGATGTCCGCGTCGAGGAGCAGCAGGTCCTTGGACATGACCTCGGACAGCTGGGTGAAGCGGTCCACGCCGGACAGGTCGGCGTCGGTGACCACGCCGACGGGACGGCCGTCCTCGTCGACGACGACGCCCGCGTTGTGCGCGCGCTTGGGCAGCAGCGCCAGCGCGTCGGCGACGGTCTGGTGGGGCGCGAGGACGATCGGGGTGTCGAGCACCAGGTGGCGGCCCTTGACCCAGGTGACGACCTCGGTGATGACCTCGATCGGAATGTCCTGCGGGATGACGACAAGGCCACCGCGACGGGCGACGGTCTCGGCCATCCGGCGGCCCGCGATCGCCGTCATGTTGGCGACCACGAGCGGGATGGTGGTGCCGGTGCCGTCGGGGGAGGCGAGGTCCACTCCCTGACGGGAGCCCACGGCCGAGCGGCTGGGCACCATGAAGACGTCGTCGTACGTCAGGTCGTACGGGGGCTGGATGTCGTTGAGGAAACGCACGTGCTGCACATCCCAGTCGATCAGAGGTGGCCCCCGGACAGGTCAGCCAGGGGGAAGAGCACGTACTTCATTGTCCCATGCAGTCCTGCAAGCGGTCCCCGGGCGGATCATCCAGGCTGGTCAGGGGGCAGTTGGTCGGATCCTCCAAGGGAGAGGACGACCGACAGCGCGGCGTCGAACTGCTCGTAGTACCCGGAGGCCGACTCCAGGACCTCCTGCGCCGTCTCCCACTCCTCGGGCCGGCTCCGCGCGTAGGGGCGCCAGCCGGTCACCACGACGAGTCTGCCCGGACTGGCCGGTCCCCAGTCGGGGTCGCCGAGCACGTCGGCGAGCGCGTCCCAGTTCCGCCCGAACCACTCCGGCAGGTCGAGGTCGCGAATGCAGCGCGCCATGAAGGCGCCCTTGTCGAGCACCCCGGAGAGGTCGAGCTCGGTGACCTGCCACCCGGCCGAACGGCACACCGCCGCGAGCGGACCGTGCGTCATCTCAGCACCGCCTTGAACGAGTTGTAGTGGTCGTCGGTGTAGAAGATCTCCCCGCCCCGCCCCGTGACGATGCGCCGGGCCCCGCGGTCGCGCTCCCCCGGGGTACGCACCGTGTACTCGTGGTAGTACCCCCTGGCCTGCCGGGGCAGCTCGCGCTCGAAGTTGCCGAAGACGGAGCCGTCCTTGGCGTAGGGGTAGGGGCCGCCCCGGTCGATGAGGGCGAGGGTCGCCCGCGCCTCGGCGGGAAGCGCGGCGGCCGGGACGACCGGCAGGCCGCCGGCCCAGGACGGAGTCGCCGCCGCACGGCTCGCGGCGGTGGCCGCGGAGTCTCCCGGACCGGCCGTGCCCGTCGGCGAGCAGCCCGCGAGCAGGACCGTCAGACAGACCAGCAGCCCGGCGAACAGGCGGCCCGTGAACGCGTGAGGGGACGGCCGCGACAGCATGACGTCGATGCTGCCACGGCCGTCCCCTCACGGCGCGCTCCGGTGCCGCCCTCAGGGCCCGTCCGGGTCCGCCCGGTTGAGCGCCGGACGCGGCGGCGGGCCCGCCGTCATCAGCGCGTCCGCGGCCGAGGTGTCCGTCACCAGGCTGGTGACGAGACCGGACCGCAGCACCGCGTCGATGGCGGCCGCCTTGCGCTGCCCGCCCGCTATGGCGACGACCTCGGGGATACGGCGCAGCCGGTCGGCCTCGACCGTGATGCAGCGCTCGCCGAGGTCACGCCCGACCCGGCGGCCCTCGGCGTCGAAGAGGTGCGCGGACATCTCGGCGGCGACCCCGAGGGACGCGTAGTGCGCGCGCTCCTCGTCGCTGAGCATGTCGTGCACCGTGGAGATGCCGGGCTCCCAGGAGCCGATGGAGACGCAGGCGACGGTCACCTTGTCGAAGTACTCGAAGGCGCGGGCGATTCCCGTCTGGTGGCGCAGCGCCGCCGCGGTGGCCGCGTCGGGCAGCAGCATCGGCGCGTAGATGGGGTGGGCGTCGCCGCCCGACACCTGCGCGGCGCGCCGGACGGCCTCGACGGAGCCGCGCTCGGCGGTCCCGGCGTCGTACACGCCCGTCAGCTGCACCACGGTGCACGGCGGGAGCCGGTCCAGGGCCGCCGCCATGTGGATCGTGGAGCGGCCCCAGGCGAGGCCGAGCACATCGCCCTCGTTGACGAGTTCGCCGAGCAGGTCGGCGGCCACCTCTCCGAGGTTCTCCGGGTCGGGCGACTCCTCGGCCTCGGCCGGGGACTCGACGACCACGGCGTGCCGCAGGCCGTAACGGGCCCGCAGCGCGTCCGAGCGCTCCGCGTCGAGCTCGGCGGGGACGCGGATCTCGATCCTCACGAGATCCCGTTCGAGAGCGGTCTCCAGGACCCGGGCCACCTTGAAGCGGCTGACGCCGAACTCCTCGGCGATCTGGATCTTGGATTTGCCCTCGAGGTAGAAGCGGCGGGCCATGGCCGCCGCCTGGACCAGCTCAGCGGGTCCCATCCGCATGGCTGACCGGCCCGCCGACATACCCGACACGGCCATCTCCTCACTTCTGTTCACACTCTGGATTCGCCGTTCATCCTCGCAGATCCGGCGCACTTGATCCGCCCTGATGGGCGGCGTTCACGTTCCCTTGGCTCAGTGGTCGCACGCCCACGACGCACGGGCCGTCGCCTCCTCGGCCTGCGTGCGCAATGCACGTACCGCCTGAGCGGGGTCCGCCGCCCCGTACACCGCCGAACCGGCGACGAACACGTCGGCTCCCGCCTCCGCGCACCGCTCGATGGTCGAGGCCGAGACCCCGCCGTCGACCTGGAGCCACAGTTCCAGGCCGTGCTTGCTGATCAACTCGCGCGTGCGGCGGATCTTGGGGAGCATGATGTCGAGAAAGGCCTGGCCCCCGAATCCGGGCTCGACCGTCATGATCAGCAGCATGTCGAGCTCGGGCAGCAGGTCCTCGTACGGCTCGATGGGGGTCGCGGGCTTGAGCGCCATGGAGGCACGGGCGCCCTTGGCCCGGATCTCCCGGGCGAGCCGTACGGGCGCGGCGGCGGCCTCCACGTGGAAGGTGACGGAGCCGGCACCGGCTTCCACGTACTGGGGCGCCCACCGATCGGCGTCCTCGATCATCAGATGGCAGTCCAGCGGAGTGTCCGTCGCACGGGCCAAAGACTCTACGACCGGCACCCCGAGGGTGAGGTTCGGTACGAAATGGTTGTCCATGACGTCGACATGGAGCCAGTCCGCGCCTTCCACCGCCTTTGCCTCCTCGGCAAGACGGGCGAAGTCGGCGGACAGGATGCTGGGGTTGATCTGCGCGGCCATGCCCCAAGACTGCCATGTCCCGGGCTCGTTGCCCGCCCCGGTCCGGACCTGGATCGTCCCGCGCACGCCGTACGACGGTCCGCCGTGCCATTCTGGACGGTCCGACGGCACTGCGTCCGGTCCCGGGGGTGGGCATGAAACGGCTCGACGTCTGGAAGCACGGAGCCATCGGAGTCGTGTGCGGCCGGCGGTCCAAGTGGCTGGTTCTCGCCCTGTGGCTCCTGGTGCTCCTGTTCGTGGCCCCGCTCGGAACGAAACTCAGCGACGCCCAGGACAACGACGCCCAGTCCTGGCTGCCGGGGTCGGCCGAATCCACCCAGGTCCTCGACATCTCCAAGGGGTTCAGGCCCGAGCAGATCCCCGCGGTCGTCGTCTACGCGCGCCCGGACGGTCTGACGGTGCAGGACCGGCGGCAGATCGCCGAGGACGTCCAGCAGCTGAAGACACTGCACGAGCACGGCATCCGCGGGGCGGAGACGCGGGGGCCGTTGTTCGACCGGCAGCCGGATCCGCGCGCGGCACAGGTGTACGTCCCGATCACCATGGACGCGTCCGGCTGGCAGCGGATCTCCCCCGCCGTCGACTCCATCCGTGACCAGGTCGGCAAGGGCGACGACGGGCTCTCCGTGCACATCACCGGGCCCGGCGGTACCGCCGCCGACTCCGCCAAGGCCTTCGAGGGCATCGACTCGACGCTGCTCTACGCGGCGATGGCCGTCGTCATCGTCATGCTGCTCATCACCTTCCGCAGCCCGACCCTCCTGTTCGTCCCGCTGCTCGGCGTGGTCGTCGCCCTGTTCACGGCCCAGGCGCTGATCTATCTGCTGGCGAGACACGCCGGTCTGACCGTCAACGGCCAGAGCGCGGGCATCCTCACCGTGCTGGTGTTCGGCGCGGGGACCGACTACGCCCTGCTGCTGGTCGCCCGCTACCGCGAGGAACTGCGCCGCCACGAGGACCGGCACGAGGCGATGGCACTCGCCATGAACCGGGCCGGACCGGCCATCCTCGCCTCGGGTGCCACGGTCGTCCTGAGCATGCTGGTGCTCCTGGTCGCCGAGATGAACTCGACGCGGGGCCTCGGCCCGGTCGCGGCGATCGGCGTGGCCGTCGGCCTGATCGCCATGCTCACGCTGTTCCCCGCGCTGCTGCTCGTCTTCGGCCGCTGGATCTTCTGGCCGGCCGTCCCGCACCTCGGGTCGGCCGATCCGACCCGGAGCGGTGTCTGGGCGCACATGGGCCGGCGGATCGCCCGCCGCCCCCGGACCACCTGGGTCGCCACGGCGCTGGCACTGGGGCTGCTGTCCCTCGGCCTGATCCAGCTGCGGGCCGCGGGCATCCCCAACGCCGACCAGTTCACCGGGAAACCGGACTCGATCACCGGCCAGGAGGTGTCGGCGCGCTACTTCCCCGCCGGTGGCGGGGACCCGCTGGTCATCGTGGCCGACACGGCCCAGGGCAGACAGGTCGGCGAGGCCGTGGCGGCGGACCCGGGCGTGGTGACGTCGAGCATCGGGGTGCCACCGGGCGTCGCGCCCGTGCACGACGGCAAGGTGCTGTTCGAGGCGACCACCCGCGCCCCCTCCGACAGCGCGGCGGCCAAGGACACGGTGGAGCGGGTGCGCGACGCGGTGCACGCCGTTCCGGGCGCCGACGCGAAGGTGGGCGGCGGCTCGGCGGCCCTGCTGGACATGGAGAACGCCCAGACGCACGACAACTACCTGGTCATCCCGCTCGTCCTGGTGGTGGTCCTGCTGGTCCTGAGCGTCCTGCTGCGCGCCCTGGTCGCCCCGCTCCTGCTGATCGGGACCGTGGTGCTGTCGCTGGCCACCGCCCTCGGCGTGAGCGCGCTGGCCTTCCGGCACGTCTTCGACTACGCGGGCGAGGACGTGGCCTTCCCGCTGTTCGTCTTCGTGTTCCTGGTGGCGCTCGGCATCGACTACAACATCTTCCTGACCACCCGCATCCGCGAGGAGGCCACCAGACACGGCACGCGCCAGGGCGTGGTGACGGGACTGGCCACCACCGGCGCGGTGATCACCTCGGCCGGTCTGGTCCTCGCGGGCACGTTCGCGGCCCTCGGCACCCTGCCGGTCGTGGGCTTCGCGGAGATCGGCTTCGCGGTCGCCCTCGGCGTGCTCCTGGACACCTTCGTGGTGCGCTCGGTGCTGGTCACCTCGCTCTTCCTCGACGTCGGCCCGAAGGTGTGGTGGCCCAACCGGCTCGCGCACGAGGACGGCGGGTCCCGCCCCGCGGACGCGAGCCCTCCGGGCGAGTCCGGGGAGCCGGGGACGTCCGGCACGGCCGGGCGTCCCGGACCGTCCCGGGAGCCCGCGGTGCCGCCGAACCCCGGGGACGCCGAAGACCCCACGAGACCGGCTCGGCCACCCGGCTGAGGGCACGGACCGGAGCCGCACGGCCGCGCCGCGCCCGACCGGAGCGTGCGCGCGGCCGCCCGGTCCGCGGAACGGCGCACGGCGGGGCGGACCGGAGGCGGCACGGCAGTCGGAAGCGGCGCGGCGGGCGGGCGCTGAGCGGGACGGCGGTGCGGTCGGCCCGGATCCGTCCGGCCCCGCCGCGCGGCCGGGTCAGCCGGTCCGGCGGATCAGGGCCAGGTACATCGCGTCCGTGCCGTGCAGGTGCGGCCACAGCTGGACGTCGGGGCCGTCGCCCAGCGCGGGCACGCCGGGCAGCAGCGGACGGGCGTCGAGCAGTTCGGCGGAGCCGTCCTCGAGGTGCTTGAGGACGTCGTCGACGACGGCGCGGGTCTCGGCGAGGTGCGGCGAGCAGGTCGCGTAGCCGACGACACCACCCACGCGCACCGACGCGAGCGCCGTGCGCAGCAGTCCGCGCTGGAGCGGCCCGAAGCCGTCGAGGTCCTCGGGGCGGCGGCGCCAGCGGGCCTCGGGACGGCGGCGCAGGGCGCCCAGGCCCGTGCAGGGGACGTCCATGAGCACCCGGTCGAAGGTGCCGGTCCGCCACGGCGGGCGGGTGCCGTCGGCGGCGATGACCTGGTAGGGGCCGGGGTTCCCGGCGAGCGCCTTGGCGACGAGCCCCGCGCGGTGCGGCTGCTTCTCGGAGGCGAGCAGCCTCGCCCCCCGCTGCGCGGCGAGGCCCGCCAGCATCGCGGCCTTGCCGCCGGGCCCGGCGCAGCCGTCCAGCCAGAGGCGGTCGGGGCCGTCGAGCGGCGCGTTCGCCAGGGCGATCGCCACCAGCTGGCTGCCCTCGTCCTGGACGCCCGCACGGCCCTCGCGCACGGCGTCGACGGCGCCCGGCTCGCCGCCCTCGGTGAGCCGCACGGCGTACGGGGACCAGCGCCCGGGAAGCGCCGAGTCCTCGTCGAGGGCGCCGAGGAGTTCCTCGGCGGTGGAGCGTCCGGGCCGGGCGACGAGGGTCACCTCGGGCCGCTCGTTGTCGGCCTCCAGCAGGTCCTCGATGCCCGCCCGGCCGCCGCCGAGGGAGTCCCAGAGCGCGGAGACGACCCAGCGCGGGTGCGAGTGCACGACGGCGAGGTGGTCCTCGGGGTCCTCGTCGTAGGGCGGGGCGACCTGTTCCAGCCAGGTGTCGAGGTCCTGCCGCGCGACCTTGCGCAGCACCGCGTTCACGAACTTGGCCCGCCCGTCGCCGAGCACCACCCGGGCCAGCTCGACCGAGGCGGAGACGGCCGCGTGCGTCGGGATGCGGGTGCCGAGCAACTGGTGGACGCCGAGGCTGAGCACGTCGAGGACCGGCGGGTCGACCTCGCGCAGCGGCCGGTCGACGCACGCCGAGATGACGGCGTCGTACGTCCCCTGGCGGCGCAGCGTGCCGTACACCAGCTCGGTGGCGAGCGCGGCGTCCCGGGCGTCGAAGTCGCCCTTGTCCCGCGCCTTGCGCAGCAGCGGCGGCAGAACGAGGTTCGCGTACGCGTCCCGCTCGTCCACGGCCCGCAGCGCCTCGAAGGCGAGCATGCGGACCGGGTCCTTCTGGGGGCGGCGGTAGGGCTTGCCGGGCTTCTGCGGCCGACGGGGCTGCTCACTCACGAAAAAGGTGCTCCGGATCCAGGAAAAAGATGCGCTTATCAGCGTACGCCGCGGGGGCCGGCGTCAGACGCCCCCGCGGGGCCGGCGTCAGACGCCGAGACGCTCGCCGGAGGGGATCCGCACCCCGCGGGCCCAGTCCGCGGCACGCATCGGCTTCTTGCCCTGGGCCTGCACCCACAGCAGCTCGACGGCGTACGAACCGGTGCCCACGTACACGTTGTTCTTGGCGACGGACAGCTCTCCCGGGGCGAGGTCCGTGCGGTCGGGCACCGTCGCCACCTGGATGAGCTTGAGCCGTTCGGCGCGGAAGACGGTCCAGGCGCCGGGGGCGGGCGTGCACCCGCGCACCATGCGGTCGACGCGCAGCGCCGGGGCGGCCCAGTCGATGTGGGCGTCCTCGACGGTGATCTTCGACGCCGTGCTGATGCCGTCGGCGGGCTGCGGTACGGCCTTGAGGGTGCCGTCCTCGATCCCGTCCATCGTCGCGGCGAGCAGCCCGGACCCGGCGAAGGCGAGCCGCGTGAGCAGGTCCCTGCTGGTGTCGGTGGGCCGGATCTCCTCGGTGACGGTCCCGTACACCGGTCCCGAGTCGAGGCCCTCCTCGATCAGGAAGGTGGTGGCGCCCGTGATCTCGTCACCGGCCATGATCGCGTGCTGGACGGGGGCGGCGCCGCGCCAGGCCGGCAGCAGCGAGAAGTGCAGGTTGACCCAGCCCTGGGAGGGGATGTCGAGGGCGACCCGGGGCAGCAGGGCCCCGTACGCGACGACGGGACAGCAGTCCGGGCCGATCTCCCGCAGCCGGGCCAGGAAGTCCTCGTCCCGCGGCTTCAGGGGCTTGAGCACCTCGATCCCGGCCTCTTCGGCCCGCTCGGCGACCGGACTCGCGACGAGCCGTCGCCCCCGTCCGGCCGGCGCGTCCGGCCGGGTCACGACGGCGGCCACCTCGTGCCGCCCGGAGGCGATCAGGGCGTCCAGGGCGGGAACGGCGACCTCGGGGGTGCCTGCGAAGACGAGCTTCATGGGTGGCGGTTGGCCTCTCGGGCGGGAGCACTTCCGTCCCCCGCACGCGCCGGTTCGGGCACGGTACGGGGCAGCGCACCAGTCTATGCCGCGCGGGACCCGAGGGCTCGGGGGTTCTCCGGGGGGGTCATGTCCCCCGGCCCGCACGGGCGGCGCGGGCCGGGCCCGGGGGCGGGCGGTACCGACCGTGCGCGCCGGGCACGGTCACGGCCGGCGCGGACCCGCCCGTCGCCGCAGGTCACGCGGCCGTCCGTGGACGCACGGGGCGCGTCCGCGGCACGACAGGGGGCGTACGGCCCGGGACACGCCCCGTTCATATGCTCTTGCGCCCTTGCACCCGTGACCACTCACCCGTCCACGCGTTGGTCAAGAAAGAGTTGACCACAGCGGGCTGTGCACGAGCGGCCCGATCCCTTTCAACGCCGGTTCGAGAGGCTTGTTCATGGCCGACCATGCAACCCACGACGCCCAGGCTCGGGCCAGCCTGCACTTGCTGGTGCGCGACATCGAGCGGGTCCGTCGGCAGGTGGACGCACTGCGCACGCTCACCGCCCAGTTGGGCAACGTCTACCGCCCGCGCCGTGCCGGCCCCTCCACGGGCTTCGTCGTCTACGGACGCGCTCCCGCCCCGACCGTCCGGCTGGCCCAGGAGCTGCGGGACAGCGTCGAGACGCTGGTCACCGCCGCCGTGGACTTCGACCGGTCGCTCGGCTTCTCGTGGGACGCGGTGGGCTCGGCCCTCGGGGTCACCAAGCAGGCGGTGCACCGGCGTTACGGCGCCCGTCGCGCCGCGGCCCAGGCGGCCGCCGAGGCGGAGCGCGCGACGGAGGCGGCCGACACCCGCACGGTCTCCGTCAACGCCGCCCTTCCCCCGGTGCCGACGGTCCCCGCCGCCCACTCCATGCCGACCCAGCCGACGGCCGGCAGCCCGACGCTCCGTGACGAGGTCAGGCCCACGGCCTTCCCCGGCCCGCGCAACGGCTGATCCGACGTCCTGGGACGACGGTCGCCTCCCGGCGCCCTGACCCCGGGGGCAGTCCCGCGCACGCACGACACCCGTCCCCCTGCCCCTGCCGGCCGTTCAGAGACACGGCCGGCAGGCACCCTGGCCACACCCGTCGTCCGCGGCGGCACCCGTACGTCACGTGCTCCGCGCCCCGCACCGGATCTCACCCGATGTCGGGCGGGTCGATCCGGATGCGTACGGACTCACCGCCCCCGCGCGCCATCCGCGCCGCCTGCGCGCTCTTCAGCGCGGTCGCCAGGGCCGCACCACTGCCCGGGGGCACCCGGACGAGCACCCGCTCCCCGGGTTCCCCGGAAGGCCCACCGGGCCGCCGGGGCCGCCCCGCCTCACCGGACGGCAGCGGTACGGGACCCAACACCTCGGCGTCGCGCGGCAGTTCGACCGCCGACAGGAAACCGGCGAGCGCCTCCGGCGTCCCGGACACCGCCGCCATCCGCGAGACCGGCGGGAACGCCAGCTCGGCCCGCTCGGCGAGTTCACGCACCGCGTGCCCGACCGGATCCCACCGCACGAGCGCCTGCACGGGCCGCAGGGCCGGTTCGGCCACGACCACGACCGTGCCTCCCGCCCCCTGCGGGCGGACCAGCGCGGCGGCACCCGTCCACCGGCGCAACGCGTCCTCACCGGCCCGCAGATCGGGCCGTCCGAGCATGGCCCAGCCGTCGAGCAACAGGGCCGCCGCGTACCCGCCCTCGGCGACCGGCTCGGCCCCCGGCGTGCTGACCACCAGGGCGGGCGCCGCGGACACCGTGTCCAGCACCTGCTCCCTCCCGGACGTGCGCACGGGCACGGCCGGGAACGCCCGCCCCAGCTCCTCGGCGGTCCGCCGGGCGCCGACGACCTGCGCCCGCAGCCGGAACCCGCCGCACTCCTGGCAGTGCCAGGAACCCTCGTCGCGCCCGCACCACCCGCAGCGCAGCGCCTGGGCGTCCTGCGCCTCCAGCGGCCCCGCGCAGTGCCGGCACCGCGCGGGCTCCCGGCACCGCGCACACGCCATCCGGGGAACGTATCCCCGCCGGGGCACCTGGACCAGCACGGGGCCCTGCTTCAGCCCCTCCCTGACGACCTGCCAGGCGAGCGTCGGCAGCCGGGCGGCCCTGGCGGCCTCGTCGCGCGAGAGATCGCCGTCCGAGACGGTCCGCACGAGCGGCGCGGCGGCGCGCACCTGTTCCCGGTCGGCGGTCAGCGGCAGTGCCCAGCCGCTCTCGACCAGTTGCGCCGCCTCGACCGTGCACGTCCAACCGCCGAGCAGGAAGCCGCACTTGTCGCGCGAGGCGCGCAGCTCCAGCACTTCCCGGACATGCGGGAAGGGAGCGTTGTCGTCGCTGTGTCCGTCGTCGCCGTCGTCCCAGACGACGACGAGCCCCAGGTTCCGTACCGGCGCGAACATGGCGGCACGGGTGCCGACCACCGCCCGTACGGACCCCCGTCGTACGGCGAGCCAGTCGCGGTAGCGCCGCTCCGGTCCG
This sequence comes from Streptomyces populi, assembly GCF_002911015.1. GTDB lineage: Bacteria > Actinomycetota > Actinomycetes > Streptomycetales > Streptomycetaceae > Streptomyces > Streptomyces populi. The sequence goes on from NZ_KZ626860.1 coordinate 85,609, forward strand.
GCGTCGGCGGTCAGCACGGTGTGCTGCCCCTCCCCCAACTGGGCCTTGAGGGCCGCGTCCACGCGGGCGGCGGGCCGGCCCGCCGGTACGACGACGAGCGCACCGCGTCCGGAGGCGAGCGTCGCCCGCACCGCGCGGGCGATCTCCTCGGCCCACTCGGGACCGGGCAGCGCGGTCCACACGGCGCGCGGGGCGCCACCGGAGGCGAGCGAGGTGAGGAGGTCCGCCCCCCTTCCGTACCGCCGCCAGGTCCCGGGATCGGGGGCGGTGGGCGGGGACGGGGGCGCCGGCGACTCCCGCGCCTCGGCGCGCGCGTGCCGGGGCGGCACGGCCAGTTGCAGCACGTCCGCGAGCGATCCCGCGTACCGGTCGGCGACGGCACGGGCGAGCCCCAGCAGTTCGGGGTCGAGGACGGGTTCGGGCGAGACGACCTGGGCGAGGGCGGCCAGCGGTCCGGAGTAGTCGGACTCGGCGACCCGCTCGATCAGGTATCCGTCGATGAGACCGCCGCCCTCGCGCCGTCCCTGGCGCACGTTGCGTCCGCCGGCGCCGAAGCGGACCCGCACCCGGACGCCCGGCCTCGCGGCCTCGTCGAGTTCCTCGGGCACGGCGTAGTCGAAGTAACGGTCGAGGTGCAGCACGCCCTTGTCGACGAGCACCCGCGCGACGGGCAGTTCCCTCGCCAGCGCGGCACCCCGCCAGGTACGCGGCTTCGCCTTCGGCTCCTTGGCCTGCCGCACGGCCTCCCGGATCAGCGCAAGCTGTTCGGGCGGTGCGCCCTCCGCGCCGCCCGCGCCGTCGTCGGATCGCCCGTTCGCACTGCTCACAGCAGTATTCCTACCAGACCGCACCGACAGCGCCGCCCGCCCGAGATCGGGTCGGCCGCGGATCGTCGACGCCCCAGGGGCGCTTCCGCCATGGACCGCTCGGCCATGCCGGTCGGGGACCGGCAGCGGGATTCGAACCCGCGAGGGGCACTCGCCCCAGAAGTATCCGCGGCCCTCGCACCGGACAGGGCGGCGTGGGTCTCCCGAGATCAGGGTGGCAGCGGAACGTGATCCAGATTCACCGCACGCCGTGGGCGTACTCCACCGAAGTAACCGCGGCCGTCGCACCGGGAGATCATCAGCGTACGGACGCCGGTCCGGGCGGGCCACCGCTTTTCCCCGAGGGACCTGGCCCCGGTCTCCGCGGGGCCGGCCCCGGTACCGCCTTCCCCGGGGTCCGGCACTCGGCCGCCGTCTTCCGCGCAGCCGTGAGGCCCGGCACCCCGAGGGGTGCCGGGCCTCACGACTCGACGAAGCCTTCGCGGACTACAGGCCGACGGCCTTGCGCAGCGCGTCCACCCGGTCCGTCCGCTCCCACGTGAAGTCGGGCAGCTCACGGCCGAAGTGGCCGTAGGCGGCGGTCTGGGAGTAGATCGGGCGCAGCAGGTCGAGGTCGCGGATGATCGCGGCCGGACGGAGGTCGAAGACGTCCGTGATGGCCGTCTCGATCTTCTCGGCCTCGACCTTGGCGGTGCCGAAGGTCTCGACGAACAGACCGACGGGCTCGGCCTTGCCGATCGCGTAGGCGACCTGGACCTCGCAGCGCGAGGCGAGGCCCGCGGCGACGACGTTCTTCGCGACCCAGCGCATCGCGTACGCGGCGGAGCGGTCGACCTTGGACGGGTCCTTGCCGGAGAAGGCGCCGCCGCCGTGGCGGGCCATGCCGCCGTACGTGTCGATGATGATCTTGCGGCCGGTGAGGCCGGCGTCGCCCATCGGGCCGCCGATCTCGAAGCGGCCGGTCGGGTTCACCAGCAGGCGGTAGCCCTCGGTCTCCAGCTTGATGCCGTCGTCCAGGAGGGCCTTGAGCTCCGGCTCCACGACGAACTCGCGGATGTCGGGGGCGAGCAGCGATTCCAGGTCGATGTCGCTGGCGTGCTGCGAGGAGACGACGACGGTGTCCAGGCGGACCGCCTTGTCGCCGTCGTACTCGATGGTGACCTGGGTCTTGCCGTCCGGGCGCAGGTACGGGATGGTCCCGTTCTTGCGCACGTCGGACAGCCGGCGCGAGAGCCGGTGCGCCAGGTGGATCGGGAGCGGCATCAGGTTCGGGGTCTCGTCCGTCGCGTACCCGAACATCAGGCCCTGGTCGCCGGCGCCCTGCCTGTCCAGCTCGTCCTCGTCGCCCTCGACACGGGACTCGTACGCCGTGTCGACACCCTGCGCGATGTCCGGGGACTGGGAGCCGATCGACACCGACACGCCGCAGGAGGCTCCGTCGAAGCCCTTCTTCGACGAGTCGTAGCCGATCTCCAGGATCTTCTCGCGGACGAGCTGGGCGATCGGCGCGTACGCCTTGGTCGTGACCTCTCCGGCCACGTGCACCAGGCCGGTGGTGATGAGCGTCTCCACGGCGACCCGGGACGTCGGGTCCTCGCGCAGGAGGGCATCGAGAATGGTGTCGCTGATCTGGTCAGCGATCTTGTCGGGGTGACCCTCGGTCACGGACTCCGAGGTGAACAGGCGACGGGACACAACGCTCCCTGTGGTTGCAGCGGCTGCTGGCTGATCATTGGTGGACGGCCGGGGGCTGCGCCCGGCGTCGTCCGAGAACAGTTTATCGGTCGCACTCGGCCGCGGGACCCCTGTCTCGCCTCTCGGAAGGCCTGTGACCTGCGGCACGGGCATTCTGCGCCATCGCCGCGGGTCTCCGCCAGGGTCGCCACGCCCGATTTTGCGGGCTTTGTGGTGACGGGTGCGATGGGTGAGGGTTCACCCCAGTCGGCGTGTCACCAGGTCCCACACGGTCTCGGCCAGCGCTTCCTTGGGTCCGTGCGGCACCGGGGTCTCACTTCCGTCGGCTCCGAGCACCACCGCCTCGTTCTCCTCGGAACCGAAGGTCTTGCGCTCGCCCACCTCGTTCACCACGAGGAGATCGCATCCCTTGCGCGCCAGCTTCGTCCGTCCGTTCGACAGGACGTCGTCGGTCTCGGCGGCGAATCCGACCACGATCTGGCCGGGGCGCGCGCGGTCGGCGGAGATCTCCGCGAGGATGTCCGGATTACGGACGAGAACGATCGGCTCCGGTTCCTGGCCGTCCTTCTTCTTGATCTTTCCGGCAGCGTATGCCCGGGGGCGGAAGTCCGCCACCGCGGCGGCCATCACCACGGCGTCGGCGTCCGAGGCCGCCTTCAGCACGGCCTCCCGCAGCTGCACGGCGGTGCCGACCTGGACCACGTCGACCCCGGCCGGGTCGGCCAGGCCCGTGTTCGCCGCGATCAGCGTGACCCGGGCGCCGCGCGCGGCGGCGGTGCGGGCGAGCGCGTACCCCTGCTTGCCGGAGGAGCGGTTGCCGAGGAAGCGGACCGGGTCGAGGGGTTCACGGGTGCCGCCGGCGCTGACGACGACGTGCCGTCCGGCGAGATCCGGCTCGGTGACCCCGCGGGCGAGGACGCGGCGGCAGACCTCGAAGATCTCCCCCGGGTCGGGCAGCCGGCCCTTGCCGGTGTCGACACCGGTCAGGCGCCCCACGGCGGGCTCGACGACGACGGCGCCGCGGCGCCGCAGGGTCGCCACGTTCTCCTGGGTCGCCGGGTGCTCCCACATCTCGGTGTGCATGGCGGGCGCGAAGACGACCGGACAGCGGGCGGTGAGCAGGGTGTTGGTCAGGAGGTCGTCGGCCAGCCCGTGGGCGGCCTTGGCGAGCATGTCGGCCGTCGCGGGGGCGACCACCACGAGGTCGGCCTGCTGTCCGATGCGGACGTGCGGGACCTCGTGGACGTCCGACCAGACCTCGGTGGAGACCGGGTGGCCCGAGAGCGCGGACCAGGTGGCGGCTCCGACGAACTCCAGCGCGGAGGCCGTGGGCACGACACGCACGTCGTGGCCCGACTCCGTGAGTCGTCGCAGCAGCTCACAGGCCTTGTACGCGGCGATGCCACCGCTGACCCCCAGAACGACCTTCGGCTTGTCCACCGTCTCTCCCCGGGCTCGAAAACGTACGACTCCATGACACACCACAGGCCCGGCAGTCGCGCCGCCGGGCCTGGGATGAGCGTTTTGATGCGCCTACTGAGCGGGGCCCTCGACGGCCTCGGAGGTCAGCAGACCCGCGTTGATCTCGCGCAGGGCGATCGACAGCGGCTTCTCGTGGACGTGGGTGTCGACGAGCGGACCGACGTACTCGAGGAGGCCCTCGCCGAGCTGCGAGTAGTACGCGTTGATCTGGCGGGCACGCTTGGCCGCGTAGATCACCAGGCTGTACTTCGAGTCGGTGGCCTCGAGGAGCTCGTCGATCGGAGGGTTGATGATGCCCTCGGGAGCGGTGATGGAAGAGGACACGCTCTGCCTTCCGAAAGGTGGAAAATTGACCTGAAAGATCAAACAACTGCCACCAAGGCTAGCAGCTCACGCGCCACGTCCTCGACGGAGGTGTTGACCAGGGTGACGTCGAACTCCGGCTCGGCCTCCAGTTCGACCCTCGCCGCGTCCAGCCGACGCTCGATCACCTCGGGCGGTTCGGTGCCCCGCCCGGTGAGCCTGCGCACCAGCTCCTCCCAGGAGGGCGGGGCCAGGAACACGAGCAGCGCGTCCTTCATGGACTCGCGGACCTGCCGGGCTCCCTGGAGGTCGATCTCCAGGAGGACCGGCACACCCGACTCCAGGTGCTCCGTGACCGCGGCACGCGGAGTGCCGTAGCGGTTGCCGGCGAACTCGGCCCACTCCAGGAGCTCGCCGTTGGCGATCAGCTTGTCCATCTCGTCGTCGGAGACGAAGAAGTAGTGGACGCCGTGCTTCTCGCCGGGGCGCGGCTTGCGGGTCGTCGCCGACACCGAGAGCCAGACCTCGGGGTGAACCTTGCGCATATGAGCGACGACCGTGCTCTTGCCGACCCCTGAGGGGCCGGAGAGCACGGTCAGCCGCGGACGTACGTCCGGGGGTACGGGGGTCGTCCCCCGGGGTGTTGCAGCCATGCAGCGATTATTCCAGCAATCCCGGTGTGTCCAGGACTCAGGCGCCGGAACCGCCGAACTCGCGCTCCAAAGAGGCGATCTGGTTCGAGCCGAGACCGCGGACGCGGCGGCTCTCGGAGATCCCGAGTCGCTCCATGATCTGCTTGGCGCGGACCTTGCCCACGCCCGGCAGGGACTCCAGGAGAGCGGAGACCTTCATCTTGCCGATGACGTCGTTCTCCTGGCCCTGCTTGATGACCTCGTGAAGAGAGGCGCCGGAGTGCTTGAGTCGATTCTTGACCTCGGCCCGCTCCCGGCGAGCCGCGGCGGCCTTTTCGAGCGCGGCTGCGCGCTGTTCAGGGGTAAGGGGCGGAAGAGCCACGCCTACGTCACCTCGGATGTCGAACTGTCGGATACGGACCGGTGAGGAACCTAGTCGCCCCACACCTGGGAGCCCCGGGCAACATGCTCACCCGTTCTTCCCCGTCGCCTTGACAGCGCGGGAGGTGCTCCACTCGACGGAGACTAGCGGGCAAGTGCGCCGGAGTCAGCGAGAACAGAGGAAAAGTCCTGGTCAGCCTCCCTGGAGCCCGGCATTTAAGACATACCTCCCCGGATTTGAGGATGTATTCAGACTCGGGGAGCCCGGAAGGCACTCGTCGGAGGAGTCTCGAACGGCCGTCCGGAGCACTCAGGCGGCCGCCACGGCCGCCCCGATCTCCTCCGCGAACCCCTCGGCCGACTCGCGCAGGGCCATGACGTCGGGACCGTGACGCAGGACACCCCGGCTCACGTTCGGGACGACGTTGCGCACGGCGGCCCCGAAGACGCCCGCCAGGTCGGCCGCGGTCGCCCCCTGGGCGCCGATGCCGGGCGCGAGGAGCGGGCCGTTGATGTCCAGGTCGTAGGAGGAGAGATCGCCCAGCGTGGCGCCGACGACCGCCCCGAAGGAACCGAGCGGCCTCTCGTCCGCGTTCTCGGCGGCCAGGTGCCCGAGCATCGTCGCTCCGACGTTCCGCCCGTCCGCGCGCACCGCGTGCTGCACCTCGCCGCCCTCCGGGTTGGAGGTGAGCGCGAGGACGAACAGCCCGGCCCCGCTCTCCCGGGCCAGCTCCACCGCGGGCTTCAGCGAGCCGTAGCCGAGGTAGGGCGACACCGTCAGCGCGTCCGAGAAGAGGGGCGCGTCCTTGCGCAGGAAGGTCTCGGCGTACGCGGCCATGGTCGAACCGATGTCGCCGCGCTTGGCGTCCATCACGACCAGCGCGCCGGCCGCCCGCGCCTCTTCGACGGACTTCTCCAGGACGGCGATCCCGCGCGAGCCGAACCGCTCGAAGAACGCGCTCTGCGGCTTCAGGACGGCGACCCGCTCGGCGAGCGCCTCGACGACCGTGCGGCTGAAGCGCTCCAGGCCCGCGATGTCGTCACCGAGCCCCCAGTCGGCGAGCAGGGAGGCGTGCGGGTCGATGCCCACGCACAGGGGACCGCGTTCGTCCATGGCGCGGCGAAGGCGCGCGCCGAAGGGTTCCAGGCTCATGCGGGCTTCCTCACGTCGGCGCCGACCGCGTCGGCGAGGGTGGCGTACGGGCTCGTCCGCAGACGGGCGGCGAGTCCCTTGTGGATGGCACGGCCCCAGAAGGGGCCCTCGTAGATGAAGGCGCTGTAGCCCTGGACCAGCGTGGCGCCGGCCAGGATGCGCTGCCAGGCGTCCTCGGCGTTCTCCACGCCGCCGACGCCCACCAGGGTGATCCGGTCGCCCACGCGCGCGTACAGGCGCCTGAGGACCTCCAGGGAGCGCGCCTTGAGCGGCGCGCCGGACAGGCCTCCGGTCTCCTTCACCACGGAGGGGTCGGACGTCAGCCCGAGCCCCTCGCGCGCGATGGTCGTGTTCGTGGCGATGATCCCGTCCAGGCCGAGCTCGACGGCGAGGTCGGCCACCGCGTCGACGTCCTCGTCGGCGAGGTCGGGCGCGATCTTGACCAGGAGCGGGACGCGCCGGTCGGTGACGGCGCGGTCGGCGGCCTCGCGGACGGCGCTGAGCAGCGGGCGCAGCGCCTCGGTGGCCTGGAGGTTGCGCAGTCCGGGGGTGTTCGGGGACGAGACGTTCACGACGAGGTAGTCGGCGTGCCGGGCGAGGCGCTCGGTCGACTTCACGTAGTCGCCGACGGCCTCCTCCTCGGGGACCACCTTGGTCTTGCCGATGTTGACGCCCACGACGGTCCTGAAGACGGGCGTACGGGCCGCCAGTCGCTCGGAGACGGCCGCGGAGCCCTCGTTGTTGAATCCCATGCGGTTGATCAGCGCACGGTCCGGGACGAGGCGGAACAGCCGCTTCTTGGGGTTGCCGGGCTGCGGCTCGCCGGTGACCGTGCCGATCTCGATGTGGTCGAAGCCGAGCATCGCCATGCCGTCGATGGCCACGGCGTTCTTGTCGAAGCCGGCCGCGAGTCCGAAGGGGCCGTGCATCCGCAGGCCGAGCGCCTCGGTGCGCAGCTCCTTGTACCGGGGCGCGAGCGCGGCGGCGACGAAGGTGCGCAGGACGGGGACGCGGGCGACGAGCCGGATCCAGCGGAAGGCGAGGTGGTGGGCCTGCTCCGGGTCCATCCGCTTGAAGACGAGGTCGAAGAACAGCTTGTACATGATCGTGTCCTCTGAGGGGCGCGGTGAGGGCGCCTCTGGAAGGGGCGGGGGGCTCATGAAGAGGGGGACACCGTTTCCGGTGTCCCCCTCGGGGCCGCTAGTCGCGCGCCGCGGTCAGATGCTCCGCGTGTTCCTGGAGCGAGCGCACGCCCACGTCCCCGTGGTTGAGCGCGTCGATGCCCTGGACGGCGGCGGCGAGCGCCTGCACCGTCGTCAGGCACGGGACCGAGCGGGCCACGGCCGCGGTGCGGATCTCGTAGCCGTCGAGACGGCCGCCGGTGCCGTACGGCGTGTTGACGATGAGGTCGACCTCGCCGTCGTGGATGAGCTGGACGATGGTCTTCTCGCCGTTCGGGCCCTCGCCCTCGCTCTGCTTGCGCACGATCGTGGCGTTGATGCCGTTGCGCTTGAGCACCTCGGCGGTGCCGGAGGTGGCCATGAGCTCGAAGCCGTGGGCGACGAGTTCGCGCGCCGGGAAGATCATCGAGCGCTTGTCGCGGTTGGCGACGGAGATGAACGCGCGGCCCTTGGTGGGCAGCGGGCCGTACGCGCCGGCCTGCGACTTGGCGTACGCGGTGCCGAACACCGAGTCGATGCCCATGACCTCGCCGGTGGAGCGCATCTCCGGGCCGAGGACGGTGTCGACGCCGCGTCCGTGGATGTCGCGGAACCGCGACCACGGCATGACGGCCTCCTTGACGGAGATCGGCGCGTCGAACGGCAGGGTGCCGCCGTCGCCGTTCGCGGGCAGCAGGCCCTCGGCGCGCAGCTCGGCGACGGTCGCGCCGAGCGAGATGCGGGCGGCGGCCTTCGCGAGCGGCACCGCGGTCGCCTTCGAGGTGAAGGGGACGGTGCGCGAGGCGCGCGGGTTGGCCTCCAGGACGTAGAGGATGTCCCCGGCCATCGCGAACTGGATGTTGATCAGGCCGCGGACGCCGACACCCTTGGCGATGGCCTCGGTGGAGGCGCGCAGCCGCTTGATGTCGAAGCCGCCCAGCGTGATCGGGGGCAGGGCGCAGGCCGAGTCGCCGGAGTGGATGCCGGCCTCCTCGATGTGCTCCATGACGCCGCCGAGGTAGAGCTCCTCGCCGTCGTAGAGGGCGTCGACGTCGATCTCGATCGCGTCGTCGAGGAAGCGGTCGACCAGGACCGGCCGGGAGGGGCTGATCTCGGTCGACTCGGCGATGTAGGAGGACAGCCGGGTCTCGTCGTAGACGATCTCCATGCCGCGTCCGCCGAGGACGTACGAGGGGCGGACCAGGACCGGGTAGCCGATCTCGTCGGCGATGGCCTTGGCCTCGGCGAAGGTGGTGGCGGTGCCGTGCTTGGGGGCGGGCAGGCCCGCCTCCGCCAGCACGCGCCCGAAGGCGCCGCGGTCCTCGGCGGCGTGGATCGCCTCGGGCGAGGTGCCCACGATCGGCACGCCGTTGTCCTTGAGCGCCTGGGACAGGCCCAGCGGGGTCTGGCCGCCGAGCTGGACCACGACACCGGCGACCGGGCCGGCCTGCTGCTCCGCGTGGACGATCTCCAGCACGTCCTCGAGCGTCAGCGGCTCGAAGTACAGGCGGTCGGAGGTGTCGTAGTCGGTGGAGACGGTCTCGGGGTTGCAGTTGACCATCACGGTCTCGTAGCCCGCGTCGCTGAGCGCGAAGGAGGCGTGGACGCAGGAGTAGTCGAACTCGATGCCCTGGCCGATGCGGTTCGGGCCGGAGCCCAGGATGATCACCGCGGGCTTCTCGCGGGACGCGACCTCGGTCTCCTCGTCGTAGGAGGAGTAGAAGTACGGCGTCCTCGCGGCGAACTCGGCGGCGCAGGTGTCGACCGTCTTGTAGACCGGGCGGACTCCGAGCGCGTGCCGCACCTCGCGGACGACGTCCTCGCGCAGCCCGCGGATCTCGGCGATCTGGGCGTCGGAGAAGCCGTGCCGCTTGGCGTCGGCGAGCAGCTCGGGGTCGAGCTTGTCGGCGGCGGCCAGCTCGTCCGCGATCTCCTTGATCAGGAAGAGCTGGTCGACGAACCACGGGTCGATCTTCGTGGACTCGAAGACCTCCTCGGGCGTGGCGCCCGCGCGGATGGCCTGCATGACGGCGTTGATGCGGCCGTCGGTGGGGCGGACGGCCTCGCGCAGCAGCTCGGCCTTGTCGCCGGGCTCGCCCACGAAGGTGAACTGGCTGCCCTTCTTCTCCAGCGAGCGGAGTGCCTTCTGCAGCGCCTCGGTGAAGTTGCGGCCGATGGCCATGGCCTCGCCGACCGACTTCATGGTGGTCGTGAGGGTGGAGTCGGCGGAGGGGAACTTCTCGAAGGCGAAGCGCGGGGCCTTGACGACGACGTAGTCGAGGGTCGGCTCGAAGGAGGCCGGCGTCTTCTCGGTGATGTCGTTCGGGATCTCGTCGAGCGTGTAGCCGACGGCTAGCTTGGCCGCGATCTTGGCGATGGGGAAGCCGGTCGCCTTGGAGGCGAGGGCCGAGGACCGCGAGACGCGCGGGTTCATCTCGATGACGATGATGCGGCCGTCCTCGGGATTGACCGCGAACTGGATGTTGCAGCCGCCGGTGTCGACGCCGACCTCGCGGATGATCGCGATGCCGATGTCGCGCAGGCGCTGGTACTCGCGGTCGGTGAGCGTCATGGCCGGGGCGACGGTGATGGAGTCGCCGGTGTGGACGCCCATGGGGTCGAAGTTCTCGATGGAGCAGACGACCACGACGTTGTCGTTCTTGTCGCGCATCAGCTCCAGCTCGTACTCCTTCCAGCCGAGGATGGACTCCTCCAGGAGCACCTCGGTGGTCGGGGAGAGCGTGAGGCCCTGGCCGGCGATGCGGCGCAGCTCGTCCTCGTCGTGGGCGAAGCCGGAGCCGGCGCCGCCCATGGTGAAGGAGGGGCGGACGACGACGGGGTAGCCGCCGAGGGTGTCGACGCCCTTGAGGACGTCGTCCATGGTGTGGCAGATGACGGACCGGGCGGACTCGCCGTGGCCGATCTTCTCGCGCACGGCCTCGACGACGCCCTTGAAGAGGTCGCGGTCCTCGCCCTTGTTGATGGCCTCGACGTTGGCGCCGATGAGCTCGACGCCGTACTTCGCGAGCACGCCCTGCTCGTGCATGGAGATCGCGGTGTTGAGCGCCGTCTGGCCGCCGAGGGTCGGCAGCAGGACGTCGGGGCGCTCCTTGGCGATGATCTTCTCGACGAACTCGGGGGTGATCGGCTCGACGTAGGTGGCGTCGGCGATCTCCGGGTCGGTCATGATCGTCGCCGGGTTGGAGTTGACGAGGATGACCCGCAGGCCCTCGGCGCGCAGGACGCGGCACGCCTGGGTGCCGGAGTAGTCGAACTCGGCGGCCTGGCCGATGACGATCGGGCCGGAGCCGATGACCAGGACGGACTGGATATCGGTGCGCTTAGGCACGCTGGCCCTCCATCAGGGAAACGAAGCGGTCGAACAGGTAGGCGGCGTCGTGCGGTCCTGCCGCCGCTTCGGGGTGGTACTGGACGCTGAAGGCCGGCTGGTCGAGCAGCTGGAGGCCCTCCACCACGTTGTCGTTGAGGCAGACGTGGGAGACCTCGGCGCGGCCGTAGGGGGTCTGGGAGACCTCGTCGAGCGGGGCGTCGACGGCGAAGCCGTGGTTGTGCGCGGTGACCTCGACCTTGCCGGTCGTGCGGTCCTGCACGGGCTGGTTGATGCCCCGGTGGCCGTACTTCAGCTTGTAGGTGCCGAAGCCGAGGGCGCGGCCGAGGATCTGGTTGCCGAAGCAGATGCCGAACAGCGGCGTCTTGCGGGCGAGGACTTCCTTCATGACGGCGACGGGGCCGTCGGCGGTCGCCGGGTCGCCGGGCCCGTTGGAGAAGAAGACGCCGTCCGGGTTGACGGCGTAGATCTCCTCGGCGGTGGCCGTGGCGGGCAGCACGTGCACCTCGATGCCGCGTTCGGCCATCCGGTGCGGGGTCATGCCCTTGATGCCGAGGTCGACGGCGGCGACGGTGAACTTCTTCGTCCCGATCGCGGGGACGACGTAGGTCTCCTTGGTGGCGACCTCGGCGGCGAGGTTCGCGCCCTTCATCTCGGGCGCCTGGCGCACCTCGGCGAGCATGGTGCCCGCGTCGGGCAGCGCGTTGCCGGAGAAGATGCCGACGCGCATGGCGCCGCGCTCGCGCAGGTGGCGGGTGAGGGCGCGGGTGTCGATGCCGCTGATGCCGACGACGCCCTGGTTGCGCAGTTCCTCGTCGAGCGAGCGCCGCGAGCGCCAGTTGGAGGAGACGCGCGCGGGGTCGCGGACGACGTATCCGGCGACCCAGATCCGCTGGGACTCGGGGTCCTCGTCGTTGACGCCGGTGTTGCCGACGTGCGGGGCGGTCATCACGACGACCTGGCGGTGGTAGGACGGGTCGGTGAGGGTCTCCTGGTAGCCGGTCATGCCGGTGGAGAACACCGCTTCGCCGAAGGTCTCCCCCACGGCCCCGTAGGAGCGGCCGTGGAAGACCCGGCCGTCCTCCAGGACGAGTACGGCGGGAAGCGCCTTCTCCTTCTGTGAGGCGTTCCCCTGGGTGGAGGTCGTCATCGTGCGCCTTCCGTTTCCGTCTTGTCGATCATGCTGTTCAGGGTGTCGGCCCATTCGTTGTGCTCGGCCGCGCGGTCCGAGCGGAATCCGGAGTCGAGGAGCCGGTCGCCGTGCGCCCAGGTGACGACGAGGAGTCCGCCCTCGGTGAGGACCTTGCCCGCGATGCCCTTGTCGAGCCGGGCCCCGCGCAGCTGCGCGGCCGGGATGAAGAAGTCGTCCGCTCCGGGGCGTACGACGTCCAGTCCCGCGTCCGTCAGGGTGAGCTCGGCCCGGCTGCGGGTGCCCAGGCCGTGCGCCACGATGCGGTCGAGCCACTGTCCGGCCGTGGTGGAGCCGTGGTAGCGGCCGCTCATGCTCAGTCTCGCCGGGCCGGGGTCTTCCGGCGCGGCAGGGAGCTCCGGCAGGTCGCCCTGGAGGGTGCCCCGCCACTTCCAGCCCTCGCGCATCAGCCAGTAGACGAGCGCGACGAAGAGGGCGAGGCCGACCAGCCAGCCGATGCGGGCGGACCAGTCGGTCACTTCCGCGGACTTCTGTGCGGCGGCGATGGAGAGGAGAGGTGTCACGCGAGCTTCCCGTCGACGAGGGTGGCCTTGCCCCGCAGCCAGGTGTGGGTGACCCGGCCCGGCAGCTCGCGGCCCTCGTAGGGGGTGTTGCGGCTGCGCGAGGCGAAGCCAGCGGGGTCCACGGTCCCACGGTATGCCGTGTCGACGAGCGTGAGGTTGGCGGGCTCACCTGCCGAGACGGGACGTCCATGGCCGGTGGCCCGCCCGATCGCGGCGGGCTTGACCGACATGCGGTCGGCGACGCCGGCCCAGTCGAGCAGTCCGGTCTCGACCATCGTCTGCTGGACGACGGACAGCGCGGTCTCCAGACCGACCATGCCCATCGCCGCGGCCGCCCACTCGCAGTCCTTGTCCTCGTGCGGGTGCGGCGCGTGGTCGGTGGCGACGATGTCGATCGTGCCGTCGGCGAGCGCCTCGCGCAGGGCCATGACGTCGCGCTCGGTGCGCAGCGGCGGGTTGACCTTGTAGACCGGGTTGTACGACCGCACCAGTTCGTCGGTGAGGAGCAGGTGGTGCGGGGTGACCTCGGCGGTGACGTCGATGCCGCGGGACTTGGCCCAGCGGACGATCTCGACGCTGCCGGCGGTCGACAGGTGGCAGATGTGGACGCGGGAGCCGACGTGCTCGGCGAGCAGGACGTCCCGGGCGATGATCGACTCCTCGGCCACCGCGGGCCAGCCGCCGAGTCCGAGTTCTGCGGAGACGACGCCCTCGTTCATCTGGGCGCCCTCGGTGAGGCGGGGCTCCTGGGCGTGCTGGGCGACGACACCGCCGAAGGCCTTCACGTACTCCAGGGCGCGGCGCATGATCACCGCGTCGTCGACGCACTTGCCGTCGTCGGAGAAGACCGTGACGCCGGCGGCGGACTCGTGCATGGCGCCGAGTTCGGCGAGCTTCTTGCCCTCCAGGCCGACGGTGACGGCGCCGATGGGCTGCACGTCGCAGTAGCCGTGCTCCTGACCGAGTCGGTAGACCTGCTCGACCACACCGGCGGTGTCGGCCACCGGGAAGGTGTTGGCCATGGCGAACACGGCCGTGAAGCCGCCGCTCGCGGCCGCGCGGGTGCCGGTCAGGACGGTCTCGGAATCCTCGCGGCCGGGCTCGCGCAGATGCGTGTGCAGGTCGACCAGGCCCGGCAGCAGCACCTTGCCGTCGGCCTCGACCACCTCGGCGCCCTCGGCGGACAGGCCGGTGCCGACGGCCTCGATGACCTCGCCGTCGATCAGGACGTCCTGCGGCTCGCCGCCGAGCACCCTCGCACCACGGATAAGGATCTTGCTCATGGTCTTACTTCTCCTCGGTACGGGTGTGGGTGACGGCGGGCTCGTTGCCGCCCAGGAGCAGGTACAGGACGGCCATGCGGATGGAGACACCGTTGGCGACCTGCTCGACGACCGTGCAGCGCTCGGAGTCGGCGACCTCGGCGGTGATCTCCATGCCGCGGACCATCGGACCGGGGTGCATCACGATGGCGTGCTCCGGCATTTTCGCCATGCGGTCGCCGTCGAGCCCGTAGCGACGCGAGTACTCGCGCTCGGTCGGGAAGAACGCCGCGTTCATCCGCTCGCGCTGGACGCGCAGCATCATCACGGCGTCGGACTTGGACAGGGTGCTGTCGAGGTCGTACGAGATCTCGCAGGGCCAGTTCTCCACGCCGACCGGCACCAGGGTGGGCGGCGCGACGAGGGTGACCTCGGCACCGAGCGTGTGCAGCAGGTCGACGTTGGAACGGGCGACACGGCTGTGCAGGACGTCGCCGACGATCGTGATGCGCTTGCCGGACAGGTCCTGGCCGATCCCTGCGTCCCGGCCGACGAGCCGGCGGCGCATGGTGAAGGCGTCGAGCAGGGCCTGCGTGGGGTGCTGGTGGGTGCCGTCGCCCGCGTTGATGACGGCGGCGTCGATCCAGTCGGAGGTGGCGAGGCGGTAGGGGGCTCCGGAGGCGCCGTGCCGGATGACGACCGCGTCGACGCCCATGGCCTCCAGGGTCTGGGCGGTGTCCTTGAGGGACTCGCCCTTGGAGACGCTCGACCCCTTGGCGGTGAAGTTGATGACGTCCGCGGACAGGCGCTTCTCGGCGGCCTCGAAGGAGATCCGGGTGCGGGTGGAGTCCTCGAAGAAGAGGTTGACGATCGTGCGGCCGCGCAGGGTCGGCAGTTTCTTGATCGGCCGGTCGGCGACCCGGGCCATCTCCTCGGCGGTGTCGAGGATCAGGACGGCGTCGTCGCGGGTGAGGTCGGCGGCCGAGATGAGATGACGCTGCATCTGTCAGGCTCCGTAAGGAAGTTCAGGGAGGATTCGGGCATGCGGGCGCGCGGGAGCGCACGTCGCGGCGCGGGCCGGAGTGCTACTGGGGCGCGCCCGGGGAGGTCCGCTTGGCGCCGAGCAGCACGGTGTCGCGACCGTCCTCCTCGGCGAGCTGGACCTTGACCGTCTCCCGCAACGACGTGGGGAGGTTCTTGCCGACGTAGTCGGCGCGGATGGGCAGTTCGCGGTGGCCCCGGTCGACGAGGACGGCGAGCTGCACGGCGCGCGGGCGCCCGATGTCGTTCAGCGCGTCGAGCGCGGCGCGGATGGTGCGGCCGGAGAAGAGCACGTCGTCGACGAGGACGACGAGGCGGCCGTCGATGCCGTCACCGGGGATCTCGGTGCGGGCCAGCGCGCGCGGCGGGTGCATGCGCAGGTCGTCGCGGTACATCGTGATGTCGAGGGAGCCGACCGGGATCTTGCGGTCGGTGATCTCTTCGAGCTTGTCGGCCAGCCTACGGGCCAGGAAGACACCCCGGGTCGGGATGCCGAGGAGCACCACGTCGTCGGCGCCCTTGGCGCGTTCGACGATCTCGTGGGCGATGCGGGTCAGCACCCGCGCGATGTCGGGCGCCTCCAGAACGGCACGCGCATCGGCTTCGTCGTGCTGCTTGTCGTGCTCGGTGTCCATGGGAAACGGACCTCCTTCTCCGCCTCACGGGACGGATCATTAAAGGACGTCGGATTTGCGCCATCAACGGTACCAGCCCGGCAACGCAGCTGATCACACCGGTTTGAGCCACCCTTCCGTCACGCCCGTCCCGGGCCGGTCGAAAATCCTTCGGCTTGACGGGGGAGAGTAACGCTGCGTAACCTCACAGTGAGTCACCAGCCGCGCGGCGGAGCCGCACGTTGATACAGCGTCCGGGGAGCTATATGTCCAGCGAATACGCCAAACAACTCGGGGCCAAGCTCCGCGCCATCCGCACCCAGCAGGGCCTTTCGCTCCACGGCGTGGAGGAGAAGTCGCAGGGCCGCTGGAAGGCGGTCGTGGTCGGTTCGTACGAGCGCGGCGACCGCGCCGTCACCGTACAGCGTCTCGCCGAGCTGGCGGACTTCTACGGGGTTCCGGTCCAGGAGCTGCTTCCGGGCACCACCCCGGGCGGGGCCGCCGAGCCGCCGCCGAAGCTGGTCCTCGACCTCGAGCGTCTCGCGCACGTGCCGGCCGAGAAGGCGGGCCCGCTCCAGCGCTACGCGGCGACGATCCAGTCGCAGCGAGGCGACTACAACGGCAAGGTGCTGTCGATCCGCCAGGACGACCTGCGCACCCTCGCCGTGATCTACGACCAGTCCCCCTCGGTCCTGACCGAGCAGCTGATCAGCTGGGGCGTCCTGGACGCGGACGCGCGCCGCGCGGTCGCCCACGACGAGGGCTGATTCCCTGGGGACAGCTCAGCAGAAACGTGCCGCCGGGGTGGCCGGAACCTGATGGTTCCGGC
>NZ_KZ626861.1 GCF_002911015.1 Streptomyces populi
GCCCTGCTGCTCGCGTACGGCCTGCTGCTGACCTCCTGGCACGGGACGGCGCTGCCGTTCGCCGTCCTGTTCCTGCACGGCGGCTTCTACGCGGCGACGGACGGCGTGCTCATGGCCGCGGCCTCGGACAGCGTGCCCGGGGAACTGCGGTCGTCCGGGCTCGCGCTGGTCCAGACGGGCCAGGCGCTGGCCCGCTTCGTCTGCTCGCTGGCCTTCGGCGCCGCCTGGACGGCGTGGGGCGACCGCACGGCGCTCACCGCGTCGGCCGTGGCGCTGGCCCTGTGCGCGCTGTTCTCGGTGATCCTGCGCCCCGTCCGCCGCACCTCCCCGGAAGGCCTCGTATGACGCTGCGAACCCGCATCCTGGTCCTGCTCTCGGCGCTGGTCGTCCTCGCGGGCGTCGCGACCGCCTCCGTGCTGCACGCCTCGGCCCGCGCGGAGCGCAGGAACCAGGCACAGCCGGGCGGCCCGCGGGTCACCGCCGGTCCGGTCTCGCTGACCGACTCGCGGCGGCTGGTGTTCCGGAACATGGCGTGGGGCCCGCACCGCGACGAGCTGACGTCCGTCCCGGCGTCCGACCCGTCGGGCCCGCGCACCGCGTCCAGGGTCAAGTGCCTGCGCTTCCACGCCGCCTCGGGCACCGGGGTGTGCCTCCAGGCGGTGCGCGGCACGGTCCAGGACACCTACCGGGCGGTGATCCTCGACGCCGGCCTGCACGTCAGGGCCCGCTACGACGTGCCCGGCATCCCGTCCCGCGCCCGCGTCTCGCCCAGCGGCCGGTACGCCGCCTGGACCGCGTTCGTGGGCGGCGACTCCTACGCGGGCACGAACTTCTCCACCCGGGCGGCGATCGTCGACACCCGCACGGGGAGGCTGACGCCGTCCCTGGAGGCGTACCGCGTGGTGAAGGACGGCAGGACCTACCGGTCGGCCGACGTCAACTTCTGGGGCGTCACCTTCACGGCCGACGACCGCGGGTTCTACGCGACGATGGCCACGCACGGCACGACCTATCTCGTCCGCGGCGACCTGGCCGCCCGCACCGTCACCACCCTGCACACGAACGTCGAGTGCCCGTCCCTCTCCCCCGACGGCACCCGCATCGCCTTCAAGAAACGCGTCGAGGGCCTTCCGAAGGACGCGCCCTGGCAGCTGTACGTCCTCGACCTGCGCACCGGGCACGAGACGGCGCTCGCCGAGCCGCGCAGCGTCGACGACCAGGTGGTCTGGCGCGACGACCACACCCTCGTCTACGCCCTCCCCGGCGACTACGGGGCCGACCTGTGGACCCTCCCGTCCGACGGCACGGGACGGCCGCGGCGCGTCAGCACCGCGGCCGTGTCACCCGCGTACGTGCGCTAGGTGGTGCCCCGGGGCCGGCGAGGACGACCGCGGGTCCACGGTCAGTGACCGTGGACCCGCGTACTGCGTCCCGCAAAGTACCGCTGACCAGCGCCTACAGCACCGGCAGGTTCTTCCGCAGCTCGAAGGCGGTGACCTCGCTGCGGTACTCCTCCCATTCCGCCTTCTTGTTGCGCAGGAAGAAGTCGAAGACGTGCTCGCCGAGGGTCTCCGCGACGAGTTCGCTGCGCTGCATGAGGGAGAGGGCCTCGCCGAGGTTCTGCGGGAGGGGCTCGATGCCCATCGCCCGGCGCTCGCCGTCGGAGAGGGCCCAGACGTCGTCGTCGGCGCCCGGCGGGAGCTCGTACCCCTCCTCGATGCCCTTCAGGCCCGCGGCCAGCAGCAGCGCGTAGGCGAGGTACGGGTTCGCGCCCGAGTCGATCGAGCGGACCTCGACCCGCGCGGAGCCGGTCTTGCCGGGCTTGTACATCGGGACGCGGACGAGGGCGGAGCGGTTGTTGTGGCCCCAGCAGATGTACGAGGGGGCCTCGCCGCCGGCTCCGGCGGTGCGCTCCGAGCCGCCCCAGATGCGCTTGTAGGAGTTGACCCACTGGTTGGTGATGGCGGAGATCTCCGCGGCGTGCCTCAGCAGGCCGGCGATGAAGGAGCGGCCGACCTTGGAGAGCTGGTACTCCGAGCCGGACTCGTAGAACGCGTTGCGGTCGCCCTCGAAGAGGGAGAGGTGGGTGTGCATGCCGCTGCCCGGGTACTCCGAGAACGGCTTCGGCATGAAGGTGGCCTGGACGCCCTGCTCCAGCGCGACCTGCTTCATGATCAGCCGGAAGGTCATGATGTTGTCGGCCGTGGAGAGCGCGTCGGCGTAGCGCAGGTCGATCTCCTGCTGGCCGGGGGCGCCCTCGTGGTGGCTGAACTCGACCGAGATGCCCATCGACTCCAGCATCGTGATGGCCTGGCGCCGGAAGTCCTGGCCGACGTTCTGCGGGGTGTGGTCGAAGTAGCCGGAATTGTCGGCCGGGGTGGGCCGCGAGCCGTCCAGCGGGCGGTCCTTCAGCAGGAAGAACTCGATCTCGGGGTGGGTGTAGAAGGTGAAGCCCAGGTCCGAGGTCTTGGCGAGGGCGCGCTTGAGGACGTAGCGCGGGTCCGCGAAGGACGGGGAGCCGTCCGGCATGAGAATGTCGCAGAACATGCGGGCCGTGCCGGGAGCCTCGGCGCGCCAGGGCAGCACCTGGAAGGTGCCCGGGTCCGGCTTGGCGATCATGTCGGACTCGTACACGCGGGCGAAGCCCTCGATGGCGGAACCGTCGAAGCCGATGCCCTCGTCGAAGGCCTGCTCCAGCTCGGCCGGGGCCACGGCCACCGACTTCAGGAAGCCGAGCACGTCCGTGAACCACAGACGTACGAACCGGATGTCACGCTCCTCCAGTGTCCGGAGCACGAACTCCTGCTGCTTGTCCATCTTCCGCTTCCACCCATCCTTGCTGGTCAGGCCGCCTGCTCCCACGCCGCGAAGACGATCGGCGCACCTGAGCATCCCACCACAACACCATTTCATGCGCGTTGCGGACCATGATCGGCCGGGCGACCTCGGCCTGAACGCCTCGCGTACGGCAGGTGTCCTTCTCTGCCGCACATACTGCCTGCTCACCCACGCACCCGTAAGGGGCGGCCGGTACTCGCCCGTCCCCCGAGTTTTAATTTGCATCTCAAATGCAAGTTTGATTAGTGTGCGGCTCATGCGGAGGGGTGTAACCCACCGCTTCCGCCCCGGCCTTGAGGAGTCCCGAT
The DNA here is from genome assembly GCF_002911015.1 of Streptomyces populi. Lineage (GTDB taxonomy): Bacteria > Actinomycetota > Actinomycetes > Streptomycetales > Streptomycetaceae > Streptomyces > Streptomyces populi. The sequence continues at coordinate 3,147 of NZ_KZ626861.1, forward strand.
GCTGTCCGAACAATCCGCCGTCACCGTGCGCGCGACCCTCCCCGTCGTCGGCGCCGCCATCGGCGAGATCACCGAGCGCTTCTACGCCGGACTGTTCACCGCCCACCCCGAGCTGCTCCGCGACCTGTTCAACCGCGGCAACCAGGCCGCGGGCACCCAGCGCCAGGCGCTCGCGGGGTCCATCGCCGGCTTCGCCACCTACCTGGTCGACCACCCCGACGAGCGGCCCGACGCGATGCTGAGCCGCATCGCCCACAAGCACGCCTCCCTGGGCGTCACGCCCGAGCAGTACAAGGTCGTGCACGAGCACCTCTTCGCCGCCATCGTCGCGGTGCTCGGCGACGCGGTCACCGCGGAGGTCGCCGCCGCCTGGGACGAGGTGTACTGGCTCATGGCGAACGCCCTGATCGCCCTCGAGAAGCACCTGTACGACGAGAACGCCGACGACGGGGCCCTGCACCCCTGGGTGGTCACCGAGCGCGTCGAGGAGACCGCCGACGTCGCCACCTTCCGGATCCGCCCGGCCGACGGCGCGCCCCTGCCGGACTTCCGCGCGGGCCAGTACGTCTCCGTCGGCGTCGAACTCCCGGACGGCGCCCGCCAGATCCGCCAGTACAGCCTCTCCAGCGCGCCCGGCTCCCCGGTGCGCCAGATCAGCGTCAAGCGGGTCCGCGCCGACGAGAACGGTGCGACGAGCCCCGAGGGCGAGGTCTCCGCCCATCTGCACGCGCACGTCCGCGAGGGCAGCGTCCTCCAGGTCTCGGCGCCCTACGGCGACCTGGTCCTCGACGACACGGACGCCCCGCTCCTGCTCGCCTCGGCGGGCATCGGCGTCACCCCGATGATCGCCATGCTGGAGCAGCTGTCGCTCTCCGGCCACAAGGCGCCCGTCACCGTGGTGCACGCCGACCGCTCCCCCGCCGAGCACGCGCTGCGCGCCGAGCACGAGGCGTTCGCGGGCAAACTCCCCGACGCCGAGACCCACTTCTGGTACGAGCGGCCCGAGCCGGGCCACCCCGCCGAGCGGACCGGCCTGGTCGACCTCTCCGGGGTGACCGTCCGTCCGGGCACGCACGCCTACCTGTGCGGACCGCTGCCCTTCATGCGCGCGGTACGGACCCAGCTCCTCGCGAAGGGCGTGCCCGCCTCCGACATCCACTACGAGGTGTTCGGACCGGACCTCTGGCTGGCCCAGGACTGACGAGGCGGCCGAAGCGGGGCCCGGTGCGCGCCGGGCCCCGCTTCCCGGTTCCCGGCCGGACGGCGGTACACGGCGGTCGGTTCCCGGCCGGACGGCGGTACGCGGCGGCCGCGGGGCCGCCGGCTCCACTAGGGCCGCGGGCCCCTGCCTCCGCCTCCGCTCCAGGGACGCCGCCCGGACCGGACCCGACCGGACCGGGTCCGACCGGACCGGGTCCGTCACGGCCTGCGGCTGATGCCCAACAGCACGGGCCCGGTCGGCTCGGCGACGACGTCGGCGATGGTCAGCGGGTCCAGAGAGGCGTAGAAGGCCTCCTGGGCCCGCCGCAGCGCACCCCTCAGCCGGCACGCGGAGACGAGCGGGCACGGGGTGTCGCCCTCGCACTCGACGACGTCGCCCTCCCCCTCGAAGGAGCGCACGATCGCGCCGACGGACTCCCCGCGCCCCTTCTCGGTGAGCGTGAGGCCGCCTCCCCTGCCGCGCCGGGCGTCGAGCAGCCCGAGGTGCTGGAGTTCGGCGACGACCTTGGCGGTGTGCGTGTAGGGGACCTCCATGTCGGCCGCGACCTCGCGCGTGGTGGGCGTCGAGTCGCCGACGACGGCCAGTCGCATCAGGACGCGAAGGGCCAGGTCGGTGGAGCGCAGCAACCGCATGACCGACAGGGTAGGTAATGCGCATCTCCGGTTCAAATTTTCTCTCCGGGCCCCGTCCGGCCCCCTTCCCCTCCGCCGCCGGCACGCGTCCGCCGCCCGCCTCCGCCCGCCCGTGTCCGCCCGCCCGCGTCAACCCTCTTTCCGGCATCACCCGCACACTCCGGGCCAATCCCGTGCCCTCCCTGCCATGTCCCCCTCTTCCCGTTTACGATCAGCGGACCCGACCGCCCCATCCCCCATAAGGACTCACCATGGGTTCCGCCAAGAACACCAGCACCGGATCGCGCAAGGAGCGCATCGAAGAGCTGCGCCGCGCCGAGCGCGCCCGCGAGCGGCGCAACCGGTTCCTCGTGATCGCGGCCAGTACGGTCGCCGTCGCCGGCCTCGTGGCCGGTGGTGTCGCGATCGCCCGGTCGCAGTCGGACGACGGCGGGAAGGACACGGCGAGCGACTCGAAGCAGGCGTCGGGGCATTTCGTCACGGGCGCGGACGGGGTGAAGAGCTGGAAGGGCACGCTGGCGCGCAACCACGTCTCGAAGACCGTGGCGTACGCGATGGAGCCGCCGGTCGGCGGTGACCACAACCAGGTCTGGATGAACTGCAACGGCGACGTCTACCCCAAGGCCGTGAACAACATGAACGCCGTGCACTCCCTGGAGCACGGCGCCGTCTGGGTGACGTACAACAGCAAGGCGTCCGAAGCCGACGTGAAGGCGCTCGCGGCCAAGGTCAGGAAGACCCCGTACACGCTGATGAGCCCGGTCGAGGACCAGAAGGACCCGATCATGCTGAGCGCCTGGGGCAAGCAGCGCACGGTGACCGGCGCGGACGACAAGAACGTCGACGCGTTCCTCTCCGAGTTCGTGCAGGGCAAGCAGACCCCCGAGCCGGGCGCGGCCTGCACCAACGGCCTGACCCAGTGAGGCACGTGGGGTGGATCGCGGGTGCCGCGGCGACCGTGCTCGTCACGGCCGGGGCGATCACGTACGCGGTCGCCGACGGGGACGACTCCGGCTCCGGGACGCGGACGCCCGCCGCCGGCTCCGCGGACGCGGGCTTCGCCCGGGACATGGCGGTCCACCACCAGCAGGCCGTCGAGATGTCGTACATCGTGCGGGACCGCACGAAGGACGTGGAGGTGCGGCGCCTCGCGTACGACATCGCGCAGACGCAGGCCAACCAGCGCGGCATGCTGCTCGGCTGGCTCGACCTGTGGGAGCTGCCGAAGGTGTCCCCGGACCCGCCGATGACCTGGATGGGCATGGGTGACATGGCGTCCGGCAAGGACGGTTCGCTGATGCCGGGCATGGCCACGAACGCGGAGATGAAGCGGCTCGGCACGCTGAACGGGAAGCAGGCCGAGGTCTTCTACCTCCAGTTGATGACCGACCACCACAAGGGCGGCATCCACATGGCCGAGGGCTGTGTCGCCAAGTGCACCGTCGGCGTGGAGAAGCGGCTCGCGCAGGGCATGGTCGACGCCCAGCAGTCGGAGATCACGTTGATGGCCGACATGCTGAAGGCGCGGGGCGCGAAGGCGCGCGACTAGCCGGCGCGGGGCCGACGGCCCGGCAGACGGAGCGACGGAGGAGCGGGACGGGTCCAAGGTGCCTTGGACCCGTCCCGCTCCTCCGTCTCCCGCCCCGCCCCGGTTCCGCCCCGCCCAGGTCCCGTTCCGCGGCAAGGGACTCGATCCGCTCACAGAAGCCCGCCACCCCTTTACAGCGCCCCGATCGGGATCGAGGGAAAACCCTCGAATATGCGCGAGGGTGCACATCAAACCGCCCCAAATGGCCGCCAATTGCCGCCACTTGGTCTTTCCTTGGGTTGTTCATTCCCCTGGCATGAACGGTTCACCGTAAGAGTGGCCCCCATCTGTGATCCATTCCTCACGCTCCGGCAGGACGTGGGGCTTTCGCGTGGATCACCGCAACCACTACATGCGACGAATCGCATCGCAGGGGGTTCTATGAGATCCAACCGCGCCACCGCGCGCGCCGGAGTGAGCCTGGCGGCGACCCTGCCCCTGCTCGCCGGCGCGCTGGCGCTCGGCATACCCGCGGCGTCCGCCGCGGACGGCCCGAGCCGGGTCACGCTCGCGGGCACCAAGCCCGCGTGGGCCACCGCCCACGCGGACAAGGGAGCGGCTTCCGACAGCTCCCAGGTCGCGGCCCGGGTGTACCTCGCCGGACGGGACGCCAAGGGCCTGGCGTCGTACGCCAGGGCCGTGTCCGACCCGCACTCGGCTTCGTACGGGAAGTACCTCAGCGCCAAGAAGGCGCAGGCACGTTTCGGCGCCACCAAGGCCCAGGTCACCGCGGTGACCACCTGGCTGAGGTCGGCGGGCCTGAAGGTCACCGGAACGACGCAGCACTACGTCTCCGTCACCGGTGACGTCGCCGCCGCCGAGAAGGCGTTCGGCACCCAGCTCCACAACTACACCAAGGGCAGCAAGGTCTACCGGGCGCCGTCGAGGACGGCTTCCGCGCCCGCCGCCCTGAACGGCGCCGTCCTGACCGTCACCGGCCTGGACAACGCCCCGCACAAGGCGCGGCACGCCGATCAACTGCCGCCTCCGGACGCGGTGTTCAAGAACTCCGGGCCGTTCTCCTCGTACTACGGCTCGAACATCGCGAGCACCCTGCCGGACGCCTACGGGACGAAGATCCCGTACGCCGTCCAGGGCTACACCGGCAAGCAGCTGCGCGCGGCGTACGGGGCGGGCAAGCGCACCGGCAAGAACGTGCGGGTCGCCATCACCGACGCGTACGCCTCGCCGACCATCGCCTTCGACGCGGCCACCTACGCCGGCAAGCACGGTGACGCGAAGTACTCCAGCGGTCAGCTCCGCCAGGTGCTGCCCAAGAAGTACACGAAGACCGAGGAGTGCGGAGCGGCCGGCTGGTACGGCGAGGAGACCCTCGACGTCGAGGCCGTGCACGCCGTCGCGCCGGGCGCGGACATCACGTACGTGGGTGCCGCCTCCTGCTACGACGACGATCTGCTCGACTCGCTCAACAAGATCGTCGACGGGCACCTGGCCGACATCGTCTCCAACTCCTGGGGCGACATCGAGGCCAACCAGACCCCGGACCTGGCCGCCGCCTACGACCAGACGTTCCAGTTCGGAGCGGTCGAGGGCATCGGCTTCTACTTCTCCTCCGGCGACGACGGCGACGAGGTCGCCAACACCGGCACGAAGCAGGTCGACACCCCGGCCAACTCGGCCTGGGTGACGGCGGTCGGCGGTACCTCGCTGGCGGTCGGCAAGGGCGACAAGTACCTGTGGGAGACCGGCTGGGGCACCGAGAAGGCCTCGCTGTCCGCGGACGGCAAGAGCTGGACCGGGTTCCCGGGCGCGTTCACCTCGGGTGCGGGCGGCGGCACCAGCAAGACCGTGGCGCAGCCCTACTACCAGAAGGGCGTCGTCCCGAACGCGCTGGCCAAGGCCAACAACGCGGCGGGCAACCGGGTCGTCCCGGACATCGCGGCGATCGCCGACCCCAACACCGGTTTCCGCGTCGGCCAGACGCAGACCTTCCCGGACGGGACCGAGCAGTACAGCGAGTACCGCATCGGCGGCACCTCGCTCGCCGCTCCGGTGATCGCGGCCGTCCAGGCCCTCGCCCAGGAGGCGCGCGGCGGCAAGGCGATCGGTTTCGCCAACCCGTCGATCTACGCCAAGGCCGGGTCCAAGGCCTACCACGACGTGACCGACACGCCCGGCGGCAAGCACTACGCCGTGGCCCGCGTCGACTTCGTCAACGGCCTCGACGCCGCCGACGGTCTGGCCACCTCGGTCCGCAGCCTCGGCCAGGACAGCTCGCTGAAGGCCGTGAAGGGCTACGACGACGTCACCGGCGTGGGTTCGCCCGCCCCGGGCTACGTCGAGTCGTTCAGCCGTCGCTGACCGACGCCTCACGGACGATGCGCCCGGCTCCCCCGCGGAGCCGGGCGCATCGCTCGTTCTCCGGGCTCCCCGCCCGGCGCGCTCCGGAGCCGGGTGTCCGCCGCGGAGGACGGCTCGCCGCACACCCCGGCCACCCCATCGCGTCGCTCTGACGATTACACTGGCCGGGTGCCTCCTCTGAACTTCCGGTCGCTCTATCAGCACGGCTTCGCACGCGTCGCCGCCTGCACGGGCCACACCGTCATCGCGGACCCGCTCGCCAACGCCGAGGCCGTCCTGCGCCAGGCGCGCAGGTGCGCCGGGGAGGGTGTCGCCGTCGCCGTCTTCCCGGAGATGGGGCTGTGCGGCTACTCCATCGAGGACCTGCTGCTCCAGGACGCGCTGCTCGACCAGGTCGAGGAGGCGCTCGGGACCGTGGTGGCGGGGTCGGCCGGGCTCCTGCCGGTCCTCGTCGTGGGCGCCCCGCTGCGCCACCGCAACCGGGTCTACAACTGCGCGGTGGTCGTGCACCGCGGCCGGGTCCTCGGGGTCGTGCCCAAGTCGTACCCGCCGAACTACCGGGAGTTCTACGAACGCCGGCAGATCGCCGCGGGCGACGACGAGCGCGGCGGCACGATCCTGGTCGGCGGCGAGTCCGTGCCGTTCGGGGTGGACCTCCTGTTCGCCGCCGAGGACGTACCGGGCCTGGTGCTGCACGCGGAGATCTGCGAGGACATGTGGGTGCCGGTGCCGCCGAGCGCCGAGGCGGCCCTGGCGGGCGCCACCGTCCTCGCCAACCTCTCCGGCAGCCCGATCACCGTCGGCCGGGCCGAGGACCGCAAGCTGATGTGCCGCTCGGCGTCCTCACGCTGCATCGCCGCGTACGTCTACTCGGCGGCCGGACTGGGCGAGTCGACCACGGACCTGTCCTGGGACGGCCAGACCATGGTCTACGAGAACGGGACGCTGCTGGCCGAGTCCGACCGCTTCCCGCTCGACGACCAGTTCGCCGTGGCGGACGTCGACCTCGACCTGCTGCGCCAGGAGCGGCTGCGCACGGGCAGTTTCGACGACAACCGGCGCACCCACACCGCCCGCACCGCCGACTTCCGGACCCTGCCCTTCCGGCTCGACCCGCCGAGCGGCGACCTGGGCCTGCGGCGGCGCATCGAGCGCTTCCCGTTCGTGCCCGCGGACCCCGACCGGCTGGCCCAGGACTGCTACGAGGCCTACAACATCCAGGTCGCGGGACTCCAGCAGCGACTCCAGGCGATCGGTGGCCCGAAGGTGGTCATCGGGGTGTCCGGCGGTCTCGACTCCACGCACGCGCTGATCGTCGCCGCCCGCGCGATGGACCGGGCGGGCCGTCCGCGCAGCGACATCCTGGCCTGGACCCTGCCCGGCTTCGCCACCAGCGACCACACCAAGGGCAACGCGCACGAGCTGATGCGCTCCCTCGGCGTCACCGCGGCCGAGCTGGACATCACGCCGACCGCCCGGCTGATGCTTCAGGAGATGGGCCACCCCTTCGCCTCCGGCGAGCCGGTCTACGACGTCACCTTCGAGAACGTGCAGGCCGGGCTGCGCACCGACTACCTGTTCCGGCTCGCCAACCAGCGCGGCGGGATCGTGCTCGGCACCGGTGACCTCTCGGAGCTGGCGCTCGGCTGGTCCACGTACGGCGTCGGCGACCAGATGAGCCACTACAACGTCAACTCGGGCGTGCCGAAGACGCTGATCCAGCATCTGATCCGCTGGGTCATCGGCAGCCACCAGTTCGACGAGGACACCGACCGCACCCTCGCCGCGATCCTCGACACGGAGATCAGCCCGGAGCTCGTACCGGGCGAGGAGATGCAGTCCACCGAGTCGAAGATCGGCCCGTACGCGCTGCACGACTTCACGCTCTTCCACGTGCTGCGCTACGGCTTCCGGCCGTCGAAGATCGCCTTCCTGGCCTGGCACGCGTGGAACGACCCGGACGCGGGCGCCTGGCCGCCGGGCTTCCCCGAGGCCGAGCGCGTCGCCTACGACCTGCCGGAGATCCGGCGCTGGCTGGAGGTGTTCTGCCGCCGCTTCTTCGGGTTCGCGCAGTTCAAGCGCTCGGCCATGCCCAACGGGCCGAAGGTCTCGGCGGGCGGCTCGCTCTCGCCGCGCGGCGACTGGCGCGCGCCGTCCGACGGTTCGGCCCGCGCCTGGCTGCGCGACCTGGCCCGCTTCGACCCCCCGGAGGACGAGGGCGCGTCCACGGACTGAGGGTTCGGGGGCGCGGCGTCTCCGGCCGGCCGGGGACGTGCGCGGCGCCGCCCGCGCGCTCCGGACCGGCCGCTTCGTGCGGCGCGGTCCCGGCGCGCGGGCGGCGTCACCCGTCCCGGGACGGCGGACCCCGATCCGGCGACCGCCGGGCCCGTCACCGGTGTACGCGCTCCGGCGGCGCGGGCACGTGGGCGGCCACGAGACGGCCGGGGGCGCCCCCTCCGAGGGCCACCCGGCGGCGGTCGACGCCGTACGCCAACCCCGCGACGGCCAGGCCGAGCACGGCGAGGGCGGCTCCGGCGAGCGCCGGGGAGGTGGTGCCGAAGCCCGCCGCCAGGGCGAGCCCGCCGGTCCACGCGCCGCCCGCGTTGGCCAGGTTGAACGCGGCCTGGTTGGCGGAGGAGGCGAGGGAGGGCGCGGCGGCTGCCTTCTCCATGACCATCAGTTGCAGGGGCGAGCCGGTGACGAAGGCGGCCGTGCCGAGCAGCAGCACCGCGGCCGCCGCGCTCCACTGCGTGCGCATCAGCACCGGGAAGGCGGCGAGCACGACCACCAGTGAGGCCAGGCCCCCGAACAGGGTGGCGCGCATCGCGTGGTCCGCGAGCCGGCCGCCGAGCAGGTTGCCCGCCGTCGCGCCGACGCCGAACAGCGCGAGCAGCGGCGTGACGCTGCCCTCGGTGTATCCGGCGGCGTCGGTCAGCATGGGCGCGATGTAGCTGTAGGCGGCGAAGAGGGCCGCGAAGCCGGCGACCGTCGTGCCGAGGGCGAGCCAGACGGGCAGCGGGCGCAGGGCGGCGAGTTCGCCGCGCAGGCCGCCGCCGGGGGTGGGTCCGGGGACCGGCGGGATCAGCAGGAACAACGAGGCGATGGCGACGGCCCCGATCGCGCTCACCCCGAGGAAGGTGGCCCGCCAGCCCAGGTGCTGTCCCACGAGGGTGGCGGCCGGGACCCCGGCGATGTTGGCGACGGTCAGGCCGAGGAACATCAGCGACACGGAGCGGGCCTTGCGCTCGGGGGCGGCCAGGCCGGTGGCCACGACGGCGCCGACGCCGAAGAAGGCGCCGTGCGGCAGTCCGCTGAGGAAGCGGGCGGCGAGCAGCCAGTGCTGGTCGGGGGCGAGCGCGGAGAGCGCGTTGCCCGCGACGAACAGGCCCATCAGGGCGATCAGGACCGTGCGGCGGGGCATGCGGGCGGTGGCCGCGGCGAGCAGCGGGGCGCCGACGACGACGCCGAGCGCGTAGGCGGAGACCAGATGTCCGGCGGCGGGGATGGATATGTGCAGGTCGCCCGCGACGTCGGGCAGGAGACCCATCATGGCGAACTCGGTGGTTCCGATGCCGAAGGCGCCCACGGCGAGGGCGAGCAGGGCCAGAGGCATGAGATGCCTTTCGGGGGAGCTGGGGCGAGCGGGACTCCGTACGGGCGCGCGGTGTGCGGGAACACGCGCGGGTACGGGCACGCCCGCGCACGGCGATGTGCGCGGGACGCGGTCGGCTGGACACCGGCCTATTAAGTTTAGCCGGTGAACAAAGTCTGCTCGATCCAGTATTCCGGGAGACCCGAAGGCGGTTGCGGGTGGATCACGACGCGGTGGCGTCCACCTTGACGCGGGCCGCGACCGGGAGGTGGTCGCTGCCGGTGGACGGCAGGGTCCAGGAGGTCACCGGCTCGATGCCCTTGACCATGATCTGGTCGATCCGGGCCATCGGGAACGAGGCCGGCCAGCTGAACCCGAAGCCGCTGCCCGCCGCGCCCTGCGTGGAACGCATCTGCGAGGTGACCGCGTTCAACGCCCGGTCGTTCATGGTGCCGTTGAGGTCACCGAGCAGGACGACCCGCTCCAGGGACTCGTCGGCGATCTCCTCGCCCAGCGCGTTCGCGCTCTTGTCGCGCTGCCGGGCGGTGAACCCGGCCTTCATCTTCACCCGCACCGAGGGCAGATGGGCCACGTACACCGCGACGGGACCGGCCGGCGCCGCCACGGTCGCCCGCATGGCGCGCGTCCAGCCCAGCTTGATGTCCACCGGCCGGACGTCACCGAGCGGGTACTTGCTCCACAGTCCGACGGTGCCCTGGACCGAGTGGTACTTGTACGTCGAGGCCAGCGCCTTCTCGTACACCGGCACCGCCGACGCCGTCAGCTCCTCCAGGGCGAGCACGTCGGCGCCGGAGGCGGCCACGGCCCGGGCGGTGCCGGACGGGTCCGGGTTGTCGGCGTTGACGTTGTGGGTGGCGACGGTCAGATCGCCGGCCGCGCCGGTCTTGTCGGTGAGCAGTCCGCCGAAGAGGTTCAGCCAGACCGCGCCGGTCAGCAGCACGGCGATCAGGGCACTGGCGGACCTGCGCACGAAGGCGAGGACCAGCAGGACCGGGATGAACACCCCGAGCCACGGCAGGAACGTCTCGGTGAGACTGCCGAGGTTGCCGATCCGGTTCGGGATCCGCCCGTGCGCCAGCATCACCAGGGCGAGCAGCAGCGCGAGGGCGGCGAGGACCAGTCCGCGCCGCCAGATGCCGCGGTCGGCACGCCAGCCGTCGAGCAGGCGTCGGATCCGGGACTCTCTGCGCTCCGGCCCCCGGCCGTCGCTGCCCGTCTCCGTCATATACGCCTGCGCCATACCGTCGCCTCACAAAATGCCGTGCGCACCTACTGCCCCTCGACTACGACCCTAGGGGATGTCCGGTGTCGTTCTCGCCGTCCGGGACGGCCGTACAGGCATGGGGACGTACAACTCCGAGCCCGGAGTTCCGCATCCTGGCACGAGGTGCGGCTTCTGTGACGAAACACGCACATTCACGCCGTCAGAAACGGTTCGCGTCACGGCCGGACGGGGCGCAGGCCCTCCAGCAACGTGTCGACGATCTGTTCGGCGAGGCCCTCCGGGAGGTCGGTGTCCGGGCGCATGACGGAGCGGACGAGCATGGGGCCGACGAAGATGTCGTTCAGCAGCTCGATGTCGACGTCGTCGCGCAGTTCGCCGTTCTGCTGACCGCGGCGCAGCACCTCGTAGCCCAGCTGGCGTCTGGGCGCTATGACCGTGGCGTCGTACGCGGCCCACAGCTTGGGGCTGGACTTCATCTGCGCGTAGACGTTGTGCAGGATCGCCGACGAGCGGCTGACGAGACCTCGCCGGCGCAGCGACTCGAGCAGGACGACGAGGTCGTCGCGCATGGAGAGGCCGGGGAGCTCGGGGTCGGCGGGCTCGGCTCCGCGCAGGACGTCGACGAAGAGCTCCTCCTTGCCGCTCCAGCGGCGGTAGATCGTCGCCTTGCCGACCCCGGCGGTGCGCGCCAGACGCTCGATGGAGATGTCCGCGAGCGGGACCCCGTCCTCCAGGAGCTTCATCACGCCCTCGACGATGGCGCGTTCCACCGCCTCGCTGCGGGGACGCCCCCGGCCGGGGCACACCTGCCTGTCTCGGCTGTCCGCGAGGCTCACGTCGAACTCCGTTCCCATCGTTGACCAGGTGTCATTCTCCCCCGTTCACGGCGGTCGCGGACACTCGGCGTGACGTGCCCGCCGTGGACACCCCGGTCGGGGTGTCCACGGTCGTGTGCGCCGGTGTCAGTCCTGTCCGAGGCCGGCCGTCACCAGCTCGGCCCCGTCCTCGCCCTTCTGCGGGGCCGCGGGACGGCCGGGCAGGAACAGGGCGACGATCACCGCGCCGATGACCGCGACGCCCGCGCCGCACAGGGCGGTGACGTGCATCGCGTGCAGGAAGGCGTCGTTGGCCGGGGTGACGAGGGCCTTGCCCTGCGGACCGAGCTTGGCGGCGACGCCGAGGGTGGCCTCGATGGACTCGCCCGCGGTGTGCCGCAGCGGGGCCGGGACGAGGGCGAGCTTGTCCTCGATGCCGTTGCGGTAGGCGGTGGAGAGCACGGAGCCGAGGACCGCGATGCCGAGGGCACCGCCGACCTGGCGGAAGGTGTTGCTCAGCGCGGACGCGGAGCCGGCCTTCTCGCGCGGCAGCGCCTGCATGATGACGACGCTGGTCGGGGTCATGATGTGCGCCATGCCGGTGCCCATCAGGAAGAAGATGACCTCGAGGAGCCAGATCGGGGTGTCCGCCTCCAGCGTGGCGAACGCGGCCAGCATCGCGGCGATGATCACCAGACCGGCCGTGCAGGTGACGCGGTTGCCGAAGCGGTCGACGACCAGCCGCGCGCGCGGCGCGAAGATCAGCTGGGCGACGGCCAGCGGGAGCATCAGCAGACCGGTCTGCAACGGCGAGTAGCCCCGCACGCTCTGGGTGTAGAAGACGGAGAAGAAGGTCACGCCCATGAGCGCGAAGAACACGAGCGCGATGGCCGAGATCGCCGCCGAGAAGACCTTGTTCTGGAAGTACGTGACGTCGATGGACGGGTGGTCGCTGCGCTTCTCGAACAGCACGAAGCCGACGAGGACGACGACACCGGCGCCGATCGTCGCGAGGACCTGCGGGTCGGTGAAGTCGGCGAGCTGGCCGCCCTTGATGATGCCGTAGACGAGCAGGACGAGTCCGATGACGGAGAGGACCACGCCGACCGGGTCCAGGCGGCCCGGGTCGGGGTCGCGGGAGTCGGGGACCAGCCAGATCATCAGGCCGATCGCGAGGACCACGATGGGCACGTTGATCAGGAAGACCGAGCCCCACCAGAAGTGGTCCAGGAGCACACCGCCGGTGATCGGGCCGATCGCGATGGCGAGGCCGACGCCGCCGGCCCAGATGCCGATGGCCTTGGGCTGCTCGTCGCGCTCGAAGACGTTCATCAGGACGGCGAGGGTGGCGGGCATCACGAAGGCGGCGCCGAGACCCATCAGCGCGCGGAACGCGATGAGCTGGACCGGCGAGCCGGACTCGGCGGCCAGCGCGGAACCGGCGCCGAAGACGGCGAGACCGGCGAGCAGCACCTTCTTGCGGCCGAGCCGGTCACCGAGGAGGCCCGCGGTGAACAGGAGGCCGGCGAAGACGAGGGTGTAGGCGTTGATGGCCCACTCCAGCTCACCCTGGGTGGCGCCGAGACCGGTGGGCGCCGGGGTCGAGATCGTCTTGATCGCGACGTTCAGGATGGAGTTGTCGAGCACCACGATCAGCAGGCTGAGCATGAGCACGCCGAGGATCGCCCAGCGGCGCCGGTGCACCGCCTCGGGCACTCGCCGGTCGAGCGGAGGAGCGGAAGTTGTCATGACGGCCACCCTACGGGCGATTCGATACGGCACCGTCTCGTATCGGAAATGCTTTACGGAGAACTTACGAAGAGGCCCGGGACCCTGGGCCGGGGTGGGACGGGCCGGGGCTGCCGGGGACGTGGCGGGAACGACACCGGGTCCGGCGGGCCGGCTCTAGCCGCGCACAGCACGAGGTGCCACCATGGAGGTGATCCGGGGACGCCGTCAGGGTGCCTCGAGATGACATAAGGAGCCGTTGCGATGACGCAGCTTTCGGCTGCCCAGAAGCAGCCTGCGGAGGGTGCCCTCAAGGCCACCGGCAGCAAGGCGCTGTACGGGGGCAAGAGCACCCGCCGTATCACGGTGCGCGACATCACCGCCGCCAAGGAGCGCGGCGAGAAGTGGCCCATGCTCACGGCGTACGACGCGATGACCGCGTCCGTCTTCGACGAGGCCGGCATCCCGGTCATGCTCGTCGGCGACTCGGCCGGCAACTGCCACCTGGGGTACGAGACGACCGTCCCGGTGACCATGGACGAGATGACCATGCTGTCCGCCGCGGTCGTCCGGGGCACCAGCCGGGCCCTGATCGTCGGCGACCTGCCCTTCGGGTCCTACCAGGAAGGCCCGGTGCAGGCGCTGCGCTCGGCGACCCGCCTGGTCAAGGAGGCCGGGGTCGGCGCGGTGAAGCTGGAGGGCGGCGAGCGCTCGCACCGCCAGATCGAGCTGCTGGTGGAGTCCGGCATCCCGGTGATGGCGCACATCGGCCTGACCCCGCAGTCCGTGAACGCCATGGGCTACCGCGTCCAGGGCCGGGGCGAGGAGGCCGCGCACCAGCTGCTGCGGGACGCCAAGGCGGTCCAGGACGCGGGCGCCTTCGCCGTCGTCCTCGAACTGGTCCCGGCGGAACTCGCCGCCGAGGTCACGCGCACCCTGCACATCCCGACCGTGGGCATCGGCGCGGGCGCCGAGACGGACGCCCAGGTCCTGGTGTGGACCGACATGCTCGGTCTGACCGGCGGCAGGATGCCGAAGTTCGTCAAGCAGTACGCCGACCTGCGCCGCGTCATGGGCGACGCGGCGAAGGCGTTCGCCGAGGACGTCGTCGGCGGGACGTTCCCGCTGGAGGAGCACTCCGTCCACTGACCCCCGGGGTACGGGACGCGCGGCCGGCCGGTGGGACCCCGGCCCCGCGAGGTCCCGGAACCTCCGGGCCCCGAGCCACTGCGGCACCAGGGACAACCCGCCGATCTTCCCCCGTCGGCGGGTTGTCGCCGTTTCGGGCACGCTGTCGGTCGACTGTCGGCGACCTATCGGTAACGATCGGGCCCTGTAGGCGGCCTGTCGGTCGTCTGTCGGTGGCGGCTGGCACCTTGATGGACATGACGCGAATCGACAACACGCCCCGGCAAGCTGCGACCGGCCGCAGCGCCGTCACCGTACGGGGGCTGGTCAAGCACTACGGCGAGACCAAGGCGCTGGACGGGGTCGACCTGGACGTGCGCGAGGGCACCGTCCTCGGAGTACTGGGTCCCAACGGCGCCGGCAAGACCACCCTCGTCCGCTGCCTGTCCACCCTCATCACCCCCGACGCCGGAACGGCCACGGTCGCCGGCTTCGACGTGCTGAGGCAGCCCCGGCAGCTGCGCCGGGTGATAGGCCTCACCGGCCAGTACGCCTCGGTCGACGAGAAGCTCCCCGGCTGGGAGAACCTCTACCTGATCGGACGGCTGCTCGACCTGCCCCGCAAGGAGGCCCGCCGGCGCGCCGACGAGCTCCTGGAGCGCTTCTCCCTCACGGAGGCGGCCAAGCGCCCGGCGTCCACGTACTCCGGCGGCATGCGCCGCCGGCTCGACCTCGCCGCCTCGATGATCGGCAGCCCGGCCGTGCTGTACCTGGACGAGCCGACGACCGGCCTCGACCCGCGCACCCGCAACGAGGTGTGGCAGGAGGTCAAGCGCATGGTCGCCGACGGCGTCACCGTGCTGCTCACCACCCAGTACATGGAGGAGGCCGAGCAGCTGGCCTCCGAGCTGACGGTCATCGACCGCGGCAAGGTCATCGCCGGCGGCCGGATCGACGAGCTGAAGGCGCGCGTCGGCGGCCGGACGCTGCGGATCCGCCCGGCGGACCCGCTGCAACTGCGCCCGCTGGCCGCCATGTTCGACGAGCTGGGGCTCACCGGCCTCGCCACGACGATCGTGGACGCCGAGACCGACAGCGTGCTGGTCCCGGTCCTCAGCGACGAGCAGCTCACCGCCGTGGTCGGCGCGGTCACCGCGCGCGGCATCACGATCGCCTCCATCTCCACCGAACTGCCCAGTCTGGACGAGGTGTTCCTCTCCCTCACCGGCCACAAGGCCAGTGCCCCGCAGGACGAGAACCCCGCCCGCGCCTACGAGGAGGTCTCCGCATGAGCGCCCGCCCGTCGCCCACCGCCACCCTTGAGAAGAGCGGCTCCGCCGCGGACCTCCCTTCCGTCGAAGCCCCCCTCGCCGTCAAGGGCGACCCCCGCATCTCGCCCCGCGCGCACCTGCGGCACACCGGCGCGCTGATCCGCCGCAACCTGCTGTGGATCCGCCAGGACCCGGAGTCGATGTTCGACGCGATCCTGTTCCCGGTCATCTTCACGCTGCTGTTCGTCTACGTCTTCGGCGGCTCCATCGGGCAGTCGCTCGGCGGCGGCCAGGAGCGGTACGTGCAGTACGTCGTGCCCGGCCTGATGGCCATGATGGGCATGAACATGGCCCAGGGAGTGGGCACCGGCTTCAACACCGACTTCAACTCCGGTGTCATGGACCGGTTCCGGTCCCTGCCGATCGGGCGCGGCTCGGTGCTGTTCGCCAAGATCGCGGTCGAGCTGATGCGCATGCTGATCGCGACCGCGGTCCTCATGGTCGTCGGTGTCCTGGTCGGCTTCCACATCACCAACTGGCCCGGTCTGTTCGCCTCCGTGGGCCTGTCCGCGGTCTTCGGCTCGGCCCTGATGTGGGTGTTCCTCACCCTCGGTGTGATCATGAAGAGCGCGCAGTCCGTGCAGGCGATGGGCTTCCTGGTGCTGATGCCGCTCCAGTTCGGCTCGTCGATCTTCGCGCCGACCCAGTCGATGCCGGGCTGGCTGCAGAACTTCACCGAGTACAACCCGCTGTCCTCCCTCGCGGACGCGGCACGCGGGCTGATGGTGGGCGGTCCGGTCGAGCACGGCCTGTGGGTGACGCTCGCCTGGTCGCTGGGCCTCACCGTGGTGATGGCGCCCATCGCCATCCACAAGTTCCGCACCAAGAGCTGACGTCCGACGCACGGACCCGGCCCCCGTCGGCGGGGCCGGGACGGGCCGGTTCGCGTCCGCGCCTCAGACGAGGGCGGTGGCCTCCTCCAGGGAGAGGCCGCCGCCCTCCGCGTACGCCGCCTCGTACGCCGCGTCGCCGAGCAGGGCCCGCGCGCCCGACTCGGCCTGCTCACGCACCTCCACCTCCATGGGATTGGGGACGTGGCCCGGCGGCAGCAGGGCGTCCGCGGCGCCGAGGAGCCGGGCCGCGTCCGTCGCGCGACCACCGCCGTCCAGGCCGTTCAGGGCGATGGCCGCCGTCATCAGATGGGCGGAGGGCATGTGCGGCGCGATCATCCGCGACAGCCGGTCGACGGCGCCCAGCGCTCGGCGCGCCTTGTCCAGGGCGCTCTCGCACTGCCCGTCGATCGCGTCCAGCCAGGCCTCCACACCGAGCATGAACCCGTCGAACAGGACGAAGGAAGCGGCCCCGAAGTCCTGCCGGAGCAGCCGTATCTGCTCGCGCGCCTCGTCGGTCCGGCCGGTGCGGCCGAGCCAGGTCGCGAGGAAGAGGTGGGCCGCCGGCATGGCCTCGTTGTGGGCACCGTGCCCGGTCGCGAGGACGTCGCGGATCATCCGCTCGCCCCGCTCGGTCTCCCCCAGCTCCATGTACATGCTGCCGAGCCGGACGTTGAGCACCGCCCTCTGGGCCCGTGCGCCCAGCCGCTCGGCGTACTCCGCCGCCTCCGCGTAGTCCGCGGCGGCGGCCCGGAAGTCGCCCTTGCGCTCATGGGCCTCCCCGCGCGCGGAGAGCGATTCGGCGGCGCCCCAGCCGTCCCCGATGCGTCCGAAGAGCTCCAGTGCCTCGTCGGCGTCCACGGTGGCGTCGCCCGCCATGTCGGCGCGGTTGGCGAGGATGTTGGCGCGCATCTGCAGGGAGGTGGCCAGTTCCCAGTCGTAGCCGAGTTCGCGGCAGGTGCTGACCGTCTTGTTGATCACCTCGGTGAACCGCTCCATCGTTCCGGTGAGCAGCACGGCGTAGAACCAGAGGTAGCCGGGGGCGCGGCAGGTCTGCGGCATGCCGGGCTCGTACGTCATGCTGATCGCGCGGAGCTTCTCCTGGGCCTGGGGGGTCTGCCAGGCGCCCATGTCCATGTCCATGTAGGCGAGGTGGATGAGGTGGACGCCGCGCCGGGCCTCCTCCAGGACCGCCTCGCGCATCGGCGGCGGGAAGTCCGTGCAGCGCTCGTACAGCGCGGCGGCCGGCCGGGCGGGCGGGGCGAAGGGGTCGGGACCGAGGCCCATCACCTCCAGGGACCAGGCGCGGGCGTCGATGCGCTGGTCACGGATCTGCCAGTACCAGGCAAGCGAGTGGACCATGCACAGCGCCTCCTGCTCGTCGCGTTCGGCGACGGCGTGCCGCAGGGCGGTGCGCAGGTTCTCGTACTCGCGCTCGATGACGTCGATCGCGGAACGCTGTCCGGGTCCGCGCAGCAACGGGTCGGTGGTGCGGGCGAGTTCGCGGTAGTACGTGAGGTGGGCGCGCTCGGTGGCCCCGCGGGCGCCGGACTCGTCCAGGCGTTCGCGCGCGTACTCGGCGACGGTCTCCAGCAGCCGGTAGCGCATCTGGGTGTCCCCCTCGCCCGAAGGGGCGGCGACGACGAGGGACTTGTCGACGAGCGAACCGAGGACGTCCAGCGCCGCCGGACCGCACACCGCCTCGGCGGCGGCGAGGTCACAGCCGCCCGCGAACACGGACAGCCGTCCCAGGGTGTCCCGTTCGGTCTCGTCGAGCAGGTCCCAGGACCAGTCGACGACGGCGCGCAGGGTCTGCTGCCGGGGCAGCACGGTACGGCTGCCCGAGGTCAGCAGCCGGAACCGGTCGTCGAGCCGGTCGGCGATCTGGCGCGGGGTGAGCATCCGCAGCCGGGCGGCGGCGAGTTCGATGGCGAGCGGGAGTCCGTCCAGACGCCGGCAGATCTCGGCGGCCGCCTCCGGGTCGTCCTCGACGCGGAAGCCGGGCCGGGCGGCGGCTCCCCGGTCGGTGAGCAGCCGCAGCGCGACGGGCTCCGGCAGCGGGTCCACCGGACGGAGCAACTCCCCCGGTACACCGAGGGGTTCACGGCTGGTGGCGAGCACGGTCACACCGGGACAGCGCTCCAGCAGCGCCTCGGCGAGATGCGCGGCGGCGTCGACGACGTGCTCGCAGTTGTCGAGGACGATCAGCATCCGGCGCTTGGCGCAGTGTTCGGCGAGCCGGGTGAGCGGGTCGTCGTGCCGGTCGGCCACGGCGCGCATCTCCTCGGCACCGGCTCCGCGCAGTACGGTCTCGCGGGCGCCGACGGCGGTCAGCACGGCCTCGGGCACCGCCTTCGGATCGTCCACCGGGGCCAGTTCGGCCAGCCACACCCCATCCCGCGGGGCGGGGGCCAGAGCCTCGGCCGCCTCCTGCGACAGCCGTGTCTTGCCCGCCCCGCCGGGGCCGAGCAGGGTCACGAGCCGGGCCGCCGAGAGATCGCCCCGGATGGCATCGATGTCCTTCTCGCGTCCCACGAAGGACGTGAGCCGGGCACGGAGGTTGCCGGGGGGCGGTGGTGAGGGGCGGGTGCCGTCGGCCGCCGCGCGAGCGCGATCGGCGCCAGGGGAGCGCGTTTCCGGACCCCGGGCCCCTCCGTCACTCCCGGCCGGGCGCAGCAACTCCCCGTGCAGGGATCGCAGTTCGGCACCGGGGTCGGAGCCCAGGCGATCGGCCAGCAGCTGTCGTACGTCCTCGTAGGCGGACAGGGCCTCGGCCGTGCGACCCGCGTCACGCAACGCGCGCAGACGCAGGGCCTGGAGGGGCTCGTCCAGGGGGTGGGCGTCGCACAGGGCGGTCAGTTCGGGGAGGGCGGATTCGGCGTGGCCGAGGGCCAGGGCCGCGGTGAGGCGGGTGCACCGGGCGTGCAGGCGGCGGGTCTCCCAGTGGGCCGCCTCGGCGGTGCGGTCGGGGAGGTCCGCGAGCGCGGGGCCGCTCCACAGGGCGAGGGCGTCGTCCAGGGCGGCAGCCGCCTTGGCGGGATCGCCGTCGGCGAGGGCGCGGGTGCCCTCGCCCGCGAGCCGCTCGAAACGGTGCAGGTCGATGTCGTCGGACGCCGCCACCAGCCGGTAGCCGCCCTCGACCGACTCCACCGCGTCCGCGCCGAGCGCCCTGCGCAGCCGCCCGATCAGCGCCTGCAGCGCGCCGGTCGCGTCCGCGGGCAGGTCCCCGTTCCACACCTCGTCGACCAGGACGGCCGCGGAGACGGTCCGTCCGGGCCGCAGCGCGAGGACGGTCAGCAGGGCGCGCAGCCGCGCCCCGCCGACCGGGACGGGCGTGCCGTCGGGGCGGAGTGCCTGGGTGGTGCCGAGGATGCGGTAGCGCACGGGGTCCATTGTCTCCGCTGACGTCAGGGGTGGGGGCCGGGTACGTGGAGTTCGGCCAGGACTCCGACGCCGCCCCCGCCGAACCACTTGGGGCAGCGGTCCACGGCTTCCGACGAGCGCGACGCGGGCACCGGTTCCCGGGTGCGCGAGCCGGGCGCGATCTCCGCGAAGTCCTGGCGCACCAGGTGGATCGTACGGACCGTGCCGGTCGTCTCGGGCCACCGGGCCCCGTGCCGCTCGACGGTGAGCAGGCCACTCCTCGTGACCCGACGGCCGGGTCCCGGCCACGTCCCGTCACCGTCCGAGGCGGCACCGTCCCCGGGATCGGCGGACAGCGCCACGACCAGGCCGTCGTCCGCGCGCAGCACCCGCATCTCGGCTCCGTCGTCGCGCACGTGCTCCGCCGTCGCCGTGATCTCGGCGATCGCCCCGGACCAGCCTCCGCCGAGCGTCTCGCCCCCTTCGTCCAGCAGGAGCGGCCAGGTCACCTCGTCCCCGACCGAGAAGGGGGTGCCGCAGCACTCCATCTGCCAGTCCGCGTAGAACACCCGCCACAGTCCCATTCCCCCAGCCTCCCCGGAACCGATACCCGATCGCGAGACGTTTTCGGCATGAGCCCGGTACGGTCGGGCAGGCCCCGAGCACACCGTCGTCCGTCCAGCCAGTCCAGGAGCGCCATGACCACCGCCACGACCCGCCGCAGCGACCGGAGGATCAGTCCCGTCTTCGTCGGCATCGCCGCCGTCATGGGGGTGGCGGGCTGGGCGACCTGGACCGGGTTCGCCGAGCAGCCCGGCGTGGCCGTGTTCCTCTTCGTGACGGCGGCCTGGGTCGTCTCGCTCTGTCTCCACGAGTACGCGCACGCGCGCACCGCGCTGCACAGCGGAGACATCACGGTCGGCACGAAGGGCTACCTGAGCCTCAATCCTCTCGCCTACACACACGCCCTGCTGAGCATCGTGCTGCCCGTGATCTTCGTGATCATGGGCGGGATCGGGCTGCCGGGCGGCGCGGTCTTCATCGAGCGCGGGCGCATCCGCGGCCGCTGGAAGCACAGCCTGATCTCGGCGGCGGGACCGCTGACGAACGTGCTGTTCGCCGTCGTGTGCACGGCCCCGTTCTGGCTGCACGCCCTGGACGGCGTCCCGCCCGCCTTCCGCTACGCGCTGGCGTTCCTCGCGCTGCTCCAGGTCACGGCCGCGATCCTGAACTCCCTGCCGGTCCCGGGCCTGGACGGCTACGGCGTGATCGAGCCCTGGCTGTCGTACGGTGTCCGCCGCCAGGTCGAGCCGTTCGCGCCGTTCGGACTGCTCGCGGTGTTCGCGCTGCTGTGGATCCCGTCGGTGAACAGGGAGTTCTTCCACCTGATCGACACGGTCCTGGGCGGTCTCGGCATCGAGGGCCGTGACGCCGACTGCGGACAGTGGCTCTACCGCTTCTGGGAGACGGACAACGACATCTGTCTGCGGTCGTGACCCGGCGGGTGACGCCGGCCGGTGTCCCGGCCGGCCGCTACGCCCTGCCCCGCCGCGCGTAGTACCAGGTCATGTTCGACGACAGGCCCGCCAGCAGCACCCACACGATGCCCAGCCAGCTGCCCTGGACGAACGAGACGACGGCCGCGGCCACGGACAGCACACAGACGGCGAGGGCGTAGAGAGCGAGGCGGGGCATGGGGTCGGCTCCTGTCGGGGGGACACTGCTTGGCACCAGTGTCCCCCACCGGAGCGAGGACCCGCGCACCCCCCGGGACCTGCCGTCCGTCCGGGCGAGGGGGTCCTAGACGTCCGTCACCCGCAGGCCCGCGTGCGCCTTGTAGCGGCGGTTCACCGAGATCAGGTTGGCGACCAGGGCCTCGACCTGATGGGCGTTGCGCAGGCGGCCGGAGAACACGCCCCGCATGCCGGGGATGCGGCCCGCGAGGGCCTGGACGATCTCGACGTCGGCCCGCTCCTCGCCGAGGACCATCACATCGGTGTCGATCTCCTCGATCTCCGGGTCCGCGAGCAGCACGGCGGAGAGGTGGTGGAAGGCCGCGGTGACCCGGGAGCCGGGCAGCAGGGCGGCGGCCTGCTGCGCGGCGCTGCCCTCCTCCGGCTTCAGCGCGTAGGCGCCCTGCTTGTCGAAGCCGAGCGGGTTGACGCAGTCGACGACCAGCTTTCCGGCCAGTTCCTCGCGCAGCGACTCGAGGGTCTTGCCGTGGCCCTCCCAGGGCACGGCGACGATCACGATGTCGCTGCGCCGCGCGGTCTCGGCGTTGTCGGCGCCCTCGACGCCGTTGCCGAGCTCCTCGGCCGCGGCGTGCGCGCGGTCGGCGGCGCGCGAGCCGATGATCACCTTCTGGCCCGCCCTGGCGAGGCGGTAGGCCAGGCCCTTGCCCTGCGGACCGGTGCCGCCGAGCACGCCGACGACGAGCCCGGACACGTCGGGCAGGTCCCAGGGGTCCTTGGCGGGGGCCTTCTGTGCGCTGTCAGTAGAGGTCATGGGCCGACTGTACGTGCGTGGGCCGCGGCGGGGCGCCCGGGGCGGCGGAGCACCCCGGGTGAGGACGGTCACCCGAGCGCGGTCACGGGGATGCGCCGGAAGGTGATCGTCTCGTACGCGCCGAAGTCGCCCGTCTCGTAGAGGAGTCCGACCGTCCCGGTGTCGACGCGGACCAGGTCGGAGTATGCGGCGGGCAGTCCGTCCACCGTGTGCGCGGACCGCCAGGTGGTGCCGCCGTCGGCCGAGGCGCGGACCGTCATCAGCGCGCGGAACCCCGGGTCCGCGGGTCCGGAGAACAGGAGCAGGTCCGGGTCGCGGAGCTGGAGCAGGCTGCCCTGGACGACCGGGGTGACCAGACCGGCCTGCGGACGGAACGGCCTGACCAGGGTCCTGCCGCCGTCGAGGGAGTGGGCGTCGGCGCGGTTGCCGGGCGAGGGGGAGTCGTTGCGGGTGTTGAAGTAGACGCGGCCGTCGGGGAGTTCGGCGGCGGTGGTCTCGTTGACGTTGACGTACCCGTTGGTGTTCTCGTCGAGGTAGCCGAGGTACCAGGTCGCTCCCCGGTCGTCGCTGAGCAGGCAGTGCCCGCTGTTGTACTTCGCCTCGGTGCCGTTGTCGGTGCCGGTGGGCGCCAGGGTGTGGTTGCCGGGCACGACCACCCGGCCGGAGCCGAGCTGGAGGGCGTGCCCGGGGGTCGTGGCGTACCAGCGCCAGCCCGCCTTCTTCACCTGTGCGGTGATCTCCTCGGGCGCCGACCAGGTGCGTCCCTCGTCGTCGCTGTGCTGCACCCATACGCGCCGCCCGTCGGCCGCCCTCACCTTGCCGCGCAGGAGGGCGTCCTCGGTGGCGGAGGCCGCGCTGCGGACGTGGACGAGCAGGACGCGGCCGGTGTCGAGGGTGACGGGCGCCGGGTTGCCGGCGAGGTCGGTCCCGTTGTTCGCGACGACCTGGAGCGGGCCCCAGGTCCGGCCGCCGTCCGTGGACCGCTTGAGCACGATGTCGATGTGTCCGTGGTCCTTCGCGGAGTCGACCCGGCCCTCGCAGAACGCCAGCAGGGTGCCGGTCCGGGTGGCGACGACGGCGGGGATCCGGAAGCCGGCGTAGCCCTCGCGCCCGGCACGGAAGGGCACGCTCACCCCCGTACCCGTACCCGTGCCCGTGCCCGTGCCGCTCTCCGTGTCCGTCCCGGTGCCGGTCGCTGCGCTCGGCTGTGTCATGGCCGGCTCCCTGCTGCGGTCGCTCGTGGGGTCGTCGGTACCGGCTTCTGCCCGACCCGGGCGAATTCGTGGTGAACTCCGGGTCACGAGTGGCTCATTGCGGCAGGATGCGGCCATGGATGCCGTACGGGTCGCATTGCTGCGCGAAGTGCTTGCCGGGACCGAATGGCTGGGTGCGACAAGACGGTTCGGGGGAACCCTGCGGGGGTCCGTGGTGTCGTACGGCGGCGGGTTGCTGCTGGTCGGTTCCGAGGCGTACGAACCCTGGCACCTCGCGGCGCACCTGGTGGACGAGGCTGCCTGGTCGGGGACGCCGGAGCTGTCGCCGACGCTGGTGCGGCACGGGGCGCGGGAGTCCGGTCCGGCCCACCTGGCGGTGGGGCTCGGGCGGATCGAGGCGGCCCGGCGCGGGGAGACCCTGCTCGTGGTGGCATCGGACGCGCCCGGGGCCGCGCTGCTGGAGCGGGTGCACGACGCCCGGCGGGCCGGGGCGACGGTGCTGGCCCTGTCCCGCGGGGAGGGCGAGCTGCCGGCGCTGGCCCACGAGTCGCTCGCGGTGCCGCCGGACCCCGAGCTCGACCTCGACACCGTGCAGCACCTGGTCAGTGCGGCGGCCGGGGAGAACGCGCTGCCCGCGCCCCGCGGCCGCCACCGCTTCCGCGACCGCCTGTCCCGCGTCGCGGACCGGCTCACCGCCCCGCCGTCGTACCGGTGGTAGCGGACGCGGTCCGCCCGGACGTCCGGCGCCTCAGCCGCCCTCGGGACCCTGGGCCTTGCCCGACGCGTCGTGCCACTTCGGGTCCGTCTCCCATTCGAGGTTCCGCTCCCGCGCGAGGTCCATCGCGTGCGTGGCCTCCTCGCGGGTGGCGTACGGGCCGAAGCGGTCCTTGGCGGGGCACTCGGGGCCCTCCTCGACCTTCTTGTGCTCCAGGCAGTAGAACCACTCGCCGGGCTTGCCGACCGTCCGCTTCTTGAACAGGGCCATCACCAGCTCCTTTCGCCTAGGACATGTTCCCCCATGCCCGCTGGTTAGACTCGCTGCCATGTCTGGCCAGTCGCTGCTCGTACCAGGGGAGCTCTCTCCCACCCGCTCCGTGCCGGGAAACATCAGGCGTCCCGAGTACGTCGGGAAGCCCGCCCCCACGCCGTACACCGGACCGGAGGTGCAGACACCCGAGACGATCGAGGCGATGCGCGTCGCCGGCCGGATCGCCGCGCAGGCGATGGCCGAGGCCGCGAAGCTCATCGCGCCGGGCGTGACGACGGACGAGCTGGACCGGGTGGCGCACGCGTACATGTGCGACCACGGCGCCTACCCGTCGACCCTCGGCTACCGCGGCTTCCCCAAGTCGCTGTGCACGTCGGTCAACGAGGTCATCTGCCACGGCATCCCCGACTCCACGGTGCTGCGCGACGGGGACATCGTGAACCTGGACGTGACGGCGTACATCGGCGGTGTGCACGGCGACAACAACGCGACCTACCTGGTGGGCGACGTCGACGAGGAGTCACGGCTCCTCGTCGAGCGGACCCGGGAGTCCCTCGACCGCGCGATCAAGGCGGTCAGGCCGGGGCGCCAGATCAACATCATCGGGCGTGTCATCGAGTCGTACGCCAAGCGCTTCGGGTACGGGGTCGTCCGTGACTTCACCGGGCACGGGATCAACTCCTCGTTCCACTCCGGGCTGATCGTCCCGCACTACGACAACCCGCACGCGACCACCGTCATGCAGCCCGGGATGACCTTCACCATCGAGCCCATGCTCACGCTCGGCACGCACGACTACGACATGTGGGACGACGGGTGGACCGTCGTGACGAAGGACCGCAAGCGCACGGCCCAGTTCGAGCACACCCTCGTCGTCACCGCGAGCGGCGCGGAGATCCTCACTCTTCCGTAGCCGCCGGGAGGTCCCGGACCCGCTGAACCCGCCCTGTCCACAGGGCGGGTTTTTCATGTGGCCGGGGCCGGCGATCGGGGTACGGTTTTACCGACAGGATGTCGGGAAGTCTATTGACTTAGGTAAGCCTAACCATAGAAGATTCGACTGATCTTGCAACGCACTCGCCCTTCCCCACCGACTCCGGAGGCCCCATGAACGCGTCGGACACGTCGGACACGACGAGCGCGCCGGACACCACGGGCCCGGCGGCCACCCCGTTCTCGACGCTCATCCGCACCGCGTCGCACGAGGCGCACACCGAGGCGGAGACCTCGACGTTCATGAGCGACCTGCTCGGCGGCCGGCTCGGCGTCGAGGCGTACGCGCGCTACACCGAGCAACTGTGGTTCGTGTACGAGGCGCTGGAGGCGGAGACCGAGCGGCTGGCCGCCGATCCGGTGGCCGGGCCCTTCCTGCGGCCCGAGCTGCCGCGCCGCGCCGCCCTCGAACGCGACCTCGCCCATCTGCGGGGCCCCGAGTGGCGGGACACGCTCACCGCGCTGCCCGCGACCCGCGCGTACGCGGACCGGGTCACGCGGTGCGCCCGCGAGTGGCCGGGAGGTTATGTCGCCCACCACTACACGCGCTATCTGGGCGACCTCTCCGGCGGCCAGATCATCCGCGGCCGGGCGGAGCAGACCTGGGGCTTCAGCCGCAAGGGCGACGGGGTCCGCTTCTACGTCTTCGAGGACATCTCCAACCCGGCCGCGTTCAAGCGGAGCTATCGCGAACTGCTGGACGGGGTGCGGGCGGACGACCTGGAGAAGCAGCGGATCGTGGCGGAGTGCAAGCGGGCGTTCGCCCTGAACACCGGGGTGTTCAGGGCTCTGGGCGAGGAGTTCCCGCTGACCGCGTGAAGGTTCCCGGCCGCGGGGTCGGCACCAGGTCCCGGGCGCCCCGGGTTCTCCGGGGCCGTGTCCCCGATTCCCCCGGCCCCGGGGGGCCGTCGCGGTTCGCGGGCCCGCGGGACGGTGGGGGCTGGTCGCGCAGTTCCCCGCGCCCCTGACCGGGGTCGGCATGACCCCCGGTTTCGAGCGGACCGCCCCTGACCGGGGTCGGTGTGGCCCGCGGTTTCGAGCGGACCGCTCCTGGCCGGGGCCGGTGTGGCCCCGGTTCGAGTGCACCGCCCCGATGGGCGTGGGCTCAGCGTTCCAGGCGGACCCGGCCGCCCATCTCGACCCAGTCGCCCGGCTGCGGTGCGGTGAGGATCTGCGATCCGACGCCCTGGGTGATGTTGAGGGCCCGGCCGAGCTGCTGGGTCAGCAGCAGCGCCGCCGCCCCGGTGGCCTCGTCCTCCTCGATGCCGTCGTTGCGGCCGGGGAAGGCGCGGGCCCGCACCCGGCCGGCGGCCTCGTCCTCCCAGGCCCAGGCGTAGATCCACTCCCCCGACGGCGGCACGGCCAGCGCGTCGACCTCGGCCGCGGTCTCGTGCCGCCGGAGCGTCCTCGGCGGTGCCCATTCGGCGCGCGCCTCGATCCAGCTGAACTCGCCGTCCAGCCGGACCCCCACCACACCCGCGGGCGTGACCAGTTCGGGCACGTCGAGCAGCCAGCCCACCCCGACACAGGGGTGTCCCGCGAAGGGCAGCCGCGACGACGGGGTGTAGATGTCGATGATCCCGCGCTCGGGGTCGTCGACGAACACGGTCTCGCTGAAGCCGAGCTTCGCGGCGAACTCCTGCCGGTCCGCGCGGTCCGGCATCACCGAGCCCTCGCGCACGACACCGAGCTCATTGCCATACCCGCCGCCTGGTCCGCAGAAGACCCGCAGCACGTCGTAATCAGTCACTCCGGCATTCAAACATTCATCCGCCCGATCGGTGACCCACACGACCGGACCGCCCGCCTCCGAATGCCCCCTGATCATCGGGAACGGTGCCGGAGACGGGCGGTCCGGGTCCGGTCGGACCGGTCGGCGGACGTACGGACCGGACCGGTGGATCAGACCGTCTGCCGCCTGCGCATCGCGACCACCGCACCGGCGCCCGCGGCGACGGTCACCGCGGCCACGGCTCCGAGCGCTCCGGCCGGGAGCTCCGACCCGGTGGAGGCCAGCGCGCCGCCGACACCGCCCGTCGTGGACCCTGTCGTCCCCGCGCCGCCCGTGGTGCCCGACGACGTACCGGAGCCGCCCGACCCGGAGCCGGAGTCCGAGCCGCCGTCCCCGTCCGGGAGCCGGGCGTCGTCGCTCAGCGCCACCGAGAGGCCGACCGGGTCGAGTTCGGTGCCCTCGGCGTAGAAGCCGCCGAACGCCTCGGCGCCGGCCTCGGTGAGTCTGGCGGTCACCCCGTCCAGAGTGATCACGTCGTCCGTCGCCGTCAGGTCGGCGGTGTCCGCGCTCAGGTCCGCGAGGACGACGTCGTCGGAGGTCTCGCCGAGGCTTTCGACGTCGGCGGTCAGCTTCCCGGAGCCGCCGTCGAGCTCCACCCCGAGTTCGCTGAGAGTGAGGTCGAGCCCGTAACTGCCGTTCTCCTCATGGCCCTCGAAGTTCACCGCGCCCTTGAAGGAGGCCGTGAGGGTGTCGGCGTCGGTGTCGTAGGCGCCGGTGGCGTCCGGGAAGGTGAAGGCTCCGTTGCCGACGGCCTGCGCCGCCCCGCCGGACACGGTGATCTTCCCCTTCGCGGCGCCGTCCACGACGTAGGTACGGAAGGACTGCTTCACGCCCCAGCCGAGCGTGCCGTCCGCTATCTCGCCCCGCGTGGCGGCACCGGTCCCGGAGGCCGAGGCGCTCGGGCTCGCGCCCTGCGAGGCCGGGTCCGAAGGCGACGGGGACGAGGAGACCGACGCCGAGGGCGAAGCGGAGGAGGAGGGCGAGCCGGAGGCGGACGCGGACGAGGTCGGCTCCGGGGACGCGGAATTCGTCGCGGTCGACGTCGGGGTCGCGGTCGGCGACGGCGTCTGCGTCGCGGCCGGCTTCTGCGTCACGGTGAGCGGGTCGCCCGCGGCCCCCTCGTAGCCCGCGCTGCCGAGGACCGTCGCCGCCTCCTTCGTCAGTCTGGTCTCCATGTCCGTCATCGTGCGGGTCACGGTGACGTCGGCGAGCGGGACGTCGTCCCGCGTCGTGCCGCCGCTCGTCACGTCGGCGGTGACCTTCGCCGCCGCGCTGTCGAACCTCACGTCCGACAGGGTGAGTTCGAAG
The DNA here is from genome assembly GCF_002911015.1 of Streptomyces populi. Lineage (GTDB taxonomy): Bacteria > Actinomycetota > Actinomycetes > Streptomycetales > Streptomycetaceae > Streptomyces > Streptomyces populi. The sequence continues at coordinate 31,744 of NZ_KZ626861.1, forward strand.
CCGTGCAGCTTGGAGGCGATCTTCAGGCTGCCCGCGAAGCCGAGCCGTACGGCGTGGGTGCCGGAGTCGTACGTCCCGCTGCCGTCGGTGAAGGTGAACGCGCCGTTGCCGGCCGCCTGCGTCGCCCCGTCGGCCGGGGTGAAGGAACCGGCCGCCATCCCGGTCACGTACGAGCGGTAGGACTGCTTGATGCCCCAGGTCAACTCGTAGTCCTTGAGCGGCGCTTCGGCGGCCGAGGCGCTGGTGACGGCGAGGGCGCCGACCCCCAGGGCGACCGCGACGGCGGCGGCGAGTGCGAGGGGGCGGCGGCGGTTGACGGCCATGGTCGTGGGTCTCCTCGGGGGTTCGGGGTGGGTCCGGTCGAGCGGTTCGGGGGCGAGCCGGGCTCGGGGTGGGCGGGTCGGGGGATCGGGGTCAGTCCGTGCGCGTGCGGCGCCTGCGGGCGAACCCGAAGGCGGCCGCGGCCGCGAGCAGCGCTCCGACGGCGAGGCCGACCGGCAGGACCGGTCCGCCGACGGAGCCGTCGCTCGCGGTGTTCTCGGTGCGGGGCGTGGCGTCGGCCTTCGGGCCGGGCGTCCGTGACGCGCTCGGCGCGGGCGAGGGGGAAGCGGACTCGCCCAGGTCGGGCAGGGCGGGGAGCCGGGCCGCGTCCGTGAGGGCGACGGAGAGGGTCAGGGGGTCCATCTCCGTGCCGGCCCGGTACATCCCGCCGAACGCCTCGGCGCCCCGGGCGGTCAACTCGCCCGGCGCCTCGGTGAGTCGGAGCAGTCCGTCCTCGAGCTCCAGGGCCTTGGCCGCGAAGGTCACGAGCGGGACCTTCTTCCCGGTGAGGTCCGCGCTCGTCACGTCGGCGTAGAGCGTGCCCGCGCCGTCCTCGACGGTGACCCGCACCCCGCTCAGCCGGAGATCGAGTCCATGGCGGCCGGTGAAGCGCAGGGCTCCGCCGAAGGCGGCCCTCAGGACACGCTTCTTCCCGTCGTAGGTGCCCTCGCCCGCGGGGAACCGGAAGAACGCGCCGCCGTCCCGGGCTCCGGCGGTCAGCGTCCACTTCCCGTCGGCGACGGGCCCGGTGACGTACTCGCGGAACGTGCGGCGCACTCCCCAGTCGACGGCCCCGTCCTCGATCGCGCCCGGAGCGGCCTTCCCGGAGGGGGACCCGGACGGCCGGGCGGTGGGTGTCTTCGACGGTCCCGCCGGGGCCGGAGCCGGTACGTCCGCCTCCAGGCTCACCGGATCGAGTGCCGTACCGGCCGTGTAGTAGCCGGCGAAGGACCGGGCGCCCTGCGCGGTGAGCGTGGCCGGGAGGTTGTCGAGCCGAACGGCGGTGCCGCCGCCCCTCATGTCGATGCCGCCGAGGGAGAGGGCGGCGAAGGGCACCCCTCTGGACGTCGTGACCGTCCCGGTGCCCTTCGCCTTGCTGGTGATGTCGGCGTAGAGGGTGCCGTGGCCGCCGGAGATGCGGACGGCGGGGCGGCTGATCGTGAGGTCGAGCTCGTAGCCGCCGTCGCTCCCGCGGTGCCCGACGAAGCGGACCCCGCCGGACCAGGCGGCGGTGAAGGCGCCCGTGCCGCCGTCGTAGGAGCCGGTGGCGGAGTGGAAGCGGAACCGGTTCGCGCCGACCGTGGCCGCGCCCCCGGTGAGGGAGTAACTCCCCTTCGCGACGGGCCCGGTGACATAGCTCTGGAAGGACGACTTGACGCCCCAGTCGAGCCGGCCGCCCCGCACGGTGCGGCTCGCCGCGTGCGCGGCCGTGGCGGTGAGCAGAGCCCCCAGCACGGTCACGCAGACCACGGCGGCCGCCAGGGCCCTCGAACGCGCGGTCATGGGTGTCCTCCGGATTCCGGGGCCCCGAGAACCCCTGGCGACTTAGGTAAGGCTAACCTAAACTACCGATCGGACGTGCCGGAAGAGGACCGAGAGGAACGACGGGACAGTGCAACGCTTGCGCACACGACTGGCGGGGGCGCTGCTGTCCGCGCTCGCCCTCACCCTCGCCCTGACCGGATGCGGGGGTCCCGCGGACCCCGCGTCGACGGCGGTCACCACGACGGCCGGAGCGGACGGCCCGGACGCCACCGACCGCGTCGAACCCCTGGCGTCCCCCGGAACGCCCCGGCTCCCGGTCACGGTGCGCTCGTCCGACGGGAGGCGGACGACCGTCGAGAAGGCCGACCGGATCGTTCCGCTGTCCGGCGGCCTCAGCGAGATCGTCTTCACGCTCGGGCTCGGCGACCGGGTCGTGGCCCGCGACATCACCGCCACCTTCGCCCAGGCGAGGAAACTGCCCCTCGTCACCCGCAACCACGACGTCTCCGCGGAGGGCGTGCTCTCACTGCGCCCCGACCTCGTCCTCGCCGAGACGACGACCGGACCGGACGAGGCCGTGCGGCAGATCCGCGACGCCGGTGTTCCCGTCCTCGTCGTCGCCCCGGCGCGCGGCCTCGCCGACGTGGGTCCGCGCATCCGGACGGTGGCCGACGCCCTCGGCGTACCGGCGGCGGGGAAGCGGCTGGCGCAACGGTCGCAGGACCGGATCGCCGCCGTGCGCAAGGCGGTTCCGCCCCACGCGGACCACCCGCGCGTCGCCTTCCTCTACCTCCGCGGCTCCGCCTCCGTCTATCTCATCGGCGGCCGGGGCTCGGGCGCGACCTCGCTGCTGGAGGCGGCGGGGGCGGTCGACGCGGGCGCCGCGTCGGGCCTGGACAAGGACTTCACCCCCATCACCACCGAGGCGCTCGTCCGGGCCGCGCCCGACGCGATCCTCGTGATGTCCAAGGGACTCGAGTCCGTCGGCGGAACCGACGGACTCGTCAAGATCCCCGGGGTGGCGCAGACCCCGGCCGGCATGGAGCGCCGGGTGGTGTCCGTCGAGGACGGGGTGCTCCTCAACTACGGGCCGCGCACGGACCAGGTACTGAGGTCGCTGGTGCGGCAGTTGTACGGGGACGCCCGATGACCGCCGTCGACCGCCCGGCCCCCGAGGCCCCCGCCGGCCCCTCCCCCGGACCGGCCGTCGACGGGACCGGCACCCCTCCCGTACGCGAACGGGCGGCACGCGGCACCCCCTGGCTCCTGACCGCCGGGCTGCTCGCCGCCCTGCTCGTCCTGGTCCCCGTGGCCGCCGGACTCGGCGCGTACCCGATCCCCACCGGGGACGTGCTCGCCTCCGTCGCCCACCGCGCCGGTCTCGGGGGCACCGCGCTGGACCGGGTCCCGGAGTCGGTCCTGTGGGACGTGCGCTTCCCGCGGATCGTGCTCGCCCTGCTCATCGGCGGCTCGCTGGGCTGCGCCGGCGCCCTCATGCAGGGCGTGTTCGGCAATCCGCTGGCCGAACCCGGGGTCATCGGCGTCTCGTCGGGCGCGGCGGTCGGCGCGGTCGCCGCCATCGCGCTCGGCCTGGACTTCCTCGGCACCTTCACCGTCCCGGCCGTCGCCTTCGTGACGGGTCTGGCCACCGTCCTCGTCGTCCACGCGACGTCCCGCTCGGGCGGCCGCACCGAGGTGGTCACGCTGATCCTCACCGGGATCGCCCTGAACGCCTTCACGGGCGCCCTGACCGGACTGTTCCTGTTCTTCGCGGACTCCGCCGCCGTCAGCCAGATCGCCTTCTGGCAGCTCGGCTCGCTGGCGCAGGCGACCTGGCCGAAGGTCCTCGCGGTCCTGCCCTGTGCCGCGGCCGGCCTGGCCCTGGCACCGCTGTACGCCCGCCGGCTCGATCTGCTGTCCCTCGGCGAACGGCCCGCCCGGCACCTGGGCGTCGACGTCGAACGGCTGCGGCTCGTCCTCGTGCTGGTCATCGCGCTGCTCACGGCGGCGGCCGTCAGCGTCTCGGGGATCATCGGCTTCGTCGGTCTCGTCGTACCGCATCTGCTGCGCATGGCGGCCGGACCCGGTCACCGCTTCCTGATCCCGGGCAGCGCGCTCGGCGGCGCCGCGGTCCTGCTCGCGGCCGACCTCGCCGCCCGGACCCTCGCGCAGCCCGCCGAGCTCCCCCTCGGCGTCCTCACCGCCCTGCTGGGCAGCCCGTTCTTCCTCTGGCTGCTGCGCAGGACCCGTCGCAGGCAAGGAGGCTGGGCATGAGATCCGACGGAAGCGGCACCGGGGGCACGCCCCCGAAGACGCCGCGCACCGCCGGGGGTCCGCGGCTCGCGCGTGCCGCCCGGGGGCTGCGGCTCGTATCCGCGGCGCGGCCCGCACCGCCGCCCGCGCCCGCCCCCGGTGACGTGCTCGCCGAGGCCGCGGGCCTCCACGTCCGGCTCGGCGGCCGGGAGGTGCTGCGCGGCGTCGACGTCACGGCCCGCGCGGGCGAGGTGCTCGCGCTGGTCGGGCCCAACGGGGCGGGCAAGTCGACCCTCCTGGCCGCGCTGGCGGCCGACCTGCGGGCCGCGGAAGGGGTCGTACGTCTCCACGGGCGCCCTGCGCGGTACTGGTCCGCGGCCGAACTCGCCCTGCGCCGGGCCGTGCTCCCCCAGTCGGCGGCGCTCTCCTTCCCGTTCACGGTGGAGGAGGTCGTCCGGATGGGGCGGGCTCCCTGGGCCCACAGCCCGCGGGACGACGACGCGGCGGTCGGCGCGGCCATGGCGGCCACCGAGGTCACCGCGTTCGCGGCACGCTCCTTCGCCGCGCTCAGCGGCGGGGAGCGCGCGCGGGTGGCGCTCGCCCGGGTGCTCGCGCAGCGCGCGCCGCTCCTGCTGCTCGACGAGCCGACGGCCGCCCTCGACCTGCGGCACCAGGAACTGGTCCTGCGGGTGTGCCGGGAAAGGGCGCACGCCGGTGACGCGGTGGTCGTGGTGCTGCACGATCTGGGTCTGGCGGCGGCCTACGCGCACCGGGTCGCGATCCTGTGCGCCGGTCGTGTCGCGGCCCACGGCCGGCCGGCGGAGGTCTTCACCGACGGGCTGCTGACCGAGGTCTACCGGCAGCCGGTCGAGGTGTTTCCGCACCCCAGGACCGGCGCCGCGCTCATCACCCCGAAACGCGACGAAACCGCCTCCTTGACCTCCGCTTGACCATTCCATGGGATCCGTTTTGAGTCACCGTGATCAAGCCGTTCCTGTAAGCCGCCTGTGAGAGCTGAATCACCGCATAGAGGGGTATCACTGAGGCAAGCCTCAGATAAGTTAGGCCAGCCTCACCATGCCGAACGGGCCCGCCGTGCGGCTTGTCCGACTTCTCTTGGAGCCTGCATGCGAGCCGTCCGACTGTCCGTCGTCACCGCAGCCGCCACCGCGGCCGCCCTGGCCGCTGTCACGGGTTGCACCCAGAAGAGCGACGCCAAGAACGGCGACGCGATCCAGGTGACCGCGGCCGACTCCAAGTGCGAGACCTCGACCAAGACCGTCCCGGCCGGCCAGGTCACCCTGAAGATCGAGAACAAGGGCTCCCAGGCCACCGAGGTCGAGATCGTCTTCCCCGACGACCGGATCGTCTCCGAGAAGGAGAACATCGGCCCCGGCACCAAGTACACGCTGACCGCCGAGGTGAAGGCCGGTTCGTACGAGATCGCCTGCCGTCCGGGGATGAAGGGCCACGGCGTCCGCCAGAAGCTCACCGTGACCGGCGGCAAGGTCGCCAAGCGCGACCCGCGCCTGGACAAGGCGGTCGCCTCCTACCGCGAGTGGGCACAGTCGGAGGCCGACTCCACGATCCCGAAGGTGAAGACGTTCGCCGACGCCGTCAAGGCCGGCGACCTCGAGGCCGCCAAGAAGGCCTACGCCCCCTCGCGGGTCGGCTGGGAGAGCACCGAGCCGATCGCCGAGTCGTTCGGTGACATCGACCCGAAGACCGACACCCGCGCGGACGGCCTGGAGAAGGGCCAGAAGTGGACCGGCTGGCACGCGCTGGAGAAGGCGCTGTGGGCGGACAAGAAGATCGGTGACGAGCAGAAGGCCCTCGCCGGCCAGCTCGTCACCGACCTGACCGACTGGCAGAAGCGCGTCGGCAAGGCCGAGATCACCCCGACCTCCATGGCCAACGGCGCCAAGGAACTGCTCGACGAGGTCGCGAGCGGCAAGGTCACCGGCGAGGAGGAGCGCTACTCGCACACGGACCTCAGCGACTTCAAGGCCAACGTCGACGGCGCGCAGAAGGCGTACGAGCTGCTCAAGCCGGTCGCCTCGGAGAACGACGCGGCGCTGACGGCCGAGCTCGACAAGCAGTTCGCCGCGGTGAACAAGCTGCTCGACACGTACCGCACGGACAAGACGTCCGACGGCTTCGTCTCGTACGACAAGGTCGGCGAGGCCGACCGCAAGGGGCTCCTGGACGCGGTCAACGCGCTCGCCGAGCCCCTGTCCAAGCTCGCCGCCGCCGTCGTGAAGTAGGAGCCAGCGCCATGACGGACACCACCCAGGACAGCACGAACGGCGCCGACGCCGACGGGACCGCCCGCACCGGCTCCGCGCCGACCCGGCGTTCCCTGATCGGCTGGGGCGGCGCGGGGCTCGCGCTCGGTGCCGCCGCGGCCGGCGGTGCCGTCGCGATGACCCGCGCCGGCAACGACGTCGACCCGGTCGGCGCCGACACCGGTGCCGCCGTCCCCTTCCACGGCCCGCACCAGGCCGGCATCGCGACGGCGGTGCAGGACCGGCTGCACTTCGCCGCGTTCGACGTGAAGACGGACGACCGCGACGCCTTCGTCCAGCTCCTCAAGGACTGGACGCAGGCGGCCGCCCGGATGACCGCCGGGCACGCGGTCGGCGAGGGCGCGTACGGCGGTCTGGCCGAGGCGCCGCCGGACGACACCGGTGAGGCGCTGGGGCTCAAGCCGTCCCGGCTGACCCTGACCATCGGCTTCGGCCCGTCGCTGTTCGCGAAGTTCGGTCTGGCGGACCGGCGGCCGGAGGCGCTCGTCGATCTGCCCGCGTTCTCGGGCGACAACCTGGACAAGGCCCGCAGCGACGGCGACCTGTGCATCCAGGCCTGCGCGGACGACCCGCAGGTGGCGGTGCACGCCATCCGCAACCTGGCCCGCATCGGCTTCGGCAAGGTCGCCATCCGCTGGTCGCAGCTCGGCTTCGGCAAGACGTCGTCGACGACCCCGGACGCGCAGACCCCGCGCAACCTGATGGGCTTCAAGGACGGCACCCGCAACATCGCGGGCACCGAGACCGAGCGGCTGAAGAAGTTCGTGTGGGCCGACGCGAAGGACAACGACGGGAAGGCCGCCTGGATGACCGGCGGTTCCTACCTCGTCGCCCGGCGCATCCGGATGAACATCGAGACCTGGGACCGCACCTCGCTCCAGGAGCAGGAGGACGTCTTCGGCCGCGACAAGGGCGAGGGCGCCCCCGTCGGCAAGGCCAAGGAGCACGACAAGCCGTTCCTGAAGGCGATGAAGCCGGACGCGCACGTCCGGCTCGCGCACCCCGACTCCAACGGCGGTGTGACGATCCTGCGCCGCGGCTACTCCTTCACGGACGGCACGGACGGCCTCGGCCGTCTCGAGGCGGGCCTGTTCTTCCTCGCCTACCAGCGGGACGTGCGCAAGGGGTTCATCCCCCTTCAGCGCAGCCTGTCGCGCTCCGACGCGCTCAACGAGTACATCCAGCACGTGAGTTCGGCGGTCTTCGCCGTTCCGCCCGGCGTCCGGGACAAGGACGACTGGTGGGGCCGCGCGCTGTTCTCCAAGGAGGTGTAGCCGTGTTCGGCAACTACCTGATCGGACTGCGCGAGGGCCTGGAGGCCAGCCTCGTCGTCTGCATCCTCATCGCCTACCTGGTGAAGACGGAGCGCAGGGACGCGCTGAAGCCGATCTGGGCCGGCATCGGCGTCGCGATCACCGTGGCGCTCGGCTTCGGCTGCGCGCTGGAGTTCGGCTCCCAGGAGATGACGTTCCAGGCCCAGGAGGCGCTCGGCGGTTCGCTGTCGATCCTCGCCGTCGGCCTGGTGACGTGGATGGTCTTCTGGATGCGGCGCACCGCCCGGCACCTGAAGTCCGAGCTGCACGGCAAGCTGGACGCGGCGCTCGCCATGGGAACGGGCGCGCTGGTGGCGACCGCGTTCCTGGCGGTCGGCCGGGAGGGCCTGGAGACGGCCCTGTTCGTGTGGGCGTCGGTGCACGCGGCCAGCGACGGCACCCCCCGCCCGCTGATCGGCGTGGCACTGGGCCTGGCCACCGCGGTCCTCCTCGGCTGGCTCTTCTACCGTGGCGCGCTGAGGATCAACCTCGCCAAGTTCTTCACCTGGACCGGCGGCATGCTGGTCGTCGTCGCCGCGGGCGTGCTCGCGTACGGCGTCCACGACTTGCAGGAGGCCGACTTCGTCCCGGGTCTGACGAACCTGGCCTTCGACATCAGCTCCACGATCGACCCGACGAGCTGGTACGGCACCCTGCTGAAGGGCGTCTTCAACTTCCAGCCCGACCCGACCGTCCTTCAGGTCACGGTGTGGGCCCTGTACTTGGTCCCGACGCTCACGATCTTCTTCGCCCCGGTAGGGTTCGCCTCCGGGAAGAAGAAGGTGAAGGCACCTGATGAGCAGGGATCGCACGGAGCTCAGCCCTCGAAGGCGTCGTAGCCCCGTCCGTCTCGCCCTGGCGGCGACGACGGTGACCGCGCTGTGGGCGGCGAGCGGCTGCGTGGTGGTGCACGGCGAGCGGGAGGTCGTGCCGGCCACGACCCGCGCCGACGCCGCCCGCGCGCTCGCGGACTTCACCGCCGCCTACAACAAGGCGGACGCGACGTACGACCGTTCGAAGGACGCGGACCGGGTGACCGGTCCGCTCGCGGACATCGACGGCGCCAAGCTGAGGGCCGGTCGTCTGAGCAAGCCCGCCGGGAATCCCGCGCATTCGGCGCTGGAGTTCGACGACGCCGAGTTCTCGATCCCCGCGAAGGCGGGCTGGCCACGCTGGTTCGTGGCGGACGCGACGGCCAACAAGGGCGTGCCGGGCAGCCGCTGGCTGCTCGTCTTCACCCGGGACGGCGCCCGCGAGAAGTGGCAGGCCTCGTACCTCACGGTCCTCGGGGCCGGTGACGTGCCGGAGTTCGCGAAGGACGAGGACGGCTGGGCACAGCCCGTCGCCGCCGACGACCCGGCGCTCACGGTCCGGCCGCGAGAGCTCGGCCGGTCGTACGCGGCCTATCTGAAGACCGGCGGCGACACCTTCGCCACGGGCGTCCACACCTCGCAGTGGCGGGCCCAGCGCGAGAAGTTCGCCAGCCGGCCCGGTCTCGCCCGGCAGTACATCGACCAGCCGCTGACCGCGGGCGACTACGCGCCGGTGGGTCTGCGCACCGCGGACGGCGGGGCGCTGGTGTTCTTCGCCACGCGCCGCTTCGAGAAGGAGACCGCCGCCGCGGGCACCGAGATCCCCTCCCCCGGCGCGGACGTGCGGGCCCTGACGACCGGCGAGATCAACCGGTCCCTGACCCTGGAGTTCGTCTCCAACCAGGCCGCCCTGGACCCGCCGAAGGGCTCGGGCCGTGGACAGGTGTCCGTCCTCGGACGGGTCGAGGGGCTTACGGGCGCCAAGGGCGAGTAGCCGGGCCCGCGCCACGGCCGACGTCGGCCGGCCGGCGCCCGGGGCCTCAGCCCCGGTGGGGCCAGGCGGTGAGCTGGTCCGCGCCGTTCTCCCCCGCGTAGCGGGCGCATGCGTCGGTCAGGGTCTCCAGGAGCGTGAGCGGGTCCGGCAGCGGGTGCTCGGGGCCGCGCACCCAGTCGACGCCCAGCCCTCCGGGCAGCCGGGCCGGCGGCACCAGGACGTACGAGCCGCGGCAGTGCCAGCGGAAGCCGGGGTGTTCGTCCATCGTCTCGGGGTGGCAGTCCAGCTCGCAGGGCCACCACTCGTCCTCGTCCTCGGGCGTGCCGCGGGTGAGGGTGAAGAAGAGCATGCGGCCGTCGCCGGTCTCCGCGACGGGGCCGACCTCGACGCCGGAGGCGAGCAGGCGCTCCAGCGCCTCGCGCCCGGCGTCCAGCGGCACGTCCAGGACGTCGTGCACCATGCCGGTCGCGGTGATGAAGTTCGCCTTCGGCTGATGCCGGGCCCAGCGCTCGATCTGGGCGCGGTCGGTCGTCGACTGCGTCTGCCAGGCGAAGGAGACGGGGTGGCGCGCGGGCGTGGGGCAGCCGACGCGGTCACAGGAACAGCGGTAGCCGGAGGGGTACGCGGCCTGCGCGAGCGGCAGCCCCGCGGCGGCGGCGGCGAGCAGCAGGGCTTCACGCCCGTCGGCGGACGTCTCCGCGGGGGCTTTGGGCCGGCGTCCGCCGAACCACTTCGAGATCCTGTCCCACGTGCCGGAGCGGCGGCCGAACTCTGCGCTCATCTATCCCCTCGCCTCGCCGTAGTGCAAATCGTCCTCGCCCCATCGTCCCACCATCCTGGGCCCCGGGTGGCCGGAGCCGACGACGGGGCAGGTGAGGTGATGCCTCCACCGGGCCTTGATCAGGCGTTATTGCATGATTTGAGGCTATTTCGCGGGCGTCCGACGAGTGCGGGATCACGGCCGGGGCGGGCGGACCCGGTGGACATCACCCGGGCGCCTCCCGCTCCCCGGGCCGGGCGCACCGCACCATGAGCACCAACTGCCCCTGCGGTTGCGTAAGGAGCCTTCCTTGCATCCTCTTCGCCGCGCCACGCCCCGGCGCTACCTCATGTGTCCACCGGTGCACTTCGACGTCACGTACGCGATCAATCCGTGGATGAACCCGGCCAAGCCGGTGGACGTCCCGCTCGCCCTCGCCCAGTGGGAGGACCTCCGGGACCGTTACCGCTCCCTCGGCCACTCGGTCGAGGAGCTCACCCCCCGTCCGGGCCTGCCGGACATGGTCTTCGCGGCGAACGGCGCGACGGTCGTGGACGGCCGGGTGCTGGGCGCCCGGTTCGCCTACCCGCAGCGCGAACCGGAGGCACGGGCGCACCTGGAGTGGTTCCGCGCCCGCGGGTACGGGCGGATCCACGAGGCCGAGCACGTCAACGAGGGAGAGGGCGACTTCGTCGTCACGGGGTCGTACCTGCTCGCGGGCCGGGGTTTTCGCGCGAGCCCGCTCTCGCACGGGGAGGCGCAGGAGTTCTTCGGCCGCCCGGTGATCGGCCTGGACCTGGTCGACCCGCGCTACTACCACCTGGACACGGCCCTCGCCGTCCTCGACGAGGACACGGACGACGTCATGTACCACCCGCCCGCGTTCTCCCCCGGCAGCCGCGAGGTGCTGCGCCGGCTGTTCCCGGACGCGCTGACCGCGACGGCGGAGGACGCCGCCGCGATGGGCCTCAACGCGGTCTCGGACGGTCTGCACGTGCTGCTGCCGCAGGAGGCGGCGGGCCTGTTCGACCCGCTGCGGGAACGCGGCTTCGTCCCCGTCGGCGTCGACCTCGGCGAGCTCCTCAAGGGCGGCGGCAGCGTGAAGTGCTGCACCCAGGAGCTGCGGGGCCCGGCCCCGGCCTAGGTCCTGTCGTCACATTCCCGTCGTCGCCCGAAGGGCGGCCCTGCGGCGTCGTGGGGGTCCCCCCTGCTCGAAGAGCTTGGGGGAGTGCCGGGCGTCGCGGGGCAGGCGGGAATGTGACGACAGGGCCTAGGGGGCGTCCCCGGGCGGCCAGGCGTCTCCCCACTCGGCGTCGCGGGCCGCCTTGTACAGCGGCCCGTGGCGCTTGGTCACCGTCTCCCGGCGCAGCGCCTCGTCCCGCCCGCACAGGTCGAGCAGGACCTGGCCCTTGCGGATCTGCGGCTTGCGCACGACCCGGGAGGGTGCCGGTGCGGGCGGGAAGCGGGTCGCGGCGACGTAGCTGAACTTCTCGTCCTCGTACGGCAGGGAGCCGCCCTTGACCTGGCGGTGCAGGGAGGAGCGGGCGACCCGCGCGGAGAAGTGGCACCAGTCCTGGCCGGGGACGATGGGGCAGGCCGCGCTGTGCGGGCAGGGAGCGGCGACGTGGAGGCCGGCGCCGGTCAGACGCTCGCGGGCGGCGAGGACCCGGGCGTAGCCGTCGGGGGTGCCGGGTTCGATGATCACCACGGCCTGCGCGGCGGCCGCGGCGGCGTCCACGACGGAGGCGCGGTCGTCCTCGGTGAGCTCGCCGAGGACGTACGAGACGGTGACCAGATCAGTGCTCTCGATGGTGAGCGCCGCTCCGATACGAGAGCGCTGCCACACGGCGCCCTCCAGTTCCGGGTTGGCGGCGGCGATCTCCCGGCCGAGCGCGAGGGCCGGCTCGGCCCAGTCGAGCACGGTGACCGGGCGGACGCCCGCCCAGGTGGCGTTCACCGCCCAGGTGGCCGCGCCGGTGCCGCCGCCGACGTCCACGTGACCGCCCGGCGCCCAGCCGGGCACCGCGTCCGCGAACGCCTCCAGCGCCGCGCACACCGCCTCGAACGTCGCGGGCATCCGGTACGCGGCGTACGCGGCCACGTCCGAGCGGTCCCGCAGGATCGGCGCGTGGGTCGGGGTGGTCCCCCGGTAGTTCGCGATCAGCCGCTCGACCGCCTGCGCGGCGGTCTTCGGCGGCAGGCCGTCGAGCAGTCCGGCGAGGGCGCTGCGCAGGGTGTCGGCGGGGGGTACGGGGGCGTTCACGGCCCGATTCTCTCAGGTGCCGCGTGTCCCCCGTACCCGCCGGGCGCCCTCTCAGGTGCCGCGCACCGCCCGTCGCAGCCGTGTGGCCGCCGCCGCCCGGGGCGCGTTGTCCGCCGGGCGGCGCCGGGGGTGGACCGTGTTGGCGAGCAGGACCAGGAACGTGTCCGTCGCCGGGTCCAGGACCAGGGAGGTGCCGGTGAACCCGGTGTGGCCCGCCGCCCCGTGACCGGCGAGGGTGCCCATGAACCAGGGCTGGTCGAGGGCGAACCCGAGGCCGGGCGGGGTGAGGAGGAGCTCGACGAAGTCGGGACCGAGGATGCGGGCCGGGCCGTAGGAACCGCCCGCGAGCAGGGTGCGGCAGAACACGGCCAGGTCGTGCGCGGTGGAGAACAGGCCGGCGTGACCGGCCACCCCGCCGAGCGCCCAGGCGTTCTCGTCGTGCACCACTCCGCGCAGCATGCCCCGGTCCGCCTTGGCCCACGGCCGCCGCTGGTCCTCCGTGGCCGCCGCGCCGGGGCAGGGACCGAAGGCGGTGGAGTTCATCCCGAGCGGGCGGGTGATGCCGTCCCTGACAAGGATGTCGAGCCCCCGGCCCGTGACGCGTTCCAGCACGTACTGCAACAGGAGCAGGTTGACGTCGGAGTAGCGGTACTCGCCCGGCCGCGACGAGGGGGCCTCCGCCCGCAGCAGCGCCAGCCGGGCCGTGTCGTCCGGGCAGTCGTACAGCGGCAGCTCGGGGCGCAGCCCGGAGGTGTGGGTGAGCAGCTGCCGTACGGTGACGCCGTGCTCGCGGACCGCGCGGAACTCCGGCAGGTACGCGCCGACGCGCGCGTCGATGCCCAGCGTTCCGCGCTCCAGCTGCTGCACCGCGGCGACCGCGGTGAACAGCTTGGTGAGGGAGGCCAGGTCGAAGGGCGTGTCCACGGTCATCGGCACCCGTGCCCGGGCGGGCAGTTCGACGCCGGTGTCCTTGTCCTCGTCGTGGGCCGCGTAGCGCACGGCCCAGCCCGCCGCCTCCGCGACGGCGACGACCGGACCCCGTCCCGCGACCACCACGACGCCCGCCGCCCACGGGTCGGCCCCGCGGGTGAGGGCGCGGACCTCGTGGACGAGCTGTCGCAGTTCACCGGCGTCGAGTCCGGCCCGTTCCGGCGTGCCGGTCCGCAGTCGTGGTGCGCTCAGCTCTCCGCCGCCTTTCCGTTCGAAGTACGTCCCGCCCGCCGGGGACGGCACAGTCCCACGAAGCAGGCGACGGCCACCAGCGCGGCCGCCAGCTGGACGATCGCCATCGGAACGGCGGTGTGCTCCCCGGCGACGCCGACGAGGGGCGAGGCGACCGCGCCGATGAGGAAGGAGGAGGTGCCGAGCAGGGCGGAGGCGGAGCCGGCCGTGTGCCGCACGCGCATGAGGGCGAGCGTCTGGGTGTTGGGCAGGGCGAGGCCCATGGCGGACATCAGCACGAACAGCGCGGCGGCGACCGGGGCGAGCCCGACCGGGCCGAGGGCGCCGGTGGACATCAGCAGCAGCGCGGTCGCGGCGAGGACGACGAGGGCGAGGCCGGTGGCGAGGACCTTCTCCAGGGCGACCCGGCCGACGAGCAGTTTGCCGTTGACCTGTCCGGCGATGACGAGGCCGACGGAGTTCACGCCGAAGAGCAGGCTGAAGGTCTGCGGGGAGGCGCCGTACAGGTCCTGGATCACGAACGGCGAGGCCGAGATGTAGGCGAAGAGGGCCGCGAAGGTGAAGCCGCCCGCGAGCATGTACCCGGCGAAGACGCGGTCGGCGAGCAGCCGGCGCATGGCGCGCAGTGCCTCGCCGACGCCGCCGTCGTGCCGGTCCGCGGGCTCCAGGGTCTCGGGCAGTTTCGTCCAGACGAGGGCCGTCAGCGCGACGCCGACGGCGGTGAGGACCACGAACACGCCCCGCCAGTCGGTGAGGCGCAGGATCTGTCCGCCGATGAGCGGCGCGACGACGGGGGCGACGCCGGAGATCAGCATGAGGGTGGAGAAGAACCGGGCCATCGCCACGCCGTCGTACAGGTCGCGGACGACGGCGCGGGCGATCACTATCCCGGCCGCGCCCGCGAGCCCCTGGACGAGGCGGAAGGCGACGAGGAGGCCGATGCCGGGCGCGAGGGCGCACAGGGCGGTGGCGAGGACGTAGACGCCGAGGCCGGCGAGCAGCGGCCGCCGCCGGCCCCACCTGTCGCTCATGGGTCCGACGACGAGCTGCCCGAGCGCCATGCCCGCGAGGCACGCGGTGAGCGTGAGCTGCACGGTGGCGGCGGGGGCGTGCAGGGAACCGGTGACCTCCGGCAGCGAGGGGAGGTACATGTCCATCGCGAGCGGGGGCGTGGCGGTGAGCCCGCCGAGGACGAGGGTGACGAGGAGTCCGGTGCGGCCCGGGGCGCCGGGGCCCGCGTGCGGTCGCGGCGCGGCGGCGGACGCCGCTCCGGTGTCCGCCGACGACGCCTCGGCGACCGTCGGCACGGTGCCCGCGGCGCTTGCCTCCGGTATGTGCCCCCGCGGGCTCTCCTGGTCCCGCGTGGTGCGGCCACGCTCGGGCATGTGCCCCCCTCTCCGAAAGATGCGGCCCCTATGCTCTCAGTTCGAACAGCGGGTTCGGAGTCAAGGATCAAGGGGCGGGCATGACGGGCGAGCGTGAACGCGTGCGGTGGGGGATTCTGGCGACCGGCGGGATCGCCGCGGCGTTCACGGCGGATCTGGTGGACATGCCGGACGCGGAGGTGGTGGCCGTCGCCTCACGGTCGGACTCCTCGGCGAAGGCGTTCGCCGAGCGGTTCGGGATCCCGCGGGCGTACGGGGACTGGGCGTCCCTCGCCGCGGACGAGGACGTCGACGTCGTGTACGTCGCCACACCGCACTCGGCGCACCGGGCGGCCGCCGGAATGTGCCTGGAGGCGGGGCGTCACGTGCTGTGCGAGAAGACGTTCACGCTGAACGCGCGGGAGGCCGGGGAACTGGTCGCGCTCGCCCGCAGCCGCGGCCGCTTCCTGATGGAGGCCATGTGGATGTACTGCAATCCGCTGGTGGGGCGGCTGAAGGCGCTGGTCGACGACGGTGTGATCGGTGAGATCCGCACGGTGCAGGCCGACTTCGGTCTGGCGGGCCCGTTCCCGCCCTCGCACCGGCTGCGGGACCCGGCACAGGGCGGCGGTGCGCTGCTCGATCTCGGCGTCTATCCGGTGTCGTTCGCGCAACTGCTGCTCGGGGAGCCCTCGGACGTCGTCGCGCGAGCGGTGCTCTCCGACGAGGGCGTCGATCTCCAGACGGGTGCGCTGCTCTCTTACGAGAGCGGCGCTCTGGCTTCGGTGCACTGCTCCATCAACGGCGGCACCCCCGTCACGGCCTCCGTCACCGGCTCCGCGGGCCGCATCGACGTCCCGGGCGGCTTCTTCTTCCCGGAGCACTTCGTCCTGCACCGCGACGGCCGCGAGCCGGAGACCTTCCGCGCCGACCCCGCCTCCGGCCCCCGCAACAGCCTCAAGCACGAGGCCGCCGAGGTGATGCGCGCCCTGCGCGCCGGTGAGACCGAGTCCCCGCTCGTCCCGCTCGACGGCACCCTCGCCGTGATGCGGACGCTCGACACGATCCGGGAGCGCATCGGCGTCCGCTACCCCGGTGAGGCGACGGCGTAGCGCGTCGGGCCCGTCCGGCGGTTCACCGGGAGGAGGCCGAAGCCTCGACCCACACATACGGAAGCCGAACCTCCGGGCCGTATGGGCCGTTGGTGCGCTTATGCTCAGCATCTCCCTTTCAGAGCTTCACAGTTGGAGCACACTGCTTCGGTACGACCACGGTCCACACCGATGGGGGAGGTGGCGGCCGCTCCGCGGCCCGGGAGGGGGCGGACCTCGCGCAAGGCCGCGAGGTGTGCACCGGACCGCGGAGCGACCGCCCCCGTCGTCAGCCCTGCCGGGGGCCTTCCGTCTCGGCCACCTCAGCGGTCTCGGCCACCTCAGCGGTCTCGGCCGTCCCGGTCACCTCGGCGGCCCCGGTCACCTCGGCCGTCCCGGCCGCCACGGTCGGCTCCCCCGCGGACCGGCGCCTGCGGGTGCGCAGCGCGAGCGCGCCGCCCGCCAGGAGCGCCACCGCCGCCCCGGCCCCGCCTATCAGACCCCACGGCGCGCCGTCCGACTTCCCGGCCGCGGCCGGGGCCGGAGCGCCCGCCGCCGCCTTCGCCGCCTTCCGGGCGGGGGCCTCGCTCGCGCCGCGCTCGCTGAGCGGATCGACCAGCCTGCCGACCGGCTCGGCGTGCGCGCCCTTCCCGAAGCCCCAGTCGAGCAGCCGGGCCGTCTCCTCGTAGACGCCGTTGCCGCCGCTCTTGGGGTGCATCACCGTGACGAGCAGGGTCCGTCCGTCGCGGGTCGCCGCGCCGGTGAAGGTGTTGCCGGCGTGGCTGGTGTAGCCGTTCTTCACCCCGATCAGGCCCTCGTACGGCTTCATCCCCCACGCGCCCGTCAGCAGACGGTCGGTGTTCTGGATCTGGAAGGTCTTCTTGCCGCCGGCCGGGAAGTCCGCGGTCCTCATCGAGCAGTACTCGCGGAAGTCGGCGTCCGCGAGGCCGTGCCGGGCGAAGAGCGCCAGGTCGTACGCGGACGACAGCTGACCCTTGTGGTCGAACCCGTCGGGGCTGACCACATGGGTGTCCAGGGCCTGTAGGTCCTCCGCGAGCGCCTGCATCTCGGCGACGGTGGCCGGGATGCCGCCGTTCATGTGGCTGAGCACGTGCACCGCGTCGTTGCCGGAGCGCAGGAAGACGCCCTGCCACAACTGCTCGACGGTGTAGGTGATGCCGGGCTTGATGCCGACGAGGCTGGAACCCGCGGGGACGTCGGCGAGGTCGGCGTCGACCACCTTGTACGTCTCGGCGCGCTCGAACTTCTTCAGCACGGTGTCCGCGAACAGCATCTTCAGGGTGGAGGCGGGCGGAAGACGCAGGTGCGCGTTGTACGAGGCGAGCACCTCGCCGGTGGTGTGGTCCGCCACCAGCCAGGAGCGGGCGGTGAGGTGCTCGGGCAGCCCCGACGCGCCGATCGCCTGGACCCCGGAGCGGGCCAGCCTCGCACCGCCGATCGTCGACGTGGCGTACGCGGTGGTGGCCGTCGCGGCGGCGAGGGGGACGGCGGCGGCGAGGCCCAGGACGGCACGGCGGGAGAGCCCGGAAGAATCACGCATCCCGGGACCGTACAAAGTCCGTCCGGGAAGCCCGACAGCGGGGTCGTAAAAGGAAGGAACGCTGATTTTGAAGCGGTGGCAAAATCGGGTGCGCGGAAGCGGATCCGGGCGAACGGAACCGGTCGGCGGCCCGCGGGGACCGCGTCCGCGGCGGGCCCGCCCGTCCGCGTCACGGGGCCACTCAACAGCGGTTTCCTGGCAATGAGCCCTTGAAAGGCTGAGAATGGGCTGTCTGACCCAATATTGATTCAGGGGTCCGGATTCTCAGCCCTCGCACATCTCTTACTCAGCCCGGCTCAAAGGTTCCTCCATAGCTTTTGGCCGCGCCCACAGGGGCGCCAAGAACCTTTGAGGAACGGGATGTTTGGCATCTATCTCAAGCGTGAGCTGAGCCGGCGCAAGAAGGCGGCGCTGGTGATCGCCCTGGGTCTGGCGCTCGGTATCGCGCTGGTGATCACCGTCAACTCGGTGTCGGCCGGCATGCAGCAGGCCCAGGACAAGGTCCTGAAGTCGCTGTACGGACTCGGCACGGACATGACGGTCACCAAGGCCCGCACGGCGCCGACGAGCGGCTCCTCGGGCCGACCGAAGTTCGACTTCGACGCCAAGTCGGACAGCAGCAAGACCCAGAGCTCGGACCGGGTGATGACCCAGGGCGGACAGTCCCTGAAGTCCTCGCTCGTCACCGAGGTCGCCGCGCAGAAGGGCGTGGCGAGCGCGGTGGGCGCGCTGAGCCTGAACGTCACCAAGGTCGACGGCTCCTTCACCCAGGGCAAGGCGAAGTCCACCACCTCGGGCTCCGGCCAGCAGGGCGGGCCCGGCGGCCAGGGCGACGGCACCGGCGCTCCCCAGGTGCAGGGCGGTGGCGCCTCCTTCGACGTGAACTCCTACTCGGTCGCAGGCGTCGACGTGACCCACCAGGACCTCGGCCCGCTGGCCACCTCGAAGATCACCACCGGCAAGACGTTCACGGCATCGCAGACCTCCGCGAAGGTCGCGGTGCTCAGCAAGTCGTACGCCAAGGAGAACAAGTACACGGTCGGCGAGACCTTCAAGATCTCCGGCACCAAGTACAAGGTCATCGGCATCGCGACGCCCGACAGCAGTGAGTCGACCACCGACGTCTACCTGCCGCTCGAGCAGGCCCAGACGCTCGGCGACGCCAAGAACAAGGTCACCACGATCTACGTCAAGGCGACCGACTCGAAGCAGATCTCCACGGTCAAGGCGACCATCCAGAAGAACATCTCCGGGACGACCGTCACCACCTCCGCCGACCTCGCGGACACCGTCTCCGGCTCGCTGTCCACCGCCTCGAACCTCGCCACGAGCGTCGGCAAGTGGCTGTCCGTCGCGGTCCTGATCGCCGCCTTCCTCGTCGCGGCGCTGCTCACCTCCTCCGCCGTCTCCCGCCGGGTGCGCGAGTTCGGCACCCTGAAGGCGCTCGGCTGGCCCTCCCGCAAGGTCACCCGGCAGGTCGTCGGCGAGTCGATCGTGAACGGACTGCTCGGCGGCGCCCTCGGCATCGCCCTCGGTCTCGCCGCGGCCTACACCGTCACCGCGATCAGCCCGAAGCTGACGGCGGAGCTCGGCTCCACCGGCGGGGGCGGCGGCATGGGCGGCGGCCCCGGCGGCGGGGGTCCCGGCCAGATGGCCTCCGCGGCCAAGAACACCGTGGACATCGCCCTCACCGCGCCGGTCTCGGTGACCACCATCGCGCTCGCCGCGGGCCTGGCCATCACCGGCGGTCTGATCGCCGGCGCGATGGGCGGCTGGCGCGCCTCCCGGATGCGTCCGGCGGACGCGCTCCGCAGCGTCTCGTAACCCGCCCCCGGCCACACCCCCTGAGCGGGGGCGCCGCGGCCACTCCCCCCGGGCCGCGGCGCCCCCACCCCTTCACTCCTCGGAGAAACCTCATGTACAAGCTCACCGGCGTCACCAAGCGCTACACGCGGGGCAAGGAGACGGTCGAGGCGCTGCGCGGCATCGACCTCACCATCGAGGACGGCGACCAGCTCGTCATCCAGGGCCCCACCGGCGGCGGCAAGTCGACGCTGCTCCAGATGATCGGCGGTCTCGACCGGCCGACCTCCGGCGGCGTCGAGCTGGACGGCGTGGACCTCGCCGCCATCAGCGAGGCCAAGCTGACCCGGCTGCGGGCCGAGAAGATCGGCATCATCTTCCAGTCGTTCAACCTCATCCCGACGCTGACCGCGCAGGAGAACGTCGAGACCGCGCTGGTCCCCCTCGGGGTCAAGCCGGCCGAGCGGCGCGAGCGGGCCGCCGAGGCACTGCGCTCGGTCGGCCTCGGCGAACGGCTCACGCACGTCCCGACCGAGCTGTCCGGAGGACAGCAGCAGCGCGTCGCGATCGCCCGGGCCCTGGTCAAGAAGCCGAAGGTACTGCTCGCCGACGAGCCGACCGGCAACCTCGACGAGGGCACCCGCGACGACATCATGGGGCTGCTCGAAGGGCTGTGGCACGAGTACGGACTGACGTTCGTCATGGTCACCCACGACTCCTCCATCGCCCGCCGCGCCCCGCGCCTCGCGACCATCAAGGCCGGACAGATCACCCTGACCGAGCAGGCCGGTGCCCGCCGGGCCGTCCCCGGCGGGGACGGCCGGGACCACCTGCCCGGACAGGAGCAGTACGCGCAACAGCTCTACACACCCGAGCAGTTCACGCAGGAGCAGTACGGCGCGCCCCGGGGCCGCTGAGCCCGCGGCGGCCCCGCCGCCCGCACCCGACCCCTCGCGCCTCCCGGGCCGCTCACCGTCCGAGCACGCCGTCGACCTCGGTCAACTGCGCCGCGGTGAGCGGCCCCCGGGCGATCGCGCCCGCGTTCTCCTCGGCCTGGGCGACCGAGCGGAAGCCCGGGATCGGCACGGTGCGCGGGCTGCGGGCCCACAGCCAGGCGAGGGCTCCCTGGGCGAGCGTGCGCCCGCCGCTGGTGAGGATCTCCTCGAGGGCGTCCACCCGGGCGAGCCACTCCGGGTCGGCGCCGCCCTCCCCGGTGAAGCCCTCCAGCCACACGGGCGGCACGCTGCGGATGTCCCCCGCCCCGAGGGCGCGCCCCGCCGGTCGCCGGCCGGTCAGCAACCCCATGGCCAGCGGGCTGCGGTTGACGCTCGCGAGCCCGGACTCCTCGCACAGGGCGACGAGTTCGGGCGCGTCCTGGAGGACGTTCAGCCGGTGCTGGACGGCCGCGCAGTGCTCACCCGCCGCGAAGACCGCCGCCCGCGCGGGGTCGTCGGTGCTCCACGCGTACGCCCGGATCAGCCCTTCTCGTACGAACTGCTCGCAGGTGTCCCGGAGTTCGGCGGCGCGCTCCGGGTCGGCGTCGGCCAGGTGCAGCTGGTACAGGTCGATCCAGTCGGTGTCCAGGCGCCGGAGCGAGGCGGTGAGCGCGCGGCGGGCGTACTCCGGGGAGTCGTCGCTGCCGATGAGCAGCCGCCGCTCCTCGTCGACGAGGTTGCCCCATTTGGTGGCGACGACCACGTCGGCCCGCCGTTTGCCGAGCGCCCGCCCGAGCACCCGCTCGCTGTGTCCGGTGCCGTACGCGTCCGCCGTGTCGAAGAACGTCACGCCGAGGTCGAGGGCGCGCCGTACGGCCCGTACGGATTCCTCGTCGTCGACCTCGCCCCAGCCCAGCGGCTGTCCGTCCGCCGTCGACCACTCGCCGCCGATGGCCCAGCAGCCGAAGCCGAGGGCGCTCACCTCGATCCCGCTGTTCCCCAGGGTCCTGTTCCCGGTTTTCTCCATGCCCGCGGACACTAGGAGTTGGAGTCCACGCGAGGACAAGACCCCGGGAGCGGGGCGGTCAGGCCTGGCCGGTCTCGAAGCGGCTGATCCTGCCGTCCTCGTCGACGGTGAAGGTCCACCTGGTCTTCATCTCGCCCCAGGTGTCGTTGCGGTACCGCACGAGGAGGGAGCGTCCGCCGGCG
This sequence comes from Streptomyces populi, assembly GCF_002911015.1. Classification (GTDB taxonomy): domain Bacteria; phylum Actinomycetota; class Actinomycetes; order Streptomycetales; family Streptomycetaceae; genus Streptomyces; species Streptomyces populi. The sequence goes on from NZ_KZ626861.1 coordinate 53,396, forward strand.
GACTCGCTGTCGACGTCCATGTGGCCGCGCGAGGAGAAGATCTCCCGGTCGGTCCAGTCGCCGAGGTCACGGTCGGAGCCGTCGTCGGACATGGTGGCGCCGGGCGTGAGCAGCGCGTCGAAGGCGCTCCGGTCGTGGGCGTTCACCGCGGCGACGAAGGCCCGGACGGCCGGGTCGCTGAGTCTCGTTACCTGAATGCTCATGGCAGTCAGGCTCACACCGGCCCCCCGCGCCCGCCACCCGAACGGCTGCGCGGGCACGTCGGGCGCGTTCGATCGGTGCGACGGTGGACACCCGGGAGGGAACCGTTGCCGCTGTCTGGACTGGGAGTCACCGTGACCTGTATCGACCGGCGTGATCTGGGACTGCTGCTGCTCCGTCTGAGTACGGGCGGTGTGCTGGCGGCGCACGGGGCGCAGAAGCTGTTCGGCTGGTTCGGCGGCGGCGGCATCGAGGGAACCGGACAGGCCATGGAGGCCATGGGGTACGCGCCGGGAGAGGCGAGTGCCCGGGCGGCGGGTCTCGCGGAGGCCGGCGGCGGCACGCTGCTGGCGCTGGGCCTCGCCACGCCCGCGGCCGGTGCCGCGGCCGCCGGCGCGATGGCGGGCGCGGCGGCCGTGCACGTGCCGAACGGGTTCTTCGCGATGAACGGCGGTTACGAGCACGCGGCCTCGCTCGGCCTGGCGGCGGCCGGCCTCGCGGTGGCGGGTCCGGGCCGGCTGTCCCTCGACCATCTGATGGGCCACGCCGTGAACCGCGGCTGGATGGTGCCGATCGCCCTCGGGACGACGGCGGCGGTCACCGCGGTCGTCGTGGGCGTCCGGAACGATCGGGTGCGCCGGGCGCGGGAGGGCAAGCAGGAAACCCTGTTCGAGGAGTAGGCGTCGGCCCCGCGGACCCGGGGGAGGCTCGCCCCATGCCTGATCGCACCGCGGAAGACGACCCGGCCGGGCGCACCGGCCCCGCCCCCTCCGGACACACCGACGCCGTCCCCTCCGGACGCACCGGCCCCGGCCCCGCCGGACACACCGGAGCCGGCACGGCGGGCGGGCCCGCCCGGGACACCCCGTCGGCAGGCCCGGGCGAACTCCCGGTCTCGGCCCGGGCCGAGGCTCCGGCCGGGCGCGCCGCCGACGGCGCGGACCCCTGGCCGACGATCGACCTGCTGCACGCCTGGCTGGACGCCGACCGGGCGCACGGCGGCCGGGAAGGACTGCTGCTGCGGGTGCTGAAGCTGTCGGAGGAGGTCGGCGAGGTCGCCCAGGCGGTGATCGGCGCGACGGGCCAGAATCCGCGCAAGGGGGTGAGTCACACCTGGGACGACGTCCGCTCGGAGCTGTGCGACGTCGTGATCACGGCGATGGTGGCGCTGCGCACGCTCGCGCCGGACGCCCGCGAGGTCTTCACCGCCCACCTGGCGGCCGTCGCCGACCGCTCGCTCGGCGGGACGCACGGCGGGACTCGCAACGAGTCGTCGACCACCTGACGGACAGCGGGATCTCGCCGACCGACCCGCGAACGGACGGCGGTGACCTGCTCTGTTCACTTCGGCGTCGAGGCCGAGGACCTGACCCACGACGAGTGGAAGAAGTCCCGGGCGACCTGGTTCACGGTCACGAACCGACTCCCGGGAACAGGGCCCGTACACGCCTCAGGGCTCGGCCCCGGTCCGTGGACCGGGGCCGAGCCCTGAGGGCAGACGAGTCGGGCTGTACGCCGGATTTTGTCACCCGGTCGCCTCGCGGCGGCCGGGGAGACGGCCATCCATCTAGGGCCGGCGTTGCCGCCGGCCTCGTGCGGTCTACCCGCGGACTCGGGCGAGCAGCCCTCGAACGTCCGCGCAGAGCCGCCTTCCCTCGCGAGAGGGCGGCTCCTCTTGACCTTGCTCCGGGTGGGGTTTACCTAGCTGCCCAGGTCACCCTGGGCACTGGTGGTCTCTTACACCACCGTTTCACCCTTACCGCGAACCGGAGTTCGCGGCGGTCTGCTTTCTGTGGCACTGTCCCGCGGGTCACCCCGGGTGGCCGTTAGCCACCACCCTGCCCTATGGAGTCCGGACGTTCCTCGGGAAGGTCCACAAGAACCTCCACGCGGCCGTCCGCCCGGCTCGTCTGCCGTGCCGACCATGGTACCGGGCGGGCGGGACGCCGGGGACCGGCGGACGCCGTGGCCAGGACGGAGCCCGCCAGGATGAGGGCGAAGGCGGCGAGGATCCCGGGGGTCAGGTTCTCGTCCAGGAAGAACGCACCCGCCGCGACCGCGACGGCCGGGTTGACGTACGTGATCACCGTCGCCCGGGTCGGACCCGCCTCCTTGATCAGTTCCAGGAAGGCCACGAAGGCGACGGCCGTGCAGACGACACCGAGGCCCACGAGAGCGGCCAGGACCTGTCCGGAGGGCATCGCCTCGGGCCGGGTGACGGCCGCCGCGGGGGCGTAGACCAGCGCCGCCAGCGCCAGGCAGGGGGCCGTCAGGTGGAGCGAGGGCACGTCCTTGAGCCGGCGGGCGACGATGAGCGGCGCGGTGGCGTAGCCGACGACCGTCAGCAGCACCTCGACCAGCGACCGGGCGTCGCCGCCGGTCAGATGCGGTGCCGTGAGGACTCCGACTCCGGCCAGGCCGAGGGCGAGGCCCGTGACGCGCCGGGCGCCGAGCCGCTCCGCGTCGCCGAGGAAGCGGGCCGCGACCACGCCGACGATCGGCACACCGGCGATCAGCAGGCCCGCGGTGGAGCTGGACAGGTGGCGTTCGGCGTCCGTGAGGGTCCACCAGGGGACCATGATCTCGATGACCGCGAAGGCCAGCATCGGGCGCCAGTGGGCCCGTACGGTCCGGGGCAGGCCGCCCTGCCGGATCGCGAAGGGGAGCAGCAGCGCGGCGCCGACCGCGCAGCGCGTGAACACCACCACCGACGGGGACACCTCGTCCACCGCCACTTTGATCATCAGATAGGGGATGCCCCAGATCACTCCCATCAGGGAGAACAGGAACCAGCCGCGTGCAGTCATACGGGCAGTCTCGGCCACCGCCCGGCGGCGGGTCTTGAACGCTGTTGCGCCCCGACGGCGTGAGCGCTCCGTCCTACGGGGACGGGAGCGGGGACAGGGACGAGGACGAGGACGAGGACGGGAGCACGCTCGCGCGGTACGCGGCCGGGGTCACGCCCAGTACCCGGCGGAACCAGCGGGTCAGGTGCGCCTGGTCGGCGAAGCCCACGAGTGCGGCGACCTCGGCGGGGCGCAGTCCCGACTCCAAGAGCCGGCGGGCCCGGTTCACCCGGTGCTGGGCCAGCCAGGCGTACGGCGGGATCCCCGTCGTCGTACGGAAGGCGCGCAGGAGCTGGTAGCGGGACAGACCCAGGTCCGTGGCGAGGGCGGCGAGGGAGGGCGGGTCCTGGAGCTCTTCGGCCAGGCGGTCGCGTACGGCGTCGGCTATGCGCGCGGCGCCGGGGACCTCGTCGCGGCCCGGGCGGGCCGTGGAGTGGCGCCGGGTCAGCGCGGCGAGCAGCCACGGGAGGCGGGACTCGGCCTCCAGCGGGTCCGGGCAGGCGCTCAGTTCGGTGTGCGCGACGCGCAGCGCGGCGGCGAGTTCGGGGTCGTCGAGCAGCCCTTCCCTGAAGTGCGGGAGGCCGCCGACGGCACCCTCCGAGAGCAGGGACGGCTCCGCGTACAGGGCCCGGTAGGCGTAGCCCTCGCAGGCGGCGGGACCGCCGGTGTGCATCTCGCCGGGGGCCAGCACGACGATGGACCCCGGGCCGGTCCGGAGGTGGCCGCCCCGGTAGCCGATGAGCTCCGAGCCGCCGACGCTGACGCCGATGGTGAACTCGTCGTGGGCGTGCGGGGCGTAGCGGTGCCGGTCGAAGCGGGCGGTCAGCAGGTCCAGCGGCCGCCCGCCCCGGCCGAGGACGGCCCGGGTCCAGCGTGCCTCTTCCCGCGCGGAGGGCTTCGAGGGGGGCTTCGCGGATTCCGTCACGGTCCCGGCCGCCGTCTCTCCCCGTCCGGTCATGGCTCTCTCCCCCTCGCTCCCGTGGCCGCCGTGTTCTCTCCACAGGGCCAACACGCGCGTCCCCCGTTTCCATGCCGGAGGCCGCACCCGGGTCAGACGGGTTCGAACCGCACCTTCGCCGTTCCGGGGTCCGCCTGTGCGAGCCGGACCCGCAGGCGTTCGCCCAGGGGCAGCGGTGCCGTGCCGCCCGAGATCCGGGCGAAGACCGCCGGGGACTCCAGTTGCACGGTGCCGGTCGTGGGTTCGTGTTCCGCCACGTCCACCACGCAGGCCTCGAAGAGGTCGCCGACCCGGTCCGCGAGGAGCGCGGCCTCCACGATGTCGACGCACTCGCGCTCGACGGTGCCCGCGCGCCGGCTGCCCTCGGCCATCTCCTTGGGCAGGGCGTCGAGCGCCGCGAGGACCCACTCGGGGGACGGCAGACCGGCGGCCGCCGCCAGGCAGATCTCCGCGGCGTAGCGGTCGACGAGCCGGCGCAGCGGGGCCGTGCAGTGGGCGTAGGGAGCGGCGACGGCGGCGTGCGCGGTGACCTCGGGGAGCGCCCCGTCCCGGAAGACGGTGTACCCGGCACCGCGCAGCAGGGTCGTGCACTCCTGGAGGAAGGCGGCGTGGTGGGGCAGGCGCGGGTCGAGGGAACGGACGAGCTGCGCGTACGAGACGTGGTGCGGCCAGTCGACGTGCAGGGCCCGGGCGGTGCGGCGCAGCCGCCCGACCGCCCCGTCGGGCGCGGCGGGCAGGGTCCGCAGCACCCCGGTGCCGTGGTCGAGCATCAGTTCGGCCGCCGTCATCCCGGTGAGCAGGGAGATCTGCGCGTTCCAGCCCTCGACGGGCAGCGGGGCCCGGTAGGCGAGCTCGTACGCCCCGTCCTTCTCGACGATCTCCTGCTCGGGCACGTTGAGCGAGATGCCGCCGCGCTCGATCTCCAGGGCCTCGCGCAGGGTGCCGACGTCCTTGAGCAGGGCGAGCGGTTCCTCCGCCGTTCCCTCGTCGATCCGGTGCTGCGCGGTCGCGTAGTCCAGCTTGGCGCGGCTGCGGACCAGGGCGCGGCGGACGTCGGTGATCTCGGTGCGTCCGTCCGGGCCCAGGTCGATCGTCCACAGGACGGCCGGGCAGGTCTGGCCCGGGAGGAGGCTCGCGGCGCCCTCGGAGAGCCGGGGCGGGTGGAGGGGGACCTTGCCGTCCGGGAAGTAGAGGGTCGTCACGCGCCGGTGCGCCTCGGCGTCCAGGGCTCCGCCGGGCGCCACGAAGGCGGCGACGTCCGCGACGGCGTACTGGACGCGGTAGCCGCCCCGCTCGCGGCGGGAGAGGTGCATCGCCTGGTCGAGGTCCTCGGACGTCGGCGGGTCGATGGTGAACAGGGGGACGTCCGTCGCGTCGTACGCGGGCAGGCGGGCCGGCGGCCCGACTTCCGCGAGGGCGTCGGCCGGGAAACTCCCGGGCACGCCGAGCTCGGTCCGCAGCGCGCGGAGAGCGGCTCGCAACGGGGTCTGAGGGGTGCCAGTGACGCGTACGTGACGGCGGGGCATGGGTCGAGCGTAGGCCGGGGCCGGGCGTCGGGCACGCGGAGCGGGGCGCCCTCCGGGCGAGGGGGACCGGCCGCACCCGCCACGCCGACGACCGGGCCCGGTGGGCCCCGGCGGGCCCGGTGGGGTCGGGCAGGGGAGGGCGTCCGGGTGTACCCGTAGGCTGGCGGCGGTCCGTACCACCGTGAGGAGAACCAACCGTGCTCGTGCTGCTGCCGCCCTCCGAGGGCAAGGCACCCTCCGGCCGGGGAACCGCGCTCAAGCCGGAGTCGCTGTCCCTGCCCGGTCTCGCGGAGGCGCGTCGGGCGGTCCTCGACGAGCTGGTCGAGCTGTGCGTGGCCGACGAGGAGAAGGCCCGCGAGGTCCTCGGACTGAGCGAGGGTCTGCGGGGCGAGATCGCGAAGAACACGGAGCTGAGGACCGCGGGCGCCCGCCCGGCCGGGGAGATCTACACGGGGGTCCTGTACGACGCCCTGGACCTGGCCTCGCTGGACGCCGACGCCGAGCGGCGCGCGGGCAGCTCGCTGCTCGTCTTCTCCGGGCTCTGGGGCGCGGTGCGGGTGACCGACCGGATCCCCTCGTACCGCTGCTCGATGGGCGTGAAGCTGCCGGGCCTCGGGGCGCTGGGCGCGCACTGGCGTACGCCGATGGCCGCCGCGCTCCCCGAGGCCGCGGGCGACGGGCTCGTGCTGGACCTGCGCTCCTCGGCCTACACCACGGCGTGGAAGCCCAAGGGCGAGGTGGCGGGGCGGACGGCGACCGTACGGGTGCTGCACGCGCAACTGGTGGACGGGGTCGAGAAGCGGTCCGTCGTCAGCCACTTCAACAAGGCGACCAAGGGCCGGATCGTCCGCAGCCTGCTCACCGCGAACGCCGCGCCGAAGGACCCGGCGGAGCTGGTGGAGGCGCTGCGGGACCTCGGGTACGCGGTGGAGGCGGAGGCCCCCGGCAAGGCGGGCAGGCCGTGGGCGCTCGACGTGGTGGTGCGGGAGATCCACTGAGCGGCCGACCACCGGGCGGGTCATCAGCGGGCGGGTCCCACCGGGCGGTTGTCCGCCGAGGGGCCGCCCGGCGGTCGTCGCCCGTCGCACGGCCGGCCCACCGCTTCACCGGCGTTGCAACATATGCAACGACCTTTGCGCACGATGCACACCCCGGGCACGATGAGGGCATGACGCCGTCATCGCCCCCGTCCTCGCGCGCCTCCGTCCTGGATCTCGCGCCCGTCGTCCCCGTCGTCGTGGTCGCGGACGCCCTCGACGCGGTGCCGCTGGCCCGGGCACTGGTCGCCGGAGGGCTGCCCGCCATCGAGGTGACGCTGCGGACCCCGGCGGCGCTCGACGCGATCCGGGCCGTCGCGGCCGAGGTGCCGGACGCGGTGGTGGGCGCGGGCACGGTCCTGACGCCGGAGCACGTGGCCGCGTCGCTGGCGGCGGGCGCCCGCTTCCTGGTCAGCCCCGGCTGGACGGACGGGCTGCTGGACGCGATGCGGGCGTCCGGGGTGCCGTTCCTGCCGGGGGTGTCCACGGCCTCCGAGGTGGTGGCACTGCTGGAGCGGGGGGTGCGCGAGATGAAGTTCTTCCCCGCGCAGGCGGCGGGCGGCACGGCCTACCTGAAGTCACTGGCGGGGCCGCTCCCCCAGGCCCGGTTCTGCCCGACGGGCGGCATCGGCCCCGAATGCGCTCCGGACTACCTCGCGCTCCCCAACGTGGGCTGTGTGGGCGGAAGCTGGATGCTTCCGGCCGACGCGGTCGCCGCCCGGGACTGGCGCCGGGTGGAGGACCTGGCACGGGCGGCGTCGGCACTGCGGCGGTAACCGGCACGACGAGTGTGCCGCCGTGCCGCTGTCGTACCCGTGACGTACAACTGGTCGCATGACGACCGGTGTCTCCGCCGACCCCCCTCCCTTCGCCCGGGAACTGCTGCGCTGGCGGCGCGCTCGCCGGGTGAGCCAGTTGGAGCTGGCCTCCCGGGCGGGCACGACCCAGCGGTACGTCAGCTTCATCGAGCGCGGGCGTTCGGTGCCCGGCAGGGAGATCGTGATCCGGCTCGCCGAGTCGCTGGACCTGACCCTGCGGGAGCGCAACGCGCTGCTCCTGGCGGCCGGTTACGCCCCCGCTTTCACCGAGTCCCCGCTCGACGCGGCCGCGCTGGAGCCCGTGCGCGAGGCGCTGGACGGCATCCTCGAGGGGCATCTGCCGTATCCGGCGGTGGTGGCGGGACCGCACGGTGAACTCGTCGCCGCCAACGCCGCGTTCGACGTCCTGTCCGAGGGGGCCGCGCCGGAGCTGCTGGAACCGCCGGTGAACGTACTGCGGTTGGCCCTTCATCCGCGCGGGATGGCGTCACGGGTGGTGAACCTGGACGCCTGGGGCCGGCACATCGTGGAGAACCTGCGGGCCCGCTCCCTGCGCAGCCCCGATCCCCTTCTCGACGCGCTGGTGGAGGAGTTGGCGCGGTACGTACCGGTGGGCGAGCCCGGCGCGGACCACCTCGGGTTCGCCGTGCCGCTGCGACTGCGGTGCCCGGAAGGCGAGTTGAGACTGCTCACCACCCTCACGTCGTTCGCGACCGCGGTGGACGTCACGCTCGCCGAACTCCACCTGGAGGCGTTCCTCCCGGCGGACCGGGAGACCGCCGGGATCCTCCGCGACCGCGCCGCCCGGCGGGGGTGAGGCCGACGCGCTCCCGGGATCGCCGTCCTCCGGACCGGCACCCCGGAACCGGTGCGGCCGGGGTCAGCGCAGGTGCGAGGTGTCGTTGAACAGCCGGACGCTCGCGTTGCCGTCCGCGTAGTACGCGACCGCCGAGAGCGACGCCGCCGACAGCTCCATCCGGAACAGCGACTCCGGCGGGGCTCCGAGGGCCAGCCGTACGAGGGTCTTGATCGGGGTGACGTGGGTGACGAGCAGGACCGTGCGGCCCGCATAGGAGGCGATCAGCTTGTCGCGGGTGGCCGCCATGCGGTGCGCCGTCGCGGCGAAGCTCTCGCCGCCGCCGGTCGGCTCGGCCTCCGGTGAGGCGAGCCAGGCGTCCAGGTCGTCCGGGTGCCGTTCGCGCACCTCGCCGAAGGTCAGCCCCTCCCAGGCGCCGAAGTCCGTCTCGCGCAGACCGTCCTCGACGACGACGTCGAGGCCGAGACGGGCGGCGACGACTCCCGCGGTCTGGCGGGTCCGGGCCAGCGGCGAGGCCACGATCGCCTGGATGGTGCCGCGCGCCGCCAGCGCCGCGGCCACCCGCTCCGCCTGCTCCCGGCCCGCGTCGGACAGCGAGGGGTCGCTGCCGCCGCTGCCCGAGAACCGCTTCTGCGGGGTCAGCGGGGTCTCGCCGTGCCGCAGCAGGACGAAGGTGGCGGGGGCGCCCATGTCGGGAGGCGCGCTCCAGCCCGCGGCCGGCGTCGTCGTGCGTTCCGAGGCCACGTTCCTCGCGGCCCGCTCGTCGTCGTCCGCCTTTCCGGCGGCCGGGATCGCGGCTTCGCCGCCGGAAGCGGGGGTGCCGCCCGACGCCGTGGGTCGGGTGCCGCTCGCCGCGGGCCGGTCGCGCAGTTCCCCGCGCCCCTGGTGGGGCGACTCGGCGCGGGTTTCCTTCAGGGCCGCGCGGGCCTTCGCCGCGCCCGCCGCCGCGTCGCCGGGTGGGCCCGTCGGCTCCGGCGCCGCGGCGCGGGCCGCGCGGGCGTCCAGTTCGGCCGTCGACGCCGACGGCGACCAGGCCTCGCCCCGCCTGCCCGCGTCCATCGCCTCGTTGGCCAGCCGGTCCGCGTGCTTGTTGCGCTCGCGCGGGATCCACTCGTACGTGACCTGGGAGGCCGGAAGGACCCCGGCCGCGCGCGCGGCCAGGGGCTTCATGTCCGGGTGCTTGATCTTCCAGCGCCCGGACATCTGCTCGACGACGAGCTTGGAGTCCATCCGGACCCTGACGCGCGCGGTCGCGTCGAGGTCGCGGGCCGCCTCGAGACCGGCGACCAGGCCCCGGTACTCGGCGACGTTGTTGGTGGCGACGCCGATGTACTCGGCGCGCTCCGCCAGCGTCTCCCCGGTGGCCGCGTCGATGACCACGGAACCGTAGCCCGCGGGCCCCGGGTTGCCCCGGGAACCTCCGTCGGCCTCGACGATGAACTCCCGCACGAGTCCGACTCCCTACAGGCCGGACTCGGCCGTGCGCACCAGGATGCGCTGGCAGTTCTCGCAGCGCAGCACGGCGTCGGGAGCGGCCGCCTTCACCTCGTTGACCTCGGTGATGTTGAGCTCCAGGCGGCAGCCCTCGCAGCGGCGCTGGTAGAGCCGGGCGGCACCGACGCCACCCTGCTGCAGGCGCAGCTTGTCGTACAGCTTGAGGAGGTCGGCGGGCACCGTGGCGGCGATGACCTCGCGCTCCTTGGTGACCGAGGCCGTCTCGCCGTCGAACTGCTCGAAGGCGGCGTCACGGCGGGCGGTCGCGTCGTCGGTCTTCGCCTGGACGGAGGAGACCCGCTCGGTCAGCTCGGCGACCCGCTCCTGGGCGGACTCACGGCGCTCCATGACCTCGAGGACGACGTCCTCCAGGTCGCCCTGGCGCTTGGCGAGGGAGACGATCTCGCGCTGGAGGTTCTCCAGGTCCTTCGGGGAGGTGACGGCGCCCGAGTCGAGGCGCTGCTGGTCGCGGACGGCACGCTGGCGCACCTGGTCGACGTCCTGCTCGGCCTTGGTCTGCTCGCGGGCGCAGTCGCTCTCCTCGGTCTGCGCGGCGACGAGCAGGTCGCGCAGCTGGGCGAGGTCCTTGTTCAGCGACTCGATCTCGGCGTGCTCGGGCAGCGACTTCCGCTTGTGCGCGAGCTGCTGCACGCGGGAGTCGAGGGACTGGACGTCGAGAAGTCGGATCTGGTCGGCGGGCGCGGCGTTCAGTTGGGGGCTCCTGTTGTGTCGTCGTGTGAGGCCGCGTGGGCGGTCCAGGGGTCGGTGACCGTCCGGGAGACGTGGACGCGCAGTCCCCATCCCTTCCGGTCGGAGATCTCGTCGAGCTGGGCGGCGGCCAGCTCGCACCAGGGCCACTCGGTGGCCCAGTGCGCCGCGTCGAGCAGCGCGAGAGGGCTGTGGGCGCGGGCCTCCGACACCGGGTGGTGCCGCAGGTCCGCGGTGAGGAAGGCGTCCACGCCGGCGGCGCGCACGTCGTCGAAGAGGCTGTCCCCGGAGCCGCCGCTGACCGCGACGGTCCGCACCAGGGCTTCGGGGTCGCCCGCGACGCGGATGCCCTGCGCGGTGGCGGGCAGCCGCTCGGCGGCCCGCGCGGCGAGTTCGCGCACGGTCAGCGGATGGTCCAGCTCGCAGACGCGGCCGAGGCCGCGGCGCCCCTCGGGGTCGGTGGTGTCCGGCACGAGGGGCCGCACGACCCTGAGGTCCAGCGCCCCGGCCAGCGCGTCGCTGACTCCCGGGTCGGCGCGGTCGGCGTTGGTGTGGGCGACGTGCAGCGCGATGTCGTTCTTGATCAGCGTGTGCACGACCCGGCCCTTGAAGGTGTCGGCCGACACGGTCGTCGTACCGCGCAGATAGAGCGGGTGGTGGGTGACGAGCAGGTCGGCTTCCAGCTTCACCGCCTCGTCGACGATGTCCTGGACCGGGTCGACGGCGAACAGGACGCGCGTGACCTCCTGGTCGGGGTCGCCGCAGACGGTGCCGACCGCGTCCCACCCCTCGGCCCGCTCGGGGGGCCAGAGGACGTCGAGCGCGGCGATGACTTCAGACAGACGGGGCACGGGGAAAAGGCTACCTGCCCCACGTCCCTGTCCGACCGGTCGCGGACCTCGGTCCCGATGTCCGGGCGGGCGGCGGACCTGCCGGACCGGTGCCGGGAAGGGCGGGCGGCACGCGGTTCCCGCCGTTCCCGGCGCGCGTCTCCCCGCCATGGTTCAGCACATCCGACCCGTTCCCTCAGGCGAATCCGAACACGGCCACCCTTATGTGTGAAGCAGCAGCCCGTCGCTCCCCCGCCTGTGCGTACGAAAACTACCTTCGTCGCCGGAGGTGACCGAACGATGACGGCCGGTGCGAGAGAACCCTTGGTGCGGAGCGAGCGTGCGAACGGTGCCGGGTACGGTGGCGCCGCGAGCCGGTGGGCCGCCCCTCCCGGCTGCGTGATCACCGCCGACGGCGCCTACGGGGCACGGCTCGCCCGCGACGGCGAGTCCTGGTACCCGGAGCGCTGGACGCTGGACGGCCCCGAGCCCTACGCCGTACCGCTGCCCGGTCCGCAGCCGGAGGAGCCCGGCGCCGAGGTGCTGCCGCTGACCGACGGCAGGGTGCTGATCCACCGCGTGGACGACGGACGCCACGCCTTCTCCCTCCTGTACCCGACCGGGCCGGGCACCGGCGAGCTCCCGCTCGGCGCCGTGGAGTGCCCCGACGCCGGCACCGTGCTGCGGCTGCTGCCGCCCGCGCCGGACGGGGAACGCGCGTACGCCCTCGCGGTGGGCCGGGGGTCGACGGCGGTGTGGCTGGTGGCGGGCGGCGCGTTCGGCCCGGAGCATCTGGCCGAGGTGCCGGGCCACTGTTCGGGAGGGGTGTGGCTGGACGGCACGGGACGGCTGCTCGCGCTGGACCGCCTCCAGAACGGCCGCACGAAGACCGTGGTCGTCGACCTGGAGCGCGGCGGAGAGGTGTCGCCGCTCCTCCAGATCGCCGAGCACAGCGACGACCGGCTGCTCCTCGCGGACGCGGACAGCGGACTCCTGCTCATCCGGTCCGACGCGCCGTCCCCCGGCCGGGACCGTCTCGGCTGGGGCGTGCTCGGCAGCACCCTGCCCGTCCGCTTCCCGGACTGTCTGAACGCGACGGGCTGTTCGATCAGCCCCTTCGCGATCCAGCCGGGCCAGGTGCTGACCCCGGAGTCCTGCGCGGTCGCCCTGCGCATCGACGGACCGGGCGGCACCTGGGTGGGCATGTGGCGCCCGTCCGAACGCCGGGTCCACCACCGGCCGGCGCCCGAGGGCTGGCTGCCCGGCACCGGTCTGTGGACCGTGGAGGGGGTGCTCCGGCTGCCGTACACCACGCGGGGCGTCCCGTGCGGCGTCGCGCGGCTGGAGGCGCCCGAGGGGGTGAGGGGCCCGGGCCCGGGGGATCCGGCTCGTCCCGGCCGTCCCGCGTCGCCGCCGGTCCCCCTCCAGCAGGCACCCCTGCGGGCCGGCCCGCCGACCGCTCCGTCCCATCCCGCCCCGCGGACCGGCCCGCCGCCCCGGGCGCTCCCGGCCCCGCGGGACGAAGCGGTCCGTGCCGTCGACGGCCCCCGGGCACCGCACGCCGGTACGGGCCCCCCGCCCGAGGGCCGGGGGGCGCCGTCGACGGTGACGAGCCTCGCCGCCAGGACCTCGCCCGCCGAAGCGCGGCGGGCGGACACGGGCCCCGGCCCGGAGACGGCCGAACCGCTCCGGCCGGTCGTACGAAGCGCCCCCGAGGCCACCGCCCCGGCCCGGCCCCGGCCGAGCCGCTGGACCAGGGTGCCCCTGCCGACCGCGCCCGGGCCGGGGCGCCGGGTCGAGCCCGCCAGAACGCCCACGACCGCGCCGGACCTCTGGACCAAGGTCGCCGAAACGCCCCCGCCCGGCATGGGCCTCAGGACCAGGGCCGACGGAGCGCTCCCGGGCGGTATGACCGTCGGTGCCGAAACCGCCGAGCCGCTTCCGCCGGCCGCGGGAACCGGTGCCGGCCCCGACGCCGAAGCCGGGACCGGCGCCGATCCGGGTTCGGGGACCGGCGCGGGCGTCCCCGCGGGTGCCGGTGCGGGTGCCCCCGCGCACGCCGGCACGGGCGTCTCCGTGGGTCCCCCTGCCGGTGTCCCCGCGCACACCGGTAGCGGCGCCGACAGGATCACGACCGCCGCGGGGCCCTCGCCGGCCGAACCGCTCCCGCCCGTCGCGGGCCCCGGTGCCCGGACCGCCGAACCGCTCCCGCCCGTCACGGGCCCCGGTGCCCGGACCGCCGAACCGCTCCCGCCCGTCGCGGGTCCAGGTGCCGGGCCCGCCGGACCGCTCCCGTCGAACCCGTGGGCCGACACCACCGGGCCCGGCCCCTGGACCAAGGTCGCCGAAACACCCCCGCCCGGCATGAGCCTCGTCACCGGGGCCGGTGGAACACGCCCGGGCGGCACCGCCCCCGGGAGCGGGAGCACCGACGCTCCGCCGGCCGTCGCCGGGTTCAGGGAGCAGGTGGCCCTGAGGCCCACGGCGAGCCGACCGGAGCTCGGCGTCGAACCGGCCTCGGCGCTCACCGCCGTGGCGCGGACGCTCACCGCCGCACCGCAGGCGCTCACGAAGCACGCGGAGCACCAGGAAGGCCCCGGGAACGGGACCGCTCCGTTCCCCGGGGGTCCGGGTGCGGTGCCTCACACAGGCGGGGAGAAAAAGGACACCACGGGCGAAGAAACGTCACCCTCCGACTTCCGTGCGGTGACCGCACGTTAGACTCCCCCGGCTGTAAAGAAGGATCTTGCATACGGGGTGAACACTTCAATGAACGACTCCAGCACCATGGAAGCGCCGGTCGCCGACGTCCACGAGACGTCGACGACGGGGTCCGAGGGCCACGGCAGACACCGCGGCCCGGTCTCCGGCCACGACGGCGAGGCGGCCCCTCAGGGCCGCCACCGCAAGCCGTCCGGCCAGCAGGCCACGACGGCCTGACGGATCCCACGGCACGCCGAACCGGCACACGGCCCCGCTCGCACCAGGCGAGCGGGGCCGTGTGCGTGTGGGGCTCCCCCGGGTCCCACACGCGGGCGCCGTCCGGCTCCCTCGGCGAGGAGAGCCCTCCCGTTTCAGCGAGGAGAGCCCTCCCGTTTGAGCCCGAGCACCTCCGCCGCCGCGAACGTCTCGCCGCGCGGCCGGTCCGCGTAGTACGGGGTGAGCAGCGCGTCGAGTTCGTCGTGGCTGAACGTGTCCTGCTTGCTGTCGAACTTCGCCGCCACCCTGGGCCGTTCGACGACCGCGACCATGCCGCCGTGCACCACGAGGAGCTGACCGTTGACGTGGGCGGCGGCGGGCGAGGCCAAGTAGCCCACGAGCGGGGCGACATGCTCGGGGGCGAGCGGGTCGAGGCCGTCGTCGGGCGGTCCGAAACCGGCGAAGACGTCCTCCGTCATCCGGGTGCGGGCGCGGGGGCAGATGACGTTGGCCGTGACGCCGTACTTGGCGAGCGCCAGCGCCGTCGAGGTGGTCAGGCCGACGATCCCGCCCTTGGCCGCCGCATAGTTGGGCTGTCCGGCGGAGCCGGCGAGGAACGCCTCCGAGGAGGTGTTCACGATCCGCCCGTGGACGGGTCCGCCGGCCGCCTTGGAGCGGTCCCGCCAGTGGACGGAGGCGAAGTGGGTGGTGTTGAAGTGGCCTTTGAGATGCACCCTGATGACCGAGTCCCACTCGTCCTCGGTCATCGAGAAGACCATCCGGTCGCGCAGGATGCCCGCGTTGTTGACGAGGATGTCCAGCTTCCCGAACGCGGCGACGGCCGCCCCGACCAGTTCGCGGGCCTGTTCGTGGTCGGAGACGTCCCCGGTGTGGGCGACGGCCCGGCCGCCCGCCGCCCGGATCTCGGCGGCGACCTCCTCGGCCGGTCCGGCCGAGGCCTCGCCCGAACCGTCCCGTCCGGGCCGGCCGTGGTCGTTGACGACGACGGCCGCGCCCAGCCGTCCGAGTTCCAGCGCCTCGGCCCGGCCGAGCCCGCGTCCCGCGCCGGTGACGATCGCGGTGAGCCCTTCGAGTGGCAGTGACATCAGGGTCCTTAGCGGTTGTCGTGGAGGTCCGCACCGGCGGTCGCCGGGATCAGATCTCTATGCACGTCCTGAGGGCGGTGCCCGAACGCATCTGGTCGAGCGCCTCGTTGATGCCGGCCAGCGGCACCCGGTGGGTGATCAGGCTCTCGAGGTCGATGCGGCCCGCGCGCCACAGGGCGATCGTGCGCTCGTAGGAGCGGAGGACGTCCCCGCCTCCGTACATGGAGGGCAGGATGCGCTTCTCGTCGAAGAACAGCTCGAACATGTTGAGCTGGAGGAAGTCGTCCATGGCGCCGGCACCGACGACGACGAGGGTGCCGCCGCGGCGGGTGTGGTCGTAGGCGGTGCGTGCGGTGGCCGACTTGCCGACGACCTCGAAGACGTAGTCGAAGCCCTCGCCCGCGGTCACCGACTGCTTGGCGTCGGCGAGTTCGTCGGGCGAGACGGCCCTGGTGGCGCCGAAGCCGAGGGCGGCCTCGCGGCGTGAGGCGACCGGGTCGACGGCGACGATCTCCGCCGCTCCCTTGAGCCGGGCACCCTGGATCGCGGAGATGCCGACGCCTCCGCAGCCGATGACGGCGACCGACGAACCGGCCTCCACGTCGGCGGTGTTGAGGGCCGCTCCGAGTCCGGTGGTGACGCCGCAGCCGATCAGGGCGGCGATGTCGAAGGGCACGTCGTCGGGGACGGGGACCGCGCAGCCCGCGGCGACGACGACCTCCTCGGCGAAGGTGCCGGTGCCGGCGAAGCCGAAGACGTCACCGCCGGGGCGCTTGAAGTTGGGGGTGCCCGCGTTCATGAATCCGGCCAGGCACAGTTCGGTCTGGCCCCTCTTGCAGGAGGGACAGGCGCCGCAGGCGGGCAGCCAGCAGATGACGACGCGGTCGCCGGGCTTCACATGGGTGACGCCCTCGCCGACCTCGGTGATCTGTCCGGCGCCCTCGTGTCCGGGCACGAACGGCGCGGGCTGGGGCAGCACACCGTTCATCGCCGAGAGGTCCGAGTGGCACAGGCCCGTGGCCCGCACCCGGACGCGCACCTTGCCGGGCCCGAAGCCCACCGCCTCGACGTCGTCGAGGACCTCGAGCTTGTCCTGGCCTGTCTCGTGCAGTACGGCTGCGCGCATGGTGCGGCTCCCCTCAGGACGGTTCGTACGGCTGTCAGGCGTGATCGACGACGGTGTCGGCGAGGACCGGCGCGTCGTCCCGTTCGACGGCGCTCACCGCCACCCGGACCGCGCCGTCGCTCCGCCACATCCGGATGCGCAGGGTCTCGCCGGGGAAGACGACTCCGGCGAAGCGGGTGGTGTACGAGCGGACCCGGGTCACGTCGCCGCCGAGCAGGGTGTCCACGACGGCCTTGAGCGTCATGCCGTACGTGCACAGCCCGTGCAGGATCGGCCGGTCGAAGCCGGCGAGCTTGGCGAACTCGGGGTCGGCGTGCAGCGGGTTCAGGTCCCCGGAGAGCCGGTAGAGCAGGGCCTGGTCCTCGCGGACCGGGCGTTCCACGGTCTTGTCCGGTGGGCCGGCGGGGGCTTCGAGGCGAGCGCTCGGTCCGCGGTCGCCGCCCCAGCCGCCTTCGCCGCGTACGAAGATCTGGGCGTCGTTCGTCCACAACGGGCCCTCGGCGTCCGCCACTTCGGTGCGCATGACGAGGACGGCGGCGGTGCCCTTGTCGTAGACCGCGGCGATGCGCCCGGTGGCGGTGGCCGTGCCCTCGGCCGGGATCGGGCGGTGCAGCCTCAGACTCTGGCCGCCGTGCAGGACGCGGGCGAGGTCGACGTCGACGCCGGGCATGGAGAGTCCGCTGATCACGCCCGGTGAGCCGGCGCCCGCGACGGTGGCGAAGCTCGGCAGGACGTGCAGCCTGGATTCGAGGGTGTACCGCAGCTCGTCGGGGTCGGTCGCGGGGACTCCCGCGCCCAGGCCCAGGTGGTAGAGCTGGACGTCCTTGTGGGTCCAGGCGATCTCGCCGGTCCGCGGTGGTGCCGCGACGGCCTTGGCGGCGTCAATGGGCATGGGGCTCCTTGCTCGACTGCGCGAAAGACCTCGATGCGGCCGTCCGCACCGTCGGCCGCACCGAGGTCGACACCGGGCCGCGGAAGGCGCTCGTTCTAGAACGCGTTCCAGTACGGCGACCCCTTGTATAGCCCAGCGTCCGGTACTTGTGAAGACTACTGACGCCATGTCAGATCGAGTCACCGCAACGGCCCTTCGCGCGAACGCGCCGTGGCGGACGGCCGTGACATTTGTCCCGGCCGATCGCCGACAAGTGCATCTGCCGGGGCACCGTCCCCGCCCCCTAGCGTCGTAGTCATGACACGGACGACGGGGACGACGGCGAGGACGACAGCGGGAGAGCCGCGGGGAACATCCGCGCCGCAGATGGCGGGGACGGCACCGGCGGTGCGCTTCAGGGGTGCGGTCAGGACCTTCGGCGACGTGCGCGCCGTGGCCGGTCTGGACCTGGAGGTGGGGTGCGGCGAGACGGTGGCGCTGCTGGGCCGCAACGGCGCGGGCAAGTCGACGGCGATCTCCCTGCTGCTCGGCCTGGACGAGCCGGACGAGGGCTCGGTCGAGCTCTTCGGCGGCCGGCCCGAGGAGTCGGTGCGCGCCGGACGGGTCGGCGCGATGCTCCAGGACGCGCGGCCGGTGCCGCGGGTCACCGTCCAGGAACTGGTCTCCTTCGTGGCGGGGCGCTATCCGGCGCCGCTGCCGGTGGCCGAGGCGCTGCGGCTCGCGGGCGTCACGGAACTGGCCGGGCGGCGCGTCGACCGGCTGTCCGGGGGGCAGGCGCAGCGGGTGCGGTTCGCGGTGGCGCTCGCCGGGAACCCGGCGCTGATCGTGCTCGACGAACCCACCGCGGCGCTCGACGTGGAGGCACGGCACGCGTTCTGGGAGTCGATGCGGGCCTACGCGCGGCGCGGTCACACCGTGCTGTTCTCCACGCACTACCTCGAGGAGGCCGACGCGCACGCCGACCGGATCGTCGTCGTCGACCGGGGGCGGCTCGTCGCGAACGGGACCGGGGAGGAGCTCCGGCGGGCGGCGGGCGGCAATCTCGTCTCCTTCGATCTGGCGGGACTCGCCGCGGAGAGCCTGGCGCTGCTGCCCGGCGTGGTGGCCGTGGAGGTGCGCGGGGAGCGGGCCCGGCTGCGCACGGACGACTCGGACGCGACGGTGGTCGCGCTGGCCGAACGGGGGGCGGTCCGCGGTCTGGAGGTCGTCCCCGCGTCCCTGGACGACGCGTTCATGGCCCTCACCTCGCACGACCGGGAGACGGTGTGATGTTCGACTACCTGCGGCTCGAAGTGCGCCGGACGCTGCGCGACACCGGCTTCGTGATCGGCGGCGTCGCGATGCCGGTGATGATGTACCTGCTGTTCACCAACCTCGGCGGGGGCGACGACGGCGCGTGGAGGACCGCGTCGATGGTCGGCATGGCCGCGTACGGGGCGGTCGGCTCGGCGCTGAACACCGGTGGCGGGGTCGCCGAGGACAAGGTGACCGGCTGGCTGCGGCAGCTCCGGGTGACCCCGATGGCCCCGCGCCAGGTGGTGCTCGGGCGGGCGCTGACCGGTGCGGTGACCGTGCTGCCCGCGATCGTCTCGGTGCTCGTGGCCGGCGGTCTGGTCAACGGGGTACGGCTGGACGCCTGGCAGTGGGCCGCGACGGCCCTGCTGCTGTGGCTCGGCTCCGTCCCCTTCACCCTGCTGGGCCTCGGCAACGGCTACCGGATGACCGCGCAGACGACGGGCGTCGCGAACATGGTGTGCAATCTGGGACTCGCGGTGGTGGGCGGCCTGTGGTTCCCGCTCGCCCTCTTCCCCGGCTGGCTGCGTTCGGTCTCGGCGTACACGCCCACGAACCGCTTCGCCGAGCTGGGCGTGTCGGTCACCGAGGGCCGGGCGCCGGGCCTCGGGGCGGTGGCGGTGCTGACCGCCTGGCTGCTGGCGTTCGGTTCGTACGCCGTGGTCTCGTACCGTCGATCCGCACGAATTGTCTGAACGGGGGAACGGAACATGTCCTGGATGAGGGGAATCGGCTGCCAGGTCCGCGCGCTGCGGGCCGAGCGACGGCGCTGGAAGGCCGACATGGAGCGGTTCAAGGAGGAACAGCGGGCCGCGCGCAGGAGCGGCGGCGCGATGCCGGAGAACCCGGGGCCGCCGCCGACCGGTTTCGCGCTGCTGCCGTGGCTGCTGCTGGGGATGGGTGCCTTCTCCAACCTCTTCCAGGGCAGGACGCCACAGCCCTGGATCGGCGGGCTCGGCCTGCTCGTCTTCAACTCGCTGTACATCTACGTGACGTTCCGCGCCTTCACGAAGGAGACACGGGAGGCCCGCTCGACGCGGGTGGCACTCGTCCTGATGGGCGTGGTCACCTGCGGGCTGGCCCTCGGGTACGGCGGGAGCTGGCTGTACTTCTTCCCCCTGCTCGGGCTGGCCACCGGGGCGGTGGTGCGCGGCCCCTGGCTCGGGAGGATCGGGCTCGGTCTGACGGCGCTCGCCGCGGCGGTCTCCGTCGTGAGGGCGGGCTGGGACGCGGTGAACGTCGCCTACGGCACGTTCCTGTCCACGATGGTGACGGCCGCGATCCTCTCCCTGTCCGAGGCGGTGCGCGAACTGCGGGCGGCCCGCGAGGAACTGGCGCGCCGGGCGGTCGAGAAGGAGCGGCTGCGTTTCTCCCGCGACCTGCACGACCTGCTCGGGCACACCCTCTCCGTCATCGTGGTGAAGTCGGAGGCGGCCCGCCGGCTGGCTCCCCGCGATCTGGACGCGGCCCTCACGCAGGTCACGGACATCGAGTCGGTCGGCCGGCAGGCGCTGACGGAGATCCGCGAGGCGGTCACCGGCTATCGCGAGGGCAGCCTCGCCACCGAGCTGGACGGCGCCCGCTCGGCACTGTCCGCCGCACGGGTGGAGCCGGTCGTCCGGCGGTCGGGACCGCCCCTGGTCCCGCAGACCGAGGCGCTGCTCGGCTGGGTGCTGCGCGAGGCCGTCACCAACGTCGTGCGCCACAGCGACGCGACGCGCTGCGAGATCACCGTCGACGGGAACGCGGACCGCGTCCGGCTGACCGTCTCGGACAACGGCACCGACGCCTCCCCCGCGGATCCCGGGCCGGGCGTCGGCGGCACCGGCCTCAAGGGCCTCACCGAACGCCTCGCGGCGGCCGGCGGCTCCCTGCGTGCGGGCCGGACTCCGCGCGGCGGCTTCGAGGTGCGGGCCGAACTCCCCGTGGAGGCGGCGGACCTGACGGAGGCATCGGTCTGAGCGGCGCTCCTCAGGGGGTGCCGGGTGCGAGCAGCGAGTCGGTGAGGCGTTCCGCGGCCGCCCGGTCGAGGGGGGCGTGGCCGAGCAGGAAGCGGTACCAGAACAGGCCGTAGACCTGGTCGACGACGAGGTCGAGGTCCCGGTCGGCGGGGAGTTCGCCGCGGGCGCGGCCGCGGTCGAGGACGTCGCGCAGCAGGGCGCGCCGGGTGCCCGTGTAGGCGCGCAGCAGCTCGGCGAGGTGGGGGTCGGTCGCGGCCTCGCGGACGAGGGTGCGCAGGGCCGGGGCCCAGGGTGCGCGCTGGGCGGCGTCGAAGGTGGCGGCGACGACCGTGCGCAGGTCCTCGCGGAGCGAGCCGGTGTCGGGCGGCGGCACGTCCTGGCCGGCGCGGTCGGTGAGCGCGTCCAGGAGCACGGCCCCCTTCGAGGGCCACCAGCGGTAGAGGGTCTGCTTGCCCACGCCGGCCGCGCGCGCGACGGCCTCCACGGTGATGGGAGCCCCCTCGGACTCCACGAGCAGCCGCAGCGCCGCGTCGAGGATCGCCCGCCGGACGGCTTCGTTGCGGCGCCGCCCGGTGTGCGGACGCGCGGCGGTGTCCTCCGGCCCCGCGTCGGGGACGGAGCCCTCGGCGTCGTTCGCTTCCATGGCTCGATCTTCTCCCATTCCGGCGCTCCGGCTTTCCGGCCGCTTGACGAGACTATTGGTCTCGGCAACACTTTAACGAGACCGACAGTCTCGTCAAGCGGCTCACCAGAAGCCTCGACGCTCCGGAAGGGGAAGCCCCGCCATGAGCACCACCACGAGCACCACGAGCACCACCGACACCTCCCCGGACCTCCCCCTCGCCGGACAGCGCGCCGTCGTGATGGGCGGCAGCTCCGGGATCGGCGAGGCCACGGCGGCCCTCTTCGCCGCGGACGGCGCCGAAGTGGTCGTCACCGGCCGCGACCGGGAGAAACTGGAGGCCGCGGCCCGGCGGATCGGCGGCAGGACGACCGCGTACCGCCTCGACGGCACGGACCCGGCGGGGATCGACGCGTTCTTCGCACGGTCGGGCCCGGTGGACCACCTGGTCCTCGCGCTCAGCGGAGCCGCGGGCGCCGGCCCCTTCGCCGAACTGGACCTCGCCGAGCTGGAGACCGGGTTCGCCGCGAAGTTCTGGCCGTACGTGCGCATCCTGCAAGCCGCCCTGCCCCGTCTGCGCGCGGACGGCTCGGTGACGCTGGTGACCGCGGCCTCGGCGCGCGCCGCGTTCCCCGGGACGGCGGGGCTCGCCGCGATCAACGGCGCCCTGGAGGCGATGGTCCCGCCGCTCGCCGTCGAACTGGCGCCGCTGCGGATCAACGCCGTCTCCCCCGGGGTCGTCGAGACGCCCTGGTGGGACGCCGTGCCCGCCGAGCAGCGCGAGGCCCTGTTCGAGGGGTTCGCGAAGAGCAGCCCGGTGGGCCGGATCGGCCGCCCCGGCGACATCGCCCGCGCCCTCCACCTGCTGGCCACCAACGGCTTCGTGACCGGTGTCGTCCTCGACTGCACCGGCGGGGCCAACCTGCCCACGGGCCGGTGACCCCCGCGGGCCGGACGGTCGCCGCGCGACGACCGTCCGGCCACCACCGGACGCCCGTGGATCCCGGCGGACCCGGCGTCCCGGCGAACCGCTACGGCGCCCAGGGAGCCGTGACGGCCCAGCTCACGTCGTCCGTCCACGAGGTGGCGCTGTCGAAGGCGTTCGAGCCGCCGTTGCTCGCGATGTAGACGGTGTGGTTGTAGTGCCGCAGGTATCTCGTCGGGTAGTTGTACGACGCGAACGAGGTCCCCGTGCCGCTCTTGCCGGTCCCGGCGCAGAACGTGGCGTCCTGCCGGAACTGCGTGGTGCCGGTCATGGGCTGCCGGTAGAGCTGGTAGTTGTAGTGCCGCAGGAAGTCGCCCGGGTAGTTGCGCGACTCGAAGGAGTAGCAGGAGCTGTCGGCGAGCCCCCTGCGCACGATCCAGGTGGCATCGCCCTTGTCGAGCGCCGAACTGCTCGACGTGATCGCCGAGACGACCGCCCCGTTGTTCTGGTGGCGGACGTAGTCGGCCGTGCAGCACGAGGTGGTCGCGCGCAGCGAGATCTCGGAACCGGGGGTCAGCGTGCCGGTGCTGCCGGTGGAGCCGCCGTAGCCGACGGAGACGATGTTCGCCTGCACCAGGTTGTCGGCGGCGTCCGTCGGGATGCCCGAGGTCATGACGCCCTCGAAGAAGGACCCGATGGAGCCGTTGCTGTTGTCGCCGCCGGTGCCGAGGACGATCGCGCCCTCCTGGTGCATGGGCGAGTAGCCGCCGGCGGTGGGTTCACCCCCGGAATAGGTGGTCGTGAGACCGCCCGATCGGGCGTTGCCGTATTTCAGCGCGAAATGGTCCTGCCCGTTGTTCTTCAGCAGAGCGGTCACGAACGGCATCGGCCCGGTGCCGGTGTTCGACGTGTTCTTGCTGTATCCGGCGTCCGACTGGAAAAGCCCGTTCTCCAGGTCGGCCTGCACCCACGGGCCCTGGCCGTAACAGGGCGAGAACCAGCACTCGGTGCCGAAGTTGATCGCGTCCATGTGGCCGTTGCCGGTGTCGAGGTTGTTGGTCTCGGCGTTGCCGTAGTCGAAGCAGCAACTGCCGTTGACGTGGGTGCCGGAGGTCACCATGTACATCCCCTCGGCCGCCCCGTCGGTGGCGACCCCCGAGGTGGAGTTGTCCCGGTAGCCCATACCGGCCGAGATCTCCAGACCGTAGACCTGGTGGCCGCCGGCGGTCACCGGCAGCGCGTCCGCGGGCGCCCCGACATCGGCCGCCCCCGCCCCGCCCGCACCCTCGATCGTGAGGTCGTTGTGGCGCGGGGACTGGTCGTAGATCTTCGTGATGATGCAGGTGGTGCCGCCGCAGAAGGAGTCCTGCGCCGCCGCGTTCGCGTACCCGCCGGCCGCCAGGAGGCCGATGTTCGCGGTGGCGCCGTCGGAGGCGCGCTGCACCTGGTAGAGCGAGCCGTCGTACGACGAGTAGAGCGCCCTGGCGAGGCTGTGCGCGGCGACGCAGGGGGTGCCCGCCCCGGCGTAGATGTCGCAGGGGAGCGACCCCGCGGCGGTGGCCCGCGGCGCGCCGACGGCGAACGCGACGACGGCCGCCATCACCGACAGCAGGGCCAGGGCGGTGTTTCTGAGACGCTGTAAGCGCACGAAGGATGACGACACGGTGCACCTCTTCCGTTCCTGGTAGGACAGTGCGGGTGTCCGGTTCGATATACCGGACATCGTTCGATCGACATGCCGAACCAATTCCCGGTCGGCATTCCGAACGTTTACGGAAAACGGCCCGGCTCGGGAATCGCAAAGGGGAGTGTTGAATTCCGAGGCGATTATTTGCCCGTGACCGTGGGCCGTCAAGACGCGCGCACCCGGGCCCTGACGATTCCCGGGAGGCGGCCGAAACGTGCGGAACGGACGGCCGGTCACCCCTCCCGCCTTACGCTTGGCCACGTGAACGAGATGCCCCGGGACCACCGGCCCGCCAAGTCCGTCCGCGTCCTGCTCGCCGAGGACCAGAAGATGATGCGCGGGGCGCTCGCCCTGCTGCTCGGGATGGAGCCGGACATCGAGGTGGTCGCGCAGGTGTCCGCGGGGGACGAGATCGTGGACGCGGTGCTGGCCGGCCGGCCCGACGTGGCCCTGCTGGACATCGAACTGCCCGGGATGAGCGGGCTGGACGCCGCCGCCGAACTGCGTGAACAGGCCCCCGACTGCCGGGTGCTGATCCTCACCACCTTCGGCCGCCCCGGCTATCTGCGCCGGGCCATGGAGGCGGGTGCCGCCGGGTTCCTGGTCAAGGACGGGCCCGTGGAGGAACTGGCCGAGGCGATCCGGCGGGTGCTGACCGGGGAGACCGTCATCGACCCGGCGCTCGCCGCGGCCGCGCTGAGCGCCGGACCCAATCCGCTCACGGCCCGCGAGTGCGACGTGCTGAAGGCCTCGGCGGACGGCGCCACCGTCGCCGACATCGCCGGAAAACTGCACCTCTCCGAGTCGACCGTCCGCAACTACCTCTCGTCCGCCATCGGCAAGACGGGCACCCGCAACCGCATGGAGGCGATGCGGGAGGCCCGTCAGCAGGGGTGGCTGTAGCGGGCCACGGACCATCGCCTCCGCCTCTCCCGCGACCGCCGGCGCGGCGGGTCGTGAACGTCCCGGTCGACGCCCTCGTCACGCCGGAGGCAGAGGCGGTGCTTCACCGCTGCGGGCGGGGCATGTCACGGGGCGGGAACTCCCGCTGACGACCCGTGCGGTTCCGGGGAGGACCGCGTTCACGATCTCCCGCATCGCGCACTCCGGCAGGACCGCCACCTCGTACGGAGCGGCGGTCGGCCCCACGTCCTTCCTGCTCCGGGCGGGATCCGTTCGAGGGCGGACCCTAGTCGCGCCCCAGCACCAGCCCGTACCCCAGCTCGCTCGTCACCGGCAGGCCCAGGCCCTTCGGCGTCAGGGCCTTGGAGTACGCCGCCCCGGGCCCCTGCGGAGTCCCCCGGAGGAACCAGACGCCGCCCGTCGCCGTGTTCTCTCCGGGCGCGCCCGTCACGAGATCCGCGTGACCGTCGGCGTCGTAGTCCCCGAGCGCGACCGAGGCACCGAAGTGGTCACCGCTCTCCGCGCTGCCCGGGACACCTGCCGTGCTCTGGCTGAAGCCGAGGCTCGACGCCGTGCCGGCCGACGACAGCAGGCCGGTGCCGCTGCCGCGCACGACGAGTACCGAGCCCGCTTCCCGCCGCGCGCCTATCGCCTCGTACGGGTCGCCGACGGCGAGGTCCGCGTAGCCGTCACCGTCGGTGTCGGCGGCGGCGAGCGAGACCCCCAGACGGTCCTCGGACTCGGCGGCGCCGACGATGCCCGGGGTGTCCTGGTGGATGTCCTGCGTGCGAGCGCCGAAGCCGCCGGACCCCGATCCGTACGCGACGTGCACGAGACCGCCCTTGAACGTCTCGGCCCGGCCCGTCGAGTAGTCCGCGCAGACCGGCGCGTCCGCTTCGTAGTCCGGGGAGCAGGCGCCGAGGGCCAGGTCGTCGGCCCCGTCCCCGTCGAAGTCGCCGACGGCGAGGGAGGCGGCGGAGGCAGGGGTTCTCCACAGCCGCGCCGGGACGCCGTCCTGCCAACGGAGGACCAGGGTGTACCGGCTTTCCGTCGCCCTGGCCGAGAGGGCCAGGTCGTCGTCGCCGTCGCCGTCGAAGTCACCGGTGGCGAGGGCGACCGTGCCGCCGAAGTTCACCTCGTCGATCGGCGCGGTCAGGGTGTCCGGGGAGCCGGCGGTGAGCGGGCCCGGGCGCAGGACCACGCCGCCCTCCTCCTCACCGCGACGGCTGAGGGCGAGGTCCGTACGGCCGTCACCGGTCACGTCCCCGGCGGCGATCACCGAGCCGATCCTGGCGAACTCGCTGTCGCCCCGCGCGACCGTGTAGCCACCGGAGAAGCCGGCTGCGGAACCCCGCAGGACGGTGACGGTGCCCTGCTCGGCGAACGGATCGGAGGTGAGGGACTCGCTGGAGGCACCCACGACGAGGTCCGCGAACCGGTCACCGTCGACGTCCGCGGCGACGACGGCGGAGCCGAACAGGTCGTCCGCCTCGGGAGTGCCCGGCACCCCGGCCGTGGCCTGGCTGATCCGTACGGACCCCTGCTTGCCCACGCCGTGGGACCCGCCCCACAGAACATGCACGTAGCCGGCCTTCGAGGCGGTCCCCACCTTTCCGGCGGGCACGCCCACCGCCAGGTCCCGATAGCCGTCGCCGTTGAAGTCCTGCGTCACGGGAGGCGGCACCGCAGCCGCGGAGGTGGCGGGCAGGGTCACGCCCAGAAGGGTCGTCGCGCAGACGGCCGTCGCGGAAAGAATCCTGTTGCGCACGGGTGTTCGGGGCTCCTTGTGTCGTGGGGCGGTCTCGGGTGGACCTCGGTGCTGGACGTCAGTGGTGGATCTCGGTGGTGGTCCTCGGCGCGTCCTGGCGCGCCCGGTGCCCCGTGGGCGCACCCGGCCCCGCGGTGGCCGCGGGGCCGGGTCGACGGGGCCTGGGGCGCCCGGATCAGCGGCCGAAGACGTCCGCGAACCTGCGTCCGTCGATGACGGGGTAGCCGAAGTCCTTCGCGCTGAAGGCCGTCGCGTACGCGGTGGTCAGACCGGTGGCCGCACCGCGCAGGACCCATGCGGCCCCGTCGTCGTATCCGCCGGGCAGGACGTCCTCGCCGAACGCGCCGATCGCCAGGTCCGCCTTGCCGTTGCCGTCGATGTCACGCAGCCGCAGCGAGGAACCGAAGTGGTCGCCCGCCTCGGCGGCGCCCGGCACCCCCGGGGTGGCCTGGTGGAAGGACTGGGCGCCGCTCGTGGTCAGACCGCCCGAACCACCCTTCAGGAGGACGACGTCGCCGACGTTGGTCTTGCCGTCCACGTCCTCGTACGAGGCGCCGACCGCCACCTCGGCACGGCCGTCACCGGTCACGTCGCCCACCGCGACGGCCGCGCCGAAGTCGTCGTACGGCTCGTCGGTGCCCGGCACGCCCGCGCTGGCCTGCGTGTAGGTCGTGCCCTTGGCCGGGAGCCCGGCCGCCCTGCCGTACCGCACGGTGAACGAACCGCCTTGCCCCGCCTTCGTGTCGCCGGTGACCAGGTCGTCGTATCCGTCGCCGTTGATGTCTCCGCCCGCCACCGCCGACGCCCACGAGACTCCGCCCGCAGCGGCCCCGTCGGCCAGCACCGAGTAGTGGTAGCCGACGTCTCCGGGGCCGCCGCGCAGAAGGCCCAGGTAGGTGCCGGTGCCCCCCGGGCTCCTGCCGTGCACCACGTAGTCGCTGCCGGCGGTGCCGGAGAAGTGACCGGCGACGATCCCGTCCAGCTCCACGCCCTCGGGCAGGAAGTCGACCTCCGGCGCCAGCGCGCGGCCCAGGGAGGACTTCCCCTCCCCGTACCACCAGAACGTGTCGCTGCCGACGACGGCCAGGTTGCCGGTGCCGTCACCGTCGAGGTCGGCGAAGGCGGCGCCCTCACCGAATCCCGCGGCCTCGGCGGTCGGGGCGGTGAGTACCGTGCCGCCGGACGTGAACGGCTTCGCCCCGCCCCACACGATGGTGACCGAGCCGCGCGGCTTCCCGGTGACCTCCTCGCCGGGCGCGCCGACGATCAGGTCGGCGTAGCCGTCGCCGTCGACATCGCCGCTGGTGACGCTCTCACCGAACCGGTCCACGGACTCCGAGGCACCCGGAACACCCGGCGTGTTCTGTGTGACGTTCACCGAGCGCGCGGGACTGACGCCGGAGGCCGAGCCGAAAACGACGGTGACCGTGCCACCGCTCGCCTTGGGGGTGCCGATGGCCAGATCGCGATAACCGTCCCCGTTGAAGTCGTCCGACAGCCCGGAGGGTGTCGCGACGGCCGTGGGGGCACCGAGCCCCACGACGGCGAGGACGGCGGCCGTGGCGACGGCCAGAGTACGTACGCGCAAAATAGTGCTCCCTGCCTGTGGAACAGAGCCCGTGGAACCGAATGCCGGTTCGAGGCTTCGGTGCTGTACGACCTCGCGGGTGGCCAAAGGGTTGTGCAGACAGGAAGACAAGGTGAACCGATCACGCGCGCCCGGTGCCGACCGGTCCGCCGGCCCCGGCCGAAAGGCCGAAACGGTGATCAGCTCACCCACCGCCCTCTCAGGTCAGCGAATCCACCCGCACGCTCTTGTAGCTCCTGCCCTCCGGCGCCAGGCACACGAACCAGTTGGCCGGAGAACCCGCGACCCGGCGGATCGCCGGCTTGAGGTCCAGGCCGAAACCGGCACCCTCGCCGGCCATCGGGACCGGGACCGACGTTCCGTCGTCCCAGGTGCAGGTGACGGCCCGGATCGTCGGATCGACCTTGCCGATCACCAACCGCCCGGCCTTCCCCGCCGCACCCGGCCGACCCGTCTCCAGCGGCCTCGAAGCGACCTCGATGTCCGTGCTCCCGTCCGCGTCGCTCTTGTCGACCGGTCCGTCCTGCACCGTCGTCGGAGGCTCGTCCCCCACGACCAGCCGGACGAAGATCCAGCTCTTGCCGATGAGGTCCGAGGCGACTTCGGTGCCCGTCGGCGTGAGACCGTACTCACCCATCTGGCTCCGCTGGTACTGCGCCTCCGCCTCGTTCCTCGGCGCGCCCCAGACGACGACGGTGACGTACCAGTCCTTCCCGTTGTCCCGCGCACCGGCCACCGTGGTCATCCGCGGCTCGTACACGTGCCGCCACTCCGCTGTCGGCGGCCCGGTCACGGCCGGCGCGACCTGCCCGCCGTCCCCGCCCGTACCCCCCGCGAGCGCCAGCGTTCCCGTGGAACCCGCGATGACCAGGGCGGCCGCCGCCGCCATCGCCCAGCGGCGCGCCTTGCGGCGGCGCCCGCCGCGCAGCACCGCCTGGTAGGGGGCCGTGCCGATCTCCACCTCGTCCGCCGCCTGGGCCAGCAGGAGGGCGATGTCCGCGTCCGTCGTCATGCCGTGGTCCGTCTCCCGGTTCGCGCTCATCACTTCCGCCCTCCGTGCGCCACCATGTCCCCGAGGCCCGGTACGACACGGAGTTTCGCGATTCCCTTGGCCGCGTTGCTCTTCACGGAACCCACCGAGCAGCCCATCGCCGCGGCCGCCTGGCTCTCGCTCAGGTCCTCCCAGTAGCGCAGGACCACCGCCTGGCGCTGGCGCGGGGGCAGCCCGGCCAGTGCCGTGATCAGGGCGCCGCGGTCGTCGGCGCGGCCGATCGGGTCACTGCTGTCGGGGACCTCGCGGTTCAGCCCCGAGTCGTCCCTCGGCGCGAGGAACTCCTTGAGTTTCCTGCGGTGTCTGCGGGCGTGTGCGTTGATCATCACGCGCCGTACGTACGCCTCCGGATCGTCGGCCGAACCGACCCTGCGCCATGCCACGTACACCTGCTCCAGTGTCGTCTGGACCAGGTCCTCGGCGGCGTGCTGCTCCCCCGTCAGGAGAAACGCCGTACGCATCAACCGTGGCCAGCGGCCGACGACGAAGCTCTGGAACTCCGCGTCCCGAGCCTGCTTCCGATCCCCCATGAGCACCTCCTCGATGACTGAAGGAGTCCGCGGGCACCGGATTCCGTTGCCTCACCGCCGCGAGATTCTCCGCGGCAGCCACAGGAACATCAGCACGGCCCCGGCCAGCAACATCACGCCGCTGACGCGGAACGCCAGCGCGTACCCGGCGGTCAGTCTTGCTTTCGGGCAGGGCGCCCGGTCCTTCGGGGCCGGGGTGAATGCCCGCTCCTGCGGAGCGGGTCGGGGGAAGCCGAATCGCCTCCAGGGCGGTTCGGCGTCTCGGAGAGACGGTGGCGAGGCCGGCCTTGAGCAGGTGTGGCAACTCGGAGTCGACGGTGGCCGGTGGTTGACGGTGCCCGGTGGTCGGCCGGGATTGGTCACTCGCGCGGGTGATGTCGGTCGATGGTGTGGGCGGTCAGGGAATGTGCGGTCTAGGTTCACGGTCATGGCACGGTTTCGGATGTACCCGACGGGTGAGCAGGCGGGCGTCATGCTCGGCCACTGCGCGCACGCCCGGTACGTGTGGAACCTGGCCGTCGAGCAGCACACGCACTGGCGCAGGGGCCGCAGGGCGGCTCCCGGTTTCGCCGAGCAGTGCCGTCAGCTCACCGAAGCCCGGCGCGACAACGCATGGCTGGCCGCAGGCAACGCCGATGTGCAGCAGCAGGCGCTGAGGGACTTCGCCAAAGCCAAGAACGCCCGCTTCACCTCCGGGTTCGGTGAGCCGACCTGGCGCCGGAAGCACGTGCACGAGGGCTTCCGCGTCATCGGCACCGACCGCGTCCCGGAGTTTGAGGCGGACGGCTCGCCGAGGCTCAACGCGAAGACCGGAAAGCAGGTCATGGGCCGCTCGGTCGTCGTGCAGAAACTCAACCGCAGGTGGGCGCGGGTGAAGGTGCCCGGCTGCGGCTGGGTCCGGTTCCGGCTCAGCCGCAACGGCAAGGGCTCCCGGCCGCCGCAGGCGAAGACGTTCCGTGTCACCTTCCGCAACGGACAGTGGCACATCGCGTTCGCGGTCGTCCCTGTGCCGGTCGAGGGGCCCGGCACGGGTGAGGTCATCGGCATCGACCGGGGCGTGGCCATCACCGCCGCCCTCTCCGACGGCCGGAAACTGAACTGCCCCCAGCTC
This sequence comes from Streptomyces populi, assembly GCF_002911015.1. Lineage (GTDB taxonomy): Bacteria > Actinomycetota > Actinomycetes > Streptomycetales > Streptomycetaceae > Streptomyces > Streptomyces populi. The sequence goes on from NZ_KZ626861.1 coordinate 84,113, forward strand.
ACCGTGAAGGAACGAGCGCGGGTCCGCAAGCACCAGCGCCGCGCCGCCCGCGCCCCCAAAGGCAGCGAGCGCAAGAGCGCCGAGTACGCCAAGGCCGCCCGTATCAAGGCCCGTGAGGCGGACCGGCGCAAGGACTGGTGCGAGAAGACCAGCACCATGCTCGCCCGCAACTATGACCTGGTGCGGTTCGAGAAACTGAACATCAAGAACATGACCCGCTCGGCCAGGGGCACCACCGAGCAGCCCGGCCAGAAGGTCGCACAGAAGGCCGGGCTGAACCGGGCGATCCTCGCCCAGGGCTGGGGCCTGCTCCGGCAACGCACCGGACACAAGGCCCCCGGCCGGGTCGAGGACGTCCCCGCCCCCTACACCAGTCTGCGCTGCAGCGCCTGCGGTTGGATCGACAAGAACTCGCGCAAGAGCCAAGCCGAGTTCTGCTGCTCCTCCTGCGGCTTCACCTGCAACGCCGACACCAACGCAGCGAACAACGTCGCGGCAGGACAGGGCGGGATCCCCCGCCCCCGGCGAACAGCCGGTGCCGGAGGGGTGACAACGGCCACCGGCCGTTCGAACACCCGTGAACCCCAACCCATATGGGCTGGAATCCCCCTCTTCCAAGAGGGGGAGGATGTCAAATGCAGAACATCGCCGAGCCGGAGACGAACACGGCCGCGTTCACCGACGACACCGACCGCAGCCGCAGCGGCATCAGCGGCGCCCCGGTCCGCGCCTCGACGACCAGGAACACCCCGATGAGGGCCGCTCCCGCGCCGAGCGGCACGAGCATCGCCGCCGCGGCCCACCCCTCGGCCTCCGTACGCACGACCCCGCATCAGGATTTCGCCGCACCCGTGCGTACGGCGGCGGACCTAGGACCTGCGCAGCAGCGTGACCACCGCCGCGCCGCCCAGCCCGATGTTGTGCGCGAGCCCGACCCGCGCCCCCGGGACCTGCCGCACCCCGGCCTTCCCCCTCAACTGCCAGACGAGTTCGGCCACCTGGGCGATTCCGGTCGCCCCCAGCGGATGCCCCTTGGAGATCAGTCCGCCGGAGGGGTTCACCACCCAGCGTCCGCCGTACGTCGTCGCCCCCGACTCGACAAGTGCGCCCGACTCCCCCTCCCCGCACATGCCGAGCGCCTCGTAGGTCAGCAACTCGTTGACGGAGAAGCAGTCGTGGAGTTCCACGACGTCCACGTCCTCGATGCCGAGCCCGGAGCGCTCGTAGACCCGGCGCGCGGCCTCCCGCGACATCGGCAGACCGACCACGTCGATGCAGGAGCGGGAAGCGAAGGACTCCTCGGTGTCGGTGGTCATCGCCTGGGCGACGATCTCGACCGCCCTGTCCTGGAGCCCGCGCCGCTCGGCGAACCGTTCGGACACGACGACGGCCGCGGCGGCCCCGTCCGAGGTGGGCGAGCACTGGAGCCGGGTCAGCGGCCGGTGCACGGTCTTGGCGGCGAGCACCTCGTCGACGGAGTACACGTCCTGGAACTGGGCGTACGGGTTGTGGGCCGAGTGGCGGTGGTTCTTGGCGCCGACGGCGGCGAGCTGGGCCTCGGTCGTGCCGTACCGCTCCATGTGCTCTCGGGCCGCGTCGCCGAAGATCTGCGCGGTGGGCGGGGACATCTCGAAGCCGTGCCGGGCGGCCATGACGCCGTAGTGGCGGGCGACGGGTGACGTGGCGAAGTCCCCGCCGTCGGCGCCCGATCCGAGCGATCCGCGCTTCATCTTCTCGAAGCCCAGCGCGAGGACGCAGTCGGAGATCCCGCCCTCCACGAACTGCCGGGCCAGCATCAACGCGCTCGCCCCGGTGGCGCAGTTGTTGTTGACGTTGTAGACGGGCACGCCGGTCAGGCCGAGTTCGTAGGCGGCGCGCTGGCCGGCGGTGGAGGGCTGGAAGCAGTGGCCGACGGGGACCTGTTCCACGTCCGTGTAAGGGATCCCCGCGTCCGCGAGGGCGCCGGTACCGGCCTCGCGGACCATGTCCCAGTACTGCCACTCGCGGGTCTCGGGCTTCTCGAACCTGGTCATGCCGACACCGACGACGTACGACTTCATGGCGCTCCTAGTCCCGCGGCAGGCCGAGCAGGCGCTCGGCGACGAGGTTGAGCTGGACCTGGGTGGTGCCGCCCGCGATGGTCAGGCACCGGGAGAGCAGGAAGCCGTGCACGGCCCGCTCGCCCGGTCCCTCGCACAACGCGCCTTCGGGGCCCAGGAGTTCGAGGGCGAGCTCGGCGACCTTCTGCTGGTGCGCCGTCTGCACGAGTTTGCGGACGGAGGCGCCCGCGCCCGGTTGCACCCCGGAGACCTGGCGGAGGGTGGTGCGCAGGGTGATGCAGGCCAGGGCGTGCGCCTCGGCCAGCAGCGCCCCCAGCCGGGGGCCGTCGACGTCGGCCGGTATCAGCGCCTCCAGGCCGGTGTCGAACGTCAACTGGTCGGCCATGTGGACGCGTTCGTTGCCGAGCGTGTCACGGGCGACCCGCCAGCCGTCGTCGACCCCGCCGACGACCGCGTCCGCGGGTAGCAGCACGTCGTCGAACCAGACCTCGTTGAAGAGGGAGTCACCGGTGATCTCCCTCAGGGGGCGGATGTCGATCCCGTCCGTGTTCCGCATGTCGACGACGAAGTAGGTGAGCCCCTTGTGCCTGGGCGCGGCCGGGTTCGTGCGGGCGAGGAGGATCCCGTGGTCGGCCCACCGCGCCGCGCTCGTCCACACCTTCTGTCCGTTGACCCGCCACCGCCCGTCGGCCGTGCGCTCGGCGCGGGTCCGCAGCGAGGCGAGGTCGGATCCGGCGCCGGGCTCCGAGAAGAGCTGGCACCACAGGAGGTCGCCGCGCAGGGTGGGCAGCAGATAGCGCTCCAGCTGCCGGCGGGTCCCGTGCGCGACGAGGGACGGCACGACCCAGGCCGCGATCCCCAGATCGCTGATCCGCACCCCGGCCGCCGCCAGCTCCTGCTGCACGGCGAGCTGCTGGACCGGGCCCGCGCCGAGGCCGTACGGCGGGGGCAGGTGCGGGGCGGCGTACCCGGTGGGCGCCAGCGCCCGGCGGGCGTCCGCCGGACCGAGCCCGCGCACCCGGTCGATCACCGCACGGGCCTCGGCCCGGTACCCGGACGCCTCCGGCGGCAGTTCCAGGCGCAGTTCCCGCCGGGCGCCGTCGCGCGCGAGCCGTACGGCCCGCCGCAGGTGTCCGCCCCCGGCCCCGAGCAACTGCCGCGCCACCAGGGCCCGGCGCAGGTACAGATGGGCGTCGTGCTCCCAGGTGAACCCGATGCCGCCGAGGATCTGGACGCAGTCCTCGGCGCAGGAGAAGGCGGCGTCGAGGGCGGTACCGGCCGCGAGCGCGGCCACCAGCCCCCTCGTCCCGGGCGGCTCCTGTCCGGCGCGCGCCGCGTCCCAGGTGAGCGCCCTCGCCTGTTCCAGCCGCAGCAGCATGCCGGCGCACAGGTGCTTGACGCCCTGGAAGTGTCCGATGGGGCGGCCGAACTGCTCGCGGACCCTGGCGTGCGCGGCGGCCGTGTCCAGCGACCAGGCCGCGGTGCCGCAGGCGTCCGCGGCGAGGACGACGGCCGCGAGGTCCCGGACCAGGGACGGTCCGACCGCGAGGACCCGGTCGGCGGGGACGCTCAGGCCCCGGGCCCGGACCTCGGCGGTCGCCCGGGTCGGATCGGCGCTCCCGTGCGGCCGGACGGCCAGGCCGGCGGCGTCCACCACCAGCCAGAGGACCCGCCCGCCGGACGCGGCCTCCGCGCCGGTGTCGCACCCGGGCACGGGACCCGGGCCGGTGTCGCACCCGGGCACGGGACCCGCGCCGGTGTCGCGCCCGGGCACCGGGCCCGGGCCGAGGACGTGCCCGGACACCGGCCCCCCGTCGGCGGCGCGCCCGGAGGGCCGGCCTGCGCCGGGAGGGCGCTCCGGCCCCGGGTCCCCGTCGAGTTCGCCGTCGGACGCGGCCCTCTCGTCGCACCTCGCCGCCAGCACGAGCACGTCCGCGTCGCCGCCGGACAGCACCGGCGGCGCCGTCCCGTCGAGCACGTATCCGCCGTCCACCGCCCGGGCCGTCAGGGTCCCGGTGCCGAACGCGACGGCGCCGATGCGCTCCCCGCACCCCAGCGCCCGTACGAGACCGGCACGACCCGGCATCCGTGCGGGACCGACGGTCCCGTCCCGTTCGCCCGGCCCGCCCGCGAGTTCCGCCGCCAGCACCGCCGACGCCAGGGCGTTCGCCACGAACGGGCCCGGCAGCGCGGCCCGCGCGGCCTCCTCCACCACGACGGCGAGATCGACGAGGTCGCCGCCGCCCCCGCCGCAGGCCTCGGGGAGGTGCACGGCGAGGAGTCCCTGCGCGGCGAGCGCGTCCCAGAACGGAGGCCTGCCGCCGCTCGGGGCGTCCAGGAGTTTGCGGACCTCCTCGGGCGGCACGGCGCGGGCGATCCAGCCGCGCACGGCCTCGGCCAGCTCGCGTTGCTCCGGCGTGACCGCGATACCCATGCCTGCCTCCCCAGAGGACCGAGGTGCGTGGATCCGCGCCAGACTAGAACACGTTTCATTCTGACGGTAGGTCAGATCCTCATGGATCGGTCAAGAATTCGTTAGTACGCCGAAGCATCGGAATAGTTGCCCAGGCGCACCGGGTTCCCCCTGCACGTACCCACGCGGATCACCCGACCGACGTCCCCGTGTCCCCAGGACCCCGACCACCGTCCCCGCATCCGCACGGACCACCCCACCCCCCTCTCTCTCCCGAGAGCCCCGTTCCCTACGGCCTGGAGGCCCCCGCAATGACGCACACGACGACCGGCTCCGCCGCGCGGAGGCCGGGCGGCGCGACCGTGCCGGTGCTCGCCTTCGCGGGCATCGTTGTCGCGGTCATGCAGACCCTGCTCGTCCCGGTCATCAAGGACCTGCCGGCGCTGCTGGACACCGCGCCCAGCAACGCCACCTGGGTCCTGACCTCGACCCTGCTCTCGGGCGCCGTGGCCACTCCGATCATGGGCCGCCTCGGCGACCTCTACGGCAAGCGGCGCATGCTGCTCGCCAGCCTGTCCGTGATGGTGGCCGGCGCCCTGGTCAGCGCGTTGAGCAGCACCCTGCTGCCGATGATCGTCGGCCGTACCCTCCAGGGCTTCGCGATGGGCGCGATCCCGCTGGGCATCGGCCTGATGCGCGACATGCTGCCCCGCGAGAAGCTCGCCTCCGCGATGGCCCTGATGAGCTCCTCGATCGGCGTCGGCGGCGGCCTCGCGCTGCCCGCCGCGGCCCTCGTCGCGCAGCACGCCGACTGGCACGCCCTCTTCTACGGCGCCGCAGGCCTCGGCGTCCTCTCGATCGCCCTCACCCTCCTCGTCGTGCCGGAGTCCCCGGTGCGCGCCGAGGGCACCTTCGACGTGCTGGGCGCGGTGGGCCTGTCCACCGGGCTCGTGCTCTTCCTGCTGCCGATCACCAAGGGCAGCGACTGGGGCTGGACCGACCCCACCACCCTCGGCCTGTTCGGCGCCTCGGCCGTCGTGCTCCTGCTGTGGGGCGCGATGGAGCTGCGGCTGAAGGCCCCGCTGGTCGACCTGCGCACCACGGCCCGCCCCGCGGTCCTCTTCACCAACCTCGCCTCGATCATGGTCGGCGTCTCCTTCTACGTCGTCTCGCTGGTCCTGCCGCAGCTGCTCCAGCTGCCGACGTCCACCGGCTACGGCCTCGGCCAGTCGATGGTGCGGGCGGGCCTGATCGTGGCCCCGCTCGGCCTGACGATGATGCTCACCGCACCCGTGTACGCCCGGCTGTCGGCGAAGTACGGCCCGAAGGTCACCCTGATCATCGGCATGGTGATCATCGGGATCGGCTACGGCGCCGGTCTCGGCCTGATGAGCGCCGCCTGGCAGTCGCTGGTCATCGCGGTCATCCTGGGCGCGGGCATCGGCCTCGCCTACTCCTCGCTCCCCGCTCTGATCGTCGGCTCCGTCCCGGCCTCGGAGACGGGCGCGGCCAACGGTCTGAACACCCTGATGCGGTCCATCGGCACGTCGGTCTCGAGCGCCGTCATCGGCATGGTGCTCGCCAACACGGCCCACCACGTCGGCGGGGTCGCGATCCCGACGATGCACGGCTTCCGGGTGTCGTTCGTGATCGCCACGGGCGCCGTCGCGGCCGGTCTGCTCATGGCGTTCCTCCTCCCGGGCCGCCGCCCCGCCACCAAGCCCTCGCTGGTGGCCAGCAGCGAGGAGGACGCGGCGCGGGCACGCACGGGCGACGCCCCTGCCGCCCCCGCCCCGTCGCCGCGGGGCGAGAACGCCGACGTCACGGCCTGACACCCGCGCCCGCGGGACCGTCCGCCCCGGAGTGATCATCGCCACCCCCGCCGCCCGCGCGGCGGGGGTTTGGTGCACGATGCTCGGCGTACCCGTTGTCCGTCCCGTCGGAGGAGACCCCCATGCCCGCGGCACCCAAGCCCGAGATCCTCGCCGCCTTCGAGGCCGCCAAGGGGTTCATGCCGAGCGGCGAGGGACTCGCCCTCCACGAGGCCGCCGTCGAGGCCGGACGGCTCGGGCTGCCGCTCCTGGAGGTCGGCACCTACTGCGGCCGTTCCACGATCCTGCTCGCCGACGCCGCCCGCGAGGCAGGGGTGACCGCCATCACGGTCGACCACCACCGCGGCAGCGAGGAGCAGCAGCCGGGCTGGGAGTACCACGACCCGTCCACGGTCGACCCGGAGATCGGTCTGATGGACACGCTCCCCACCTTCCGCCGCACCCTGCACCGGGCGGGCCTGGAGGAGCACGTGGTCGCGCTGGTCGGCCGTTCGCCGCAGATCGCCGCCTTCTGGAACACCCCCCTCGGCCTCGTCTTCATCGACGGCGGCCACACCGACGAGCACGCGAGCGGCGACTACGAGGGCTGGGCACCGCACGTCGCCGAGGGCGGCCTGCTCGTCATCCACGACGTGTTCCCGGACCCCGTCGACGAGTTCACCGGCCAGGCCCCCTACCGCGTCTGGCTCCGGGCCCTGGAATCGGGCGCGTTCACCGAGACCGCGGTGAACGGCTCGCTGCGCGTCCTGCGGCGCACCGGACCGGGGATCTGAGCGCCCGGCGGACCGGCCGCGGCACGCGCCCCCCGTCCGGGACACGGCCGGACCCGCGTCCCCCGGCCGGACGCCCGGCCTTCCGCGGGGGCGCCCGTGGAACGTCCGGACAACCCGTATGGTGGCTGACGTGTCGTACGTAGGCCCAGACTTCGATCCGCCCCAGCCCCGCCGTTCCCGGCGTGGACCGCTCACCGTCGCGCTCACCGCGCTCGTGCCCGGCGCACTGGCAGGCTGGCTGGCCTGGCAGGCCGTGGGGGACGACTCGGGGGGCGGGTCCGACCGGGCCGTTCCCGCGTCCTCGTCCTCCTCGCCCGGCTCCGCCGGCCCCTCCTCTTCCTCCTCCCGTCCGTCCGCCTCGGCGACGGACGACTCCAAGGCGGACACGCCGTCGGCCCCGGCGTCCTCCTCGTCGAAGCCCGCCGCCTCCGGCTCCCTCAAGGGCAAGGTCGTCGTCATCGACCCCGGGCACAACCCGAGCAACTTCCGGCACTCGTCCGAGATCAACCACAAGGTGAACATCGGAACGAACTGGAAGGAGTGCGACACGACCGGCACGTCGACCAACGCGGGTTACACGGAAGCCCGGTTCACCCTCGACGTCGCGCACCGGATGCGGGCCATCCTGGAGAAGCAGGGCGCCACGGTGAAGTTGACCCAGGACGGCGACCGTTCCTTCGGGCCCTGCGTCGACGAGCGGGCCCGCATCGGCAACGCGGCGCACGCGGACGCGGTCGTCTCCCTCCACGCCGACGGATCGGCCTCCGGCAACCGCGGCTTCCACGTGATCCTCCCGGCGTCGGTGCACGCGGGCGCCGCCGACACCCGCCCGATCGTCGCCGCCTCCCGCGACCTGGGCGAGCACATCGCGGGCCTGTTCGTCCGCGAGACGGGCAGCGCCCCCTCCAACTACGTCGGTGACGGCACCGGACTGGTGGTCCGTGAGGACCTCGGCGGTCTCAATCTGTCAACGGTTCCCAAGGTGTTCATCGAGTGCGGCAACATGCGCGATACGAAGGACGCTGCGCTGCTCACCAGTGGCGCTTGGCGGGAGAAGGCGGCACGGGGGATCTCTGAAGGAATCGTTGGTTTCCTGCACGGGTAGTGATCTACGGACTCAACCCGGCGGACACCCTGATCGTCCGGGCGATAGGGTCGTCCGTACGATAAAGGGCCACCCCCGAGCTTCACACCGGGTCCCGACGACGGCACCATGTCGGCGACACGGTGTACAGCGATGCCTCACCGACGACGAGACGACTGACGAAGGACCTGAAGTGAATATCCGCTCCCTCACTCGAGGCGACGGCGTGGTGATCGGAGCAGCGGTGTTGCTGTTCATCGCGTCGTTCCTGCACCCCTACTCCGTTTCCGGGTTCACCTACGACGCGAACGCCTGGGACAGCCTCGGCGAAGGCATGGGCATCTACATGGGCGGGGTCATCGGCGCCGCCCTGATCGTCGTCAACCGCTGCCTGCCGCAGCCGCGCAAGGTCCTCGGGCTCGACCTGGGCGCGATCGGCGTGGCCTTCACGGTGCTGGTCGCCTGGGTCATGTTCTGGACCATCGTGGACACCCCGGACCGGATGGACGCCGCCGCGGGTATCATCCTCGGCTTCATCGCGGCCCTGGTCCTGGCCGGCGCGGCCGTCGCGACCCCGCTCGTCCCCGCCCTGCAGACGGCCCTCGTCGGCGCCCCGACCCCGGTCGCCCCGGCGCCCTACGGCGGTCAGCCGCAGGGTGGTTACGGGTACCCGGGCGCCTCGCAGCCCGGCCAGCAGCCCTTCGGCGGACAGCCCTCGGGGCCCGCGCCGTCGTTCGGCGGCCAGCCGAGCCAGCCGTCGCAGCCCCAGACGCAGACGCCGGCCCAGGACTTCTCGCCGTTCTGGTTCGCCGTTCCGGTCGCGCGGCCGCTCTTCTCGGAGGACGGCGCGCAGACGCCGATCGCCGAACTGGCGCCGGGCACCTGGTACCTGGCCGTCGAGCAGCGCGGCGCGACCCTGGTGGCGCAGACGCAGGACGGCCGTCGTGGCGTGCTCCAGGACACCTCGGGGATCCAGCGCGGCTGACCCGTCCATCGTCCTCGCTCCGGCCCCTCGCCCTTTCCGGCGGGGGGCCGTTGTCGTACAGTCGCAGCACGCCAAGAACTGACGGAGCGTCAGAATCCTTTCCCTGGAGGCGCCATGCGGCTCGGTCTCGCGCTCGGGTACTGGGGGCGCGGCCCCTCGGCGGACCACGTACCGCTCGCCGTCGAGGCGGAGCGGCTCGGCTACGACTCGGTGTGGACCGCGGAGTCCTGGGGGTCGGACGCGTTCACCCCGCTCACCTGGATCGCCGCGCGGACCAGCCGCATCCGGCTCGGCACGGCCGTCGCGCAGATGGCCGCCCGCTCCCCCACCACCACCGCGATGCACGCGCTCACCCTCGACCACCTGTCGGGCGGGCGCGTGATGCTCGGCCTCGGCCTGTCGGGGCCGCAGGTCGTCGAGGGCTGGTACGGAAGGCCGTTCCCGAGATCGCCGCTGACCGCGACCCGGGAGTACGTCGACGTCGTGCGCCAGGTCCTCAGGCGCGAGGGGCCGGTCGAACTGGACGGGCGCTTCCACTCCCACCCCTACCGGGGCGCCGACGGCACGGGACTCGGCAAGGCGCTCAAGCCGATCACGCATCCGCTGCGGGCCGGGCTGCCGGTCCTGCTCGGCGCCGAGGGGCCGAAGAACATCGCGCAGACGACCCGGATCGCGGACGGCTGGCTACCGCTGTACTGGTCGCCGACGCGTCCCCAGGCCTACGAGGCCTCGCTCACCGATCTGCCCGAGGGCTTCCTCGTGGCGCCGATGGCCCGCGCGCACGTCTGTGACGACGTCGCCGAGGGACTGCTGCCGGTCAAGGCGATGCTCGGCTTCTACATCGGCGGGATGGGGCACGCCGCCCGCAACTTCCACGCCGACCTGATGGCCAGGATGGGCTTCGAGGAGGAGGCCCGCAGGATCCAGCGGCTGTTCCTGGAAGGGCGCCGGGAAGAGGCCGTACTGGCCGTCCCGGACGCCTTCGCGGACGAGATCTCGCTCGTCGGACCACGTGAACGCATCGCCGAGCGGCTGGAGTCGTGGCGCAAGGGCCCCGTCACCGACCTGCTGGTCCTGTCCCCGGACCCCCACACCCTGCGCGTGCTGGCCGAGTTGAACTCCTGAGGCGCGCGGGACCGGTCCGGCGGCCGGACCGCCCGGCGGGAACCGGCCGGGTTTCATCCGGGGCCGACGGGCAACCCGCTGGACATGTCCCCTAGATATCGCAACGGTTCGAATCAGGCGGGGACGGTCATCGCGATCGTCGCGGACGTCATGGCCGTCATCCTCGGTCTCTGGATCCTGATGTATCTGCTCGACGCCAACCGTGGCAACGACCTCGTGCAGTTCATCCACAGCACCGCGGCCTGGCTGGCCGGCTGGTCGCGCGACCTGTTCACCTTCGACAAGGAGTGGGCGCGCGTCGTCGCGGGCTACGGTCTCGCCGCCGTCGTCTACCTGTTCATCGGCCACGCGGTGGCCAACCGCGTCCACCGCCACTGACCGGCACCGGCGGCCGGGAGCACCCGAAGCGCCGGAAGAGTTCGGAGAGTTCAGAGAGTTCGAAGTGTCCGGACGGCCTGGCGGACCAGGACCGTCCGGACCTTCAGCGGGTCGGCGCGCAGCAGTCGGGGTCCAGGCCGGCCGGCAGGCGCTCGCCCCCGAAGACCGCGCAGGTGGCCTCGTCGCCGCCCAGTGCGGCGACCGCCAGCAGCAGGGAGCCCGCCGTCCAGGTGGTGAGTTCCTCGGGCCACACGGCCCGGTCCTCGAAGACGTAGCCCGTCCAGTACAGACCGGACTTCGGATCACGCAGGTGCTGGATGGACTGGAGGATCTCCAGGGCACGGTCGGACTCGCCCACCGCCCACAGCGCCAGGGCGAGTTCGGCCGACTCTCCACCGGTCACCCACGGGTTGGGGACCACGCAGCGCACCCCGAGGCCGGGCACCACGAAGCGGTCCCAGCCCTCCTCTATGCGGGACTTGGCCTCGGCGCCCGTCAGCGCGCCCCCGAGCACCGGGTAGTACCAGTCCATGGAGTAGTGGTCCTTGTCGAGGAACCGCTCCGGGTGCAGCCGGATCGCGTGCCGCAGCGCGCCGACCGCCAGCTCCCAGTCGGGCTGCGGCTCCTCGCGCTGCTCGGCGATGGCGAGCGCGCAGCGCAGCGCGTGATGGACCGACGAACTCCCGGTCAGCAGCGCGTCCTCGACCGCCCGTCCGTCGTCCTCGCGCTTCCAGCCGATCTGCCCGCCGGGCTGCTGGAGCCGCAGCACGAACTCCACTGCCGCGAAGACGGCGGGCCACATGCGGTCCAGGAACACGTCGTCGCCGGTCGCCAGGTAGTGGTGCCAGACGCCCACCGCGATGTACGCGCAGAAGTTGGTCTCGCGGCCGCGGTCGGTGACGTCCTCGAAGTCCCCGTCCGCGTAGGCCGCGTACCAGGAACCGTCCTCGTTCTGATGCCGTGCCAGCCACTCGTAGGCCCGCTCGGCGGCCTCGTGCTCGCCGGCCGCGTCGAGCGCCATGGCGGCCTCGGTGTGGTCCCACGGGTCGAGGTGGTGGCCGCGGAACCACGGGATGGCTCCGTCGGGGCGCTGCACCGCGAGGATCCCGCGCACCGTGGCGGCGGCCTCCTCCGCGGTGAGGACCCCGGGCAGGACGAGGTGTTCTGTCCGCCGGGGAGTGGTCACGTGGCGTCCGCCTCGGCAGCGGCCGCCTTCGGCAGGTGCGGCTTGGTCGCGTACGCCACGAAGCTCTTGCCGATCAGCGGGTTCAGCGCCTGCTCGACGACCCGGGTGGCCAGCGGCTTCTTCATGATGTCCCAGACCAGCAGCTTGTGGTACGCCCGCACGGGCAGCGCCTTGTCGTTGTCGACGCCGAACGCGCACTTCAGCCACCAGTACGGCGAGTGCAGCGCGTGCGCGTGGTGCGAGCCGTAGGGCCGCAGGCCGGCCCCGCGGATCTTCGCGAGCAGTTCGTCCGCCTTGTAGATGCGGATGTGGCCGCCCTCCACCTCGTGGTAGGCGTCGGACAGCGCCCAGCAGACCTTCTCCGGGCCGTAGCGCGGCACGGTGACGGCGATGCGGCCGCCCGGCTTGAGCACGCGGACCATCTCGGCGAGGACGCCCTTGTCGTCCGGGATGTGCTCCATGACCTCGGAGATGATCACGACGTCGAAGGACTCGTCGGGGAAGGGCAGCGCGAGCGCGTCGCCCTCCATGGCGGTCGCGGTGGCCCCGGCGGGCGCCTCCCCGGCCTCCTTCATCGCCGCGAACCACTTCGCGACCTCGCGGATCTCCTCGGCGTTCTGGTCCAGCGCCACGACCTGCGCGCCGCGCCGGTAGCACTCGAACGCGTGCCGGCCGGCACCGCATCCGAGGTCCAGGACGCGGTCCCCGGGGGCGAGCGGGAACCGGGAGAAGTCGACGGTCAGCACGTGGCCCTGCTTTCGCGGTTGACTGCAACTAGTTCTTCGGCGGGAGTCTCCTCCGCCGCCTCGGCGCGGTCGGTTCCCGGGGTCGCCGGGGAGCCGCCGTGCCCGTCGGTGCCCGCGCGCGCGCGGGACCGGGACGAGGAGAGGGCCATCGCCGCACGGTAGTGGGCCACGGTGCCTTCGGCCGCCTTGGCCCAGGTGAAGCGCGCGAGGACGCGCTCGCGCCCGGCGGAGCCGAGCCGCGCCCGCAGCGCGGGGTCGCCGAGGAGCCGGCCGAGGGCCGCCGCCAGCGCTCCGGGGTCGCCCGGCGGGACCGCGAGGCAGGTCTCGCCGTCGGGACCCGCGACCTCCGGGATCGCTCCGCCGGTGGTGGCCACCAGCGGGGTCCCGGTGGCCATCGCCTCGGCGGCGGGCAGCGAGAAGCCCTCGTACAGGGAGGGCACGCAGGCGACCTCGGCCGAGCGGACGAGGTCGACGAGCTCGGCGTCGGAGATGCCCTTGACGAACTCGACGGCGCCCTCGAGGCCGTACCGCTCGATGGCCTGGGCGACCGGCCCGTCCTCGGCGCGCTTGCCGACGACGACGAGGTGCGCGCCCGGGTGTTCGGTGCGCACCTTCGCGAGCGCCTCGACCAGGAACACCAGACCCTTGAGCGGCACGTCGGCGCTGGAGGTGGTGACGATGCGGCCCGGCACCTGGGGCACCGAGGGGTCCGGCGAGAAGAGGTCGGTGTCCGCGCCGATGTGGACGACGTGGATGCGGTCCTGGTCCACCTTCAGGTGGTCGACGATCTCCTGGCGGGAGGTGCCGGAGACGGTCAGGACGGACGGCAGTCGGCGCGCGACGCGCTTCTGCATGCGGGTGAAGGCGTACCACCGGCGGACCGAGGCACGACGCTGCCAGCCCTCGGCCGCGTCCAGCTCCAGCTGCCGGTCGACGGTGATGGGGTGGTGGATGGTGGTCACCAGCGGGGCGCCGACGTCCCCCAGCAGTCCGTAGCCGAGCGTCTGGTTGTCGTGGACGACGTCGAAGTCACCGCGCCGGGCCCGCAGGTGACGGCGGGCGCGCAGCGAGAAGGTCAGCGGCTCGGGAAAGCCGCCGGTCCACATCGTGCCGACCTCGAGGGCGTCGATCCAGTCCCGGTACTCGTCGCGCGCGGGGGTGCGGAAGGGGTCGGGCTGGCGGTACAGGTCGAGGCTGGGCAGCTCGGTGAGGCTCAGTCCGTCGAGGCCCTCGTCGAGCACCGGGTAGGGCTGGGATCCGATGACCTCGACACGGTGGCCGAGGCGGGCGAGCTCGCGCGAGAGGTGCCGCACGTAGACACCCTGGCCGCCGCAGAACGGGTTTCCCTTGTAGGTGAGGAGCGCGATGCGCAGGGGTCGTTCCCCGTCGGCTGCCGCGCCCTTCCCGGGGTCCGCATCCATGGCCTCAGCGGTCACTTCCGGTCCCCTTCTCCCTGCACTTTCCCGCGAGATTACGCCGGGACGCTAATCTAGAACAAGTTTCAGACTTGATCGTTCACGGAGCACTGAATCTACCGGCAGGTAGCGCCGCTGTGAGCGGTGGATCAGGTGATTCACGCCACGACGGGGCGGCTGGATCGACTGCTCCACTCGGCGGTGTGACGCCCTGCGGTCGACTCGTCGCTCCCTCTCGCCGATGTCACGGAACGGACCCATGCCTGCGGAAGCCAAGGCGGACTCGAAGAACGCGCGACCGGCGCCGGGAGGCGGCACACCCGCCGCGTCCTCCGGCACCGCGCACACCCGGCCGCACTCCATGTCGCACACCGCCTCTCCCCCGCTCACCGAGCGGCAGGAGGCGCGCCGCCGCCGGATCCTGCACGCGAGCGCGCAGCTGGCCAGCCGGGGCGGCTTCGACGCCGTGCAGATGCGCGAGGTCGCGGAGTCCTCGCAGGTCGCCCTCGGCACCCTGTACCGCTACTTCCCCTCGAAGGTGCACCTGCTGGTCGCCACGATGCAGGACCAGCTCGAGCACATGCACGGCACGCTGCGCAAGAAGCCGCCGGCCGGGGACACGGCCGCGGAGCGGGTGGCGGAGACCCTGATGCGGGCGTTCCGCGCCCTCCAGCGCGAGCCGCACCTGGCCGACGCGATGGTCCGCGCGCTCACCTTCGCGGACCGCAGCGTCAGCCCCGAGGTCGACCAGGTCTCGCGGCAGACCACGGTGATCATCCTGGACGCGATGGGGCTCGACGACCCGACGCCGGCCCAGCTCTCCGCCGTCCGCGTCATCGAGCACACCTGGCACTCGGCCCTGATCACCTGGCTCTCCGGCCGCGCCTCCATCGCCCAGGTCAAGATAGACATCGAGACGGTCTGCCGCCTGATCGACCTGACGGGCCCGGACACCCGGTAGCTCCGGTACGAGCCGATGCGCCCGTCCACGCAAAAGCACCCGTACGAACGGGTGAACCGGCACGAACGGGCGCGCCGCTCCTAGCCCACCCGTTCCAGGCCGCTCCAGCCGCGGCCGATCGCCTTCTCCCCCGCCCAGCGCTCCAGCAGCAGCCGCGCCTCCGGCTCCGGAGCCGCCAGCGACACCGCCTGGGCGCCCGCCCGGACCTCGCGCTCCTGCTGGTGGGTGCCCTCGCTGCAACAGGCGCAGAGCATGCGTACGGCACTGGCCGGCTCGGCGCCGAAGCCGTGCTCGGTGA
>NZ_KZ626862.1 GCF_002911015.1 Streptomyces populi
ACCGCGACCTGGGACGTCAGCGCCGTCCTCTCAACGGTCGCCGACACGGCCGGCGATGACCTGCTGGGCCAGATCCTGCTCCAGCTCCCCACCGGCTACGACCTCCTCTTCGGCCGCCCACAACCCACCTGACCAAGACCTGGGGTGGCGCCACACGCTCCGGGCGCCACCCCATCCCGGCTCCGATGAAAGGCATGCACCGCAGTGATCACCGACGTACGCGCACCGCAAGGGCACCAGCAGCCGTACAGGACGGCGTACGAGCAGATGCTGGAGAAAGTCCGCTACGAGGGCGCCTACCCCACCCGCGAGAAGGCCGACGAAGCCGTCCGCCTCGTCCTGGGAGGGCTCGGGCGTCAGCTGACCGGCGACGAACGCGCCGACCTGGCCGCCTGCCTGCCACTGGAGGCCGCACGCGTCCTCACCACGCAGATCCCCGACACCCAGTCGCTGACCGGCTGGGCCTTCGTCAAGGACCTCGCCGCCCGCTCCGGCGCCTCTCTGGCCACCACCCGCTGGGACACCGGCTCCGTATTCGCCGCCGTCGCAGCCCACGCCGGCCCCGACCTGACCACCCGCATCCTGCACCAGCTTCCCACCGGCTACGCCCTACTGTTCGGCCGCGCCGAACTCACCCCCGCCGCGTAAGCGGCGACGGCGACCCTCGGGGCAGGCGCGACGCCCGCTGCCGCTGCCCGCCCCTGCGCCGGGCGCGCGCTCCTGGCCGGTCGCAAGAACGAAGTGATGACGTATCACGCAGAAAGGACTGGCTGACCGGCAGCATCAGGCCTGCGGGGGGGGCAGCCTGTCAGGAGGTGAACATAACGGAGCACGGTCTGGAGGACTCTTCACCGTTCAACGCCGACGCCCCTGGGCCGGAAGAGCTTGCTCGCAGAATCGGCCAGTTGCAGCGGGAAATCGGCCAGCTTGAGGAAGCCGTGGTCTCACACGCGGTGATCGACCAGGCCATCGGGGTAGTCATATCCCTCGGTGGCCTCCCTCCCGACCAGGGCTTTGGCG
Organism: Streptomyces populi; assembly: GCF_002911015.1. Lineage (GTDB taxonomy): Bacteria > Actinomycetota > Actinomycetes > Streptomycetales > Streptomycetaceae > Streptomyces > Streptomyces populi. The sequence goes on from NZ_KZ626862.1 coordinate 1,021, forward strand.
TTCTGCGGATGGTCTCCCAGAAGACGAACATCAAACTGCGGGAAGTCGCGGAACAGATTGTCGGCTGGCCCGCCGACAAGAAGCTGTCCGAGGACATCCGGCAAGCCCTGGAGGCCGCTCTGTCCCAGGCAGGCTGCGCCTGAATACGTACACGATCCAGGGTTCGTCGGCGGATCTTCAGGACCAGAGATCTCTCAGGCTGCACCGAGAGTTGCGCCCCGAGCATCACGCAGCCCTGTTCCCGTTCGCCGTAGCCGTATGGGAACAGAGCCAGCCAGGTAGTGCCGTACCTGGGCGGGCCGCGCACCGAGCCGACCGGTCTCAGACTTGAAGAAGGGGCCGAGACGGTGAGAGGACCGGTGAGCGATGGTGGAGGAACCGGGGGCCGCGTTGGCCCTGTTTCTGGAGCGGTCGCACACCGCCTCCCCGCTGCAGGTACCGCAGCTGGTCGACGAGACGGCCCGTCGGCTGGGGATGGTCTCGGCGACCGTGTACCTGGCGGATGTGCAGGAGAATCAGCTGGTGCCCCGCCCGACACCGGGGGCCAGGACAACGCCACCCTGGCGATCGAGGGGACGGTGGCCGGGTGGGCCTACCGCACCATGTCGCTGCGGCTGTCACACCGTCGGCCGCTGACGGTGTGGCTGCCCTTGGTCGACGGCATCGCCCGGATCGGCGTACTGCGCGTCAGCGCCGACCAGATCACGCCCCCGATGCTGGACGGCGCCGTACAGTTGGCGGCGGTGACCGCGCTGACCATCGTGTCCAAGAGCGGGTTCAGCGACCTGTTCAGGCGCACCGCCCGCCAGCGCCCGATGACCACCGCCTCAGAGATGGTCTGGGCGTTCCTGCCGCCCCGCACGCTGGGCACCGACACTGTCACCTCCACCGCCGCGCTGGAACCCGCCTACGAGATCGGCGGGGACGCCTTCGACCACGGCCTGGACGACGGACGCCTGCACCTGACCGTGGTCGACGCCATGGGCCACGACCTGGCAGCCGGGCTGGCCTCTGCCGTCGCGCTGGCCGGCTGCCGGTCCACCCGCCGCGCGGGCGGAACGCTCACCGACATCGCCGGCCGGATCGACGAAGACCTGCACCGCTGGCAGCCTGGCGGCCTGCTGACCGGCGTCTTCGCGCACCTGGACCTCGACACCGGGCAGCTGGACTGGATCAACGCCGGCCATCCGCCGCCGCTGTTGATCCGCGCCCATCACGTCGTGCCGGGGGCCCTGGAGGCGCCGGGCGAGCTGCCACTCGGGCTGGGCCCGGGCTACGAGCACCCCCTGACCGTGCACCACGCCCAGCTGGAGCCCGGCGACCGGGTCCTGATCCACACCGACGGCGTCACCGAAGCCCGTTCCGCAGTCGGTCAGCAGTTCGGCGAGGACAGGCTCGTCGACTTCGTCACCCGCGCCCTCGCCGCGGGCGAACCCTCCCCCGAAGCCCTGCGCCGCCTCATCCACGCCATCCTCGACCACCACCACGGCCAACTGCAGGACGACGCCACCATCGTCCTGGCCGAATGGCACCCCGACAGCGGCGACGCCGGTTCATAACGGTTCACGCAGGTCATGGGCCACCCAAAACTCAAGAACGCCGGTGGAGCCTGTTTGAACGGCCCATCCCCACCGGCGCCCGGCAGGGGCTGGCCACCAGGAACAGAGCGAGGCAGGATCTGCGCTCGAGCACATGGACTCCGAGTGCGGACGCGGGGTGCGTAAGTGCGGCGGACCTGAGGCAGTAGAGAAACACCTGATTCGTCGAGGACCACGATCCAGGCACGTTTCTTCACCGCCCCCTTTGATGCGCGGCCACTCATGCGCAACCCAACGGGCGATCTCCGACTCGTCCCGCTCCCCCGCGCGACGCTCGGGCCGTTGCAGACTCCAGCCGAGTCGGCCGGTCAGCAGGCGCCAGACCGTCGCCCGCGACAACGACACCCCTGTCACCCGCTCCACCACCACGCCGACCCGCTCCAACACGGCCCGCACCTGCTCCACCTGGGCGTCGTCCAACTTCGGCCAGCGACCGGTTGCCGGCTTCCCCGTAGTGTCTGAGTTCCACCGTTCTCCCAAGCACGTCTCCAGCGCCGCACGCTCTCCGCGTGCACCCCCACCATCTGCGCGATCTCGGCATTCGAGCGGTCCTGCCCGAACAACTTGACCGCACAAACACGCCGAGCCTCCGCCAACTGCGGCCGCTCAGCAGTTGTGACCAGGATCAGTGGTTGGCACCAGGCAACGTTCGCAACCTGCTCTGATGCCAACTGGCTTCGGCAACCGGAGGCCCGGAATCAGCGAGATAGTCGGCACTTGGGTACAGCGCAGGCCACAAAGGATGCCGCTGTCTACCCATGAGGCCGGGCGTAGGTACGTCCGCACCGCAGGTGGTCGAGGACGAGCGCACCGGTTCCACCACCGGCCCCGTTCAGTGACCGGCGGTTATCCACTCATCCAGCTGGGGAGCTTCCGCCCGGACGCTCGTATCGCTGCCGTGCCCGGTGCGGACCTGCGTGCCGGGCGGCAGGGTGAGGAGTCGGTCGCGGATCGAGCGGATGATGGTAGGAAAGTCCGAGTACGAGCGTCCGGTTGCTCCGGGGCCGCCCGCGAACAGAGTGTCACCGGTGAATACGGTGCCGAGCGTCGATGCGTACAGGCAGATCGATCCCGGTGTGTGTCCGGGGGTGTGTATCACCCGCAATTCTGTTCCCGCGACGTCGATGCGCTGGTCATGGGATAGGTAGCCCTCAGGGCTGTGTTCGGGATGGGTGTGCTTCCACAGCAGTCGGTCGTCCAGGTGTAGGAGGATGGGAGCTCCGGTGGCTTCGGCGAGCGCCGGGGCCGCGTTGATGTGGTCGTTGTGGGCGTGGGTGCACACGATGGCGGTCAGGCGCCGGTCGCCTACGGCTGCCGCGATGGCATCGGCGTCGTGGGCAGCGTCGATCACGATCGCCTCGTGGTCGTCACCGACGATCCAGACGTTGTTCTCGACGTCCCAGAGGCCGCCGTCCAGGCTGAAGGCGCCTGAGGTTGTGAGGTGTTCGATGCGGACCTCGGTCATCAGAAGATCACCACCGAGCGGAGGACATCGCCCTTGTGCATGCGGGCGAAGGCGTCTTCGACCTCGTCCAAAGTGATCGTCTCGGTGACGAAGGAGTCGAGGTCCAGGCGGCCTTGGAGGTAGAGGTCGGTGAGCATGGGGAAGTCGCGGGACGGCAGGCAGTCGCCGTACCAGGAGGACTTGAGCGCGCCGCCTCGTCCGAAGACGTCCAACAGCGGTAGGTCGAGTTGCATGTCGGGGGTCGGGACGCCCACGAGGACGACGGTGCCGGCCAGGTCACGGGCGTAGAACGCCTGTCGGTAGGTTTCCGGCCGCCCGACGGCTTCGATGACGATGTCGGCGCCGAATCCGTTGGTGAGCCGGCGGATGGCCTCCACCGGATCGGTGTCGCGCGCGTTCACGGTGTCCGTGGCGCCCATCGTCCGAGCTGTCTCGAGCTTGCGCTCGTCGATGTCCACGGCGATGATCTTCGCGGCGCCGGCCAGTCGGGCACCGACGACGGCTGCGTTGCCGACGCCGCCGCAGCCGATGACAGCGACGGTGTCGCCTCGGCCCACTCCTCCTGTGTTGATTGCCGCGCCGATGCCTGCCATGACCCCGCAGCCGAGCAGCCCGGCGGCGGCCGGTGAGACGGCCGGATCGACCTTCGTGCACTGGCCGGCAGCTACAAGGGTCTTTTCGGCGAAAGCACCGATGCCGAGGGCAGGTGACAGTTCGGTGCCGTCGCTGAGGGTCATCCTCTGGCGCGCGTTGTGCGTATCGAAGCAGTACTGCGGGCGTCCGCGTCGGCATGCGCGACAACGGCCGCAGACCGCCCGCCAGTTCAGGACGACGAAGTCGCCCGGCGCCACGTCGGTGACTCCGGTGCCGACCGCCTCCACGATGCCCGCCGCCTCGTGTCCGAGAAGGAACGGGAAGTCATCGTTGATGCCGCCTTCGCGGTAGTGCAGGTCGGTGTGGCAGACGCCGCAGGCCTGCACTCTTACCACCGCCTCGTCCGGCCCTGGATCGGGCACGACGATCGTCTCGACGCGCACCGGCTCGCCTTTGACGCGGGCGACGACGCCGCGTACGTGCTGAGGCATGGATGGATCCTCTCGACTGTCTGTCTGTGTGGGAGGTGATGCTCGGGTTCACGAGGGACGGTGGTCAGCTCACGGGGCGCACGTGTACGGGGAGCGCTGCGAAGGAGCGCAGGGTGTTGTTGAGGTGCCGGCGCGGTTCGCCTGCGAGCTCGATGCGTTCCACCCGTCGAGCCAGGGCCGTGAGGAGTGCTTCGGCTTCCAGGCGTGCTACGTGCTGGCCTACGCATTGGTGGATGCCCATGCCGAAGCCGACGTGTCCGGATGGATCGCGGGTGAGGTCGAAGCGGTCCGGGCCGTTCCAGCGGGCCGGGTCACGGTTCGCCGCGCCGAGGAACATGAGGATCTTGGATCCCTCGGGGATGAGGGATCCCGCGATCTCGACGTCGGTCGTGGCGGTGCGGAAGAAGGTCTGGACGGGTGACTGCCAGCGCACCGCCTCATCGAATGCCACGCGGGCCAGTTCGGGGCGTTCGCGGAAGCGCTGCCATTCGTCAGGGTGGCCGGCGAGGGCGTAGAGGGTGGCGGCCAGGCCGTGCACTGTCGTGTCGACGCCGGCGGTGAGGAGTGAGCGTACGACCAGCGGTGCCTGCTCGTGGGTGAGGTCGCCGCGGTCGGCGGCGGCCCAGATGCGGGCGCCGAATCCGTCATCGGTGAGGGCTCGGCGGGCGCACTGGGCATTGACCCAGGCAGACAGGTCGGCGGCCCTGTGCGCATCTGCCTGCACGAGGGCGTTGGCGGGGCCGAAGGCGTTGAATGCCATGTTGCCGTAGGGCAGGAGGTTGTCGCGGCCGTCGGGTCCCAGCCCCACCGCGTCGGGGAAGACGCGCAGGGGGAAGGCTTTGGCGAGGGATTCGAATGCGTCGAAATCGGTTCCTTGTGTGGCCAGGACGGTGTCGACGAGGTCGTCGGCCATCGGCTGCCAGGCCGCGCGCAGTCGGCGCAGTGCTGGTGGGGCGAGTATCTCGCGCAGGACGCGGCGCGGTGCGTCGTGGTGCGGCGGATCGGCCTCCAGCAGCAGGCTCGGAGGCCGCCAGGGCTTCGAATGGCGGAAGTTGGCCAGTCCCACGCCGGCGGCGGACTGGAACGTCTGCCAGTCGACGAGGGCCGCGTGCACTTCGCGGTATCGGGCGAGCGCGTAGACGTCGTGGCGGGACAGCCGCACGACGGGCCCGGCTTCCCGGAGGGCGTTGTGCAGGGGTTCGGGGGTTGTGAGGTGTTCGGGGGCGAAAGGGTCGACGTCGTTCACCGGCGGTTCGACAACAGCGGCGGGTGCTTCGGTCATGGCGGCTCCAGCGAGGTGCGGCTCGGGAAGGGGCGGGTCGTGGCTCAGAGGTCCAGGACCAGGCGGGCTGAGCGGGAACGCGAGACGCAGGGCAGCATGCAGTCGTTGGCGGCGCGTTCGTGTTCGGTCAGTACCGAGTCCCGGTGGTCCGGGGTCCCTTCCACGACCGGAGTGAGGCAGGTGCCGCAGGTGCCGTGCTCGCAGGAGGACAGCACATCCGCACCTGCCTGCCGTAGGGCTTGGAGGACGGTGGCATCGGGGGTGATGGTCACTGTCCTGCCGCTGCGGCACAGCTCAACCTCGAAGGGCCCGCGGTGCACCGGCTCTGTCAGGGCCTTGGCTGTGAATCGCTCGGTCCGCAGGTTGTACGGGGGCCACCGGGAACACGCTGCCTCAACCGCAGTGAGCAAGGGCCCCGGTCCGCAGCAGTACACCTTGGTTCCCGTGTCCGGTTGGCTCAGCCAGGCTTCCAGGTCGAGCAGGCCGCACTCGTCCTGGGGGCTGATCTGTACGCGGTCGCCGTAGGAAGCTGCGAGTTCGTCGAGGAACGCCATGGAGGCTCGATTGCGGCCCCCGTACAGCAGCTGCCAGTCGGCTCCGGTCACGTCGGCTTGGTGGATCATCGGCAGCAGCGGGGTGATGCCGATGCCGCCCGCGATGAACAGGTACCGCTCGGCAGGCGCCAGGGGAAAGTGGTTGCGCGGCCCTCCGACCTCCACGAGGTTCCCAGGCATGAGCTGATCATGAACGTAGGCGGAGCCGCCCCTGCCGGAGTCTTCGCGGAGGACCGCGATGCGGTAGGTGTACGGGTCCCATCGGTCTCCGCACAAGGAGTACTGGCGGGTCACTCCGCTCGGCAGGATGAGATCGATGTGCGAGCCGGGTGTCCAATCCGGCAGCCGTGTGCCGTCCGGGTGCACGAGGGCGAGTGACACGACACCGTCGGCGACAGGAGTCTTGTCCTGTACCTGCAACGTCACGGTGGAGGGATGCTGCTGCAGCGGAGCAGTGGGCAGCAGGTTGTGTACGACCACGTTGTCGCCTCCCGTCTGTGGAATGCAGGAAGCATGCGCGCGGGCGTCGTCGGGTCGCGACGGCATTCTCATTCAGTGAGAGACCGACTTCGTGGAGATGTCATGCGGCTGTCGCACAGCCGTCACATGCCTACGGAACATCCTGTGCCCCGCGCGCGGCCAATGAACGGGAGATGCCCCGGGCAGCGGTCCGTACGACAGGCACCACAGCCTGGGCACCGACGTCATTGGGGACGATGACCGACAGCGCCGCGATCACCGTGCCGTCCGCGCCGCGCACGGGCGCGGCTACGCCGAGTGCCTCCGCGTGGACGTAGCCGGGGCAGTACGCGTAACCCTGCTGCCGGATCTCGGCCAGGGTCACACGCAGCTGCGCAGGCGTGGCGGGCGTGCTCGGCGTGTACGCGGTCATGGGACCGCTCAGGATCCTTTGCTTGAGATCACTGGGGCCGTGGGCGAGGAGCACCAGGCCGCTGGAGGAGGCGTACAGAGGAAGCCGCCCCGCGATCCGGGTGTAGTTGATCACCGCACGCGGTGCCGAGAGCCGTTCCAGGAAGAGCGCCTCGTCGCCGTCGAGGACACCGAGCTGCACATGGTGGCCCACAACGTCGTGGACGCCCTCCATGAACGGCATAGCGTGATCACGCAGGGAGAGTGTGGGGGAAGCACGCGTGACCAGCTCCCACAGCCGCACGCCGATGCGTACTTTGCGGTCGGCGTCCCGGCTCAGGAAACCGAGAGCCACGAGCTCGGCCACGAGGCGCGAGACCGTGGCCACGTGCAGGCCCGTTCGACGGGCGATCTCGGAGACCGTCAGCGCCGGCTCGTCCTGGCTGAACGCTTCGAGAATGCGGGCTGCCCTGGACAGCACCGATTCCTGATGAGGTGTGTGCATGGCGAACCGTTCTGACGATCTCCCGGCCGGGGGCGGCGTCCGTCTCCGCCTCTACTTGTACGCCCTGTCCATGGCAGCCAGCGCGTGCGCGATGTCCGTGGTGCCCGCGAAGAGGGCACTTATCTGCTTGAAGTGTGCCTGCTGCACCTCTGAGTTGGGCCACCGCTGATCCATGAACGGCACCGTCGTCCCGTCCTTTTGCCGTCGTGCCACCTCCGCGACGGCGGGATCGACGGAGAAGGATTTGTTGGGCAGAGCGGGCAGCGTTGCGCCGGAGCGGTTGTACAGGTTCTGGCCCCGTTCCGACCCGAGGAAGTCCACGAACGTCAGTGCCGCTTTGCGGTGGGGGGCCTTGGCGTTGAGCCCGTACGCGGCGGAGACGGCGCCGGGAATCCGGGTTTCGTTCGGCTGATCGGTGGCCGGCAGGGCTGTCATCCGGAAGTGCATCTCCGGTGCCACGGAACGCAGAGCGGCGAGTGTGCTGGCGACCTGGACGACTCCCACTGCTCGTCCGTCGGCCACTTGGTCGAGTGCGTCCTCGTAGCTGGTCTTGAGCGGGGCGGTGCTGAAGCAACCGCGGTCGCGCATTTCCAGGTACTTGGTCATGGCTTGACGCCATCCGGACCGGGCGAAGGTCTCCCGGCCGGACTCCATCTGTGTGTCGAAGTCGGGGTCGTGGGCGTACACCGTAGTGGCTACCAGTGCGTAGTCGACGAGCTGGGTGACCCACGGGGTCTGGTTGCCCAGTGCGAACAGCACTTTTCCGTGCTGGCGGGCGGTGTCGCACAGGGCGAGGAGGCCGCTGTAGGTGGTGGGCCGGGTTCCTCCGATGGCCTTGAGTGTCTCTGCGGAGTAGATCGCGCCGATGGCGCTGAAGGTGACGGGCACCAGATACGTGCCGATGCCGCCGTCGGTGACCGGGCGCATGCTGTCGGGTATCCGGCCGGCGAAGAAGCGCAGACTGAGTGCTTCCAGGAAGTCGTCCTCCTTCAGGGCCAGGACGGAGGCGGGGTTGCCGTTGCCGGGCCAGACGGTGAAGACGTCCGGTGCCTTGTCCGCCCGGAGCTGCTGCGGAATTTCCTTCTGCAGGGTGTTGGTGTCGGCGTAGCTGACGCTGATGTGGATGTCGGGATGGGCCCGGTGGAAGGCCGCGACGACTGCCTGCATCGAAGCCTTGTCGGTGATGTTTGCTCTGACGGTCACCTCGGTGTCGGAGGTGTCGCCGTCGGCTCCTATGACAGAGCAGCTGGTCAGAAGCGTCATGCTCAGCGTGAGGGATGCGGCGAAGCGAAGGGGTCTGGGTCTGCGGGACATGGGCGGGCTCCATGCAGTAGTGGAGGCGAAGGTTCAACGAGCTGGACAGGAACGGCGGAGGCGCGTCACGCCGCGGCGGGGAGGCGGGTGGCGTGACGCGCCGGTTGGGATTGCGGTCAGCTGATGGGAACAGCGCGCTGCGCGGTCAGATCACGGGAGCTGTGCGCCGTGGCGAAGGTGTACGTGCCGGGGACGAGTGCCCAGGCTCCTGCCTTCCAGATGGTGAGGTCGTCCACGGGAACGGTCACCGTGAGCCGCTGGGAGCCCGCAGGGGCCAGTGTGATTTTGCGGAAGGCGACGAGCCGCTGCGGTTCGGCGGCAGCGGCGCTCGGCAGCGTGGCGTAGACCTGCACGAGTTCGGTGCCCTTGCGCGAGCTGGTGTTGGTGACGGTCACACTCACCGTCACTGTCTTGGCACTCTTGTTGTATGTCGCCTCGAGGGAGCCGTGAGCGAAGGTGGCGTACGACAGGCCGTGGCCGAAGGGGAATCGGGGCTGCTGTCCCTTGCTGTCGTAGTAGCGGTAGCCGATGGAGATGCCCTCGTCGTAGGAGACGGCTCCGTTGCTGCCGGGGTAGGTCGCGGGTGTGGTACCCGGCCCTTGGGTGGCGTCGGCGGGGAAGGTGACGGGCAGTCGGCCGGAGGGGTCGCTGTCTCCGAAGAGGACGGCGGCCAGCGCCGTGCCCATGCCGCGGCCTCCGTACCAGGCTTGGAGCACGGCCTCGACATCGCCGAGCCATGGCATGGCCACGGGACCGTCGGTGTTGAGGACGACGATGGTGCGCGAGTTCACCGCTGACACAGCCGCGATGAGCTGTTCCTGATCGCCGGGCAGACCGAGTGCCAGGTGGTCCATGTCCTCTCCGGCGACCCGGTTGACGAAAACGATCGCGGCATCCGCGGCGCGGGCCGCGTCGACGGCGGCGGGGATCAGGGATTCGGGCTGCCAGCCCAGCGTGAGCCCGCAGGTGCCGGGATCGGTGCCGGCGTTGGTGTAGGTCACCTCGATGGCGACGGCCTTTCCGGCGGTCAGCGCAGCAGTGCCCTGCAGGGGGTAGTCGTAGGGGCCGAGGAAGAATCGACGGCTGTGCCGGGTGCCGGTGGCGATCGTGGTGCCGTTGATCTTCACGGTGGCGGTTCCGGCGGCGAGCAGAGAGAAGCGGTGCAAGCCGGTGGCTGTCGGCACCAGGGTTCCGGTCCATTTCGCCGACCACACGTCGGGCAGGCTGTCCACGGGCGCAGCTGTGAAGTCGATGCCGGCGTCGGTGCGGGTGGCGAGCGGGGTGCCGGAGGCGTCTGCACCGGCGTAGTAACCGGCGGACAGGCCAGGAGCCCCGGCGTCGCTGCGCAGCACGGTGGAGGGAACCGCGGTCAGCGGAAGATCTCCCTTGGTGCCCTGAGCGTGGGTAACGGTGAGGCCGCTGCCGGCGCGAGCACGGATGGCGTCCAGGGGGGTCGTCCATGATCCCGGATCGACGTAGGTGGAGCCGCCCACGCCGGTGAAGACGTCGCTGCCGGCCGGGCCGATGACGGCCAGGGACTTCAGAGTGGTCGGCAGAGGCAGTGCTGCGGAGCGGTTGGCCAGAAGTACCAGGGAGGCGACGGCGGCCTCGTGGGCCAGGTCCTGGTGGGCCTGGGTGCTGACGTCGGCCGCCGGAGTGGGCACAGGGTGGTCGAAGAGACCGTTCGCGTACATCGTGACGAGGATCCGCCGGGCGGCGTCGTCGAGCCGGGAGCTGGGTATCACACCGCCGGTGAGTCCTCCGGCGGGAATCTTGACTGCGTAGGGACCGAGCCCGGCGAGGTCCATGCCGGCCCGCGCGGCCGCGACTTGGTCGTCGCCGGCCCAGAAGTCCGGCACGGTGTAACCCTGCAGTCCGATGGTCTTCTTCACGTCGTCGAAGAGAACCGGGCTCTGCGTCGCGAAGGTCCCGTTGATCTTGGGATAGGCCATCATGACCGACGTGGTCGGGGCGGCTGTGACAACGCGGCGGAACGGTGCTTCGTACAGTTCGTGCAGCGCGCGGTCGGAGACCTTGGTGTCCGTGTAGAAGCGGTTGGTCTCCTGGGTGTAGGCGGCGAAGTGCTTGACCGTGGCCACAACGTTCTGGCTCTGCATGCCGGTCGTGAGGGCCGCGCCCAGTTGGCCGGCGAGCAATGGGTCCTCACCCATACCTTCGGACTGTCGGCCGGAGTGCCAGGTCCGGGTGAGATCGATGGTGGGGCCGAGGAGATTGTTGTAGCCCTTGGCCCGGCCCTCCGCACCGATCGCGCTGCCGATGCGTGTCGCCAGACTCTCGTCGAATGCCGCCGCCTGCGCGACCGGAACCGGGAACGCGGTCACGCCCTGTTCGCCGCGCAGGCCGGCCGAGGCGTCCACCATGGTCAGAGCCGGTATGCCCAGGTGCGCGACGGTCGCGAAGTCGCACCGCACGAGCGCTTCCTTCTCCGCCGCTGTCATGCGAGCGAGCATCGCGTCCGCTTGGTCCTGCGGTGTCACGGACGGTGCGGCGATGGCCGCTTCGGTCATCAGGGGAGCCATGCTCAGGCTCATTGCGGTCAGGGTGGCGAGAGACAGGAACGATCGTCTTTTCACGGCGGCTCTCCGAAGGGGGGTGGATTTACGCGCACGGGACAAGAGGGGCCGGTCGAGGGGTCAGGTCACGGCCGGCCCCGGTTCGGGGGATGGTTTTCCCGGTCTCACCCGCTTGCTGCCGAGTCCCGCGACAGAAGAAGCAGTGAGGGAATTGGGATTTCCGTGCGACGTACGCTTGCTGAACGGACAAACTAGAGGGCCCCGCCTAGAGGGGTCAACCCTTTTGACACTTGCCCAAAAAGAAGCACCTGACCAGCACATTTGATGCACTGATTGAAAAATGGAATGAAATTTCAATTGAAAATTCGGACCGATCAACGGTCGCCATAGACCGCATCGATGGAGGTCATCGACGAGGCGAATTGCCAACCCTAAGAAATGCCAAAAGAAAGCAGTCCGGCGCCATGACTGGCGCCGGACTGCTTGAAATTCATAAATGCCTATTAGGCTGTTTTCTTCACGATCTCCCAGGAATCGAGGTCATGTTCTCCCGGCCCCACCTGGACCGGCGGACACCCCGGGAGCTGCACGACGCCGGAGCAGCCGTCAGGTACGACGGCATGGACGCACATCCGACCGTCGATGGTCGTCTCCCACGACAACTCTGCTGCGCCGTAGGGCGTTTCGTGGCGGGTCCGTGCCCACGTGATGCCGCCGCCAGGCCGCGGTTGGAAGACAAGCCGGCGATAGCCGGGCGTGGACTCGGCGATGCCTCCGACGACGCGGTGCAGCCAGTCGGCGACGGCTCCAAGAGCGTAGTGATTGAAGGAGGTCATACCGCCGGGATTGAGTGTGCCGTCGGGGCGAAGGCTGTCCCACCGCTCCCAGATGGTGGTCGCCCCCTGCGTGACCGGATAGAGCCAGGAAGGGCACTCGGTCTGGGTCAGCAGGCGGTAGGCGACGTCCAGGTGGCCGGTGTCGGTGAGGGCATCACAGATCACCGGAGTCCCGACGAATCCTGTGGCGATACGGGCTTCGTCGGCCAGCACCAACTCGGCCAGCCGGTCACCTGCTGCACGGCGTTGCGGATCGGTGAGGAGATCGAAGGCGATGCCGAGCGCGTAGGCGGTGGGAGCGTCGCTGGTCATGCGGCCATCGGGCAGTACATACCGGTCGCGGAAGGCGGCGGCCACTTCCGCAGCCAGTGCGGCGTACTGGGTGGCGTCCCGCTCCATGCCCAGTTCGGCTGCGGCCAGCGACAGATGACGGGCCGAATACGCGAAATACGCCGTGGCCACCAGGTAGCGGTCGGTGCAGCCCGCTGCCGGATCATCCGGCGGAGCGGCGGGGTCGAGCCAGTCACCCAACTGGAATCCGGTGTCCCAGAGACGATCGGAGCCGGCGAGCCGCTCGACGAGGTCCACCCATGCCTTGGCCATGGCGTAATTGCTGCTCAGGATCTGCAGGTCGCCGAAGCGCCGGTACAGGGTCCAGGGCGTGAGCGTTGCCACGTCTCCCCAGGCTGCGCCGGGCTGGATCGGTGTCCACATCGGCTTGCCGGGAATGACGGGCACGTACCAGGGGACGGTGCCGTCGGGAAGCTGCTCGAGCCGTACGTCGGTGAGCCAGGAGTCCAGCAGGCCGGCGCAGTCGTAGAGGAAGCTCGCCGTCGGGGCGAATACCTGTAGGTCGCCGGTCCAGCCGAGGCGTTCGTCGCGCTGGGGGCAGTCGGTGGGGATGTCGACGAAGTTGCCGCGCATGCTCCAGACGACATTTTCGTGGAGCCGGTTGATCAGCGGGTCGCTGCACTCGAACCAGCCGGTACGGCGCATGTCCGTGTGATAGACACGGGCCGTCACCGACTCCTGTGTCAGCTCCCCCGGCCAGCCGCTGATTTCGGCGTAGCGGAATCCGTGCAGGGTGAACCGGGGCTCCCACGTGTACGGACCACGCCCGGAAAGAATCAAGGTGTCGGTGGAGTACGCCTCGCGCAGGGGTTCGGTGGCCAGTTCTCCGTCCTGGAGCACTTCGGCGTGCCGGATGGTGATGATGGTGCCCACGGGGCCGTCGACGGTGAGACGGAGCCGGCCGACGAGGTTCTGGCCGAAGTCGAGAAGATGACGGCCGTCGCCGGTGGGTGTGATGGCGGTGGGAGCCATCTCCTGGGTGCAGCGCACCGGCGGGCCCTGGGGGGAGACGAGGGTGCGCGGGTCCCGGCTGCCGAGCCGTACGGGGGTCCATTCCGTGTGCTGCTCAGGCGCGCGGGTCGCCCAGCTGGGGTCGTCGAGTCGGGCGTCGAAGCACTCGCCCTCGTAAAGACCGCTGCTGACGATGGGTCCGGCGGCGGCCGTCCAGGTGGCGTCCGTGGCGATGACGACGGTGGTGCCGTCGTCATAGGTCACTTCCAGCTGGGCGATGAGGGCCTGGTCGTTGCCGTAGATGTTGCGGGTGCCGCCGTCGAATCCGTACTTGCCGCGGTACCAGCCGTCGCCGAGCCAGGCGCCGATCACGTTGGCGCCCGTGGCGAGGAGGGCGGTGACGTCATGGGTGCGATAGCGCAGACGGTGCGGGTAGACCGTCCAGCCCGGGGCGAGGACCTCGCTGCCCACCCGAAGTCCGTTGATCTCCACCTCGTACAGGCCGTGAGCGGTGACGTAGAGGCGGGCTCGGGTGATCGGGCGATCCAGGTGGAAGTCTTTGCGTACCCGGGCCGGACGGCGTTCGGCATCCGAATCCTCGGGCCATCCGGCGCCGACCGGTGCCGCGCGCCAGTCGGCCGGGTCGAGCAGCCCGGCTTCCACCGTGCTGGGCTCGCTCCAGGCGGAAGGCGTCACGGCTCCGGCCGTCCAGACGCGGACTCGGACGCTCACGCTCTCGCGTGAGGCCAGCGGTTCACCGGGCCAGGGCACCAGGACCTGGCCGCTTCCTTCGATACGGCCGGTGCTGTGCTGACGGCCGGCCCGTTCGAGCCGGATCTCGTATGCCTGCTGGCTGCCGGATGCAGGGGGAAGTTTCCAGGTCAGACGTGGGGTGGCCGTACCGATGCCGAGGCCGTCCGGGAGGTGTTCGAAGGAGACCGGGGCGGGTTGGGGGGTCGACAAGGGGAACCTTTCTTCACGTGCGGGAGCGGGCGGGCTTGGGAGGTCAGCCCTTGAGCGCTCCGGAAGTGAGTCCCTTCATGACCTTCTGGTTGAGGAAGAGGTAGATCAGGAGGGTGCCGAAAACGTTGAGGCAGATCGCGGCGAACAGGGGGCCGTACTGGGTGGCGCCGAAGTCGCCGGTGAAGTTGAGCAGGCCGACCTGGACGGTGCGCAGATCCTGGCTGTTGGTGAAGGTGAGGGCGATCAGCAGGTCGTTCCAGATGAAGAAGAACTCGACCAGCCCGACCGTCAGGAGTGCGTTGCGGACCATCGGGACGCTGATGGTCCAAAAGGAGCGCAGGATCCCGGCGCCGTCGATCGTGGCCGCTTCGAAGAGTTCACGCGGGACGGACTTGTAGTAGGTGGCCATCATGAAGACGGTCAGCGGCAGGCCCGTGCCGGTGTAGGTGAGGATCAGCGGCCACAGCGTGCCGGACAGCCCGGTCTGGAAGTACACCGTGAACAGAGGAAGCAGGATCATCTGCGGTGGCACCATCATGCCGGCCAGGAAGATCAGCAGGGTGAGGTTGCGGCCCTTCCACACCATGACCTGGAGTGCGAAGCCCGCTGCCGCGCCCAGCAGCAGGATCAGGGCCAGCGCAGGAACGACGGCGAGCAGGCTGTTGCGGACGTAGAGCCCGATGTGGCCCGTGGTCCACGCTTCGGCATAGTTGCCCCACTCCCACGTGGTGGGCAGGCTCCAGGTGGAGTGGTTGAGGTAGTCGCTGTTGGACTTCAGCGAGGTCAGGAACATCCAGACCAGTGGGTAGATCTCGACGACCAGCAGCAGGGTGACAACGATCTTCACCCACAGCTTGCTGAATGGGACGCGTCGCCGGGGCCGGCTGGAAGCAGCAGACGGTCCAGGGCTTGCCTGATGGGCGGTGGCCTTCACAGGGGTGTCGATGGCCATGGCTGTCAGCCTTCCGTGAGGTCGCGCCGTGAGACGCGGAAGACGACCAGGCTCACCAAGAGGCATACGACGGTGAGCAGTACGGCGATGGTGCTGCCGTAGCCGTAGTCGCCGTAGGTGAACGACGTCTGGAACATGTACAGGGTCAAAGGGGTGGTGCTGTTGCCCGGGCCGCCGTTGGTGAGCGCGACGATGGAGTCGAAGGCCTTCAGCGTGCCGTTGATGCTGAAGATCAGGGAGGACATGAGCACGGGCAGGGACAGCGGCAGCACGATGTGGCGCACCAGTCGCAGGCCGGTCGCTCCGTCGAGTCGGGCGGATTCGAGGACTTCCTCAGGGATGTCGACGAGGCCGGCGAAGAGCAGCACGGCGTAGAAGCCCATCGAGCGCCAGATGTCCATGACGATCAGGACCCAGAAGGCGCTCGAAGAGCTTCCAAAGAAGTCGATGGAGTCGATGCCGACCGCGTTCAGGAGCGAGTTGACGGGGCCGGTCTGCGGTGCGACCTGGAAGAACTTCTGGAAGAGCAGGCCGACGGCGACCGTGGGCAGCACGACGGGGAAGAACACGAGGGTCCGCACGAGCGCGGAGGCCCGCTTGAGGAAGAAGACGTAGAGCAGGGCCAGGAGGTAGCCCGCGACCACCTGACCGGCGGTGACGACGACGGCGTACTTGAGGGTGAACCACAGGGCGTGACGGACGGCGGGATCATCCAGCAGGCGGGAGAAGTTGGCGAAGCCGTTGCCGGTGAAGCCGTCGATGGAGTTGCCCTTGGTGAAGGAGTAGCCGAGCGACCACACCATCGGGACGAGCATGATCAGGGAATAGACGAGAAGCGCGGGACCGAGCAGGATCGCGATGGCCCTGCGGTCACCGAGTACGCGGTGCATGAGTGGTATCCACTTCGATGACGATGAGGAGTTGTGCCGAGCAGGCGCCGGGGCGGCGTGCAGAAGATGCGTGTGGCGTCAGGCGCGCCGCCCCGGTCGGCTCACTGAGCGGACAGTGCGTCCTGGACGGTCTGCATGAACTGCTGGGGGCTCATGCTTCCGCTGACCAGGCCCGCGGCGTTGGTCTGGCTGACCGTGGTGGCCTTGGTGCCGAACAGCGCCTCGAACCACAGGACGTTCTGCTTGGAGGCGCTGATCGTGTCGCGCACCTGGGTCGTGACCTTGTTGGCGTCCGTGACCGGGGTGTTGACCTTGAAGCCGGAGATCGAGCCGTGGTCCTTGAGCGCCTTGCTGCCGTAGTTCTTGGCGATGCAGGAGACCCAGGCGCCGGTCTTCTCGTCGAAGGACTTGGCACCCAGGGTGATGCCGAGGCCGACGTTGGACGGGTACTGGTCGATGGAGCCCTTGCCGCCGGCGACAGCCGGGAAGGGCATGAAGCCGACGTTGGTCGCGCCGATCTTGTCCTGCTTGGCGTCCGAGATGTTCGCCAGTGCCCAGCTGCCCATGTAGAGCATGGCGGCCTTGCCGGTGAGGAACTGGTTCATGGCGGTGTCGTAGTCGATGGAGCCGACGCCCTTGCCGAAGTAGCCCTTCTTGCCGAGGGCGGCGATCTCGGTGGCGGCCTTGACGTACTGCGGGTCGGTCAGCTTCGCCTTGCCGTCGGCGACGTCCTTGAGCGCGTCCGGGCCGAGGCTGCGGTAGAGGTAGCCGCTGATGAGACGGGTCAGCGGCCAGCCCTGCTGACCGGAGGCGGAGAACGGCTGGATGCCCTTGGCCTGCAGCTTGGCAGCCGAAGCGACCAGCTCGTCCCAGGTCCCGGGGACCTTCAGGCCGTTGGCCTCGAAGATCTTCTTGTTGTAGAAGACACCCTCGATGTTGTACTCGTACGGCAGGACCTCCAGCTTGCCGCCGTACAGCGCCTTGATCGTCGACACGGCGGCCGGCTCCAGCTGGTCGTCGACCCCCAGCTCCTTCAGCTTGGCTTCCAGGTCGGCGATCTTCCCCGACTTCGCGAGCTTCTGGGTGAGCGCGGGGGCATTGCCCGCGGCGAACTGCACGGGCAGGGCGCCCTGCCCGGCGAGCAGCTGCAGCTTCTGGTCGAGGCTCGCCTGGGGAACGGTTTCGACCTTCAGCGGCAGCGCGTCGTTCGCGGACTTGCACGAGCCCTCGGACAGGCTGGTCAGTGCGGTCTTGACGGTGGTGTTCTCGGTGACGCTGAGGTAGCTGAAGTTCTTCGGCGCAGCCGCGGTACCACTCCCGCTGCCGCCGCATGCGGTGGCGAGCAGGGCCATGGAGGCCGCGCCGGCCGTGAACAGGCTCAGACGTGCGCGCCGAGCGCGGGACGTGCGAAGGGACACGGGTGACTCCCAGAGGTCGGAGAAGAAGCGAGATGTGAGGCGAAGGCGCAAGGACGGCGCCGAGAGCGACAGGCGGCCGCGCCGCAGGAGTTCGTAAAACGTTCTCCATGTCGAGTGGGCAACACCCTGCACCTGTCACTCGACTCCGTCAAGACACGGAGCTGTAACACCGGGGATTTCCACAAGAGACTTGACGCCCGGCGTGTGACATCCTGTAAACCGTTACACCAATGACTACGAGAACCGGAGTGCGGGCGATGGACGGGGCTGCGGAACCCAGGCAGAACAAGCGCGTGACGATCACCGACGTCGCCCGGCACGCAGGCGTGTCCACCGCGGCCGTGTCCAAGGTGCTCAACAACGCCTACGGAGTGAGCCCGGCCATGCACGAGAAGGTGCAGGCCGCGATCACCGCCCTCAACTACCGCCCCCACGCCGCCGCACGTGGCATGCGCGGGCGGACCTACACGATCGGTGTCCTGCTGGACAACGTCCGCAACGCCTTCTTCGCCGACATCCTGGACGGCATCCGGGACGAGCTGCGCAGCTCCGACTACACCGTGCTGATCGGAGCGGCCGGATTCGACGCGCAGGACCAGGCGCGCACCATTCGTTCCATGGTGGACCGCCAGATGGACGGCCTGATCCTCATCGCACCGAGCACTCCGCGCCCGGAGGTCCTCACCACCGCCGCAGCGACACCCACGGTGGTGATCGGCCATGACGACGCTGCGGACAGCCACGATTCCGTCGTCGACGCCGACGACATCGGCGCCGGTCTGGTGGTGGACCACCTGGTCTCCCTCGGCCACCGCGACATCGCCCTCGTCTCGGCACCGGGCGGCAAGACGGGCCAGTGGAAGAGGACACCCGAGATCGTGCTCGCCTCCGGCTACATGGAGGCCATGCAACGGCACGGTCTCGCCGGCCACACCCAGGTGCACCATGCCGCGTACTCCGACGACGGCGGTTTCAAAGCAGGCATGACGTTGTTGACCGCGGAACGCCCCCCTACCGCCATCATGACCGGCGCCGACGTCGCGGCCCTGGGCATCTATCGCGCCGCCCACGAGCTCGGCCTGCGCATCCCCGACGATCTCTCCCTCGTCGGCTACAACAACACGGCCCTCGCCGCTCTGGCCCCTGTCCAGCTGACCAGCGTCGACCAGGCCGGACACACCATGGGCTCGACGGCCGCACGCCTGCTCATCGAGAGGGTCGAAGGCCGCCGGGACCGGGCGATCCGCACCACCATGACGCCGCGCCTGGTCGTGCGGAAGAGCACGGCAGCGCCAGGAGGCCGGTAGACCGTGGAACGAACGATGCCCACCATGCCCGCAGCCCAGCGCGAACCACCGCGCCACCGCCCAGCAGCAACCCGGGAAGCCAGAGCCCGGCGCCGAGTGGGCATCAAGGACGTGGCACGGGAGGCCGGCGTCTCGCTCGGCACGGTCTCCAACGTCCTCAACCGCCCCGACATCGTGGCCGCGCCGACCCGGCAGCGGGTCCTGGACGTCATCGACACCCTCGGGTACGTACGCTCGGACGGCGCGCGCCAGTTGCACGGCTTCACTTCCCGACTCGTGGCCGTCCTGGTCCTCGACCTGGCCAACCCCTTCTTCACCGCGCTGGCCGCCGGTGTGGAACAGGCCGCGCTCGAAGCCGACCTCGGTGTCATGGTGTGCACGGCCGGCCGAGGACCGGCCGACGAGGCCCGTCACCTTTCGCTGATCACCTCGCACCAGGTCCGCGGCGCCGTCCTGGCCTCCGGAGACGACACAGGGCGCAGGGTGGCAGGCTTCCGTCGTAACGGGGTGCCGTACGTCATCGCGGACCAGAACGCCCCTCAACAGGGGGCCTGTTCGGTCGGCATCGACGACGTCGCCGGAGGACAGGCCGCCGTGCGCCACCTGATCCAGCAGGGGCACCGGTCGATCGGCTACGTCAGCGGACCGGACAGTCTCCAGCAGGTCCGAGACCGGCGCCGGGGGGCCGCCATCGCGGTCAGCATGGCCGGCCTTCCGGCGGAGTCTCTTCGGGACCTGCCGTGCCCGGCGCTCACAGTGAGCGCCGGCAAAGACGCCGGATACAGGATCCTCGGCCTCAGGAAACGCCCCACTGCCGTCTTCTGTGCCAATGACCTGCTTGCTCTCGGGGTGATGCAGGCACTGTACGAGGCTGGTCTGCGGGTTCCGGAAGACATCGGAGTGGTGGGATACGACGACATCGAGTTCGCCGCGTCCGCCGTCGTTCCGCTCACTTCGGTGCGACGGCCGGCTCTCACGTTGGGCCGGGAAGCAGGCAGGCTGCTCCTCGAGGACACGGCGGAACCCGCCACGCACGAACACACCCACGTCGTGCTGCAGCCGGAACTGGTCGTGCGCCGGTCGACCATGAGGACGTCGGTGCGGTGACCCGTCAGAGTCAGATGCTTTCGGGAACATGCTGGGGCAGCGTCTTCGGCGATCGGCGGGTCAGGGGAAGCAGCGCGGCCGAGACCAGCATCGTGAGCAGGCCGAGGAGGACGACGGCCGAGGCCAGCGTGCCCAGCATGCCCTTGGCGGCCAGCAGCGCGAGCGGACACGCGAATTCACCGAGGAAGAAGGCCGCCGTCCACAGGCCGGTGCCGCGTCCGCGGTCGGCGAAATCGAGCCGGGACAGCGCCAGCGTCAGCAGAGAGGGCAGAAGCAGCCCGGTACCGACGCAGTTGACGACGGCGCCGACGACGAGGAGGGCGACATGGTCCGTCGCCCCCATCAGCAGAAAGCCCACGGCACACAGGAGAAAGAGGACCGGCATACGGCGGCGGGGCCGATCGGTGAGCCGGGTGAAGAGCACCGAGCCCACGACCGTGGCCGCGCTGGCCAGCGCCGTGACCGCGCCCACCACTCCGGTGGAGTGCACGCCCAGGTCGTCCATCAGGTACGACATCTCCACGGGCACGGTGTAGAAGACCGCCGCGCCGAAGACGGTCAGCAGGCAGATCCCCGCCATGCGCCGCAGGGGGAAGGGGTGCTGGCCGACCGATGTCGGCTCAGTGACGGTCGGATGTGGAGCCGGGAGGACCCGGGCCATCACCGGAGCGAGCAGCAGGCCGACGGCGTACAGCCAAAAGGGCGCTCTCCAGCCGATCGAGCCGAGAGCCCCGCCCAGGACGAAGAAGAGTGTGGCGGACGCCGATGCGCACATGGTCTGCAGCGCGAGGTACCGGTCACGGGTCCGTCCGCTGTAGTAGTCGCCGATCATGGTGGTGCAGCACGTCATGATGGCCGCTTCGGCGACGCCCACCAGGACGCGGCTGAGCACGATGCCGTAGAGGGAGCCCAGCCACAGTGGGGCGGTGCCGAACAGGGCGTACAGCACGGTGGCTGCGACCAGCAGGCGCTTGCGGCCGAGCCGGTCGACGAGGACGCCGGCGAACGGGGCGAGCGCGGCCAGGGAGAGGGCGGGGACGGTGAGCACGAGCGGGACGAGAGCCTCGCTGCCGGCGATGTGGGAGAAGTGGTCCTGCATGCGTGGCAGGACGGGTGCGATGAGGACGGCTCCCAGGATCGGCAGGCAGCTTCCGGCCATCAGCAGCACGGCGGGCAGCCTGCCCCTGACGGCCGGGTCCCCCGTGTGTTCGTGAGATGGCAGGGCGGCGGAAGTGGGCATGGCGACACTCCGTGGGACGTGAGGGAGAAGCGCCGTGCAGCGGACCGGGCCGGATCTGCTGTGCAGGCGGCTCCGCAGTCGGCCGACCGGCGCGGGCGGTGTCCCCCGACTATGCGTTCCGGTTCTCGGCCTGCCCACCCCTCACGTCATTCGAGTTGCCGATGCCCTCGATCCAGCGCGCGGATAGTGATGTCGTCTGCTGCCCCGGGCCTCAGCGGCTTCCCGTCCGGCAGGCATCTCTGGCTGGAATGTCGAAAACGCCGCTCAGTCCTGGTGGCCCAGACGGGCCCCGACGCGGGCGGCGGTCTCGCGCAGCCAGATGTGTGCCGCGTCGTGCGTGTGCACCGGGTGCCACCACAGCGCTTCCCTCAGCGGCACGGCTTCGTAGGGCGGCTCTACCACCCGCACGGCTGCGATGGGTTCCATCATCCGGGCCATGCGCTCCTGGATCAGCGCGATGCGTCGGGTCCCCGCGACCAGCAGGGGCAGCGACTGGAAGCTGTCGACGGAGACCTCGACCCGCGGTTCGACGCCGAGCATGCCGAGCTGGCGCACCGCCGGGGCGTCGTACGTCCGCTGGTACGTCACCCAGGGAAGGCGGGCGAGGTCCTTGCGGGTGAGCCGGTCGTCGACGCTCGGGTGGTCCCGCGCGACGAGGAAGACCCAGCGGTCGTCGTAGAGGTCGGTGGCGGGGAAGTCGCTGATGACCCCGTGCGGCATGAACAGACCGTCGCTGGCGCTCAGCAGCGTGGCGGTGTCGTCCACCACGGTGGTCGGGGTCTGGGAGAAGCGCAGCCGGATCCCGGGCGCCTCCTCGTGGATCACCCGGGCCAGCTCGGTGCCGAAGATCGCCACGGCGTAGTCGGACGCCACCAGCTTGAATTCCCGGTTCTCCTTGGCCGGGTCGAAGTCCGCCTGGCTGGCGAAGAGGCGTTCCAGCACGTCATAGGCGGTCGAAGTGCGGTCCAGAAGCACCTGTCCCAGCGCGGTCAGCTCGTAGTGGCCGCCGACGCGGGCGAGCAGGTCGTCGTCGAAGTGCCGGCGCAGCCGGGAGAGAGCGGCGCTCATCGCGGGCTGGCTGAGCCCGACGCGCTGTCCGGCACGAGTGACGTTGCGCTCCTCCAGTAGGGCGCGCAAAGCGACGACGAGGTTGAGATCCAAGCGGGCCAGGTTCATCAAAAGTCCCTCTACAGAGCGATATCAACCACAGGCCATCCATGAAGTGGATGGCAATCATCCATACAATCAATTTCCCTGATCAGTGGTGCGGGGTCCAGATTAGTCGCACTGCAATCAGGAGGACATGTCCGTGAAACCTGGATCCGCGTCCGCACTCTTCGCCGGACCTTTCGCCCTCGCGACTCTCTCGGCCCCCGACGGGCCCCGCTTTCCTGCTCTCATTACGCCTGATGGCAACGCTCTCGACCTTCGGACCGCACTGGGCGACGACCAGCTGACCGTGCTGAGCCTGCTGGATCGCTGGGACACGTCCCTGCCGCACCTGCGCGCCCTGGCTGCCGACACCGGTGTCAGCCGTACGCCGATTGCGGACCTTCAGGTGCACGCCCCGGTCGAGCCGCGTCAGATCTTCCAGTCGGGTGCGAATTACCGGCAGCACGTGATCGACCTGCATGTCGCCCACCGTGCCCCCGGCGACGACCGGCCGGAGGCGGAACGGCGGGCGGAGGCGGCCGAGATCATGGACCGGCGGGCGGCCGAGGACCTGCCGTACGTGTTCATCGGTCTGCCCAGCGCGATCACGGGCCCCTACGACGACGTCGTGCTGCCCGCCTGGGCTGAGAAGCCGGACTGGGAGCTGGAGCTGGCGGTCGTGATCGGCCGGCCCGCGTACCGGGTGTCCGTCGACGAGGCGGCCGCGCACATCGCGGGTTACACGATCGCCAACGATCTGACCGATCGGTCGACCGTCTTCCGCAGGGACATGCCGCAGATCGGCACCGACTGGCTGCGCAGCAAGAACGCGCCCGGTTTCACGCCGCTCGGCCCATGGATCGTGCCCGCGCAGTCCATCGCCAACCCCGACGACCTGCGCGTGGTGCTGAAGCTCAACGGCGAGACCATGCAGGACGAGTCGACCAAGGACATGATCTTCAAGGTCGCGCGGATGGTGTCGTACGCCTCGCAGACGGCGCACCTCCTCCCGGGTGATCTCGTGCTCACGGGCAGCCCGGCCGGCAACGGCATGCACTGGGGGCGTCTGCTGCGCGACGGCGACGTGATGGAGGGCTCGGTCACCGGGCTCGGCGTCCAGCGCACCCGATGCGTGGCGGAGGCGACGGCATGACGGCCATGGATCCCCGTGACCCGGAAGCCGCGATTGCGCGGGCGGCCAAGGCGTACTCCAACTGGGGGCGCTGGGGTGAAGACGACCGGCTCGGCACCCTGAACTTCCTGGACGAGGCGAAGCGCCGCGAGGCCGCTGGTCTCGTCCGGCGCGGGGTCAGCTTCTCGCTGTCGCAGTCCTTCGACATGAACGGCCCGCAGAAGGGCTGGCGGCGGCGCACCAACCCGGTGCACACCATGCTGGACACCGGCACCGATGCCGCACTTGGCCACCAGGGCTTCCCGCACGGCATCGGCGGCGCCGACGACGTGATCGCGATGCCGCTCCAGTGCTCCACGCAGTGGGACGGGCTGGGGCACATCTTCGACCACGGCAAGGCGTGGAACGGCCGTGCGGCCGAGAAGGTCGTCACCTCGGACGGCGACCTGATCACCGGCATCGAGCACATGGCCCCCCACGTCGCAGGACGCGGTGTGCTCCTGGACGTGGGGCAGGTCGTGGGCGCAGCGGGCGAGCTGCCCGACGGGTTCGCCGTCACAGAGGAGCACCTGGCCGCCACCGCCACGGCCCATGGGGTGAGCGTGGGCCGCGGCGACATTGTGCTGGTGCGCACCGGCCAGCTCGCGCGCGTCCGCCGGGACGGATGGGGTGACTACGCCGGAGGCCCCGCACCGGGGCTTTCCTTCACCACGGCCGGCTGGCTCCACGGCACCGAGATCGCAGCGATCGCCACCGACACCTGGGGCTTCGAGGTCCGCCCCAACGAGTTCGAGAACGCCTTCCAGCCCCTGCACCAGGTCGCGATACCCAACATCGGACTCCTCATCGGCGAGATGTGGGACCTGGAAGCCCTGGCCGAGGACTGCGCGGAAGACGGCGTGTACGAGTTCTGGCTCACCGCCGCCCCTTTGCGCATCACCGGCGCCGTCGGTTCCCCCGTCAACCCGGTCGCGGTCAAGTGACGCGCCCAGCAACGGAGTTCTCCATGAACACAGCCCGCACGGTCCTGGTGATCGGTGGCGGCGCCGCCGGAAACGCCATGACCATCCTGCTGCGCCGGGCCGGTCTCGCCGTCGACCTCATCGAGGCGAAGGACGACTGGAACGCCACCGCCGGTTCAGGTATCACCCTGCAGGGCAACGCCCTGCGGGTCCTGCGCGAACTGGGCGTGTGGAAGGAGGTCAGTGCTTCCGGCTTCGGTTTCGGATCCGTCGGCATCACCGCCCCCGACGGCACGGTCCTGCACGTCGCCGAGGACCTTCGCACCGGAGGCGACGACCTGCCCGCCACCGTCGGCATGCAGCGCCCCCAACTGCAACGCATCCTGATCGACGCCGTCCGCGCCAGCGACGCGTCGGTGCGCCTCGGCACCCGGGTCGAGCACCTGGAACAGGACGACACCGGCGTGAGCGTGCGCTTCACCGACGGCACCGAGGGCCACTACGACCTGGTGGTCGCCGCCGACGGCATGGGTTCCACCACCCGCGCCGCCATCGGCATCACGGCGAAGCCGGAACCCACCGGCATGGCCATCTGGCGCGTCGCGGTCCCCCGGCCGGCCGATGTGACCCGCACGGATCTCGCCTACGGCGGTCCCGCCTACATCGCCGGCTACTGCCCGACGAGCGACACCACTATGTACGCCTACGTGGTCGAGGCCAACCGCGACCGGGCATCGATCCCCCCGGAGTCCTACGCCGACGAGATGCGCAGCCTCACCGCAGCCTACGGAGGATTCTGGCCGGAGATCACCGAGCACATCACCGATCCCACGAAGGTCAACTACACCTGGTTCGACCAGATGCTGGTCGAGGGTTCCTGGCACCGGGGCCGCGTGGTCCTCGTCGGCGACGCCGCCCACTGCTGCCCGCCCACCCTCGCCCAGGGCGCCGCCCTGTCACTGGAGGACGCCTGGGTGCTCGCGCATCTGCTCATCAGCGCCGAACACTGGGACGACGCGCTCTTCCAGGCGTACTACGACCGGCGGATCGCCCGCGTCCGTCCGGTGGTCGAGGCGTCCGTGCAGATCGGACAGTGGCAGCTCGACGGCGTACGCGACGCGGACGTGCCCGGCCTGATGGGCCGCACGATGACGATGCTCAGGGAGCTGCCGTGACCTCGCCGACCGTCGACGTCCACGCGCACGTGCTGCTGCCCGAAGTCGACTCACTCCTCGACGGCCTGCCCGGACTCACGGCCGCGAGAGCCCTGGATGCGCGGCGCAACGGCCCCGCAGCCCTCGCAATCAGCGGCCCCATGGTGCGCGACCGCATACCCCAGCTCACCGACCCGGCCGCACGACTGGCCGCGATGGACGCGCAGGGCGTGGACGTCCAGCTCGTCAGCCCCTCCCCCTCGCACTACCACTACTGGACGGACGAGGAGACAGCCGAAAAGCTGTACCGGCTGGCCAACGAGGCGACAGCCAAACACTGTTCAGCCGCTCCGCACCGGCTGCGCGGCCTCGGGCTCGCGCCGCTCCAGCACCCGGACCACACGGTGCGCGCACTGGATCACGCACTGGAACAGGGTCTGGCCGGAGTGGAGATCTCCAGCCACGCCCCGGGCCGGGAACTGTCCGACCCGGCCTACGAACCG
The DNA here is from genome assembly GCF_002911015.1 of Streptomyces populi. Taxonomy (GTDB): domain Bacteria; phylum Actinomycetota; class Actinomycetes; order Streptomycetales; family Streptomycetaceae; genus Streptomyces; species Streptomyces populi. The sequence continues at coordinate 27,146 of NZ_KZ626862.1, forward strand.
TTCTGGTCGCGAGCGCAGGAGACGGGCGCCGTCATCTTCCTGCACCCCTTCGGATGCACCCTGGACGAGCGTCTGGACCAGTGGTACCTGTCCAACACCGTGGGACAGCCCACCGAGAACGCCGTGGCACTGTCGCACCTGATCTTCTCGGGAGTGCTCGACCGCCACCCGGAGCTGAAAGTGATCGCCGCCCACGGCGGCGGCTACCTGCCCACCCACATCGGCCGCTCCGACCATGCCTGGTCCGCCCGCCCCGACGCCGCCGCCGGCTGCGCCCATCCGCCCAGCAGCTATCTGAAGCGCCTGTACTTCGACTCGCTCGTGCACGACCCGTCCGTCCTACGCGAGCTGATCCGGACCGCCGGCCCCGACCGCGTCCTGCTCGGCTCCGACTTCCCCTTCGACATGGGCACGAAGGACCCTGTCGGCGCGCTGCGCGCCGCACGTCTCCCCGAGGCCGACTTCGAGGCCATCCGGGGCGGCACCGCCTCCGCCCTGCTCAACCTGACCCAGTCCTGAGGAGGAACGCTCATGAGCGCACGACTGCTCACCCATCTGCGGCACGTCGACCTGGCCGTGCCCGACTACGACAAGCAGCTCGACTTCTACGCGGGCGTCTGGGGCCTGACCAAGGTCGCCGAGGACTCCGGGATCTCCTTCCTCGCCGCAGAGGGCTCCCCGGAACAGTACGTCGTCAGGCTGCGCAAAGCCGAGGAGAAGCGCCTCGACCTCGTCTCCTACGGCGCCGCCACACCCGCCGACGTCGACACCCTGGCCGAACAGCTCCTCTCCGGCGGCGTGCAGCTGATCACGCAGCCCGGCCAGGTGGACACCCCCGGCGGCGGTTACGGCTTCCGCTTCTTCGACGTGGACGGCCGCACCATCGAGGTCTCGGCCGACGTCGCGGTGCGACAGCACCGCAAGATCGAGGAGAAGGAGTCGATCCCGGTCAAGCTGTCCCACGTCGTGCTCAACTCCCCGGATCTGGAACGAACGAGGCAGTGGTACGAGCAGCACCTCGGCTTCCGGCTCTCCGATTCACTCAGCTCGCCGCACATGGGCGAGGTCATGCACTTCATGCGGATCTCCAACCAGCACCACTCGATGGCGCTGGCGAAGGGCCCCCACGCTTCCCTGCACCACGTGTCGTTCGAGATGCGCGGCATCGACGAGTACATGCGCGGCTCCGGTCGTGTGATCCGCGCCGGTTTCCAGAAGATCTGGGGCCCCGGCCGTCACATGGCCGGTGACAACACCTTCACGTACTTCCTCGACCCGCACGGCAACACCGTCGAGTACACCACCGAGCTGGAATGCCTGGACGAGGACACCTGGCACCCGCACGTCTACGACTTCTCCCAGCCCGAGGTCACCGACCAGTGGGGCACCGCCAATCCGATGAACGAGCTCGTCGCCAAGGAGTCCTTCAACGACCCCGACCGCGGCTGCTTCGTCGCCCCGCCGGTCTGATCCCCTTCCGAACTCCCGGGGCGCGGCCGTGTCACCTGCCCTGACACACGACGCCGCGCCCCGGGCCCCAGCCAGGAGCTGCTCATGCGCTTCGCCGCCTACGAACACCAGCACCGGCCCCGCGTCGCCGTCGTCGACGACGACGACGACGGCGTCCTGTATCCCGTCCCCGGCGTCCGATCGCTGACCGAGGTCATCCGCGCCGGAGACGGCCTCCCGGCACTCCTCGAACTCGGTGCCACCACCCTCGACGTCCCACCAGGCCCGCACGTCTCCGAAGTGCGCCTGCTGCCGCCGCTCCGGCCCGCCTCCGTACGGGACTTCGTCACCTTCGAGGAGCACGTCGAGGGCGTTCGCCGTTCCGTGGAGGGCACCGGCGGGGTGCCCGAGCAGTGGTACGCCGCGCCCACCTTCTACTTCACCAACCCGCACGCGATCTACGCGACCGGCGACGACATCCCGATGCCGCCGGGTTCCACCGTCCTGGACTTCGAGCTGGAGGTCGCCGCCGTCATCGGCCGCGAGGGCCGCGACCTGACTCCCGACCGGGCGCGCGAGCACATCATCGGCTACACGGTCTTCAACGACTGGTCCGCACGGGACCTGCAGTCCGCCGAGATGAAGGTGGGACTGGGCCCGTGCAAGGGCAAGGACACCGCCACCACCCTCGGCCCGTACCTGGTCACCGCCGATGAACTCGAACCGTACCGGGACGAGGACGGCTTCCTGAGACTGGCGCTCACCGCCGAGGTCAACGGCGAGGTCGTCGGCCGGGATCTGCTGTCCAACATGAGCTGGACGTTCGAGGAGATGGCCGCCTACGCCTCCCGCGGCACCCGGGTCGTCCCGGGCGACGTGCTCGGCTCCGGCACCTGCGGCAACGGCGGCTGCCTCGCCGAACTGTGGGGCGTACGCGGGGAGCAGACCCCGCCGCCGCTCAAGCCCGGCGACACCGTCACGCTCACCGTCGAGGGCATCGGCACCGTGACCAACACCGTCGCCCCCGGCACCGAGCCCATAGCCCTCCCCGCCGGCCGGCGCCGCTCACGGGAGAGGCCGTGAACGACCTGCACCCCAAGAGGCTGCTCGGCAAGGTCATCGTGGTCACCGGAGCCGCCCGCGGCCAGGGCGCCGCCGAGGCCGAGGCGCTGGTGCGGGAGGGAGCCCGCGTCATCGCCACCGACGTCGCACCCGCCGAAGGCTGTCGCCGCCTCGACGTCACCAGCGAGAAGGACTGGGCCGAACTGGCCACCGAACTCCAGGAGACGTACAGGCAGGTGCACGGCCTGGTGAACAACGCCGGCATTACCTGGCGCGCCCGCATCGGTGACGTGCGCCCAGACGACCTGGCACGGGTCCACGCGGTCAACGTGGCCGGACCGCTGCTCGGCATCCAGCACCTCGCCCCGCTGATGCCGCCCGGTGCGTCCATCGTGAACGTCGGCTCCTCGGCGGCCCTCACCGCTCACTACCCGGTCGCCTACACGACCAGCAAATGGGCGCTGCGCGGTCTGTCGAAGACCGCGGCCACGGAACTCGGCCCGCGCGGCATCCGCGTCAACACGATCCACCCCGGCTACATCGAGACCGAGATGACCGCCTCCGCCGCGCCGGCCTTCCGCGACGCCAACGTCCGTGAGACCCCGCTCGGACGCACGGGCACCGTCGCCGAGGTGGCCCCGCTGGTCGTCTTCCTCCTGTCGGACGAATCCTCTTTCATCACCGGCGCGGAGATCGCCGTGGACGGCGGCCTGACCGCGCACGGCGGCGTGAAGTCCGTGTCGGACGCGCTCCTCGGGGAGACCGGCGCATGAAGCGGCTCGACGGCAAGGTTGCCCTCATCTCCGGGACCGCCCGCGGCCAGGGCCGGGCCGCAGCACTGCGTTTCGCGGCCGAGGGCGCGCTCGTCGTGGGCGGCGACCTCCTGCACGAGCAGGCCATCGAGACGCAGCACCTCATCGCCCGCGAAGGCGGAACCGCGCTGACCCCCGGCCCCCTGGACGTCACCGACGAGCAGTCCGTGTCCTCCTGGGTCGAGGAAGCCGTGGACGCCTTCGGCGGCATCGACATCGTCTACGCCAACGCGGGCGCCGTCCGCTTCGGACCGGTCGACAGCCGGCCCTACCAGGACTTCGCCTTCACCATGCGGGCCGAACTGGACTCGGTGTGGCTGACCGTCCGCTCCGCCTGGCCGCATCTGCGGCGCAGCCACGGCTGCATTCTCACCGTCGGCTCCACCGCGGGACTCACCGGCTCACTCACCAACCGGCGAACCGCGCACTCCGCCTCCAAGGGTGCCGTCATCGCGCTGACCCGCCAACTCGCCGCCGAAGGCGCCCCGCACGGCATCCGCGCCAACTGCATCAGCCCCGGCCTGATCGACACCGCCGGCTCCCGCACCAACCTCCTCTCCGACGACCACCCGATGCGCGCCATCGCCCGTCACATTCCGCTCGGCCGGGTCGGAGGTCCCGACGACGTCGTCAACGCCGCCGTCTTCCTCGCCTCCGACGAAGCCGCCTACATCACGGGGGCCAACCTCGTCGTCGACGGCGGCTGGTCCGCCGTCCTGCCCGGCACGAGCCCCTGAAAGGACGCTCTCCACATGAACAAGGTCAGGGCGAGCGCCGCGGAAGCGGTCGCCGACATTCCCGACGGCGCCTCGCTGGCCGTCGGCGGCTTCGGCCTCAGTGGCGTGCCCGAAACCCTCATCCGCGCCCTGTACGCACACGGCGCCGACGGCCTGCAGGTCGTCTCGAACAACTGCGGCGTCGACGGCCGCGGCCTCGGCGTGCTCCTCGCCGCGCACCGCATCAGCCGGGTCACCGGCTCCTACGTCGGCGAGAACAAGGAGTTCGCCCGGCAGTACCTCTCCGGAGAACTCGAGGTCGAACTGGTGCCCCAGGGCACGCTGGCCGAACGCCTGCGGGCCGGCGGCGCCGGTATTCCGGCCTTCTACACCCCGGCAGGCGTCGGCACGCAGGTCGCCCGGGGCGGACTGCCCTGGCGGCACGGTCCCGACGGCTCGGTCGCCGTGGCCTCCCCGCCCAAGGAGACCCGCGACTTCGGAGGCCGCACGCACGTCCTGGAGCGCGGCATCACCGCCGACTTCGCCCTCGTACGCGCCTGGCGCGGCGACCGCCACGGCAACCTGGTCTTCCGGAAGGCCGCCGCCAACTTCAACCCCCTAGCAGCCATGGCCGGCCGCATCACCATCGCCGAGGTGGAGGAACTCGCCGAGCCAGGGGAACTGCGCCCCGACGAGATCCACCTGCCCGGCATCTACGTCCAGCGGATCGTGGCGCTCACCGCCGACGAAGCCTCCGACAAGAAGATCGAGAAGAGGACGGTACGTTCCTGATGGCCTGGACCCGCGACCAGATGGCCGCCCGCGCCGCCGCCGAGCTCACCGACGGCTCCTACGTCAACCTGGGCATCGGCCTGCCGACGCTGATCCCCGGACACCTGCCCACCGGCGTGCACGTCGTACTGCACTCCGAGAACGGCATCCTCGGCACGGGCCCCTACCCCACCGAGACAGAGGTCGACCCCGACCTCATCAACGCGGGCAAGGAGACCGTCACCGTCCTGCCGGGCGCGTCCTTCTTCGACTCGGCCCTGTCCTTCGGCATGATCCGCGGCGGCCACATCGACACGGCCGTCCTGGGTGCCATGCAGGTCTCAGAACGGGGTGACCTCGCCAACTGGATGATCCCCGGCAAAATGGTCAAGGGCATGGGCGGAGCCATGGACCTCGTCCACGGCGCCTGGCGGGTCATCGTCCTCATGAAACACACCGCCAAGGACGGCAGCCCCAAGCTCCTCAAGGAGTGCACCCTCCCGCTCACGGGCGAACAATGCGTGCACCGCATCATCACCGACCTCGGTGTCCTCGACATCACCCCGGAAGGCTTCGCCCTCGTCGAAACCGCCCCCGGCGTCACGGTCGAAGACATAGCCGGCTGCACGAACGCGCCGCTCCGCCTGGACGCCACCACCGCTGTCTGCTGAGCTCTATACGGGAACACCGATCGGCGGGGCACCGCTGGAATCTGTTTCCTGCCTACAGACCAGATGCCGCATCCAGGAGATGGCATCGACTTCGTACGGGAAGATCGCAGCAGGGCGAAGGCCAGCCCGCCCGAGCTGTTGTGCGCGTGCGGACGCCGAAAAGCTGTCGCGTACACCGCAGCCGATGAGTTCGTGCTACAACGCCAAGACCAGAAGGCGGCCTCTCCTATTCGTCGGTGACCAGGACCACGTGCAGAGTGCGAGGACCGTGCACCCCCTCGACACGGTCGAGTTCGATGTCGCTGGTTGCTGACGGGCCGGAGATCCAGGTTTGCGGTCGTGTCGGATCGAGGTGCGGCAGTGATTGCGGTACAGAAGCGACAACCTGGTCCGCAGCTCTGACAACGCAGATATGAATGTCGGGTACGAGTGTCAGAGCGCGACGTCCCTGTCCCGGACCGGCGTCGAGAACAATCGTTCCGGTCTCGGCGATTGCCACCGCGCATCCGGTGACGACCGCATCTGTAGTGTCGAGCTCGTACGGCGTCAGCGGTTCACCCGCCGGCCGGTCTGAGCCCGACGGGGCCAGCGATGAGACACCGTCGCCCTCCAGTCCGGCGGTCACGTCGTGACGCTGTTGGATCTTCGCTCCCGAAAGCCAGGCGGCGGGCAGCCCCGCAGGTACCGCGACCGACGCCGCGTCGTGCTGTTCCAGCAGCCGGGCAATGACGGTGGGCAGTTCGCTCTCCGCGGTTCGGTGCACGATCGCCCTGTAGTCGGCCAGGTTTTCGTGCAGGAGATCGAGGATCGCCGCCGGATCATCGGGGGTGTGCGACGCGAAGTAGTCCCGCGAGGGCAGCGGCGCCGCAGGGCCGTCGGCGAGCGCCGTGCGGACCCGCGCCAGGATCTGAGCGCGCGAGGAGGACGTCGTGGACGATGTCATGTGCGGTTCTTCTTCCACCAGTCGCGAAACGGTTCGGCCGGCATCTCGGGCAGGTCCCTGCTGTTCGTCCACTGGCTCGCGCCCGGACCAGGTATCTTCCGCGGGTGCAGCTTGCGGGTCTTGGCGGCGACACGCTCGCCCACCGCGAGGACGGCGGGGTTGTCCAGGACCCAGGTGGCCGCCTTGATGGCGACCTTCTCCAGGCGGTGCCCCTTGCCGCCTTGGTCTGCGACCTGTTCGCGCAGGTGGACGAGGACTTCGGGGATGTCGATGGCCACCGGGCAGACGTCGTAGCAGGCTCCGCAGAGCGAGGACGCGTACGGCAGCGACGCATCGACCTCGCTCTGGGTTCCCCGTAGTTGTGGGGTGAGGATCGCGCCGATGGGACCGGGATAGACGGATCCGTAGGCGTGCCCGCCGGCCCGTTCGTAGACGGGGCAGACGTTCAGGCAGGCCGAGCAGCGGATGCAGCGCAGGGCCTGCCGGCCGACCTCGTCGGCCAGGGTGGCGGTGCGGCCGTTGTCGAGCAGCACGAGGTGGAAGGTCTTTGGGCCGTCCGCTTCGGTCGTGCCCGTCCACATGGACGTGTACGGGTTCATCCGCTCGGCCGTCGAGGAGCGTGGCAGGGTCTGCAGGAACACCTCCAGGTCCTGCCAGGTCGGTACGACCTTCTCGATGCCGACGACCGAGATCAGGGTCTCGGGCAGGGTCAGGCACATACGGCCGTTGCCCTCGGACTCGACCACGACGAGCGTTCCGGTCTCGGCGACCATGAAGTTCGCCCCCGAGATGCCGACCTTCGCCCGCAGGAACTTCTCCCGCAGGTGAAGCCGCGCGGCTTCGGCGAGCTCGGCCGGGCTGTCGGTGAGGTTGTCCGGTGCCGGGCGTCCCCAAGCGCTCATCTCGGAGCGGAAGATGTCACGGATCTCCTCGCGGTTGCGGTGGATCGCGGGAACGAGGATGTGCGAGGGCCGGTCTTTGCCCAACTGCACGATCAGCTCGGCCAGATCGGTCTCGTAGGCGGCGATGCCCTCGGCCTCCAGCGCCTCGTTGAGCCCGATCTCCTGCGTGGCCATCGACTTGACCTTGACGACCTCGCTCTCACCGGTCGCCTTCACCAGATCGGCGACGATCCGGTTCGCCTCATCGGCGTCGGCCGCCCAGTGCACCGTCCCGCCCGCCGCGGTGACCGACTCCTCCAACTGGACGAGATAGTGGTCCAGCCGGCTCAGCGTGTGGTCCTTGATCTGCTTCCCGGCCTCGCGGAGCTGATCCCAGTCGTCGAGCTCCGCCACCGCCACCGCACGCTTGTCGCGGATGGTGTGCGTGGCGTGCCGCAAATTCCGGCGCAGCGTGACGTTCTGCACCGCCTCGTGGGCGGCCTTCGGGAAGGCCGGCATACCGACGAACGTGCCGCTCATGCCGCAGGCTCCTCTTCCGTGCTCGCGAGAATCTCGGCGATGTGCAGCGCCCGCTGCGGGGCGTCCTGGCGGTGCAGGATGCCGCCGATGTGCATCAGGCAGGAGTTGTCGGCACCGCACAGCACCTCGGCGCCGGTGGACAGGGCGTTGCGGACCTTGTCGTTACCCATCGCCGTCGACACGTCGGCGTTCTTCACCGCGAACGTGCCACCGAACCCGCAGCACTCCTCCGCTCCGGGCAGTTCCACCAACTCCAGCCCCTTCACGGCCTCAAGCAGTCGGCGTGGCCGATCGCCCAGCCCCAGCATCCGTAGGCCGTGGCAGGAGGGGTGGTAGGTGACCGTGTGCGGGAAGTACGCCCCGACATCGGTGACACCGAGCACGTCTACCACGAACTCCGTCAGTTCGTACGTCCGGGGGACGAGCGACGTCGCGGCGTCCTTCAGTCTGGTGCCGCGTCCTTCGGCGCGGGCCTTGTCCCCGATGCGGGGGTAGTTGTCGCGGACCATCGCGACACAGGACCCGGAGGGGGTGACCACATAGTCGTAGCCCTCGAAGGCCCTGGTCATGCGTTCAACCAGCGGCTCGGTCTCCCTGCGGTAGCCGGTGTTGAACTGCGGCTGCCCGCAGCACGTCTGCGCCGCGGGGAAGTCCACGGTGACGCCCAGGCGTTCCAGCAGCTTCACGGTCGCGATGGCCGTGGACGGATAGACCGCGTCGTTGACACAGGTTGCGAACAGAGCGACGCGCATCACGAAGTCCTCGAGGCGGAAGCGATCCGGGCGGCGGCCGCGTCCCACGCGGCACCGTCCCCCCGGGGGGTGTAGTGCCGTAGGTGCTGGGTGGAGGCGATGAGCTTGCGCATCGCGGCGAGGTCACCCACCAGGCCGGCGGCCCGGGCCTGAACGAGAATGTTGCCCAGGGCAGTCGCCTCGGTGGGGCCGGCGATGACGGGCAGCCCGGTTGCGTCGGCCGTCAGTTGGCACAGCAGGTCGTTGCGCGACCCCCCACCGACCAGGTGGACGTGGGTGACATCGCAGTCGGCCAGCTCAGCGGCCTGGCGCAGAGCGCGCCGGTGGGCCAGGGCCAGACTCTCCAGAATGCAGCGGACCACCGCGCCCTGGCTTCCCGGAACCCGCTGCCCGGTCCTGGCGCAGTAGTCCCGGATACGGGCCGGCATGTCGCCGGGGGCGAGGAACTCCGGCGCGTCCGGGTCGACAACCGAGTCGAAGGCCTTGGCCCGGGCTGCATCGGCCAGAAGAGCCGGGATGTGCGTGGGCAGTCCCTGCCGCTCCCATGTGCGCCGACATTCCTCCAGCAGCCACATGCCCATGATGTTGCGCAGATAGCGGATCGTGCCGTCGATGCCACGCTCGTTGGTGAAGTTGGCGGCCCTCGACTCCTCGCTCAAGACCGGAGCCTCCAGCTCCAGACCGGCCAGCGACCAGGTACCGCACGAAATGTAGGCGAAGCAGGGCTCCGTTGCTGGCACAGCCACCACCGCGGATGCTGTGTCGTGCGAGGCGACCGTCGTCACCGAAGTCTTCGGGTCAAGCCCGGTGTACGCGGCGACATGGGGGAGCAATGTGCCCGCCGGGTCACCAGGAGCGCGCAGCGCGGGAAGCAGCTCCGGGTCGATGTCGAGCCGGTCCAGCAGGTCCTTCGACCACGTGCCCGTGCGGGCATCGAGCAGGCCGGTGGTCGAGGCGTTGGTCTCCTCGGCGCCGACCGAGCCGGTCAGCCAGTGGACCAGCAGATCGGGCATGAGCAGCAGACGCCGGGCAGCACCCAGCTGGACACTGCCCGCCGCAGCTGCCAGCTGGAAGACCGTGTTGAAGGGCAGGTGCTGCAGCCCCGTGATCGCGTACAGCTCCTCGCGGCCGACCTTGGCCCACACCCGCTCGGCCGCACCGTCGCTGCGCGTGTCGCGGTAGTGGAAGGGGTGCCCGAGCAGGGCGCCGTCCGCGTCCAGGAGCCCGTAGTCCACCGCCCAGGTGTCCACGCCGACGGACGCGACCCCGCCGGAGCGGGCTGCCTCGCGCAGCCCGTCGAGGATGCCCTGGAAGAGGGCCAGTACATCCCAGTGCAGTCCGCCGGGCAGCCGGACGGGTGTGTTGGGGAAGCGATGCGCCTCGGTGAGGTCGAGGTTGTCCGGGCCGACCCGGCCCAGGATCACGCGTCCGCTGGTGGCGCCGAGATCGACCGCGGCGAACGCGGAAGCGAAAGCGGAGGACGGTGGGGTGGTGGTCACGCGGGGGTACCTCCGCTGTGCATGTGACTCGTCGAACAGAAGAACGAGAACGCTTGGGAAAAGACGCGGGCCGGCGGCTTCCTGACAGTGCTGGGTCAGGCAACAGCTGCCATGGCGTACCGCCACCGGCCCGCAGAGGGTGCACCTGGGGCCGGAGGGTTGGTTCCACCGGCCCCAGGGCGATCGGAGGGGCGTCTGTCAGCGCAGGAACGCCGCTGCCACGCCCGCGTCGACCGGGATGTGCAGGCCGGTCGTGTGGGTCAGGTCGCCGCCGGTCAGGGCAAAGACAGCGTTCGCGACGTGCTCGGGCAGAACCTCACGCTTGAGGAGCGTGCGCTGGGCGTAGAACTCGCCGAGCTTCTCCTCCTCGATGCCGTAGGTGGCCGCACGCTGTGCCCCCCAGCCCGCGGCGAAGATGCCCGAGCCCCGCACGACACCGTCGGGGTTGACCCCGTTGACGCGGATGCCGTGCTCACCGAGCTCGGCTGCCAGCAGCCTCACCTGGTGGGCCTGGTCGGCCTTGGTGGCGGAGTAGGCGATGTTGTTCGGGCCGGCGAAGACCGCGTTCTTGGAGGCGATGTACACGATGTCGCCGCCGAGGCCCTGCTCAGCCATGATCCGCGCAGCTTCCCGGGAAACCAGGAACGAACCGCGGGCCATGATGTCGTGCTGCAGGTCCCAGTCACGGACCGTGGTCTCCAGCAGCGGCTTGGAGACGGAGATACCGGCGTTGTTCACGATCAGGTCCACGCCGCCGAAGGCGAGCAGGGCAGCACGGAACGCGTCGCCGATCTGCTTCTCCGAGGTCACGTCCACCGTCACCGGGACGGCCTTGTCGGGCCCGCCCAGCTCCTCGGCGACCGCTGCCGCGTTCTCCCCGTTCAGGTCGGCGACCACCACGCACGCGCCCTCGGCGACCAGCCGGTGGGCGATCGCCTTGCCGATGCCGCTGCCCGCGCCCGTCACCAGTGCCACACGCGTGGCGAGAGGCTTCGCTTTCGGCATCCGCCGCAGCTTGGCCTCCTCCAGCTCCCAGTACTCGATGCGGAACTTCTCCGACTCCTCGATCGGGGAGTACGCGGAGACCGCCTCGGCACCCCGCATCACGTTGATCGCGTTGACGTAGAACTCGCCCGCAACCCGCGCGGTCTGCTTGTCCTTGCCGAAGGAGAACATCCCCACACCCGGCACCAGGATGATCGCCGGGTCCGCACCGCGCATCGCGGGCGAGTCCGCGGTGGCGTGCCGCGCATAGTAGGCGGCGTACTCCTCACGGTAGGCGGCGTGCAGCTCCTTCAGCCTGGCCACCGCCTCACCGAGCTCCGCCGTGGCCGGCAGGTCCAGAACCAGCGGACGGACCTTCGTACGCAGGAAGTGATCCGGGCACGAGGTACCCAGAGCCGCCAGACGCGGGTGCTCAGCACGCGCCAGGAAGTCCAGCACCACATCGGAGTCGGTGAAGTGGCCGACCTGCGGCCGGTCCTGCGAAGCCAGCGCACGGATCACCGGCGCCAACGCGGCAGCCCGCTCACGACGCTGCTCCTCCGCCAGCGCCCCGAATCCCTCCAGTGGCGCACCGAACGGCTGCTCCTTGCCGCGGTCGGTGAGGAACTGCTCCGCCGTCCGGATCATCCACAGCGCGTTGGCCTCGCACTCCTGGGCCGAGGCACCCCAGGCGGTGATTCCGTGGCCGCCCAGGACGACGCCGACCGCTTGCGGGTTGGCCTCCTTGATCGCGGCGATGTCCAGACCCAGCTGGAAGCCCGGCCGCCGCCACGGCACCCAGGCCACCTTCTCGCCGTAGCACTCCTTCGTCAGCGCCTCACCATCTGCCGCGCAGGCCAGTGCGATTCCGGAGTCCGGATGCAGATGGTCCACGTGCGCGGCGTCCACCAGACCGTGCATGGCAGTGTCGATCGACGGCGCCGCACCGCCCTTGCCGTGAAGGCAATAGTCGAACGCGGCGACCATCTCGTCCTCGCGCTCCACGCCCGGATAGACGTCGACCAGGCCGCGCAGCCGATCCAGCCGCAGGACCGCGAGACCGTTCTCGGTCAGGGTTCCCAGGTCACCGCCCGAGCCCTTGACCCACATCAGCTCGACATCGCTGCCGGTCACCGGGTCGATGACGGAGCCCTTGGCGGAGGCGTTGCCGCCGGCGTAGTTGGTGTTGCGCGGGTCGGAACCCAGTCGGTGCGCCCGCTCCAGCAGAGCGGCGACTTCGGGGTGGGCGGAGGACATGAGCTTCTTCCTTCGGAGAATGAGGGGAATGGCAGAGGATCAGGAACGACGACGGGGCCTACGCGCCCCAACCGGCCTGCTCGCCACCGACACGCTCGGCGGTGATCCGCTCCTGCCAGCCAGAGCCGGCGTACGCGGCGACAGGGTCGGGAGCCAGGCCGGTCTCCTCCCGGATTTCGCGCAGCAGGGGACGGACGTCGGTGTTGTACGCGTCCATCAGCACCGCGTTCGCGGCCAGCACGTCACCGGACTGCTGCGCCTCGGCCAGAGCGTCGACGTCGACGAGGAGCGCCTTGGCGGTGGCCTCCTGGACGTTCATCACGGAGCGGATGACCGCAGGAATCTTCGCCTCGATGTTGTGGCACTGGTCGAGCATGAAGGCCACGTTCGTCTCCGGCGCCAGGCCACCGTTCTTGGCGACCTCGTGCATGATCCGGAACAACTGGAAGGGGTCCGCGGAGCCGACCATCAGGTCGTCGTCCGCATAGAAACGCGAGTTGAAGTCGAACCCGCCGAGCTTCCCCTCCCGCAGCAGGAACGCGACGATGAACTCGATGTTCGTACCCGGAGCGTGGTGCCCGGTGTCCACGACCACCTGCGCCTTGGAGCCCAGCTTGAGGCAGTGGGCGTAGGAGGTGCCCCAGTCCGGTACGTCCGTCGTGTAGAAGGCGGGCTCGAAGAACTTGTACTCCAGGAGCAGGCGCTGGTCGTCACCGAGCCGCGCGTACACCTCGGCAAGAGCCTCGGCCAGCCGGTCCTGGCGGTCGACGATGTCGTCCTGGCCGGGGTAGTTCGTGCCGTCCGCGAACCACAGCTTCAGATCCGAGGACCCGGTCGCGTCCATGATGTCCACGCACTCGAGGAGGTGGTCGACCGCCTTGCGGCGGACCTTCGCATCCGGGTGGCAGACACTGCCGAGCTTGTAGCTGTCGTCCTGGAACGTATTGGAGTTGATCGCGCCCAGCTCGAGGCCGCGGTCCTTGGCATAGGCCGCCAGCGCCGCGTAGTCCTCGACCCGGTCCCACGGAATGTGCAGGGACACCTTGGGGGCGACGCCGGTGAACGCGTGCACCTGCGCGGCGTCGTCCAGCTTCTCGAACGGCGTGCGCGGCACACCGCTCTGCGCGAACACCTTGAAGCGGGTGCCCGAGTTGCCGTACCCCCACGACGGCGTCTCGATCCGCTGGCCGGAGAGTGCGGCCTTCACGGCTGCGATGTCAGGCATGTCCACCTCAGGAAACACGGGGACAGCCCGATGGGTGGGCTGCCGAACTAGCGAAACGGTGAAACGATCTGAATCGATTCAACGCGTGAAGCTAATACTGCCGGGGGCGCGCCCGTCAAGGGGAGGTATGGCCGAGCTGAAGCAGGACTAGCAACCCTATGCCGCCAGCGCAAGCCATCATCTACGAATTGAAACCATTCAAATCTGCATTGATCCGTGATGACCTGCAGTCCACGAGTGCCCTCTGATGGCAAGCAGCCCCGTTACCCGTGGCAATCGCAGACCACGGTGCAGGTGGCGCCCGCTGGCCCCTGCCAGCGAGGGACACCACACAGTGCGACTGTCGTTGGTCGGGCCTGTCAAACGAGTGTTGTAACTGGGGGTAGTTGAGGGTTACTGACGGACTGCGGGGGGGGGCGGCCGTCGAAGGTAACGCCGAAGGCGCTCAGTGCCGTCTTCCAGCGCATGGTCCAGCGGGCCCGAGCTTGCCGGTGGGATCGAGCGACATGATCGCCATGTGGATGCACTTCAGGGTGGCCTGCTCGTTGGGGAAGGTCCTGCACGCTTTGGGCCGGGTCGAGATCCTCAAAAGGGTGGGTCATCATGGGCAGGGTTCCTGCTGGAAGAGTGCGGAACGCCGGGGCTGGCAGGGCGGCGCGGCTCAGCGGGCGCGGGCGCCGCTTCGGGTGATCGGCACGGCGGGAGTCGTGTGCACGGTCCGGCCTGCGGTGCGGCTGGTCGCGGTCCAGGCGCCGGGGAACCAGACGGTGGTGTACTGCTCGATGGCGTCGCGCAAGCGGGTGGTGACGGCCCCCTCCCATGGTGGCCGCCCGGGACGGTGGTACGTGTCGAAGGTGCCGTACTGCTTGGTGTTCGGCCGGGTGTTGGTCGCTTCGTCGCGCCTGTGAAAAGTGCCGTGATCCAGGAAACTGAGCGCCACCGCGTCGATCTCCCCGCGGTCCGGATGGACAACCGCCAAGCGCAGGCCGCCGTAGGTGTCCGCGTAGATGGTGCGGCTGAAGTCGATCCGCAGCCGCAGGGACGTGCCCGGGACCGGGGCGGCGTAGTAGGTGTTGCCCACGACGGTGCTGTCGCGGAAGGGAAGGCACAGCTCGGCGAAGAACTCCGGGGCCTGCAGGGACAAGAGGGGTCTCCGGGAGGGGTCGAGCTGGTCCTATCGGCGTGGACCGGGCAGAGCCGGTCGGCTGGTGGTGCTCCAGCGCGGGATGCTGGCCGCGGGGAGCGGGGCCAGGCGGCGAGATGCGACGGCCCGCTGTACATCGAGCGGGGTGGGAGTCTGCGGCCTGGACGGAAGGATCGGGGTGAGCTGGGCCATGCCCTCGATGTAGCTGAAGGTGTCCTCGCGCCATCGGGGCAGCGGAGCCGGGTCGGCGACGCACTCGGTGAGAGCGGCGAGCAGGGCGACGGGGGTATCGGTGCTGGCCGTGGCGTACCAGAGAGGCCGGTTGACGGACTTGCCCGCCCACAGCTGCCAGCGAGCGTCCCGCGTCGTCAGCTCGGCCTCCGGATCGATGTCGCCGGTGGTGAACTCCAGGCCGGCGAGGCCGTCCGGGGCTTGGACAGCGAAGACGCCCCAGCGCGGGCGTTCGATCTCCCAGCCCTGTTTCAGCAGAGGCACGACGGCGAGGAAGGGATCGTGCTCGTCAGTCCCGGTGACCGGCCGGGCGAGGTAGGCGTCCGGCCCCTGCTCGTACGCCGTGGCGAGAACAGTAGTGAACGCGGTCACGAACTCAGTGGGAACGCGGTCGTTGAAGCACACGCCCCAGGTCGGCGGTCCGAACGGATCGCGGTAGGCGTTGATGCGCCAGAGCCCGTCGTCCTCGCCTTCAGGGAGGTAGCCCAGGCGGACCTTGCGGTCGGGGGCGTTGACGTAGGCGTTGCCGAGGTCGTCGTTATGGAGGTCCTAGCCGAGGCCAATGAGTGGGGCGAGGGCTGGGTCGCCGATCCCGGTGGTGGAGGCGAGGTGGCGTGGAGAGACGAAGACGTCTCCGTCAATTACACGTGGTTCGTCGTGAGGGGTCACAGGTTCCTGAGCGGTGAAGACGGACGGGTCAGGCAGCGGGCCTCAGGGCTTCTTGGAGGGCGTCGCTGGAGCCGGTGTAGTGCAGTGTCCGCAGGCCCAGGCGGGCTGCGGCCTGGCAGTTGTCGGCGCGGTCGTCAACGAACAGGACGCGTCGTGGATCGCGAACTCCGGTGGCTCGCAGGGCGTAGTGGTAGGCGGCCGGGTCGGGCTTGCACACCTCAAGTTGGGCTGAGTACAGCGCCTGGGTCATCAGACGGCGCCAGTCGTGGGTATCGAGCACGGTACTGAGGTGGGCCGGTGCGTTGGACAGCAGCACCATCGGCAGTCCGGTGCCGTGGGCGAGGCGGAGCACGGACAGAACTCTCTCGTCGGTCGCGGTCCACATGACCGTGTCCGCGGCGAGGAGCTCGCGCAGCAGGCGGGATCCGGGGTGGGCGCCGAGGACGCGAGCCCAATACGCCAGGTCGCTGAGCTGGCCGGCGTCGTAGAGGTCGCGGGCGTTCCAGAAGGCTCGCTGGAAGCCTACGAGATCGTCTTCGGGCCAGGAGGCGGTGCGGGCCAGTCGGAGCCAGTGGGCGCGCGTGGGCTGCAGTCCGATGACGCCGTTGTAGTCGAGGATGACGGCGTCGAGGCTGGTGGGGCGGGTCAAGGGGTGGTGTTCTCCAGAGCGCGAGGGGTGAGGGCGGCGAGGGCGGTTGCGAGGAGGGCGGGCAGCAGCAGTGCTGTGGGCAGGGTGGTGACGCTGGCCAGGGCGCCGATGAGGGCGGGGCCAGCGAGCAGGCCGAGGTAGCCGGTGACGGAAACCGTGGCAACGGCCCTCGGTCCATGGTTTCCAGCGGCGGTGATCAGGGAGGGGACGGTGCCGGACAGACCGAGCCCGAAGAGCGCCCAGCCGGCCAGCGCCGCAGCCACGCTGTCGGCCAGGACACCAGTGGCCAGTCCGGCTGCGGCAAGCAGCGCGCCGGTGCGAACTACGGCAGGGGCGCCAAAGCGGGTCGTGAGCCGGTCGCCGGTCAGTCGGCCGATCGCCATGCCGGTGCTGTAGAGGGCGAAGGAACTCGCGGCGGCAGCCGTACCGGCGTGCAGCGTGTGTACGTGCACGGCGGCCCAGTCAGCTGCCACGCCCTCCCCCAGCAGACTGGCAGCCGCCAGCGCACCCAGCAGCCATACCTTCCCCGTCGCCCGGTCCTGATCGGCCCCTTGGGGGCTGGAGGTCTTGGGGTCGGCGCCGCTCAACATGAGGGTGCGCGGCCCGGCCACGAGCACGCTCGCCATCAGCGCGGCGCCGACCGTCAGGAACAGAGCGCTGTGGGTTGTGCCGGCGGTGACCACGGCCAGAGCTGCGCCGCCTAGCGCGCCGATCGAGTACGCGGCGTGCAGGGACGACATGATGGGCTTGCCGTAAGCGTTCTGGCAGCGGACCGCCCCCGTGTTGACTGCGACGTCCAGGACACCGTGCGCGGCGCCGAAGGCCAGCGCCGCTGCGAGCAGCGAGGCCAGCGTCTGGCATTGCCCCAGCAGGGCGAGGGCTGCTGACAGTGCGACAGCTCCGCCGATCAGGAGCGCAGAGAGCCGTTCGGGCCGGATGAGTCGGCCGCCGGCCTGCAGTCCGGCGACCATGCCGAGGGCGGCGGCAAGCAGGACGAGGGACAGGCTGCTGGTCGTGAGGTGGGCGGCATGCTGGACGGTCGGCATTCGGGCGCCCCAGACAGCCATCACCACGCCCAGACCGAGGAAGTAGCCGGTCAGCAAGACCCGGCTGCGCCGTAGGGAAACGTCGGGGCGGCTCATGCGGGGCGCCCACCGGCAACAGGCTCATCGACCGGGCGGGGCTCGACGTGGATCTGGATGCGTCGGGCAGCTTGCTCGGCGCGGGCCTGGGCGAGATCCGCGGTGGGCGCTGTGGTGATCAGGTAGCCGATCCGTGCGGTCCACATGTTGCCGCCGTCGGCCGGGAGAAGCAGTCGGTCGCCGACCTGGTGCTGGAAGTGCACGCGGTCCAGCCAGAGCGGGTTGACGCCCTCGAAGCCGAGACGGTGCAGAGTGCCGGAGGTGTCCGGGTAGAGCAGCTGGATCGCGGCGGCCGAGGACTTGGTCGGGGTGAGGTCGGGGGCCCGGCCGCAGGCGATGTCGGCGGCGGCGCGCGGCAGGTCGATGCCGGTGACGAATCGGACGAGGTGGCCGATCATGTCGCCAGCGATCCGGCCATTGACCTCGACCAGTCGCGGTCGGCCGTCGACCAGCCGCATCTCGACATGGCAGACGCTGTCGGTGATCCCCAGAGCCCGGATCGCGGCCCGTGCCACGGGAGTCACCACGTCGAGCAGAGGGTCGGTGGCGTCCACGCGGTGGGCCAGTTCCTCGAAGAAGGGCGGAGCGCTGACCGTCTTGCGGGTGAGCGCGACCACCGCGGTCTCGCCGCGGTAGGTGACGCACTCGACCGACACCTCGGGTCCGTCGAGATACTCCTCCACCAGCACGCTGGTGGACTCCCGCCCGAACCCGGCCGCCTGGTCGGCGAACGCGAAGGCGGCGGTGAGCTGTTCGGGAGTGTCGGCGCGGATCACTCCGATACTGGCCGCGTGCGCGGCTGGCTTCAGCACGAGCGGGTAGCCGATCTGCCGGGCCGCCGCCTCGGCCTCGGCCAGGGTGCGCACGCTCACCGAGGCAGCCGACGGTACCCCGTGCCGTGCGAACAGCGCACGGGACGTGGCCTTGTTGCGGCACGCCTGCATGGCTTCCGGGGTGGTGGTGGGCAGGCCGAGCTGGCGTGCGAGGCGGGCGACCGGGACGAGGTACCACTCGGTCCAGGTGAACACCCCGGCCAGGTCGTAGCGTTCGGCCAGAGTCCGGCCGGCGGCGGACAGCTCCGCCTGGTCGGTCGGATCGGACACGACCACGCAGTCCCGCAGGTACGGCACCTCCCACGAGGGCTCTTGGCTGGTGATCAGGACAACGTCATAGGCGGCGGCCACGGACTGGAGGCAGTAACCGCGGTACGCCTCGGCCTCCATGTCGGCTGCGGCAACGACCAGGACGACAGGACGGTCGGACAAGAGCAAGCTCCTTGGAACGGAGGGTGGAAATGCGGAGGGCATGAGGCGGCGGACTGCAGCGGCAAAGAGCGGCTGCTCGACGCGCGGCCAGCGGCGTGGTGAGCCCTTCGGTCGAGGCTGCTCACGCAGCCTCGAAGGCTGCACGTGTCTGACGAGGGCCTGCTCGGCGGCCCGACAGGCGGCCTTCATCTGGCCGAGGCACTCGCGCGGCTCGTCCCGAGGACAGCGGCGGGCATGAGGTTCTCCCCAGGCCAGGGCGCAGCAGAGTCAGATACGCAGAGCGGGATCCGTGCGCAGTCGGGCGAAGGCGAGGAACAGGCCGAGGGCCTGCAGGACGGCGCAGGTCGTGATGATGTGGCCCATCGCGTCAGGCGGGGTGAGCGCGGTCAGTACGCCAGCGACGGGGAACGGCAGCAGCAGGATGAGGATAGTCACCGACAGGGTGCTGCCGAACTTCTCCGCTGGGATCAGGCGGGAGCGCAGGGTGCGCAGGACCACCGTCATGCCGCCGTCTGCCGCCATGAGGACCGCGACCAGAACCAGGTAGGACAGGTAGTCGGGGGCTTGGGAGACGGCGAGACAGGCGAGTGATGCGAGGGCACCGCAGGTGGCGCCGACCGGCCACAGGCCCAGACGGTCCAGCGCGAACCGGCAGAGCGTGACGCTGAGGAGTGTTGCGCCGGCGGCTACGGACCAGACCAGGCCGACGGCAGTGGTGGACTGCCCGAAGTGCTCGACGACGATCACCGGACCGGCCGCTTGGAGCAGCCCGGTGGCCAGGTTGGACAGGGTCAGCCCGGTCACGAGCCAGCCGAGCACGGGCAGCGAGCGGATGGTGCGCCACCCGGTGAGGAGTCCGGCGCCGGGCCGCCCCTTCGGAGCGCGGGCCGGGACGGCGGGCGAGGAGGGTGTGCGCAGGGCGAGCAGCGCGGCCAGTAGCGAGAGAACGGTGATCACGGCGAGCATCGGCGGCGGCCCGGCGAGCAGCAGCAGTGCGGCGAGCGCCGGGCCGGCCAGCGTCGCGGTCTGGTCGATGCCCAGCAGGACGGCCTGGACGCGGTGGGCTCGTGCACCTGCCCGGCGGCCGACGGCGGCGCCCGTTGTCTCGGCCGCGATGTAACTGAACTCGCTGAGCACTCCGGTGGCCGCCGCGAGCACCATGACGGTCACGCTCGCCATGGTGCCGACAGGGTGGAGGTGGAGGAGCACCGCGCCGGAGGCGAGTACCAGCGCGCGTCCGAGGGAGGCGAGGTGGAAGACCACGGATGCCCCGCGCCGGTCGACGATCGATCCGGCCCACCCGAACGCCGCCAGGCGCGGGATCCATTCCAGGACGAACGCGGTGCCCGTCAGAGCGGCAGAGCGCGTGGTTGCCAGGACCAGCAGCGGGATGCCGTAGGTGGACATCGCCAACGCGAGGGCGTCCGCCGTACGCGGCAGGTAGATGCCGCGCACCAGCCCGGCGGTGTGGCACGCCTGTCGCGGTGTAGCCGTCGTGCTCATGCGACCGGCTCGGGGACGGACAGGCGGGTGACCTGCGGATTGCCGGTCAGCCACCGGATCAAGAGGGTACGGGGACGGGCGAGGCCCTCCTCAGCCTCGGCGCTGGGCAGGCGCGCGGCGGACAGTCGTACGAGGCTGTCGGCGCTCTCGGCCGCGAGCGAGGACGTCAGCAGGTCGAGAACGTGGCGGACGCGATTGCTGAACTCGCAGACCCGTGACGGGTAGGCGTGGCGTCGGGACCAACGCGCAGCCGCGTCGTACAGGTCGGCCAACTCCGAGCCGGAATCTGTGAGGACCAGGCCCATGCCGGGCGCGGTCCGGACGAGACCGTGGGTGCGGGCTGTTTCGGTCGCACGGCGCAGTTCGTGCGAGGCAAGGTCGGGGAGGGTAGCCGCCAGCCGTCGTGGCGGTATCGCCCCGTTGTCGTCGATCTCGGTGACCAGGCGGATCAAGGAGCGAGAGGCCAGCAACTCGACGGCGTTGCGTACTTCGGCTGTGGTGAACAGGGTGGTCATCGGCGCGGTCCTCCTACCGGAACGGCCGCCTTCGGGCGAGCGGTCGTGGCGTGGGAGAAGAGATCGCGGTTGTGCCAGACCGGAACGGCCCCAGCCGTCCGGACCGGAGGAAGCACCGCAGGGGGCAGGCGGGACTGGCTGCTGGTCCATGGCCTCGGCGAGGGCTTCGCCTGCGGGTGCCCCCAGACCGGGTGGTGGGCCGCCCGGTCGAGGGGCTGCCCGGCGGACCACACGGACAGGGCGCCGAGAACGGGGCCCAGGCCGTCGCCCGCCGCCGACAGCCGGTAGGGCTGGCCGATGCCCTCGGTGTCGACCAGTCCGTCGGCCGCGAGTTGCCGCAGCGGCGGGTAGATGTTGGTCCAGTCGCTGCTGGGCATCACGATCCGGGCAAGGGCACGCCCGCTGGCCTCCTGGCGGGACTTCAGCACCCACAGGATGGCGGCGGAGTACCGCCGGGTGAGCAGGGTGAGGCTGTCTTCGATCTGCTCGATCGCGGGCAGTGGATTGTCCGCGGTCTCCAGATGTTGCTCGGCCCAGGTGACGATCATCGGCAGGACCGGCAGCAGGGCGGCACCACGCTCGGTGTGGCCGTAGGTCACATGGCGTGCGGTGTGTTCGGTGCGCTCGACGAGCCCGGCGTCGCACAGCGACTTGAGCTTGGGGTGGAGCTGGCCGTTCTGCAGCCAGGAAACCTTGGCCGCCAGCTCGGTGTACCGCAGCGGCGGGCCGGAGAGTGCCAGCAGGATTCTCACGTTCCAGCGCGGGGTGATCATGGCGAGGGCCTCGGTGACCCGGGCGATGTCGACGTCGGTGTCGGGAGGCAGAGCGGTGATGGCCAAGGAAGGAACTCCGGGGTGAATGAGGGGGATCGCCTGCGGGTCAGCGGTTGCGCGCCGCGGTCCGGGCCGAAAGGGGCGGAGCCGGTAGCGGCGGCGAAGGAATCGGCGGGGACGGCGTTGGGGCCGGGACGCGGGCGAGGCTCTGCAGAACAGCGGCAACCGACTTGGCCTGGACATCACGCACGGCGACGGCTTCAGCGAGCCGACGGGAACCGTCGAGGAGGTGAGAGACCTCATGCCGGCCGATCTGCCGTTCGGGGTGGACGAGCCGGGCGAGGTGGTCGCGGTGGACATTGATGCTGCGCTCGGCGATGGCGAGGTCGTCGTGCATGCCGAGCAGGGCGGAGAGCATGCCGGGCGGCTGGTCCTGGGCGTGGGTTTCGAGGTCGGCGAGCGGCACGCCGTACAGGTCCTCGATCCGTCCGGCTATGTCGGTGGACGTGAGGTGGGGCAAGCGGGGCTTTCAGGGACGGCGGGCCCGGGACGCCCCGGCACGTGGTGGTGCCGGGGCTGCGGACGGAGACAGGGTGACGGTGGCCTTGAGCTGCGTCATACGGACGGGCCGGGCCTGCTGGTCGGACGAGGGCACGGTGCGCAGAAGTTCGCCGAGAGCTGCGCGGTAACCGTCGCGGGCATCGAGCGCGGCCTCGAGCCACCGAGCGTCGAAGCGGAGCCTGTCCGCCGACAGTTCGCTCATGTCGCGGTCCGGGTCCATGTCCGCGTGCACGCGGTCGCGGACGCGGGCGACCTGCTCCTCGATCAGAGCCAGGAACGAGCGCAGTTCCAGGGCACGGGCGAGGGCGGGAGAGGCATCGTGGTCGGCAGTCGCCTCGTGCAGCTCGGGGACCGGGCTGCCGAAGATCTTCTGCAGGTCGGCGTCCATGCTGCTGGGCTTGTCCCGGATCATCGGGTGGGCCTTCCCGCCCGCCCCGCCGACGTCGGCGCGGGTGCACCCGCGGGTCGGTGGGGAGGGCTGGTCTGCACCGCCGGACCGGTTCGGGGGCGAAGGCGGGCGAGCCGTTCGGCAGCGAGGTCCTTCTTGCCCGGGGCGTCGGGATCGAGAAGCCATCGCACGACCAGGGCCCGGCCGTCGCGGGCGGTGACGGCTGCGTTCACGCGGTGGGCGAGGCCCATCGTCGGGTCGTCGACCTCGCCGGGCTGGGTTTCCAGCGCGGCAAGGAGGTCGTCCTCCGCGCAGTCGAGCACGGACTGAGCCTCGACGAGGAGGCCGTACCACCTGACGGCATCGGTAGCGTCAGGATTCACGGTCGGAGCTGCGGCTACTGCGGCCTTCAACTGGTCGATGTCCATGGCGAAGCGCGCTTCGATCCGTTCGGTGAGCACGCCCACGACATCCTCAGCGTCATCGGATATGCCTTCGGACAAAAGGAAAGCTCCTGTTCTGAGAAGTGTGCCGATGCCTTGGGGAAGATGAGAAAGCGGCCGTGCCTGGCGGCTCAGCCACTTACGACAGCGGGCGCCGCGCTGGCGGTGATGGCGAAGAACACCGGCAGGGCGAGCGCTCCGACCATCGCCGCGGATATGGCAATTCGGGTGGAGCACACACAAAAACCTCCGTGAATGCATAGGGATTGCGGGAAGGGTGCCGCGACAGTTGTTCCGGCGGCTGTACAAGAGTCCGGAGAATCGCCGGTTTGGCCAACCGGCGATCGTCGGCTACGTTTCGCCGCCCGCGTTGGTCCTGGCGCTCAGCGCGAGCGGCCGGGCGGACGCGGAGGAGCCTTCGCAACACCGGTCGGGCGGCTCACTCCGGCTGCCGGACGAACCGGCGGGAGAGCGCCGGCTTCGCCGGTGAGCCGATCGTCGCACCACTGCAAGGCGTCTTCGACCGTGGCGAAGCCGCCCTCGCGCAGGGTGCGGGTCCACGCGCTGGGGTCGACCTCTTCGACGACGACGCGGTACGGCGAGAGGGCTCGCTCGCCCAAGGCGCGCAGTGCCACGACGGTGACCATGTCGTCAGGGTCATCGCAGGTGTAGGAGTAGCCCATGGCGTAGTGGTCGCCCTCGCCCGCAAGGCGTTGCTCCAGCGCCCGCGTTGCCTCGTCCGCCGACGGCGGGCCCAGCTCGGGGTTGAGGCCGATCGCGCCGGGAGGACAGCCTCGGTGGATGAGCCAGGACTGCGCCATCGCGGGCAGCGGCATCGGGGCCTGCTCGTAGCTGAACGTCCGCTTCTCTTGGTCCCGTTGAAGGTATACGGCGATCAGGTGCGGCATACCGGGGTGCCCCCAGGTGGCGGTGCGGTCGAACAGGACGTAGTAGCTGTTCACCCCGTCGGGAGTGTGGTGTTCGGCGAGAGGGACGAGCATGTCCTCGGGGACACCGACCTTGCGATAGAAGTCGAGGTAGACCTCTTCATCGGCATCGAAGTCATCCAGCTCGAAGTCGACTTGAGGGATGACCTTCCGAGGCGGTGCCGGTTCGGTGGGAGACAACAAGGGCCTTTCGGTGGAGTTCAGCGCCGCTGCGCCGGGGGGATGGCGACTCGTCAGGGCCCGCCGGGAGCTTGAGTTCCTGGGCCGTAGGCGTTCGGCAGGCGGCAAACAGCGCGGCACGTCCGGCGTCGGTGAGAGCGACCGACTGGCCGACGTGCACGAGGTGGCCGGTGTCCCGGACGACCGGGCCGACGGCTTCCAGCCGCTGCAGCTCGGTGTGAGGGATGCGGGTGCCGGCAGCGGTCACGGACATACGGCCGGTCAGCAGGTGTTCGTAGAGTTCGGCGCCGGCGGCGACGCTCCGCGGGTTTAGCGGGTGTGGTGGTGCGCGGGGTTGTGTGGGGGATGGGGCAGATCCGGCAGTGCGGTGGGCGGCGGACCGGGCCGGGTCGCGGTAGTGCGGGTGGCCAACTGCGGGGAGCGCGATCGTGCCGCGTGGGTGCGGGCGCTCAGTGGCCGTCGGGGCATTCCCAGGCGGCGGCCGACCTCGTCATAGACGTCGTTGCCCGCACGCGGCCGGACCGCGACGACGTGGATCTCCCTCGGGTGCGCGGACTCCGCGGGCGCCGGACGGACGCCGTAGACGACGCGCCAGTCCTTACGCGAATCCACGAACAGCTTTCGGTAACCCTCCAGATCACCGTCGAGGCGTAGCCCGAAGCGCTGCGCGTTCACGACTTCCTGCAGGTAGGCGAGAGTGAGGTCGCGGATGTCGCTGGGGGCCTGGAGGAGATCGGTCAGCGCGCGAGGGTCGAAGCTCAGACCGAAGGCGGGCTGTCCCTGGCCCGCGTTCATGACGTCGACTCGTCCGGCTCGGCGGCGCCGACGGCTTCCGTCGTGGCCGCCGTCTCCGTACGTACGGACGGCGGCGGGCCGGGCAGAAGACGGTGCGCGGGCCGGTCGGGAGAGGTCATGCAGGCCGACAGCGGCCCACCCGGCGCGCGGATCGCCGTAACGGCATGAGCAAGGAAGTCCCGGTGCCACACGAACAGGCCGGAGAGCCCGGATTCAGGGTCCTTGTGCTGCTGGTAGGCGAGCCACAGGGCATGGAGCCAGGCCACGACGTCGTCGTGCTCCTGCCACTGCAGGCACCAGGGCGCCGCGGTGGTGACCTCCGCCCCGTAGACCGGAAGGAAGAAGTCGTCGACCCAGTCCGACAGGGCGTCGAGTTCGTCCTCGCGTTCCTCTCCGTCCAGTTCCAGGATCGGGCGAGGCTCCGGCGGAGCCGCAGGAGCCGGCCGGCCGAGCCCCTGCATGCCGAAGGCCGCGAACGGCGATCCGCCCGGCGCCGGAGCGGACGCGAGATGATCGAGTTGCTGGGCCTGCTGCGCCGACTGCTCCATGAGCCGTCGGACGCTTGCCTCGATCCCCTCCAATTGCGGGTCCGGAACGCGAACCGGCTCCCGTTTCCCGCTGTCTGCGGGCTCTATGGATTCAGGCATGAAAAGTACGGTCTCCTACGAGATGTGAGATGACAGATGAGCGGGATCCACGGCACATAACCCGCCGGAGGGTTGCACTACTGAACTTGAACGGGCGATGTCTGGTCGGTTGGCCTGATGGGGGCTGGCTGCCTCGCCGCGCTGGCCTTGCCATCCACGAGTAACGAACCCGAGGAACGGCTGGCCTGCCACGTGGCCCTACGATCACGGCACCCCGCCGAACGCTTGTGCCCGACGAATTGAGTGAGCCCATGAGCGACGACGTCCTGTCGAGCATTCCGACCGATCCCCAGTGGCAGCCCGACCGGCCGGCGGCCGAGCGGACCGCTGCGCTCGCCGCGGACCTGGCTCCTGGCCTGTCCGATGGAGTGGATGTCGAGATCGACGTCACCTGGCACGACGCCCTCACCCCCGTCGACTGCGGCGAGAACCTGGAACGGATCGGCTGCCCGCACTGCGGTGCCTCGATCGACCTCGAGTGGTACGCCGACCTGGTGGAAAGCCACTGCGAGGACGGCTTCGCCACCCTGGCCGTAGAAGTGCCGTGCTGCGGTGCCGCCACGTCGCTGGACGTATTGGACTACGCGTGGCCGTGCGGCTTCGCCCGCTTCGAGATCGCCATCTGGAACCCCGAACGTGACTGGTTCGACGACGAGGAACTGGCCACTATCGGCGACACACTCGGGCACCCGGTGAAGCAGATCAGAGCCCACATCTGACTCAGGTCTCAACAGGAACCGAGTGCGGCCGTCCAGCCCGACATCACCCGTTCAAGTTCAGCAGACGCTGCAAGAGGCCTCGGTCGGATCGCTGAAAACGGAAGTCTGCTCGGATCCGGGGGCAGCTGCGTTGTCGGTACCACCGTCTACGGTGCGCTCATGTCGTTTGCCCTGCCCGATGGTCTGCCACGCGGCCAGTTCCTGCCTTCCGAGCTCCCGCGCGTGTGGGTCTCCGACGAGTTTCCTCGGAACGTCGAGGAGTTGTGGCCTCGCCTGCTGAGCGAGCAGAGTGCATACGGCCTGGTTCCGCTGCTCTGCCAGCCCGATGCCATGGGAACACCGCTCAGCTTGGAGCAGGTCGACGCCGTCAGCCTGGAGGAGGAACTGGCTGCGGACTTCGCCGAATACCGGCGCAGACGGCTGCCCTGGTGGACGGACCCGACACCGGTCCTGGCACCTGAAGGAATCGAGCCGTGGCCCCATGACCCCGGACCGCCCTTCGAACAATGGCCGGGCCTGGCACCGTCCATGCCGACTACACCCGCAAGCCCGTCGCCCGAGGAGGCAGCGTCGAACCTGTTGGCGTGGCTGGTCAAAAGGGGCCTGCTGTACGAGTGTCGTCTGGCGCTCGTTCCCGCCCGTCGCGGCAGCGATGCTCTGGCCTTGATCGGCTGGTCCGGAGGGGGATACCTGCCTCTGCTGTGTGCGCTCACACGGAGCTGGGAGGACCGCTTTGGCGCACAGGTCGTGGCGGTGTTCGGCAGCGAGGTGTACGTCTCGGCCGCGAGACCTCCCGTTGAAGCAGAGCACGCAAATCTGCTCGCTCTGGAGCACGTGCTGTCGACCGCGGACAACATCGTCGATGACCCGCCCACGCCGTTCCCCGAGTACGCGATGGACCTCCCGGGACGGACCTTCTGGTCGTTCTGGTGGGACTAGCCCCGGCAAACCAGCACGCAGGACAGCTCGCAGCCACGGCCGATGCAGCCCACAACGCGCTGAGCCTCCCCGTCAGCGCCGAGCTCACAACCGCGGGCGGCGGCGCCAAGCATGTCATTGTGCTAGCCGCTTTCAGACGGCGAGAACCACGTCGTCCTGGGTGAGTGTTTCGCGGATCGTCTCGGTGAGCCGGTCGGCCGCGATCGACGCGTAGTGCTCGGTCTTCTCCACACCGATGAAGTCGCGGCCTTCCAGCAGGGCGGCGACGCCCGTGGAGCCGGAGCCGGCACAGAAATCGAGCACCGTGCCACCATCAGGGCTGATCTTGACCAGCTCGCGCATTACCTCGACCGGCTTCTGCGTGATGTGCTGACGCTTCGCCCCCGAGGGCTGCGAGGCGCTGTAGAGACCGGGCAGGTAGACGGGGTTACAGGAGCCGTCGATCGCTCCCTTCGACGCCCAGACGATGAATTCACAGTTCTGGGTGAACCGGCCCTTCTGTGGCCTGGCCTGCGGCTTGTGCCAGGCCAGCACCCCACGCCACAGCCATCCAGCCGCCTGGATCGCGTCCGTCGTGGTGGGGAGCTGACGCCAGTCGGTGAACAGCAACGCGGTGCCGCCAGCCTTCGTGAGGCGGTGGGCTTCGGTCATGATCTGCGTCAGCCAAAACCCGTACGACCTTTGGTCCATGTTCTCGCCGGTGAAGTCCGGCAGCGCGTGCTGGGCGTCGGCGGAGGTGTACTTCTGCTTCGCGGAGCGGGTGGTGCGCTCCTTCGCGGTCCGGCCCCCGCTGTTGTACGGCGGGTCGGTGATGACGGAGTCGACGCAGCCGTCCGGGAGGCCGGTGAGAACACTGAGGGCGTCGCCCTGATGCAGGGAAAAAGGCAAAGAGGAACCCCTATTCGGGTGCGGAATCGCGGAGGGAACTACCCGTCTCGTACAGGAGTCCTCGCGGGACGGAAGTGGGAATACGAAAGCCCAGAGCCCAGACCAAGGAGGGCGAGGGGAGTCCAAAAAACTGTAGAGGCGAATCCGTCGACGACCAAGAAGTGCCCTGCTGGGGTGCCGGATTCCGGCACGTCACGCCGACTTTTTGGTCAACCGCCGATCCGTACCTAATGTTTTTGAACCGCCCGACACATACCGCCGCTGGATACCCCCGCCACACCTCACAGAGGTACCCCCTGTCCTGGCACACCTGGCTCACGGTCCGGCCTCTCGGAGCGAGTGGCAACTCGCCCGCGCCGGTCCACCCCGATCTCCCACCCCGGCCACCGCGCCCTTCCAACACGCCTCGCGCACCCGGCCCGCCGGACACCGCACGCCGAAGGACACGTTCATGACGTCTCGCTACCCACCCTCACCCAAAATCGCTGACTGGCGAGCGGTCCGCTCCGGTTGAAGGCGCTCACCGCCGGCATCGGCGTCGTCTTCCTCTCCCCCGTCCTGATCGCCAGCACCGGCATGATGCTCGCTTCCTCCGCCGACGCCGTGCAGAGCAGCAGCTCCTTCAGCGACTGTCTGAGCGACATCGACACGGACAAGATCGCCGAACAGGTCACCAAGATCCTCGACGGCGCGTCCGGCAAAGACGTCCATGTCGAGGGCCTGGACCTGCCCGCCGAGCAGGTCCCCAACGCGCAGACGATCGTGGCCGCGGGCCTCTCGCTCGACGTTCCCAAGAAGGGGCAGATCATCGCGCTCGCCACGGCGATGCAGGAGAGCCGGCTGCGCAACCTCAACTACGGCGACCGCGACTCCCTCGGCCTGTTCCAGCAGCGTCCCTCCCAGGGCTGGGGCAGTGCCCAGCAGATCCGCGATCCGGTCTACGCCTCCGAGCAGTTCTACAAGCACTTGCTCAAGGTGGACGGCTGGCAGCAGATGACCGTCACCCAGGCCGCCCAAGCCGTGCAGAAGTCTGGGCTGCCGGACGCGTACGCGCAGTGGGAGAACCTGGCCACCGCGCTGCAGGAAGCCATCGCCAAGACCTTCCCGGGCGGCGGCAAGGGTGCGGACCAGGGCAAGCAGCCGTCGACCGACGCGAGCGGCTGCACTCCGGGCCAGGACGGTTCCGGCTTCGGCCACATCCCCGAGGGGAGCATCCCCAAGGGGTACAAGATCCCCGAGAACGCCGATCCAAAAGCGCGCAAGGCCATCGAGTGGGCGATGCAGCAGCTCGGCACGCTCTACCAGTGGGGCGGGTCCTGCACCAACGCGCACGGTCCCGACCCCATGGGCCGCTGCGACTGCTCCAGCCTGATGCAGCAGGCGTACGCCCACGCCGGCGTCACACTCACCCGCACCACGTACACGCAGGTCAACGAGGGCAAGACAGTATCGCCCGCCCAGCTCAAGCCCGGTGACCTGATCTTCACCCGCGGCACCGCGGCCCGGCCCGAGCACGTCGGCATGTACATGGGCGAGGGCCTCGTGATCGAGGCGCCCCGCACCACCAAGCCGGTCCGGATCACCCCGATCAAGGACTGGACGATCCTCGCCGCCCGCCGCGTCCTGTGACTCCGCCCCCGCCCGGACACCTCTTCGGGCAGGGCCAGCGCCGCGGCCTCTTCCGCACCCCTCGCGTACCTCCCCCTCCCTTCCCCCTTCCTGTCGGCCCTCGCCTGGCCCGCGTATGCAAGGAGCCCCGCCACACCTATGTCCGTCCCTCTCGCAGACCGTGTCATCCGGCTCGCCTACGACCCAGGAATCTCGCCCAAGGGTGGTGGCCTGCCCGGCCTGAGCGTGCTGAAGAACGTCGTCAACAGCATCAACATGTTCGGGATCATCGCCGTCGTCGGCGCTCTCGCCGTCTCGCTGGGTGTATGGGCCTGGGGGCACCACACCGGTGGTCACCAGGCCGAAGCCAACGGTAAAAAGGGCGCGGTCGTGGCCGCGGGCGCTGCCCTCGGTCTGGGTGCCGCGAACGGAATCGTGGCCTTCTTCTCTGACCTCGGGTCGCAGGTCCACTGATGCGGAAACGACCCCACTCCTTTTTGCTGTCCTCATACGGCGCGGGCTGGTCAGCCAACCGGCGCGTCGCGATCGTCACCTGCGTCGTCGCCGTCCTGCTCGCCATCGCCGGGATCGTCGCCCTGCTGGCCGACAGCGGGAACAGCCACCAAGCCCCGGACACCACCGCGCCCGCCCCAGGTGATAGCCCGTCCTCCACCGAGGCCGCCCCGAAGCCGTCCTCCGGACCCGGGTCAGTGCCCAATCCCCCGCAGATCGCCGAGCCGGTCGCCTACGCCAGGGCAGCGGCGCAGATGCTGTGGTCCTACGACACCCGCGACACCAGCCGCGACCAGCAGCTCGCCGGCATGCGCGCCTGGATGACCCCGGAGACCAAGTACGCCGACTGGACCTCGGTCTCGAGCCAGGTTCCCGATCCGGTGCTGTGGTCGCGGATGGCCGACCAGGACCAGCACGCCACCGCCAGCGTCACGGAGGGCCACTACCCCTCCGCGTTCAAGCAGGCGCTGGCCGAGGACCCGTCCGCGATCACCGAGGCGTACATCTATGTCGTCACCGTCAACGGCAAGCAGCAGATCGCCTGGAAGAAGGGCGGGGGCGGAGCCGAGGAGCGCGCCGTGACCCTCGCAGTCCAGTGTCGCCCGAGCCGCGACTGCGCCTTGGCCGCCATCGCCCCGAGCGTCACGCAGTGACCCGCGCCTGGGACACGAAAGGAGGAGTAACTCCTCGTGGGTTTCTGTGATTACCCCCTGGCAGACAAGCTGTGCGCCGTCGGCGACGCGGTGGATTTCGCCTCGGACCCCGGCAAGGCCATCGGCGACTGGATGGCGAAGTCCGCCGGTGAACTGGCAGCCGCCGCAGCCGATTTGGCCGCCGAGGCGGTCGACACCACCACGAAGGTGGACCTCAACGCATCGTGGTTCGTCGACAACTACGAGACGCTGCTGCCACTGGGCCTGGTCCTGCTGGTCGCCACGTTCTGCGCGCAGCTGGTGCGGGCCGCCGTCCGGCGCGACGGACAAGCGCTGACCCAGGCGTTCACCGGCACCATGAGCGGCGTCCTGTTCGCCTTCTGCGCCATCTCTCTGACCACGGTCGCCGTCGAAGTGGTCGACGCCGTCAGCGCCGGCCTGTTCAAGACCGCCCACCTGAACATCGAGTCGGCCGTTCGACGCATCGTGAAGGTCAACCAGATCCCGGGGCTGTCCGGGCTGGGCTGGCTCGTCGCGGTCGTCGTCGGCCTCGGCGCCGCCATCGGGGCCTTCCTCTACTGGTGCGTGATGATGGTCCGCAAGGTCGGCATCCTCGTCATGGTCACGCTGGCCGTCTTCGCGTCCGCAGGCGGCGGCTGGGAGGCCGCACGGCGCTGGCGCCGGGGCTGGATCGAGGCCACCGCCACTCTTGTCGCCTCGAAGTTGCTGATGACCGTGATCTTCGTACTCGGCATCGCTGCCATGGGCGAGACCGAGGCCAAGGACGGCATCGCTGCCCTCGCCGACGTCATGTCCGGCACCGTGATCATGGTCCTGGTGCTGTTGTGCCCGTACGCCGTCTTCAAGTTCGTCCACTGGGCGGCCGACGGGACCGACGGCGAGTCCATCCACCGTGCCGGCGGTGCCGGAGCGCAGATCGCCAAGGCTCATGCCGAGAAGGCCGCCCGTAAGGCTGCGGCAGCTGTGGCCACCGTCGGAACCGGTGGCGCTGCCGCCGGAGCGGGTGCCGCACCGCAGGGCCCCGACACCGCTGGTGGTTTCCCCGGCGACATCGCCGCCAACCCGACCGGCGGAGGCGGAGAGGGGAAGGAAGGTTCGCAGGGCGGCGGAACGGTCGGTTCGCCCGGTGGCGATGCCATCAAGTCCGGTCTGGAGAAGGCCGTTCAGTCGGCGCCGACGAGCGTGTCCGACGACACCGGCGGCCAGGTGGGTGGCAGCCCAGGATCTGGCGGATCCGGGGCGAACGCTACGTCCGGCCTGGGCGGCGGATGGCGGTCCGCACCGCCGACCACGACCCCGCCGCCGCAGGGCGCGCCACCGTCCTCCGGCTCGCAGAACGCCACGTCCAACGGGGTGAGCGGACCGCCGCCTCCGACCGGCCTCTGATCACCTGCCCGTCTGCCGGGGGCGGGACGTGCACCGCGCCTCCCGCCCCCGGGTTCCACTCGCGCCTCCAGGACCCGCCCTATGACTGATCTATCCGTCGCCCCGGTCACGGTGAAGTTTCCGCACCGGTCCCGCCGCGGCATCCTCCTCGGCCTCTCCCTGCCCCAACTCGTCCTCGTTTCTTGCACGTTGGCGCTGCTGCTGATGACGGTGATCTCCACCGGACTGCTCGGGGCCGTCGTCCTGGCCCCGCTGTGGGCGGCATCCGGGGCGCTCGTCGCGATCCGCCGGCACGGCCGCTCCCTGATCGACTGGGCGCCGACCGTCGCTCGCTACGCACACCGCCGCCGTACCGGACAGACCCTCTGGCTCGCCCGCCCCGTCACCCGGCCCCGGCAGGACGGCGCCCTTCACCTGCCCGGCACCGCCGCCTCGCTCAAGGTCGTCACCCCCGGAGACTCCGTCAACGGCGCCGCGGCCGTCCACGACCCGCACCACCAGACGCTGACCGCCATCGCCCGCGTCAGCAGCCGCGCCTTCGCCCTTCTCGACCCCGCGGCCCAGAACCACAACGTGAGCAGCTGGGGACGCGCGCTGGCGGGCATCGCCCGCGCCGGGCACATCGCCACCGTCCAGGTGCTGGAGCGCACCGTCCCCGACAGCGGCGACACCCTCACCCGCCACTGGGCCCAGAACGGGCAGCCCCAGACCCCCGTCGCCGGACAGATCTATTCCGAACTGGTCGCCTCGGCCGGACCCACCGCCGCCCCGCACGAGACCTACCTCGCCGTCTCCCTCGACCTCAAGGCCGCTCGGCGCCTGATCCGCCAAGCCGGCGGAGGTTTGCCCGGGGCGTTCACCGTCATGGAGCAGACCACGGCCGGCATCGCGCAGGCCGCCCGCAACGCCGGACTCCAGGTCACCGGGTGGCTGACCGCGCGGGAGATCGCCGCCGTCATCCGCACCGCCTACGACCCGAAGGCCCTCGCCGCACTCCAGCAGTGGTCCGAGACCGGTCGCACGGAGGCCGACCCCGCAGCCGCCGGGCCCGTCGTCCAGTTCGAGGAGTACGACCGCCTCGCCACCGACAGCGCACGGCACGCGACGTACTGGGTGGAGAACTGGCCGCGCACCGAGATGGGGGCCGGGTTCCTGCACGGGATCATGTTCACGGCCGGCGTGCGGCGTAGCCTCTCCCTCATCTACGTACCGCAGGGGCTCGAGTCCGCGCTGCGAGACGTCCAGCGGAAGAAGGCGGCGATCATCGCCGACGCCAACGAACGCGCCCGCCGCGGACAAGTCGACTCCGAAGAGGACTCTGTCGAGTACGCCGACGTCAAGCAGCGTGAACGCCAGCTCATCGCCGGACATGCGGACGTGGCCCTGACCGGCCTGGTCACCGTCACCGCCGAGACCGACGCCCTCCTGGACGCCGCCTGTGCGCAGATCGAGACCCACGCCGTCACTTCGGGTGTCGATCTCCGGCGGCTCAACTACCAGCAGCCGGAAGCCTTCACTCTCACCGCCCTCCCGCTCGCCCGGACCGCCCTGTGAGTCAGTCCCGTCGACCGACGCCCTGGCCCGCTGCTCTTCGCTCGTCCGCGACGGACCACTCGTCGCCGCTCCTGCCTCCCGGCAAGAAGGACCACCGCTTTTGACCTCCCGCACACCTCCAGGCGACGCGCACCCCTACCTCCGCGCCGCGAGCGCCGGAGTCCGCCACCACACCCGGGCCCTTGCCTCATCCGACGCGACCGCGCCCCGGCGGGCGGACCGTCCGCACCTTGACGTGCTCCACGCCCACCTGACCGCCCTGCTCCAGCTCCTGGACCGCCTCGCCGAAACCACCCGTCCGCCGCACCCCGCCGCCGGCCGTCACCTGGCCGGCGCGCACACCCGTCTCTGGCAGGCCACCAGCGAGGTCCACTCCGCCTTCCATCTGCTGCCCGCCAGCACCGCGGCAGAAGGCGAGACGAACATCTGCCATCCAGAGCGGCTGCCCGAGGGGCCGCCCGTTCTGACGATCTGCCAGCGCCACCTCGCCGCCGGGCACGTCCTCCGCCGTAAGGCCACCCCCACCGACCTCCGTCCGCACGTCACGGCCTGTGTGCGATGAGCCCCGCCCGCAGAATCGAGGGCCCTCGATGACGAACCGGCCCGCCCGGCGCTCCCGCCGCGCCTCCGTCAGTCCGCTCTTCACGCCCGACGGCACCGACCGTGCCGGCCGCAAGGCCGCGCGTCGCCAGCTCGCCGAGGCCACCGCCAGGGCCCGCGCGGAAGCTGGCGCCCGCCAGACCGAGAGCACGTCTGCCGAGCACGAGATACCCGCCGCGCTCTACCCTCCGAGCGGCCGTCCTGGGACCGCCTCCGCGCGGGGGAACCGGTTGAAGCTGCCCGACCACCGCATGACGACGGCCGTGGCCGCCGGGGCATACCCGTTCCTGGCCGAAGGCGGCCTCGGCGCCGAGGGCATCTACATCGGGCGCGACGTCCACGCGGAAGCGTCGTTCGTCTTCGATCCGTTCGCGCTGTACGGCCGCGTAGAGGGATTCACCAATCCGAACCTCCTGCTCGCCGGGGTCATCGGCCAGGGCAAGAGTGCCTTGGCCAAGTCGTTCGCGCTGCGTTCGGTGGCCTTCGGATACCGCGTCTACGTGCCGTGCGATCCGAAAGGTGAATGGACGCCGGTGGCGGAAGCCCTCGGCGGCCGGTCCGTCGCTCTCGGCCCTGGTCTGCCCGGACGGCTGAACCCCTTGGACGCGGCCCCGCGCCCCGAGAGCGTGGCGGAGGCCGCCTGGGTCGGCGAGATCCGCAAACGGCGCCTGCTCCTGCTCGGTTCCCTCGCCCGGACGGTCCTGGGCCGGGACCTGACGCCCATGGAGCACACCGCCCTGGACGTCGCCCTCGACGCCGCCGTCACCCGCGCCGCCGCCACCGGCCGCACCCCGCTCCTCGGCGACGTCGCCGCCGCCCTCAACACCCCCAGTGCGCTCGACGAGGCCGCCGGGATGATGTCGGGTCGGCTCGGCGACGCCGCCCGCGACCTGGCCCACGCGATGCGGCGCCTCGTCCACGGTGACCTGGCCGGCATGTTCGACGCCCCCTCCACCGTCGCCTTCGACCCGAACGCACCGATGCTCACCATCGACCTGTCCCGGCTCGGCGGCTCCGGCGACGACACCGCCCTCGTCCTGGCCATGACCTGCGCGAGTGCCTGGATGGAGTCCGCCCTCTCCGATCCGTCCGGCGGTCGGCGCTGGATCGTGTACGACGAGGCGTGGAGGTTGATGCGGCACGTCGGGCTGCTGCAGCGCATGCAGGCCCAGTGGAAGCTCAGCCGCGGCCTCGGCATCGCCAACCTCATGGTGATCCACCGGCTGTCCGACCTGCTCACCGCTGGCGACGCCGGATCACAGGGCCGCGCTCTCGCCGAAGGACTCCTCGCCGACTGCAGCACCCGCATCATCTACCGCCAAGAGACCGACCAACTCCATGCCGCAGCCTCCCTGCTGGGCCTGACCTCGGTGGAGACCGACGCGATCTCTCACCTCAACCGGGGCCGCGGCTTGTGGAAAGTCGCGGGCAGGAGCTTCATCGTGCAGCACCTCCTACACCCCCATGAGCTGGTGCTCTTCGACACCGACGCTCGCATGCACTGAGAAGCCCCGAGTTCACGGAGCTCATCCCCGATAACCAGCCCAGCCAGCACCGGAGCGGCCGATGCTACGGCTACTCGGTCGCCGTCGGCAGGTCGTGCCATGCATGTCCACAGTCGCCCTTGCAGTACATCTCGCGGCGGCGAGTGTCAGCAACGGCGAACACGGAGACAAGGACACGGAACGCCTTGACGTGTTCAGCGGAGGGCAGGCCCGCGAACCCGTAGCGGGGCGGGTCCATGCAGATCATCACCGAGGGGTTGGCCGTGGGCTTCACACCGGACCGCGCCACCCCCGCACAGCCGTCCGCAGCAGTAATGTGCGCCTGCATCGCATAGCCGGCGACCTCCTGCAGAACCTCCTGCTGGCGTGTCGGGGCGAGGCCGGAGAACCAGCCCGCACCAGCATCCAACGTACGGAGCCCTTGGGAGATTTCGTTGACAACCCGCTCGGTCTCGCGCCGGAAGGTGCTGCCGTCGTCGCTGCTCGGTTCGGTCATCGCTTGATGATTTCACGATGCCAATTCCGGACGAAGGCCCGTATCCGCACCCGAGGCAGCGCGGGCAAAACCGGGAACCGTCCGCTGATGAGAGGAGCTACTTCTGTCCGACCTCGACCAGCAGATGCTGCTGATCACCCTGGCCGGCCAACTGAACGACGCCGCCGACAGGCTTCCGCTACCCGACATGATCCAGCCCACTCCGGCCCTCGCGAAGATCCTGGAAGACGAAATCCGCACCGTCGAGGGGCTGCTGAACAACCTCTCCAGCGAGTCCGCCTTCCGCTTCCGGGCCGGCAGCCGCGAACCTCTCCCGCCCGCCGCCCACATCAGACAGACCACCACCGCACTCGTGAAGGCTGCTGAACCAGTCGGCGCCGCGCTGCGCGATCTCGGCGCGGCCGTGTCCTGCCTGGGCCACGCCGACGACTGCCGACATCGGTCCGCAGGTCCCGAACGGGAACGGGCACTCGCCTTCGCCCGCGAGGGCCTGCTGTGGACCATCGCCCATGCGCACCGGCGCCTGGTCCACGCCGCGGCCCTGCTGCGCACCGCCGCCGAGCACCGCACCCCCTTCCCACCGCGGCGGGGAGCAACCCTGCACGGCCCGCGGCGGGCGAAGGGGCCCGCTCGCTGATCCCTGGTCCCCTTCCCGCGCCACCCACCTCGGCGAATGCGAATGCGCACTCCGCCCTTCAGGAACTCGATGTTCACCCACTCCGCTGAGATCACCCTCACCACCAGCCGAGCCCTCGGTCTCGTCGCCATCGCGTCCGGCGAGAACTACCAACAGGCCGAACGTGCTTTGGACGACGCCGGATTCAGCCGCCTGTCTAACGGAGCGTTCGTCTTCCCCCTCACCAACCCACAGGCCACCCGGTCCACCGCCAGCGCCCTGGTGCATCATGCCCACGCGCACTGCGCCACCATCACCCCCAGCAGCAGGCCCTACCTCGGCGACCTGGGTGCCGAGATCGCCGCCCGGCTCCCCGGTTCGTGGACAGCCGAGCTGCAGATCTTCAGCCACCCGCTGTGGCAGGAGGACCTCTGGCCCATGCTGTGGGAGGCCGACGAGATCTACCGTGCCCTCGAAGACCACCGCGTCCCCTTCGCCTCTGTGCTGAAAAACAGCGCCGACACCGAGTTGCTGCTGATCGAGCGCCCCGGCCACCGCAATGGGTACCTGCTGGGCGCTCTCACGGACCGGGAGCAAGAGGACCCCCGCACGGACCCCACCACACCGCACAGCATCGTGCTGTCGGCCGATCCCGACCTCGCCGCACACGCGATCGCCCACACCTTCCTGCCCTCCTACCGTCGCGCTCTGCACAACCAGAACCTGAACAACGTCCTGCGCGGCCTGGAGCGCATCCGGGAGGAACATGAGACGCTCCAGGTGATCAAGAAATCCGGCCGCTACAGCGACGGGGTACCTCTCAGTACCTCCCACCTGATCGCAGGACTGGCACGGGACTTCGCCGACCGCGCATGGCTGTCCTTCCGCGCCGTACTCGACCACGCCCCGGGCCTGCTCGCCCGCTGCCGACCCGCCGCCACCGCCTGGCCCGATGACGCCGCGGCGCTGGCCCGGCTGCACGAAGCCGTCGCCGACAGCCAGGACGCCTGGACCGAGTGGAACGACCTGCGACGCGACTTGTACTCGGTCCCCCAGACACTGTCCTCCCACGAGTGGAGCCAGGTCCGTGAGCGGCTCGGTCTCGCCGTCCTGCCGGCCATCGAGACATGGCTCGCCGACAGCGCAGCGTTCGAGCGTCAGGCCCGGGCCGCCGTGCCCGGTGGACCTGCCGCGCTGTCCGCGCCCAGTCCACGGCTACTCACCGCCACCGTGCCCGTCGTCGGTCACGCGCACACGGCCCGAACGGAGCGAAGCCGATGAGCGCCGAAGCGATCCGCATCACCCGCGGCCAGGGCGGCGAAGTCGAAGTCCACGGCCCGATCGACACCTTCGCCGCCAGTGTCCTGGCCCGCGCCGGATTCGATACCTGTCCCACGCTGCGTGGCCGGTGGATTCGCCTCCCGTTCGGCCTCGGTCCCACCTGGGAGAACGAGCACGCCACCTGGGCCGCGGAAATGCTCACCGCCGCCCGCTACGACGTCGAACTCGGCCCTGACCTGTGCGCCACGTCGCCCGCCCGGTCGGCACCGCCGGTGGCGGGCCGCACGAAGGTCGCGATGACCACGCAGCCCACCCCTGCCGGCAGTCCACGACGGCAACGACTCTGACCCGGCCGCCGGTTCCGCGTCCGCGATCACCATCCGGCTTCCCGAGTGCCCGCATCTCGGTTCTGTTAGGCCATCCCCCGGTTCCGCCAACACCAGAACCGTGTGCCTCGGGCCGCCACGGGGCCGAGGCACACAGTCCTCAACACCTCCATTCTTGAATCGCTTTGAGGAGATCCATCCATGGCAGTTGTTGGTACACCCGGCTATCAGAACGTGCGGAAAGGCGATTCAGGTAGCTGCGGGGCGGTGAGGCCCGCCCTGGAGCATGTCGGCAGTCATTGCCCATCGTTCGTGGTCCAGCCACGCACCGTTGATGTGCTGGAAGCTCCGGGCCCGCCTCGCCTTCGTCCAACACCCCACCGCTTTCCCGCCACCGCCGACAGGAGATCCGCCTTGCCCGAAGCACCAGCAGAGCCGTTCGTGACGATCCGGCACACCATCACCGGCGAGATCACCACCACCGGCTACAACGCCGCCGCCCGGCGGATCCTGCTCCAGGCCGGTTTCGAAGAGACGCCAGGCTGCGCCTGCCGAGCATCGGAACCCGGTACGGAGCGGACGCACGGGCCTGCTCGGCAGCCAGCGAGCTGCTCGTCGCCGGCCATCCCGTGCACCTGGACCGAGCCCTCGGTCGGCCGGTGAGCGCCGACGGTACGCCCCGGTTGGCCCGGTCGCCGATGTCGGCACAGTCCGTGATCCGCTCCGAGAGCGGCCAGCCTCTCCAGCACATCGCCAACCCCGCCCGCACCCGCATCTGTTGAAGGGCCCTCGTGTTGACCACACCCGGAACGCCTACCAGTCCAGCGCGCACCAAGGGCGGCGAACTACGGGCCAAGGTGGCCCGGCTGCTGGCCGACCGGTCGGCGGACACGCTCACCATCGGGGATATGGCCAGGCAGCTGGGCCACTCCCACGGCGCCGTCCGCAACGCCGCCCTCACCCTGGTGCGACGCGGCGAGGCCGACCAAGGCGGAACCGGACAACCGGAGTTCCGCGCGAACGGGAAAACCGCCGCAGCCGCGCAGACCGCTGTGATCAGCCCACCGGGCACCCACTCTCCCCGCGCCCAGGCGGCCACGGCCCGCACGACCATTCCCGCAGCAGCCACGCCCAGGCAGACCGGCCCGATCCGCCGCGCGGGGGGCCAGGTCTACCACCCCCGGGAGCTGGCCGATCTGCCCGACGTCGAGGCGTTGAATCGCTTGCGCGACGCCGACGTGCCGGTGCTGCTCTACGGCCCTCCGGGCACCGGCAAGACGAGTCTGGTCGAGGCGGCGTTCCCGGACCTGCTCACCGTCGCCGGTGACGGCGACACCACGGTCGGCGACTTGATCGGCGAGTACACGCAGGACGACGCGGGAGCCTACGTCTTCCAGTACGGTCCGCTGGTCACCGCGATGACCGAGGGCCGCGCCCTGCTGATCGACGATGCCACCTTGATCTCACCGAAGGTCCTGGCGGCGCTGTATCCCGCGATGGACGGGCGCAGGCAGATCCAGGTCAAGGCCCACAAGGGCGAGACCATCAAGGCCGAGCCGGGCTTCTACGTGGTGGCGGGCCACAATCCCGGCGTCCACGGGGCGGTTTTGACGGAGGCGCTCGCGAGCCGGTTCAGCGTGCAGATCCAGATCGGCACGGACTATGACCTCGCTCTGGCCTTGAGGATCGATGCACGGGTTGTCCGGGTCGCCCGACACCTCGCCCACCAGGTCGAACTCGGCGAGCTGGGCTGGGCCCCCCAACTGCGGGAACTGCTCAGCTACCAGAGGACCGAGGCCGTCCTCGGCACCAAGGCTGCGCTCGCGAACCTGGTCGGCATCGCTCCTGTGGAGGATCGCGACGCCGTCGCCGCTGCCGTCATCAAGGCTGTCGGCGTCAAGGAGGTCGCGCCCCTCACCCTCGGCAAGCAGCTCTCCGCCTCGGCCGTCCGGCAGCCCCCGGGCAGCACCGGCTCCGCGCGCCGGGGCCGCGCGCGATGAGCGCCCACCACCACGTCCAGTCCCCCGCCACCGCGCCGGACGACGACGCCGACCTCGCGCGCTGGGACGACGACGGCGCCCCGCCCGCGCAGCCCCGTTCCTCCTCGGACGCGTGGCTGCGCGTGGGAGCCGAACTCGGCGACCGGCTGGTCGACCTCTCCGGCCGCCAGGACCTCCTCGTCACCTGCCGCCCCGGCACGCGCAGCGGCGCACCGGCCGCGTTCTTCCCCACTCTGGGCGAGGTCGAGTTCGACGCCCGCCTGTTCGCCCCGCTCCAGCCCCACGAGATCCATCCGCGGATCGTGGGCGACGAGGACCGGTATCCCGCCGCCTGGGGAGTGTTCGTCCACGAGGCCGCGCACGCGGCCCACTCCGTCTGGACACAGCCTGCCGGAGCGGACCCCCGTGTCGTCGAGGCCGCGCTCCTGCTGGAGGAGAGCCGTGTCGAAGGCGCACACCTGATCACGCGGCCCGCGGACCGCACGTACCTGCGCACCAGTGCCCGAACTCTGGTCATGCCCGACATCGCCCACCCCACCCTCCAGGGCATCGAGCACGCCGCCGGCGTGGCGGCCCTGGTCCTCGGCCGCCGTGACGTCGGCATCCTGGATGCCGGCGAGACCCGGGCTGTCGCCGATCTGTGCGAAACGGTGCTGGGCGCAAACCTGCTGGCCACCCTCACCCGCATCTGGACCGCAGCCCATCAGTGCGCCGACCACGACGCCACGACCATGCTCGCGCACGCTCAAAAATGGTGCGACGCTCTGGATACCGCTGCCCCCGCCCTGCCCGTGCCGGAGAACCTCACCGATCTGCTGTGCGGCGCCGTGGGGGTCGTCATGGACAGCACGGCAGCCACCGACGCCGCCGACCTCGCGGCACAGGCCGCAGCGACCAACGCCGTGGCCGCGCAGTCCAAGGCGCAGGCACAGGACCGCGCCCAGCGGGCCGGGCAGCGACGCAAAGCCGCCGCCACCGCCAAGTCGGTCTTCAACGCCCGTGGCACCACCGTCACCCCCGACGGCACACCAGCGCCCCACGGCAGCAACCCGGTCACTGGCACCCGCAGGCCCACCGCCGCCGAGCAGAGTGCCGCCGCGCGCCTGAGCCGCGCCCTGCGTGCCGCCGCCTACCGCGAGCGGACCGAGGAGCGGACCACCAGCCCCACCCCGCCCGGCCGCCTCAACATGCGCGCGGCCCTCGCCCGCGACGCTCAGCGCGCGGCCGGGTCGGTCCCCACCGCGGAACCGTTCACCCACACCCGCCGCCGGAACTCCCCCACCCCACCGCTGCGTGTGGGTATCGCCGTCGACGTCTCCGGCTCCATGCGTGCCGCCTGCGCGCCCGTCGCGTCCGCTGCCTGGATCGTGGCACGCGCAGCAGCCCTGACCGACCCCGACTCCCTTACCGCCACCATCGCCTACGACATGCACCTGACCGCATTGACCCGACCCACCCACCGAGCACCAGAGCGCGTGACGACGTTCGATGCCAAAGGCGGCCACCACAACCTCGGCGACGCCATCGACGTACTCGACCACGGCCTCGAACTCCGCCGCCCCGGCGCCGGCCGCCTCCTCGTGATCGTCACTGACGCCCGGTACGGCAGCGACGAAACCGCTCAAGCCGTCACCCGCGTCAAGCAGCTCACTACCGCCGGCTGCGCCGTACTCCAGCTCACCCTCACCGCGAAGTCCCACCACTTGCCGGGGACCACCTTGCTGCACCTGCCCCAGCCCTCCAGCGCTCCCGTCGCCATCGCCACGGCGGCCACAGACGCCATCCGCCGGACACGCTGAGACGACGCAGAAGACAGAAAGCAGGAACAACCACGTGGCAATCCGTACGCAGTGGACCGTGGAGCACACGTGCTCCCACCAGGTGGTTCATGACCTGTCCGACCGTCCTGCCGACAAGCGGGCGGGTTTTGCCCGTTGGCTCGCGGCCAAGGACTGCACCGACTGCTGGAAGGCGGTGCGTGACGCCGACACCGAGTCCAAGAAGGAGTGGCTCGCGGCCAAGCGCGCCGCTGAGAAGGAGGCTGCCGTCGCCTGGGCGACGCAGTTCGACATGCCGCAGCTGGAAGGCCCGCAGAAGGCCCTGGACTGGGGCGAGCGCTCGCGCCACCAGCTGATGACGGCCGCGCACACCGCGCTGGTCGTGGAGGGAAGCTGGGGCGAGGCGGACTGGGCGGAGCTGGAGGAGAAGGCCCGCTCCGTAACCCGTGCCGGATGGTGGATCGACCAGCGCGACGCCGAGGGCACTGACCTGCTCGAACTCCTCGACGCAGCCACCGAGTCGGACCGCGGGACGGAGGACCCGTTCCGCTGACGGCGGGGAAACATAGCCGGGAACCTCCGGTTAGCCAAACCGGCGTTCCTCCGGACCATTGTTCCTCCCACCCCGCCACCGATCGCGTGGAAGGAACCGCATGTCCCAGCCCCCACCCACTTCGGCCTTCGCCCCGACGCCTGACCCGCTCACCCCCGACCGGGACATCACCCACGCCCACTTCCAGCCCGGTGACACCGTCGTCGTCTTGAAGGGGATATCCGGTGGGGAGCTATGGGGAGACGCGATGCGCGTTGTCGCCCCGTCCTGGCACACCCCGACCGACGAGGACGGTTGGCGGCTGCGTGATTCGACCGGCGGCACCCAGTCCTACGTCACCGGCCACCCCCGCTACCTCGTGCACCTCTCGCGCCGCTGCCCGGACTGCCTGATCTACCTGCGGGCCATGGAGGACGCCCTCCTGCTGCGCTACGCCGACCGCAACGAGCTCATTGACTGCGGCTGGTACACCATCACCGCCCTCAACCAGCTCCTGCACATCGCCGACATCCAGGGCAGCCGGTGATCCCCCGCCTGCACGAGCGGATCCACATGCCGTACGTCCCGCCCACGGACATCCTGCGGCGCCTTGCGGACGGGGCGCGCCGCGTCGAGCAGGGCCTCCGCCTGATCCCCGTCCGCACCGGCCCCACAGCGCGGCCCGCCAGCCCGGCGCTGCCGGAGCCGACACGGCGCATCACCTGGGGTTGATCACCAGCCGTCTCCACACCATCCATCAGGACCTGGGCATCACCGCAGCCCATCTGGTCCAGTCACAGGTCGCCGCCGTACCGTCCGCCATCCGGCACACCTCCCACCGATCACCGATCGCCGTAGGAGAAACGTCTCCTTGCCCCGTACCGACCGCTTCCTGGACATCCGCCGCGACCCGCACTCCGGCGAGCTCCTCGCCCGTGGCGGTGACTCCGAGACGCACAGCATTCTCCAGCGCACGGGTTTCGTCACCGTCGTCCGCGTCCACGAGACCTACCACCGCGCCCCCACCAGGCTCACCGAGGACGACGAGTTCCGTCTCGCCACCAACGCCGTCGCCTGTCTTCGCTCCGCCGGGTACCACGTTGACTGCGACACGGACTTCGACACCGACGCCCGCCCTACCAGTTACCTGCCGCTGGGTGCTCCGGTCGCCCACCTCGCCAAGCGCCTTCGCAAGGCCGCTACCGCCCATGGGGCGGCCGACGCAGTGACCGAGCTGACCGCCCCCACGACGGCATCCTCGCCGCGCTGGAGGAAGTCCTCGTCGCCTCCGCCGATTTCCACGATGGACTTGGCGGTCCGTCCGACCAGTACATCGCCCGGCGGCTCCGCCACCTCGCTGACGAGCATCTCCGCGTCATCCGCGGCGACCTCTCCTACCTCCGTAACAAGCTCGCCAACCGGCACGCCCCTCACCCTGGCCGCAGTGCCTGCGCCAAAGAGGTCCCCGCCGCCGAACGCGAGCGCTCCGCCGTGTGCGCCTGCCCGACCCCGCCGCGCACGCTCCCGGTCCCACCGCCCCCGCTGGGCTCCGGACGCGCCACTGACTCCTACCTCGCCCAAGGACACCATGCACGACCATGACATCTCCGAGCGCCTCGCCTCGTACGCCGACGTCCTCGCCAGTGAACTCCCCGGCACCTGGACCAGCTCCCACCTCCCGCCGGACGCCAAGGACGACCTCACCGAACTCGCCGACCGGATCTGGGACCTGGACCTGGTCGCCGCCTCCCTCGCCGAGCACCCTCTGAAGCAGGCAGCCGTCCTGAGCCGCCCGGACGGTGCCCAGCTCGTCGTCCTGGACCGGCACGACGAGCGTGACGGCTTCCTCATCGCCGCCGTCGCGCCCCGCGCTCTGCCCGACGAGGCGTACCGCGCTGTTCCCGAGCCCAACGGCATTGCCCTGGGGGACGAC
Source organism: Streptomyces populi (assembly GCF_002911015.1). Taxonomy (GTDB): domain Bacteria; phylum Actinomycetota; class Actinomycetes; order Streptomycetales; family Streptomycetaceae; genus Streptomyces; species Streptomyces populi. The sequence goes on from NZ_KZ626862.1 coordinate 71,908, forward strand.
CCGTTCCTGAGCGCCGAGCAGATAGCCGGCGATCTGCTGACCCGCTACGACAGCACGCTCGCCCAGGTCCGGTACAACGCCCCGGGAGGCATCCAGTTCTCCCAGCCGGACCGGGTCGTCCTGGCTTGGCAGTCAGACGGCAGCGTTGCCACCTCCACCGTCGACGACCGGATCGGCACGATCCTCGTCGCCCACGGCTTCGTCCAGGACCCGCAGATCGGCGTCTACCGCCTCAACGGCGACGACACCCAGGTACAGGCCCGTGCCCTGCGCGAGATCGGCCCGCAGCTGGACATGCTCGGCATCGGCACCGCCCTCCGGCACCCCGCAGGCCGGACCGCGCCCACCTACGCCCCGGCCTCCCTGCCGCCGGTCCCGGTCGGCCCCCGTACGCCGACCACCCGGACTCGATGACCTTCAAGGAGCCCGATTTGTGGGTGCCGGAGTACGTCATCGCTTGCTTCTCCGTGCAGAACCCGGCACCGCCCCCTTGCCCTTCGGGCCCCGCGCCAGCCCGACACGCTCCGTAAAACGCCTGGGCGGCCCTGGCACCGTACCGGGGGCCCCGCCCCGCTCGATTCCCGGAGGAACCAGTAGCACCCCGTACACCCCCACCGATCAGCCACCGGCTCAAGCCCCGACTCGCAACGGCCCTGTTCCGCCGTTACCTGCGCGCTTGTATCCCGACCGGCCCCGGCCGTGCTTCCCCGCTGGCCGACGCCCGCCCGGAGGACGTCCTCGCCGAGACGCAGCGCGTCGGCCCCCGTCACCGCCACTGACCGTCCACCGTCCACCGTCCCGGAGGAGCAGCATGTCCCACCCCGCCCCCTACCCGGTGAGACTGGCCGACGAGATCACCCGCCGGCTCGGCCAGCTCGCCGACCACCTCTCCCAGCTTCCCCCGCCCCAGGCCGCGCAGGTCATCGCCCGCGTTCTCGACCCGGACACCGGAGTCCTCGGCGGCATCACCCACCTCGTCGCCACCGGCAGCGTGTTCGCCAAGGACCAGGCCGAACAAGGCGCCCTCCCCGCGGAGGTGTGGCTCGCCCTGGGCCGCGCCTCGAACGAACTGCACGACATCACCCTCGACCTGGACGAACACCAGGACACCCTGCAGCACGTCGGCACCCAGCCCGCCACCACCGCGGCGAAGCCCCCGACACCCGCACCACTCGTGGTCCGGCGGCACCGGTGAAGAAGAAGCAGTGGCAGGGCTGGGGGCCAGGCGAGCAGGCCGAGCAGCATTACCTCGTCCAGCCTCGCGCCCTCGCCGGTGGCGGCGACATCCGCCACGTCTCGGAGTTCCTGCGCGCCTCGGGATGGCAGGACAGGTCCAAGAAGGACGGCCCTCTGCTCATGGAGAGTCCGGACCGCACCGTCCGTATCGCCTACGACCCCTACGTCCTTCCCGGCGGGTGGACCATCCACGGCCAAGCGGACGGCCTGAACGACAAGTGGTCGGCGTACCTGGGCCGACAGACGCCGGTTGAGATCGTCGCCGGTCTGACCGACGCTCTCAACCGCCCACGCTCCGCCCACGCCCCCAACGTCTGGGCACCGTTGGAGGAGCAGAAGTGGCACACGCGTTTCGAGGGTCAGGACTACACGGCGACGAGTCCCGACGGCACCACGTGGATGCAGTACCAGCAGGGCCCTGACGGCGGCGTGATGTGGTGGACCGGAGCGAAGGACCGGCAGGGCAACGGCTGGACGGCCAACTTCACGCCGAACACGCCGATCCACCTGGTGCAAGCCTTCTCGGCCGAGCTCGCCAGCCCCGACCCCGTGATGCGTCCGCGCGGACGCGTGCCCCTGAGTGCACAGATCCGTACATGGTCGGTCTCCGTCAAGCCCTCCCAGCTCACTGCGTGGCAGCAGGCCCGGATCACGACCGCCCGCGCCGCCGTCTGGGCCCGCAACAGCGCTCGAAGCACCCAGCCACGCGCCACCGCCCGTCCCTGCGCTCCCGCCAACGGCACCCGGACCCGCCGCTGACCCGACGCCCCGTTCCAAGGAGCCCGATGCCGGCACTAACCCCGGACAGCATCCGCACACTGCCCGAAACCCTGTCTGACTTCACCGACTCCCTGCGCGAGAGCCCCGACCTGTACGGCAGCACCGCCACGAGCGAGCCGGGGTGCGGCCAGTGCCCCTGAGCGAGCGGCAGCTCGCCGCGTTCGCCGACAAGCACGCCTGGCAGATCCCGTTCGACACCAGCCCCCGTCACCTCGCCGGCCCAGGGGATGCCCGCCACGTCACCCACAGCCTGGCCGCCGCCGGATGGAGCGCCGTCTCCGACCCGTTGAGCGCCGAGATCGTCCTGCACAGCCCCGATCTTCGCCATCGCCTCCAGTTCGATCCGCAGTCCACCACCTCCGCGTGGTGGCGGCTGCGGGCCGAGCCCACCGACACCGAGCCCGGCTGGTACGCCGAGTTCGGCGAACTCGTGCCCGCCGAGGTCCTCGCCGGTTTCACCGACGCTCTCATCGCCTCGCCGCCACAACAGCAGGACCCGTGGCAGCCGGTGGCCTCGGCAGGCTGGCACCGCGCCCCAGACGGCACGGCGCACTCGCCGGACTCCATGTGCCGCATCGAACTGCGCCCGCTGAGCGAATTCAGCGACCGGCCGTCCTGGCACGTCGAGACCCGTGGGCCCGGCCACGGACAGTTCCTCGGTCCGCGCATCTGGCACGCCTACTTCGACGTGCGCACCCCCGCCCACCTCGTCGGATCGTTCCTCACCGCGCTGACCGACCGTAGCCCGCTCCAACGCGGCATGTACGACCGCACCGGCCACTACAGCGCCGCGCAGAAGCCCAGCCCGCTGCGCCCGCAGCAGGTGGTCGACGCGCACACCGCGCGTATCGAGTCGCTCCGCGCCCGGGCATGCTCCGCCCGCCGACAGCAGACGAAACCCGCACCGCCCCCGGCGAAGGCCCACACCGCCCAGCCAGCCGCCCGCCGCTGAACCGACAGGACTCCTCCCCCATTTCCGCCGATCACCGCGCACACCGCGACTTCCTCCGTCACCTCGACCGCTACGTGAGCGACAGCAAGAAGACCCTCGACGCCTGGGACGCCTATGCCGACGAACACACCGACCTCGACGGATGGCCCTACGACGACCACGCCTACGGCCTGCGCGCGAGCCGGCGCGACGCCGACACCGCCGAGGCGTTCGAATCGCTCCGGTACGGCGCCCGCCACCTGCTGGTCACAGCGGAAACGCAACTGGGGCACCTGCCAGAAGGCACTGTGCAGAGCCGCTGGGTCTACCAGTTGGGCGTCCTGCACGCCGCCCTCGACCGGCTCGAGCAACTGCACGAGCAGTGGCTGGAAACCCGAGACGCCCTCCCCGCCACCGCCAAGGCCGGCACCACTACCTTCGACGACGCCCTCGCCGAGTACCACGCCGAATCGTGGAGCTACCTCGACGACTGGGCCACCCACGGCAAGACGCTCCGCGAGATCAACACCGCGGCCCGCAAAGCCCCCTCACCTCTGGCACCTACACCGGCACCGGCTCCCCCAGCCGATCAGCGACCTCTGGTACGGAAGTGACCACGCCCCGGCTCCCGAGACTGTCGAGGTCGAGTTCAGCACACCGCGCCACCTGGCTGGATGCGGTGCTCCCGCCTGGAAGCACGTAGCCCTTGCCCCCTTCCTCCTCCAACAGCAACACCGACGGATACGACCTGGTCCTGCGCCTCCTCCTCGGCGTGCTCGCCGTCGTCGTCCCCCTGTCCCACCTCGCCTGGCTGTCCGGCAACGTCACCGCCTACCTCACCGGATCCGGCTGGGCCCCCTACCAGCCGACTACCGCCCTGCTCCACCCTGAGCAGGTCTGGCCCGACGCAGGAGAAACATCCCTGCTGATCGGTGCACGCATCGTTCCCGTTCTCTTCCTCCTTGCCCTCGGGACGGCCGCGGGCATTCTGTGGGCCCGGCACAAGAACCGCAGCGGCGGCCGCAAGAAGATCACCGGCATGGCCAAGGCCCAGGACATCGAACCGCTGATGGCCAAGGCGATCACCGACAAGGCCCGCTCCCTGCGCCCGAGCCTGAAGGACGCCAAGCGCATCGAGGCCCGCGACACCGGCGTCCTGCTCGGCAATCTGCAGGGCACCAAGCACGAGGTGCGCATGGGCTACGAGGACGTGGCCGTCGCCATCATGGCGCCCCGCTCGGGCAAGACCACCTCGCTCGCCATCCCTTCCATCCTCTCCGCACCGGGCCCGGTCCTGCTGACCTCGAACAAAGCCGCCAGCGACGCCTTCACCACCACCTACGACGCCCGCGCCCGCGTCGGACAGGTGTGGTCGATGGACCCGCAGCAGATCGCGCACGCCGCACGCGAGATGTGGTGGAACCCCTTGGCGGACGCCAAAACCCTGGACGGCGCCGGGCGGTTGGCTGGCCACTTCCTCGCCGCGAGCGTGGATGCCTCTCAGCAGGGCGACTTCTGGTCCAAGGCCGGATCCAACATCCTCGCCCAACTCTTCCTCGCCGCGGCCCTCGATGACCGGCCGATCACCGACGTCATGCAGTGGCTGGCCTTCCCCACAGACCGCACCCCTCTCGACATCCTCCGCGATCACCAATTCGCCGCCGTCGCCGCCCAGCTCAAGGGCACCGTGGAGGGACCGCCGGAAACCCGGGACGGCATCTACGAGACCGCCCGCCAGTACGCCGCCGCGCTGCTGAACAGCGAGATCGCTGCCTGGGTCACCCCGCAGAAGGACACCGCCGAGTTCAAGCCGTCCGGGTTCGTGACCTCCACCGACACGCTGTTCCTGCTCAGCAAGGACGGCGGTGGCGGAGCCTCGGCGCTGATCGCCGCGTGCGCGGACTCGGTGATGCGTGCCGCGACCGCGCAGGCCGAACGCGCAGGCGGACGCCTCGACCCGCCCATGCTCGCGATCCTCGACGAGGCCGCCAACGTCTGCAAGATCTCGGATCTGCCGGACCTGTACTCGCACCTCGGGTCTCGCGGCATCATCCCGATCACCATCCTGCAGTCCTATCGCCAGGGCCAGAAGGTGTGGTCGGACGCCGGAATGGACGCCATGTGGTCCGCCTCGACCGTCAAGGTCATCGGCTCCGGGATCGACGACCCGGACTTCGCGGACAAGCTCAGCCGTCTGATCGGCGACCACGACGTCGAGACGACCTCCGTCTCGCACTCGGAGTCCGGCAAGTCGACCTCGGTCAGCATGCGACAGGAACGGATCCTGCCCGCCGACGCCATCCGCGCGCTCCCCAAGGGCACTGCGCTCTGCTTCGCCACCGGCATGCGAGCCGCCATGCTCGACCTGCGCCCGTGGTACCTGGAGCCCGGCGCCGACGAACTCTCCGCCGCCTCCGCTCTCGCGTCGAAGGCCATCACCGCCCGGGCCATCGCCAAGCACGCACTCCAGCACCACGACCCCGACACCACCGCCTAGCTCTCCCCTCACCTTCGCCATCGCCCCCCGGCAGCACGCTCATCACGCCGCACGAGGGCGTACCCGTTGACCCTCATCGCATCGGAGCCCCGTCATCGCCCTGCGTCAGATCAACCTGCTCGTTCAGGTCGACCATCTCCGTCGGCTCGGCACCGATTTCGGTGCCCTTCAGACCGCTGTCGCCGCACTCGATGCCCGTCCGGGCAGCGAACTGCTGCAGCAGCTCGGTCCGAAGATCCTCTCCATCCACGAGCTGGTCGGCCGCACGCTGGTCCGGCTGTCCGTTCTCGACGGCAGTCAGTACACGGCCATACCCGGCAGCCGCGCCTCCCTGGAAACGCTCAGCGAGGTCGTCGCCTCCGCCTCCGTCGCCGCTTCACAGCTGGCTCGGGCCGTGGCCGACAACCCCCTCGAAGCCGCCGCCTTCGGCGACGGGCCGACGCTCGATGACGCGGCCATGCGCCAGGCCCGTCACGCCGAAGCCGCGCCCCTCCTGGCCGACAGCCTGACCACCGCAGCCCACCACCTCGAACTCTGCACGACCTGCTGCCACTACACCGCCTCCGGCATCGTCCGTGACTTGAAGGATCACCCAGAACACCGCCCGCCGCTGCCGCAATTGACCGACGCTCAGTACGCGGCCCTCGGCAAGATCGCCCAGGGCGGCGCCCGCTCCTACACGCGTCGTGGGGGAGCCGACAGCGTCCGGGCCGGAGACGGCAAGGCCATCCACGCCAAGCCCTTCGGCGTGCTGGAGAAGTACCTCCTGATCCGCATCGACAACGGCACCTCTGCTTTCGCAGGCAAGGACATCCGGATCACGGCTGCCGGGAAGCTGGTGCTGGACCTCCAAAAGCCTGCCCGTTCCCAGGCCACGCCGCCGGGCAAGGTGCCCGCGCCCGGCAATACGGGCGGCAGGCGCCGGTGAACGGCGTCGACCCGGGCGACCCGTTTCAGCACCCGGCGTCCAACCGGAGCGCCGTCATCCATGCAAGCACCCCAATTCCACCGGTAGGAGGGCGTCTTTGACCTCCTGCGACAGCACCTCCACGAAAGACGCCCCCCAGGCCACGAGTCTTCCGCTCCGTACTCTCTTCGCCCAACCCGGTTGCAGGCTTGGCGTGTTCGTCCCGGCTGGTCTGAACGCGGCAGCCGCGGAACGTCGTCATCTCGATGGCCTGGCGCAGGCGGGGGCAGCCCTCTTCGAGGTCGGCCTCGCACACCACACGCCGTTCCTCGACGGACCTGTCATCCAGAACGCGTACCACCGCATCCTGCAGGGCGGGAGGGTGCTAGATCGCACCGTCAGCGCGGTCGAGCACGCCGCCGGCCTGCGGCCGACCGTCGTCATGACGTACTGGGAGCCGGTGAGCCGTCACAGCCCCGAGCGTTTGGCTCACCTGTTGGCCGACGCCGGCGCCGCCGGGGTGATGGTCGTCGACCTGCCCGACGGCCAAGCCGCCCGCTGGCACGACACCGCACGAAATGCGGGCCTTCACACCCCACACCTCATCCCGCGCACCATCCCCGACGCCAGCCTCCCGAACGCCGTCACCGGCGCGTCCGGATGGCTCTACGCACCCGCCAGCACGGCCACCACCGGCTATCAGGGCCCGCTCGACATCCAGCCTCTTGCCGCCTTGATTCAGCGTCTTCGGGCAGCGAGCCCGCTCCCCGTGGTTTCGGGAGTGGGGATCTCTACCCCGGCCCTCGCCGCACGCGTTGCACCGCTCGTGGACGCCGTCGTCATCGGCACCCCCATCGTCCGGGCTCTGGCCAGCGACCCCGGTCGAGCTCCCGCCCTGGCCGCCTCGTTCGCCCAGGCCCTGCGCGCGGCCCCCCTCACGAAGACCAGCGCCTGAGTTCCCCACGTCGGCCGAAATCCTCTCCCGCCTGGCCATCGACGCGACTCGTACCGCACCGGGCCAGGTCATCCTCATTGCCGCAGATTGTCGAGTCGCCCGCCGACCTCCTCGACCGCATCCCCGTCCTCGGCCACGCACTGCATCGCGTCCGCCTGGTGCCGCCCGGGCCCGCGCATATCAGCCGCATGGAGGGCGCGCCCTCTTTTTCCCTCACCCGCAGGACAGACCATTTCAGAACAGCCTCGATTCCGTATCCTTTCTCTAGGTGCGGGAGTTCAGTCCAGCACACTCCTCTCCCTGTCGGCCGAAGGAACTCTCCCGAAGGTTGACTACGCCATTTTCGCCGATACCGGGTGGGAGCCCGAAGCCGTTTACTCCCACCTGGATCGACTGGAAAGCGAGATAGCCAAGCCCGTCGGCATACCGGTGCTCCGTGTCTCATCCGGAAATATTCGCAGCGACGCCCTTAATCCGGATCACCGGTTCGCCTCCATGCCTCTCCACATCCTGAACACGGACGGCCGCCCCGGGATGACCCGCAGGCAGTGCACCGGCGAATACAAGATCAAACCGATCAAGCAGAAGGTCCGCCAGATCCTCGGACACCCCTATCCTTCACACGTCCCCAAGGGCGTATTCGTCGAGCAGTGGGTCGGCATCTCCACCGATGAATTCCATCGGGCCAAGGACGCCGACGTCAAATACATGCGCAACCGGCACCCCTTGCTGGATCTGGACTGGAGCCGGGCAGACTGCATCCGCTACCTGGCCTCGCGCGGGCTGGCCGATACTCCGAAATCAAGTTGTCTGGGGTGCCCGTTCCACGGAAATGCGCAGTGGAGGCATATCAGAGACACGTCGCCGTCCGAGTGGGCGGATGTGGTCGAATTCGATGCGGCAATCCGGCAGGGCAACGCCCGCGCCAACGCATCGGGGAAAAGGCTGCTCGGCGAGGCGTTCTTGCACCGCTCCCGGGTCCCCTTGGGCGAGGCTCCGATCGATCATGTGACCGCCGCTGAACGGGCCGAGCTCCAGATCGGGACGGGGGCTGCGGAGGTCCTGGAAAACGGGGTCGTGGACGGCTGCTCACCCTGGGCGTGCCGGGGGGACGCGGACGCGCCGGCACAGGACGATTTCGGGCTGGCCACTTGATCCTTGATCTCTTCGCGGGTCCGGGTGGCTGGAGCAAGGCCCTGGACGTGCTCGGTGAGCGGGATGTCGGCCTGGAGTGGGATGAGTGGGCCTGTAGAACCCGTGCCGCTGCCGGGCAGTTGACGGTGCGGACCGATGTCGCCGTGTATCCGACGTGGCCCTGGGTCGGCCGGACCCGCGGGCTGATCGCGTCTCCTCCGTGTCAGGCATGGTCGAAGGCCGGCAAGCGTCTCGGGCTGGTGGACCAGCCGCTCGTACACCAGGCGGTCGCGGACCTCGCCGCCGGACGCGACACCCGCGAACGCCTGCTCGCCTCCTGCCGCGACCAACGCAGCCTGCTCGCGGCGGAGCCGATGCGCTACCTGTACGCCCTGAACGCGGTCGGCGAGCCCGAGTGGGTCGCCATGGAGGAAGTGCCGGACGTGCTGCCCTTGTGGCGGCAGTACGCGGCCGTGCTGCGCCGTTGGGGGTTCTCCGTGTGGGTCGGGATCCTCAACGCTGCGGACTACGGCGTCCCCCAGACCCGGAGGCGGGCGATCCTCCTCGCCTCCCGCGTCCGGACCGCTGCTCCACCCGTGCCTACTCATTCCCAAGTCGCCGAGCCCGACTCGTTGTTCGGGCCGGGCCGCGACCGGTGGGTGAGCATGGCCGAGGCCCTCGGCTGGGGTGCCACCGACCGGCCCGTTCCCACCATCTGCGCCGGCGGCGGACCGGGCGGCGGGCCCGAGCCCTTCCCCTCCGGCTCACGCCAGGCCCTCGCCACCGCCCGGGAGCAGGGCCTGTGGCACCCCCAAGCGGCTTCCGCGGACGTCGTGCTCGAACCACAGACCCGTGGAGCGGGCTGGACAGCCCGGCACGGCAGCCGATCGGCCACTCCCGCGGGCAGTCCGGCGCCCACCTTCACCAGCAAGGCCACCCACTGGAAGTGGGCCTTGCGCAGCAACAACCAGGCCAACGCCACCGTGCGGCGGCTGGACGAGCCTGCGGGGACGCTGTTCTTCGGGCATCGCGCGAATGAGTGCACCTGGGTCGCGGAGCCCGTCGGCGCCCCGCCCACGGACGAGCGCCAGCCGCCACCGGAGCCGATCCGGATCACCGCCAGAGAGGCCGGCGTTCTGCAGACCTTCCCCGCCGACCATCCCTGGCAGGGCAACAAGGGCCAGCAGTTCTCCCAGATCGGCAACGCCGTGCCGCCCTTGTTCGCGGCTCACCTTCTCGCCCCGCACCTGCGTACTGCCCTCAACCCCGGCGACTTCGCCCTGACCGCCTGATGCCCCGCACCCCCGAAACCGGTGAGGACGACCTCGCCGGCATTCCGCCTCCTGACCCGGTGTTCCACGTCGAGCAGGCACTCCTTGGAGCTTTCCTCCTCGAACCGCACCGCCTCGGCGATGTCACCGGGATCACCGGTGCCTCGTTCGGCCACTACGCGCACACGGCCCTGTTCGCCGCTATCCGCTCTCTGCCCGTCCCGGACCCGGCCGAGCACGCGAAGAACACTCAATGGCTCGACGCCGTGCTCACCACAGCCCGCCAACAGGCTCGCGGACTGACGCCCTCCTACCTGCACGACCTCATCCAGCTCTGCCCCCAGCCACGGCACGCGCCCGCATACGCGCGGATAGTCGAGGCCGAGCACTCCCGGCGCCTCCTGCGCGCCGCTGCCCAGCACCTCACGCAGACCACTCGGGACACCTCGCTCCCGCACCCCGTGCCCACCGCGTTCGCCGAGGCGGACGCCCTCGCCGCCGTCGTGGACGATGTCGCCACCCGCTTCCCACCGCGCTCCAGCTCACTGCCACGCACCGTCACGCCGCCGGCCGCCATACACGGCGGCGAAGAAGCAGCCGGCGAGGAACGTCTGCTCCTCGCCGCGGCAACCGCGCGCCCCGCTGACGTCGGGAGGATGCGGTGGCTTACAGCCGACGACTTCACCCGCCCGTTCCACGCCGGGCTGTGGAGGTGCCTGAACACCCTGATCCGCCGCGGCACGCCCGTCGACCCCGTAACCGTCCTGTGGGAAGCCCAGCATCGCGGCCTCCTGGGCACAGAGGTCGAACCGGAGCACCTGCTCGGCCTGCTCACCGAACCGGCCGGCTCCCCGGAACACTGGGGCGAACTCGTCCTCCAGCGCTCCGTCCTCACCACCGCCCACCACATCGGCCAGCGCATCGAGGCATTCATCGACGACCCGGCCACCACGCCCTGTCAACTCGTCGTCGGCAGCCGCCGAGCACTCGCCGACCTGTCGGCCATCCGGACCCGGTGGCAGCAGGCCACCTCCTCCTCACCCGCGCCGGCCAACCGGCCCACGCGCCCCACGGCCGCCAGGACGACGAGCGCTCCCCGAGCCGGCCCGCCGCGAACCGCGGCGCCGGTCGCACACACCTCCCGCTGCCCCCCGCCCGCGGTTCGCTAGGCCCTGCGTCCCGGCAAACGGAAGAAGAGACCCCCCCTTCGTGACGAACCCCTTCATCGACGCGCACGTCCGCTTTGGCCTCCACCCCGCCCACTCCAGTGCCGTGACCGCCCGGGTGACCGGCCCCCAGGCCCTCGTCGCGCACGTGGCTCTGGAGTCCGACGGCTGGACCCCGGTAACCGGGAACACGCTGGTTCTGGCCCGCATCGACAGCGCGGAGCCCTACTGGGCGCAGAAGGCCGTCGATGCCCTCAAGGCCATGCGCATCACCACAGAGGTCACCCCTGGGCTGCGCGAGGCCATCGACAAAGAACAGTTCTGGGCTGATCACCCGATGTCCTGGCTCACCCGCAGTGAGATCCGTGACCTCTGCAACGCGGCTCAGAAGATCCATGACGACATCCGCCACGGCCGCCTCCTGATCCACGCCCACGCGCAGGACGGCCATACCACCGTCGCGGTCGGCACCTACCTCAGCGGCGGCAAGAGCGTCTGTCTCCGTGGCGAGAACCACCTGCGCCAGGTCGACAACACCTTCGACTCCCCCGTCCAGGCCCTGGTCGCCTTCGAGAAAGTCCACGGCACCACCATGCGTCCCGGACCGGCACCGATGACCGATGTCGAGCGCGCCGCCGCCATGGCGCGAGCCTCGCTCGACACACCTGCGGCCGAACCCACGTCACCGCGCCCGGAACCTGAGACGGTCCCCGCCTACGCGGCCGACCCCGGCGACCACGACGCCCTGCTGGACGCGTTCCTCGACGCCCACGCCGACTGGGAGAAATGGCGGACCTGGTCCAACGAGACCACCCACGCGATCACGAGGACCAGACCCTGCGCATCGCAGCGTATCCACGGGCCCCTCGTCAACGAAACCGTCTGGACCGTGGCGGCATACGAGTCTCCCGTCTCCGAGCGGATGTGGGTCCTCACCGCAACCGGCACCACCCCCGCACCCGTCCTGGAGCAACTGCTGGCCCACCTCGGCGACGGCAACAGCTGGGACACCGCCCTCGGCTCCCCCATCGAGGGGAAGACCGTCGCCACCGCCACACAGCCGCTCACCGAAGCCGGATGGCACCACACAGTGGACGGACGCTGGATCCGCTGGACCTCCCCGGCCGCCGACGCGGGCATGCAGTTCGACGCCTTCGCCGCCCAGCACCCGAACCAGAACCTCGCCACCTGGACCATCTGGGCCGGCCCCAGCCAGGACCACCCCACCTGGTCCTTCACCGCGTCCCCCTACACCCCCAGCGCGCTCCTGGCCGACCTGACCGACACCCTCGCCAACGCAACAGGCACCCGCCAACACCCCGCCGGCAGAAGACCGCACCAGCCGCCGCACACCGACACGGCTCCCGCAACCACCCCAGCACCGCCTCAGAACCCGTCGGCCCCACGTCGCTGATCCAATACCCCGCTTGCAAAACGCACGTGCCTACACCCCCACGCCGGTGGGGAGGACATCTGCGCGATCAGGTCGGATCTGACGCCCTTCGGAACACCCCCACGCAGGTGGGGAGGACGGTGGCCCGGTTGGCAGGGTGATGATGACGGCCGGAACACCCTCACGCCGGTGGAGAGGACCCGGATCCGGGTCGCACAGGGCCCGGCCAGCTCAGAACACCCCCACGCCGGTAGGGAGGACTGCTCGCGCGCGGTGCCGGTGGTCAGGGTGTGCGGAACACCCCCACGCCGGTGGGGAGGACGGGAGCAGCGAGGACTTCGCCGCGCTCGACGCCGGAACACCCCCACGCCGGTGGGGAAGACCGGGTGAGGATGTGGACCAGGACGAACTCCCTCGGAACACCCCCACGCCGATGGGGAAGACTTGCGCGGGTCTCCGCTGATACGGCGACCGGTCGGAACACCCCCACGCCGGTGAGGAAGACAGCGGGATCTGCTGAGTCGTCAGCGTTCCCGTCGGAACACCCCCACGCCGGTGGGGAAGACAGCAAGCTCACCAACCCGCGCGACGCCCTCGCCGGAACACCCCCACGCCGGTGGGGAAGACCTCGGCCGGACCCGGGCCCGTAGCCGGTTCGACGGAACACCCCCACGCCGGTGGGGAAGACTTCGCGCCAGCCTTGACCGCGCTCACGCCCATCGGAACACCCCCACGCCGGTGGGGAAGACGCCGAGCCGTTCGGCGGTCTGCTCGATGCCGACGGAACACCCCCACGCCGGTGGGGAAGATTCGTCATCGCGGCGCGGACCGGGGATGTCGTGCGGAACACCCCCACGCCGGTGGGGAAGACGGGGTCTCGTTGCCCGCGTACCGCCAGGCCTGCGGAACACCCCCACGCCGGTGGGGAAGACCCGAACGAGCTGCTCCAGGACAGCATCGTCTCCGGAACACCCCCACGCCGGTGGGGAAGACACGAACGGACGCGCCGCCACCACCTGCTGCTGCGGAACACCCCCACGCCGGTGGGGAAGACCTCATCTACGGCCGCCCGTACGACGTGCCCACCGGAACACCCCCACGCCGGTGGGGAAGACGCCTCGTCCAACACCTCAGGCCACGCCCGGTCCGGAACACCCCCACGCCGGTGGGGAAGACGTGCCCGCCGCGCCAGGCGCGCCCGTGTGCAGCGGAACACCCCCACGCCGGTGGGGAAGACAGCTGGGTGCCGTCGCGCGGCGCGGTCAGGGTCGGAACACCCCCACACCGGTGGGGAAGACCAGGTCCGACGCCGCTTGGGTGCGGTCTTGGGCGGAACACCCCCACGCCGGTGGGGAAGACTACTTCTGGTGCGGGATGTGCGGCAGGTTGTCCGGAACACCCCCACGCCGGTGGGGAAGACGCCGGGCCACCGGGGCGGCTCTCCGCCGGCGCCGGAACACCCCCACGCCGGTGGGGAAGACTCGGAGAACTCTTTCTCGTTCGACCACTCGATCGGAACACCCCCACGCTGGTGGGGAAGACGTCAGGCCGATGCGCGGGGCCAGGTGCTCGTACGGAACACCCCCACGCCGGTGGGGAAGACGCAAGGCTCTTGGACCACTGCTGGTACTGCTCCGGAACACCCCCACGCCGGTGGGGAAGACTCCTTAGAGAACCCGGCCGCAGACATCTGCTTCGGAACACCCCCACGCCGGTGGGGAAGACCTCGCCAGTGCGCTGCTGGCTCTGTTCCTCGGCGGAACACCCCCACGCCGGTGGGGAAGACAGGTACATCTGCTGGGTGACCCAGCCGGCCGACGGAACACCCCCACGCCGGTGGGGAAGACGACCGGTGGGCGCTGCAACTCCGGGACGCCTACGGAACACCCCCACGCCGGTGGGGAAGACTCCTGACTGCACCAGGAGTCGGCATGACCGATCGGAACACCCCCACGCCGGTGGGGAAGACCTACGCAGGCTGGGTGTACATCTGGACTCTGGCGGAACACCCCCACGCCGGTGGGGAAGACACCCCGCAGTGGAACAACATCGGGGTGGCCACCGGAACACCCCCACGCCGGTGGGGAAGACGTGGCCGGGCAGTTGAAGGGCCCGGGGGGTGTCGGAACACCCCCACGCCGGTGGGGAAGACACCATGAAGCTCAAGAGGCTCAGCGCCGGCGACGGAACACCCCCACGCCGGTGGGGAAGACTCCGCCGGCTCGACGACCCGCAACAGCTTCGTCGGAACACCCCCACGCCGGTGGGGAAGACCGAGACCGGAGGGGATGCGCGATCCACGCCCACGGAACACCCCCACGCCGGTGGGGAAGACAACAGCAAGCGGTCCGGCAAGGACCGAATCGCCGGAACACCCCCACGCCGGTGGGGAAGACATCGACGCCTACCTGTGGGCCGTCCTCATCGGCGGAACACCCCCACGCCGGTGGGGAAGACTAGGAGGAGTTGAGGGACTTGCCGACCAGGTCCGGAACACCCCCACGCCGGTGGGGAAGACGGCGTCGAGGGTGGTGTATGTCGGCTCTGTGTCGGAACACCCCCACGCCGGTGGGGAAGACCCGGAGGCGGCGCCGACGATGCCGCCGTTGGCCGGAACACCCCCACGCCGGTGGGGAAGACCGGCCCTTCGTCCAGATCCTCACCAGATCCGGCGGAACACCCCCACGCCGGTGGGGAAGACTCCTGGCCGCCGAATCCGGCCCACGTCGCGGACGGAACACCCCCACGCCGGTGGGGAAGACTCCTTCGGGTCGGTGTCGGTGGCCGGGGACAGCGGAACACCCCCACGCCGGTGGGGAAGACTCCTGCATTCCGAAACCGGCCCACGTCGCCGACGGAACACCCCCACGCCGGTGGGGAAGACAACCTGCTCGCCGCCGTCTGCCTGGTCGGCGACGGAACACCCCCACGTCGGTGGGGAAGACTCCAGCCAGTGCAGGACGAACACGCCGTCCGGCGGAACACCCCCACGCCGGTGGGGAAGACTCGTAGGCCTTGAGGCTGAACCCCTTGGGCGCCGGAACACCCCCACGCCGGTGGGGAAGACTTGTAAGACCGACCGAATTCCTTCTCTCTCTTCGGAACACCCCCACGCCGGTGGGGAAGACTGCACCGGCCACACCACATACCCCGACGGTTTCGGAACACCCCCACGCCGGTGGGGAAGACTCCGCCCGCCGCCTGCCCTCCGAGGAAGACGGCGGAACACCCCCACGCCGGTGGGGAAGACGCCGGCACCGCGTTCGTGGAGCGGCTGATCGATGGAACACCCCCACGCCGGTGGGGAAGACTTCACCCCCAGCAAGGAGCAATCGTGACCGGCCGGAACACCCCCACGCCGGTGGGGAAGACCCTTCGCGACCTGGGGTTCAGGAGGGGCTTTGCCCAGACTTTGCCTCATGAGGGGCTGTCATGCGGATGAGGGTAAGTCCGTCGAAGTCGATGGGGACACGGCGTCGGGTGCCTGCGGTGCGGATGGCGTAGCCCTGTTCCGTGGGGGCTGGGTGAACCAGGACGGCCGCTCCATCGCTGACGGTTTCGGTGATGGCTTGCCAGAGTTGGTCGCGCACGCGGGCTGAGACGGCACCCACGAAGATTCCGGGGACGACTTCGCTGGTCCACCTGCTCAGGGCGCCGCGCAGGTGGTTGGGGACGGCTGTTGTGGCGATGACGACCATGGATGGCATCAGGGGCCGCCTGTTGCGTAGTTGACTCCGGCCGGCAGGACGCCTGCTTTGGGGTCCCACAGGTGGACCATTTCGACGTCACGGCGTTCGGGAAGATCTCCTGGGTCAGCTGCGGTCCCGGAAGCCTCTGCGCTGCCTGGGGTCAGGAGCAGTTGAACGTCCTGGACGATACGGGGCAGGAGGCGCAGCAGTCGTAGGTCCTCGCGGAAGCGGCGTCGGGCTTCTTGTTCGGGGTTGGTGGACTGGTGGAGGGCGAAGGCCAAGGGAAGCGTGGTACGGGCCTTGTACAGGTCGGCAATGTCGTAGACGAACGCGTGCTGGGTGCCGGCGTGGACGAAGCCGAGGGCGGGTGACAGGCCAAGGGCGAGCAGGGCTGCGTGGACGATGCCGTACAGGCAGGTGTTCGCGGCGGACAGGGCGAGGTTGACCGGGTCCTGGGCGTGCCACTGGTCAGGGTGATAATTGCGACGGAAGCGACCGATCCCGTGCTGTTGCGCCAGAATTTTGTACAGGGCTTTCATGCGCTGGCCTTCCATGCCGCGCAGCTTTTCGAGGGTGACGGTGTCGGGCACCTCGGCGTCCTGGAATCGCATCCCGTACATGCGGACGGCGACGTCGAGGCGCCGGTCGGGGTCGCTCCAGACCGCGACTTGCTGCTCGAGCCAGTGAGTGGTGAGGGAGTCGGGCAGGATCCCGGCGTAGGCTCGTACGCCTCCTGCTCCCACGCACACCACGCTGGTGCCGTGGCGGGCAAGGGTAGTCAGGGCCGGTGTGGTGATGGATACGCCCGGACCGAGGAGCAGGCAGGACAGCGCGGCGGTGGGGATGTAGACGAGGTCGGTGCGGTTTTCCCCGACCTGGATCTGTGCGCAGACGCCGGTGTCGTCCTGTACGACGCGGACCATGTCGAGGTAGAGGAACGACAGGGAGTCGGCGACACGGGGCAGCATGGCGAGGGTGGGGGCGGCGAGACGTCTGCGCGCGTCGCCGCCCCTGCCTGGTGCGCTCATGCCGCGGTGGCCGGGGCGAGGGAGAGTAGACCCGCGCCGTAGGGTTTCGCTCGGCCGATGCCGGTCAGGACAGCTTCGGTGAGGGCGGTGGGATCGGTGACGGTGGCGGTGCCGTCGTAGCGCAGCAGGCTGTGCCGGATGGAGGGCGTCTGCGTGCCGCGAGGGCGCGCGGGCTCGAGGTTGGTGGGGGTCAGGACGTGGAGTTGGAGGCCGGCGTCGGCGGCACGGCGCAGCCACCACTGGTCCGCGTCCGCACCCGAGAGGGCAATGATCTTGCCGTGTTTGTTCTTCGTCTCCAGCGGGAGGCGTTCTCGTTTGGCGGGGTTGACGACGATGCGGTAGCGCACGGCGAGCCCTTTACGCAGTGCGGAGAACATGGGGGCGAGGCTTTTGACTTCGGCGGCGCCATAGCCGACAGGCAGCCGCGCCGGGTCGAGGCGGGCGGCCTGGACGAGGAGCGTGGTGGAGGTGTCGCTCTCCTCCAGCCGGTACAGCAGTCCGGCCTGTCGGCGCGGTGAGTCTCCCAGCCCGTCGGGCACGGTACGCATCACAGTGCGGTGCATCTGGGTGGCATCACGCAGGTCGCGTTGGACGTCGCGGCTGTGCGGGTTGAGGTGGATCCGTGCGATCACCGGGTGGTCGTTCATGCGCATTCCTCGGTCTGGGCGTAGTCGATCAATCGCCGCAGCAGCTGGGATTGGGGTCCGGTCAGGGTTGCGGGCAGCCATTCGACGCTCCGGTACAGACGGCGCACGCCGTAGCTTCGTCCGTGCGGGGCGAAGCTGACCGGTAGGTCGCTGACGTCGAAGGTGTCGGCGGACAGCGAGGCCGCATCGGCAGGCAGGCGCTCATGAAGGAACTCCACGGGCACGGTGTCATCCGTGCCGCCGTCCCGGTGTGCCGGGGCAGGGCGGCTGAGGGGGACAGCGGTGAGAAGTTCGTTCTCGGGGTCGTCGATGTGGCTGCGCAGGACGAACGGTTCGTCCGGCACGCAGGATCGTCGGCCCAGGTAGGGCGCCCAGTGCGGCCGGTGCAGTGCGTCGGCGAGGCGGGAGATGGTGTCGTCTTCTCCACTGACGGCGACGACGAAGACCGCATCGGAGAGATAGTGGCGGCGAGTGATCACGGCGGCGCCCTTGTTGCTGCCGCCGCTGGTCGCGGCGGTGCGGGCCTTGGGCTGGCCACCGCCGACGGTGTGATAGTCGATGAGCCGAACGCCCGGCCGGTCGACACGCACGGTGATACGCAGCCCGTCGTACCGGTCGATTCCGCCGTCCCTTCCGCTGTCGCTTCTGCCGATGCCTTCGGCTGCTGCGAACAGGCCGACGAGCGCAGAGCGCGTCGGGAACGGTGCAGTGTCGCGCACGGGTGTGAACGCCGAGCGTTCGCCCCACGACTGGAGGGGGCCGGCCAGACGCAGGAGAAGTCCGCTCACTGCTGGTCACCGGACTGCGGCAGGGCAGCGTCCACTGCGGCTTCGATCAGCTGGTCGTAGGAGTCGATTTCGGTGCCCAGCCCGTCCAGGAGCTCCTCGGGGGCGATGGTGGCGTGGCCGTGGAAACGCCTGCTGCGGCCTCCGGTGAGCCGGTTGATGCCCTGCGCATACATGGCGAGCGCGGTACGGGAGTTCTTGGAGAAGCCGCCCTGGGCGTCGGCGGCGACCGGGGTCTCGAAGGCGGCGGCCAGGGACAGCGGGCGGTGCTCACGCACGGCGGCGTAGGCCAGGTCGGGCAGGGTGTGCGGGGCGGTGCTGTTCCGCTTGGCCTGGGGCAGCGACAGCAGGAAGTGCTCGGCGAAGGAACTCAGCACCGTGCGGGCCGCCTTCATGTCGCCTTCCAGGTTCTTGACCAGGTCGGTGACGTTGACGGTGGCGTAGCGGTAGAAGACACCCGCGCTGAACTCGGCCGTGTCCAGGTGGCCGCTTCCGGTCTCGGCTTCGCCCAGCCAGTCGTCCACAGCCGTGAAGTAGTCGCGCTGCGGCTCGGCCGCGTGCGTGGTGAAGACGTGTGCCACCTGGGCGGCGCCGTCGACGTTGGCGTCGGGCAGTTCGGCCAGCATGCGCCCCAGCAGGCTGATGGAGGCCGTGCGCCTCTTGAGGATCTCCTCGATCCGGGCGGGTGGCAGCAACTGCCCGGGACTCTTCTTGTTCTGGCCGCCCTCCAGTGCCTCACGGTGCTCGGCGCACACGGCGGCCAGTTCGTCGATGGCCGCTTCGGGCAGGAACAGCAGGACGGAGGTGTGTCCCGCCTTCTCCGTACCGATGCCCTTCTTCCCGGCGCTGGCGGCGACCTGCGCCCCGGCGAACGCCGCCAGCTCGGCCGGCCATCCGGCCCGCTCGAGGGCCTGCTTGAGCCTGACGGGCACCATGCGGGTACGGGCGGCCTTCTCCCCGAGGTCCTGCTCCACGCCGTGCCGGATGACCCGCTTCCAGGACTGGCTGGAGACACGGATACGCGACGCGTTGCCGTAGCGCACCTGCTTGGGAGAACCGAGATCGTCCCGGTTGAGGTTCGCGGCCGGCACCGACTGCAGGGCGCTGAGGTCCAGGTAGAGGCTCATGAGTCGTTCTCCTCGGTCACGTCAGTCGATTGGGGGCTGGTGTCGTCAACGGGTGCCTGCTCGACGCTCGTGATACGGAAGTAGGCCTCGAGCCAGCGGGTGGCGATCCGGTCACGGTCTCGGTTCCACCAGGCCAGGTCCTCCAGGAGAACGGCCCAGTCGATGGCGATACCGCCGTTCAGGAGCTGCCGGGTCAGGGCGGGCAGAGCTGGGTGGATGGTCCCGGTGCTCTGCCGGCACATCAGATGCAGAGCGCTCTCCGCGGTCGTCGGCTTGAGGACCTTCTTGTTGACGGCCTGGCCGAGTGCCGCACCGAGGTTGGGGCGTGCGTACCAGTCGGCGGCCGCATTCTCATTCTCGGCGCTCACCGGTGTGGCATTACGGGCTGCACGGGGGCGGGCGGCGATGAGCGCGGCCACCGCGTAGTGGGCTCGCTTGGCGTCGGGGTGCAACCGTTCGGGCAGTCGCGGCACGAGATAACGGTGCAGATAGTTGCACCGCTCAACCGGCAGACCGAGCCCTCTGCGCAGCGCGGCCCGAGCCCCGTTCGACTCGCACAGCTCGTTCACATACGCCACGAACCGGTCGGAGGGGCGGGCGGGTTTCTTCGACGCCACGGGCGCCGAAGCAGGAAGAGTCATGGCACATCCCTGGATAGGGCGAAGGGTGAAAACGAAGAGACAGAACCGATCACGAGACAGCGGGCACTGGCCGGCCCGGATCAGGCGGTCTGAGAGCTGGGCAGAAGACTGGCAAGAATCGCCCGGGCGCGGCTGCGGGCCCTCGCCACCCGGATGTCGGTGCGGTTGACCGGGCCGATCGCCTCGTCCAGCGCCGCCAGAGCCGCCTCGACAAACGGCCGTTCGACTGCCGAAGCAGCCTGTCCGGGGGTGGCAAGCCGCCAGAACTCCCGCTCGGCGGACGGCCAGTAGCGCGCCAAGGCCACCGCGGCCCACGGTCCGGGCTTGCGCTGATCGATCCGGATCTTGGCCTTGGCAGACAAGTCCGCGTTCACGTCCGTCGCGATTCGCCAGGCGACTTTCGCAGCAAAATCAAGCCGGGATCCGGCATCCTCGGCAATGCGGTGACAGCGGTTCACGTGATGCGCCATCTGCGGATCGCTCTGCTCCTGCCACTGCAGAACAGGAGGAGTCGTCGCCTGGAACCAGACACTGTCTTTCTGCTGACCGTCCTGCTCGAACCCGTATGCCCGTACCCGCAGCACGGGCAGCAACCGCTTCGGCAAGTCCTCCAGACAGGGCGGACGCTGTACGTCCTGCTTGCTGTCCTTCAGCAACAGCGAATCGATGTCCCGCCACAGCGCCCGCGACCCGTCCGCCTCCCTCGGCTGGAACGCCCCGTCCTTGCGCCGGTCGAGAATCTGAAACGGATCACGGACCGCAGGCGCGGCCTCATGCGTCGACCACGTGATGTAGGCGTCGGTCACCGACCGCCGGTCGGCAGAGGGCACCAGCAGGACCGCGTGCCGGAACCGTCCGGTCAGCAGACGGCCCGGCCATGTCATGGCAGGAAGCGGATCCAGCGGAGCGTTCAACTCCTCCTCCCACGGGCAGGCGTCCTCGGCCTCCCAGTCCGCTTCGGCCTGCGGGCCGGGAACTGCCAGCACCAGGCTCGTGAACAGATCCGGCGCCCAGGCGAAGTACGACAGAGATTTCCGCAGCGGTGCCGCGTCCCCGCTGCCCGCCCGCTGTGAGGTGATCCGCCGCGGTGTGCACTGGCCCGACGGCCCGAAGTACAACTGCGCCAGCAGATGCCACACCGCCTCCGCGGCCGGCACCGCGACCGGCGCCGTATCGGTGAAATGCCCGAACAGCACTGCCCCGTTGACGCCCGTCGGCCGCCCCATGACCAGCTTGTTCACCCCGGACGGATTCGGTGCACCCTTCGAATCCGTGCACTCCACGGCCAGCCTCGGATCCTGCAGAAACGGCCGCTGGACATCGAACAGGTCGAAACGGCCTTCTGGGACTTCCTTGTCCAGGTAGGCGTCCACCGCGTCCGGATCGAACCGGTGCTGCTGCAGCACCCGCCGCCGCAGCGCGTGCCAGTCATCGATGTCCTCCGCGATGCCGCGGTTGTCGAGACGGGCTCTCCCGGCCTGAGCGATCCTCGCGGTGATCGCGGCCAGGACACGCAGCAGACCTGCCGCCGCCGGCGGCACCACCAGCTCCAGATCCGCGATCTCATGCGCTTGTTTGAACAGCCCCCGTAAACCCAGCCGCACCGACTCGCCCGTCAGCAACCGCACCGGAATCCACGGCTCGTCCCGCAGGTCGAACCCTCCACTCACCAGCAGTCCCCCTTACCGACACACGGCTCAACACACCAGCCAGCGCAGCCCACAGCCCTTGGCCGACCCGCTCCTGGCGTCGTGGCCGACATTGAAGCACCGCCCACTGACAACGGCCCCGCCCAATGCCGGAGCGGGACCAGCACAGCAGGGCAAGAAGCCGGCCGCAGGGATTTGATGAAGGTGAAAGGGCAGGGTGAGTCGGTGGTGTATATGAGGAAAGAAGTGAAAGGGCTTGTGTGAGCGGGAGAGTCCAGCCAACTCTGTTCCGTTCACTGCGGCGTTGACGAAAGATCGCTGATCCCCACCTTCGTGGGGGTGTTTCAGTGAACGGGCACGGCCCACTCTGCCCGGAAGATCCTTCCCCGCCGACGTGGGGGTGCCGGCAGAGCCCGCCTGCGTCAACGCCGTACGAGGCCCAGGTCTGCGTCCAGGTACAACATCCTGCCGCCCATCGCCACTGGGCCAGCCGCTCCCCCTTGTACCGGCTGACACACGACGCGAACATCGCTCAGCATCGGATGCTCCGCCCACGACTCCGGCGGGCTGAACAGCTCTCTTTCCTCAGCTGGAAGCCAGCTCCCGTTGACCGGGATCGTGCGTCGCATCACCGCCCGCACGGCAGTGGCCGTAACCCGCTCCCCCGCTGACGGGTCGGGGATCGGTTCGTCACCCTCCAGATCGAGAGTCCTGCGCCCGTCCTCTTGGATGTAAGCACATAGCAGCCGTACCGAATTCGCCCCCAGCCGAGTAGCGACCTCCCACTCGTCCTCCTCTCCCGGCAGGCTGTGCAGGTTGTGCAGTCCCCTCACGCTCCTGGCCCGGGGCACCGCAATCAGGCCGGCCTGGCCGCGCTCCGCAAGTTCCTTCCCCTGGTGGGCGTTCCACGCCGCCTGCTGTCGGCCACCTGGGTTGTCCCAGTCGAATGAGCCCTCGACAGCACTTTGCACCGACTCGACCAGGTCCTGAACGTCGTCCGGAATGGCGATCGCACCGTCGGTGAGCTTGGCCAGCTTCTCCGACGTCACGGAGAGCAGGAACTCGGAGTAGACCTCACCCCATTGCTTCGGCACTGTCCCACGGTCTGCGAGTGGGTCGAGGACGACCAAACGTGGCGCGTCCGCCCACCCCGGGCGGCCACGACCGTCCGGATAGCCGTGACGTGTCCACCAGTTCTCGTGCCGCCAGCACCGGCCGGCCCGCTGCAACAGCAGCGCCAGCGGAGCCAGATCGCTGATCACCAGGTCAGCGTCCAGGTCGAGTGACTGCTCGACGACCTGCGTCGCCACCACGATCCGGCGCACCGGCCGCGGCCCTGAACGCCCCAGTCCCTCTGCTACCCCCCGCGTTCGGACCTCCCGCACATCACCGGGGAAACGGGCATGCAGCAGCTGCACGATCCCGCCCTGCTCGTGCGAACGGTCGTCGAACCGTTCACGCAGCCGCAGGTACGTCTCCTGCGCGTCACCGACCGTGTTGCACACGACCAGCGCACTGCCGCCCTCCCCCACAGCCACCGGCTCCACCAGCCGCTCGACGACCGCAAGACGATCACGCGCCCCGCCCCGGCCGTGGACGACCGGCTCCACACGCACGTCCAAGCGCATGCTCCGCTCGCTGGCCTGCTCCTGCCGCCTCACCGCCGACATCTCCGTACCCCGGCCGCTGGCACCGTCCACATACAGCCAGCCCGGATACGGCGCCGGGAACGACCGCTTCCCCAGCCCGGACCGATCATGCCCCGCACCCTGCAGATACTCCTTGATCAGCCGGTCACTGACCGACGCCGGCAACGTCGCCGACAGCAGCACGACCGGCACCCCGAACGCGCCCAGCCAGTTCAGCAACCGCCCCAACAACACCTGCATGTACGGGTCATAGGCGTGCGCCTCATCCACAATGAACGTCTTGCCCGTCAACGCCAGCAACCGCAGCATGTTGTGCCGCACCGGCAACACCGACATCAGCGCCTGGTCCACCGTGCCCACCGCGAACTGCGCCAGCAGTGGGCGCTTGGGCCCTCGCAGCCACTGCCGCGGCCGCATATCCGCCTCCGCGCGCTGCCGCTCCGCCTGCCCTTCGTCCCCGTCGCAGGTCACCACACCCTGCCCCGCGCCCAAAGACTCTTCCGAGTACGCGCTGTTCAGCCAGGCCATGCTGTGAACGAGAGTCAGCCCCGCATCACGACCGGACTGCCGCACCAGCGCCCCGGCGACCCGCCCGTACATTTGATCACTTGTCGCCATCGTCGGCAGAAGAAACGCAAACCCCCGCGTGCCGAACACGGCTGACAGTACCCGCTCAGCTTCCAGAGCGGTCTCGCTCTTCCCATCTCCCGGGGCAGCCGTCACCAGGAGAATCCCACCCCGGTTCCCACCCCTCACCGCCGTCCGCAACTCCTCCATCACCGACCGCTGCAGCGGATTTGGTTCCCCCTTGATCCCGTACGCCTCAGCGAAACCCGGACGCTGCAGCTGCACAGGCACCAGACCCGCATCAGCCAGCAGACCCGCCACGTCCACCTGCGACTGGGTGAAATGCGCTTCCAGCGACGGATCCAGTGCCTTCTGCCGACGCCGAAGGTAGCTCTCCTGGCTGACCAGCCAGTCCGCAAGGACAACGACCCCCGTCACCAAAACAGCCGACGCTGCCTTGAACGACTCCGGCGCCACAGGAGATCCCAACAGGTCAAACACCGCCGACGCATGCGCAGCACGCTGCCGCGCCCACGCCGGCCCTCCCAGGAACGCCGATCCGCTCCCGCCCTCGTTACGGTAGAAGCGGCCATGGTGACCACCGATGATCTCCGCAACCCGCTCCGCAGCAGCAGTCTCCCCATCGGCGTCAAACCCCAGCACCGCCAGCACGTCCGCAGCCGCCTGCATACCAGCCACGTCGTGTCCCAGCCGCTCACCGCCCATCCGCGCGCGGTCCTCACTCAGTGGCGCCCGAAGATTTTCGGCCCCGTGCCGAGAGCAGAACTGAAACCCTGAAAGCTTGCCGATGTCGTGCAGCCCCGCGCACAAGCCGACCACCGCGCGCGCCTCGCCCGGCTCGCCTGCGAACCCCATCCCTTTGGCAATGCTCCACCGCTGATTGTCCGACAGATACACGTCCCACAGATGCAGCGCCATGGCAGCCGTATCAAGGAGGTGTCTGACCAGCGGATACGGAGGCAGCCCCGGATCCAGTCCCCGCGACTTTCCCCAAACCGACTCGTCCGGCCCCTCGCTGATCACTCCCGACACGGCCACCCCTCTCCATAGGCCTGCCTGTGGCGCAGATCCAAACACAGACCACTGACACCGGGCGTGGCTGCCGACGCTGGGTAAAGTGACGACATGAGACGTACGCGTCGACATCTCCGGACCACAATGCCAGTAAAGGGACGGCAAAGTCATTCCTAACGCGCTGGTCAGGAAGTGTCCTCCCCACCGGCGTGGGGGTGTTCCGGAGTCGGGGGCCAGGTAGACGACCCCGTAGCCGTCCTCCCCACCGGCGTGGGGGTGTTCCGCACCGCACGGGTACGAGGAGGACGGCGTCACCGTCCTCCCCACCGGCGTGGGGGTGTTCCGAGGCCGCCGACCCCAGCATCTACCGCGTCCGAGTCCTCCCCACCGGCGTGGGGGTGTTCCGTCGCGGCGCGAGAACTCGTAGCCCTCGGCGTCGTCCTCCCCACCGGCGTGGGGGTGTTCCGCTGACGTAGAAGGCGGAGGCGCAGACCAGGAGGTCCTCCCCACCGGCGTGGGGGTGTTCCGTCGGCGCTCGCCCGCGAGCACTTCCGGAGCTGGTCCTCCCCACCGGCGTGGGGGTGTTCCGCCAGGCCAGGCCCGTCTCGTTCCGCGTCGTCTGTCCTCCCCACCGGCGTGGGGGTGTTCCGTTGAGAACGCCAAGGAGCCCGACGAGGGCGACGTCCTCCCCACCGGCGTGGGGGTGTTCCGTCCACCAGCCGCTCGACGAACGCGGTGCCGGCGTCCTCCCCACCGGCGTGGGGGTGTTCCGTCAAGCCCCGACCACGCACATGACGCGGTCGCGTCCTCCCCACCGGCGTGGGGGTGTTCCGGAACCCCCGTGTCTGACCCCGCCCAGCAGCCCGTCCTCCCCACCGGCGTGGGGGTGTTCCGATCATGTGGGGCAAGGCGGGCGCCGTTGTTGCGTCCTCCCCACCGGCGTGGGGGTGTTCCGTCGTCCTTCCTCATCGCTGAGCGCGTGCATGGGTCCTCCCCACCGGCGTGGGGGTGTTCCGGTCAGGGCGAGCAGGCCGCCGAAGACGCCGCGGTCCTCCCCACCGGCGTGGGGGTGTTCCGCAGGGCTTATGGACAGATGGGTGTGCTATAAGGTCCTCCCCACCGGCGTGGGGGTGTTCCGCAGACCGCTCAGGCACACGCCGACCGCATCCAGTCCTCCCCACCGGCGTGGGGGTGTTCCGCGGGGTCGGCTTCGGCTTCGGGCTCGCCGGGGGTCCTCCCCACCGGCGTGGGGGTGTTCCGCGGGGTCGGCTTCGGCTTCGGGCTCGCCGGGGGTCCTCCCCACCGGCGTGGGGGTGTTCCGAGGACGCCCAGGGCCAACCCGGCGTTGAGCTGGTCCTCCCCACCGGCGTGGGGGTGTTCCGAAAACCAATTTCGCGCGGAAATCCGACCAGATGTCCTCCCCACCGGCGTGGGGGTGTTCCG
>NZ_KZ626863.1 GCF_002911015.1 Streptomyces populi
GGGCCCGCACCGAATCGGTGCGGGCCCGCTTCTCTCAGCTACTTGCTAGCGGTGAGCCTTCAGCTCTGGCCGCCGGCGAGCTTCTCGCGGAGGGCGGCGAGCGCCTCGTCCGACGCCAGGGCGCCGGAGTTGTCGTCCGACTCCGAGGAGTACGAACCGCCACCGGAGGCGGCCGGAGCCGCGCTCGCGGAGGTGGCACCCTCGGCCTCGGCCTGCGCGTCGGCCTCGCGGGACTTGATGACCTGAGCCTGGTGCTGCTCGAAGCGCTGCTGCGCCTCGGCGTACTGGTTCTCCCACACCTCGCGCTGAGCCTCGAAGCCCTCGAGCCAGTCGTTGGTCTCGGGGTCGAAGCCCTCGGGGTAGATGTAGTTGCCCTGGTCGTCGTACGACGCGGCCATGCCGTACAGGGTCGGGTCGAACTCGACCGAGGCCGGGTCGGCACCGAAGGACTCGTTGGCCTGCTTCAGCGAGAGGCTGATGCGACGACGCTCGAGGTCGATGTCGATGACCTTGACGAAGATCTCGTCGTTGACCTGGACGACCTGCTCCGGGATCTCCACGTGGCGCTCGGCCAGCTCGGAGATGTGGACCAGACCCTCGATGCCCTCGTCCACGCGGACGAACGCACCGAACGGAACGAGCTTCGTGACCTTACCCGGGACGACCTGACCGATCTGGTGCGTACGGGCGAACTGCTGCCACGGGTCTTCCTGCGTCGCCTTGAGCGACAGGGAGACGCGCTCGCGGTCCATGTCGACGTCGAGGACCTCGACGGTGACTTCCTGGCCGACCTCGACAACCTCGGAGGGGTGGTCGATGTGCTTCCAGGAGAGCTCGGAGACGTGCACCAGACCGTCGACGCCACCCAGGTCCACGAAGGCACCGAAGTTGACGATCGAGGAGACGACGCCGGAGCGGACCTGACCCTTCTGGAGGGTGGTGAGGAACGTCTGGCGAACCTCGGACTGGGTCTGCTCCAGCCAGGCGCGGCGGGACAGGACCACGTTGTTGCGGTTCTTGTCCAGCTCGATGATCTTGGCCTCGAGCTCCTTGCCCACGTAGGGCTGGAGGTCGCGGACACGGCGCATCTCGACGAGAGAAGCCGGCAGGAAGCCACGGAGGCCGATGTCGAGGATGAGACCACCCTTGACGACCTCGATGACGGTGCCGGTGACGATGCCGTCCTCTTCCTTGATCTTCTCGATGGTGCCCCAGGCGCGCTCGTACTGGGCGCGCTTCTTCGAGAGGATCAGGCGGCCTTCCTTGTCCTCCTTCTGGAGAACCAGGGCCTCGATCTCGTCGCCGACCTTGACGACCTCGTTCGGGTCGACGTCGTGCTTGATCGAGAGCTCGCGGCTCGGGATGACACCTTCGGTCTTGTAACCGATGTCGAGCAGGACCTCGTCCCGGTCGACCTTCACGATGACGCCGTCGACGATGTCGCCGTCGTTGAAGTACTTGATCGTCTCGTCGATCGCGGCGAGGAAGGCTTCCTCGTTACCGATGTCGTTGACCGCAACCTGCGGGGTGGTGGCGGTGGTCTCGGTGCTGCTCGTCATGTGGGAAAGGGCTCCGGTACGGACAGTGAGTCGTAGGTACTGCTTGCGCCGGGAGCCCGTTTCGCCCTGTAGAAGCCGGACAGCCAAGGAAGCGCCCGACCCGGCACAGCCGGAAGGCGCCTCGAGAACCGAGGGGACATACATACAGATGCGAGCACAGCCTGCTACGTCTGAGGAGCGCAGGCCCGCAGCGCAACTTGTAGCATACGGGGGCAGCCGGGCAGGGTCAATGCGCGAAGGCGCACACCCGGGGCGGATCGCCGCAATCCCGGCACAAGACCTGTCTCACAAGGCCACGCGGGCAGCAGGGCGCCTCTGTCGTGACACGCCCGAGACGGGTTGGACGGAAGAGTACGACGAGGGAGCCGATCATCCAAGAGCCCGAACCGTTCGAACCGGAAGCCACCCGGCGTGACGCGGATCTCATCGAGAGTTCCCGGGCGAATCGGGGCTGGTGGGACCGGAACGCGGACGACTACCAGATCGAGCACGGCACGTTCCTGGGCGACGACCGGTTCGTGTGGTGTCCCGAGGGTCTCGACGAGGTGGAGGCCGAGCTGCTCGGCCCCCCGGAGGACCTCAAGGGCAAGGACGTCCTGGAGATCGGCGCCGGCGCGGCGCAGTGCTCGCGGTGGCTGGCCGGACAGGGCGCGCGTCCCGTGGCCCTCGACCTCTCCCACCGCCAGCTCCAGCACGCGCTGCGCATCGGGGGCCCGGTGCCCCTCGTGGAGGCGGACGCGAGCGCGCTGCCGTTCGCGGACGGCTCCTTCGACCTCGCGTGCTCGGCGTACGGCGCGCTGCCCTTCGTGGCCGACCCGGTGCTGGTGCTCAGGGAGGTCCACCGCGTCCTGCGCCCCGGCGGCCGTTTCGTCTTCTCCGTCACGCACCCGGTCCGCTGGGCGTTCCCGGACGAGCCGGGCCCCGAGGGGCTGTCGGTGTCCGCGTCCTACTTCGACCGCACCCCGTACGTGGAGCAGGACGAGGAGGGCCGCGCGGTCTACGTCGAACACCACAGGACGCTCGGCGACCGGGTGCGTGACGTGGTGGCCGGCGGCTTCCGCCTGGTCGACGTCGTCGAGCCCGAGTGGCCCGCCTGGAACACCCAGGAGTGGGGCGGCTGGTCCCCGCTGCGCGGGAACCTCATTCCGGGTACGGCGATCTTCGTGTGCGAACGGGACTGACGTACGGGATCCGCGAAGAACGGCCCGTGACCAGGGCTGCGGACGAGGGGGAGCCGATCCGGCTCCCCCTTCGCCGTCCCGTGGCACGGTCGGCCCCTCCGTCCCGCGCGCGGAGGCCGTCCCCGGGCTCGTGCGCGGCCGGTTCGGCGCCCGTACGAGACTGGGGGCGTGATCCGTTACCAAGCCCTGGACGCGCTGCCCGTGCGCGGCGCCCTGCCCGCCGTGGACGACGCCCTGGAGGGGCACGGCGGCGTGGTGCTGGTGGCGCCGCCCGGCACCGGCAAGACGACGCTGGTGCCGCTGGCCCTGGCGGGCCTCCTGGACGGCGGGCGCCCCGCGCGGCGGGTGGTGGTGGCCGAGCCGCGGCGGATCGCGGCGCGGGCCGCCGCCCGGCGGATGGCGTGGCTGCTGGGCGAGGAGGTCGGACGGAGCGTCGGCTTCACGGTGCGCGGGGAGCGGGTGGTGGGTCCCCACGCGCGCGTGGAGGTCGTCACGACCGGGGTCCTGCTCCAGCGGCTACAGCGCGACCAGGAGCTCGCGGGCGTCGACGTGGTCGTGCTCGACGAGTGCCACGAACGGCATCTGGACGCCGACACGGTGGCCGCGTTCCTTTTGGACGTGCGGGCCGCGCTCCGTCCCGAGCTGCGGCTGGTGGCGGCGTCCGCGACGACGGACGCCGGGGGCTGGGCCCGGCTGCTGGGCGACGCGCCGGTGGTCGAGGCGGAGGGCGTCTCGTACCCGGTCGAGACGGTGTGGGCGCCGCCAGAGCGCCCCGTACGGCCGCCGCACGGGACGCGGGTGGACCCGGCGCTGCTGACGCACGTGGCGTCCACGGTGCGGCGGGCGCTGGCCGAGCGCCCGGGTGACGTCCTGTGCTTCCTTCCCGGGGTCGGGGAGATCGCGCGGGTGGCCGGGCAGCTCGGCGGTCTCGGGGACGTCGACGTCCTCCAGGTGCACGGGCGGGCTCCGGCGGCGGTGCAGGACGCGGTGCTCACGGCCGGCGCCCGGCGCCGGGTGGTCCTCGCGACCTCGGTGGCCGAGTCGTCGCTGACGGTCCCGGGGGTGCGGGTGGTCGTGGACTCGGGACTCGCGCGGGAGCCGCGGGTGGACCACGCGCGGGGGCTGAGCGCGCTGGCGACCGTACGGGCCTCGCAGGCTGCCGGGCGGCAGCGGGCGGGACGGGCCGGGCGCGAGGCGCCGGGCACGGTCTACCGGTGCTGGGCGGAGGCCGAGGACGGCCGTCTGACACGGTTCCCGGCTCCCGAGATCAAGGTGGCCGACCTGACGGCGTTCGCGCTCCAGGCGGCCTGCTGGGGCGATCCCGGGGCGACGGGTCTCGCCCTGCTGGATCCGCCGCCGGGCGGGGCGATGGCGGCGGCGCGGGCCGTCCTGTCGGCCGTGGGCGCGGTCGACGCCGCGGGGCGGGCCACGGAACGGGGCGTGCGCATGTCCCGGCTGGGCCTGCACCCCCGGCTGGCACGGGCGCTGCTGGACGCGGCCCCGCTGGTGGGCGCGGCGCGGGCCGCCGACGTGGTCGCCCTGCTCAGCGAGGAACCCCCGCGCGAGTACGGCGACGACCTGGCCGCGGCCTGGCGCGCCGCCCGGCGTGGCGGCGACGCCTACACGGCCCGCTGGCGCGCCGAGTCCCGCCGTCTCCGCTCCGCGGCGGCCGACCTCGTTCCCGCCTCCGCACCCGGCCGGGCAGCCCCCTCGGACTCCCCTTCTCCCCAGGGCGTGCGCGCCGGGGAGTCCTCCCGGGACGCGCGCGCCGGGGAGCCGGAGCCCGGGGACGACCGGGTGGCCGGGCTCGTCGCCGCGCTGGCGTTCCCCGAACGGGTCGCGCGTCTACGGGGCGGCTCCCACCTCATGACCGGCGGGACCCGCGCCGACACCGGTGAGGGATCCGCCCTGCGCGGTGCCCCCTGGCTCGCGGTCGCCGTCGCCGACCGTCCCGTCGGCAGGGGGCACGCGCGCGTGCGGCTCGCGGCGGTGATCGACGAGCCGACGGCACGGCGGGCCGCCGCCGGTCTGTACGGCGAGGGCGACGAGGTCCACTGGGACGGGGGCGACGTCGTCGCCCGGCGGGTGGAGCGGCTGGGGGCGGTGGAGCTGGCCGTGCGGCCGCTGCGGGACGCGGACCCGGGGCTCGTACGGGAGGCGCTTCTCGAGGGGCTGCGGGAGGAGGGGCTCGGGCTGCTGCGGTGGTCGCCGGACGCCGGGGTGCTGCGGCAGCGGCTCGCGTTCCTGCGCAGGCGGCTCGGCGACCCGTGGCCGGACGTCTCCGACGAGGCTCTCCACGCGCGCGTGACGGAGTGGCTGGAGCCGGAGCTGAGCCGTGCCCGGCGGCGGGCGGACCTGGCGCGGATCGACGCCGGGCAGGCGCTGAACCGGCTGCTGCCCTGGGCGACGGGCGAGGCGGCCCGGTTCGACGAGCTCGCGCCCGAGCGGATCGAGGTGCCGAGCGGGTCGAGGATCCGTGTCGACTACGCCGATCCGGCGCGGCCGGTGCTGGCCGTGAAGCTGCAGGAGATGTTCGGGCTGCAGGAGTCGCCCGCCGTCGCCGGCGTGCCCGTGCTCGTGCACCTCCTCTCCCCCGCGGGCCGGCCGGCCGCGGTGACCGCCGATCTCGCGTCCTTCTGGCGGGACGGCTACAAGGGCGTACGGGCGGAGCTGCGCGGCCGCTATCCCAAGCACCCGTGGCCCGAGGACCCGGCGACCGCCGAGCCGACGCGGTACACGAACGCGCGGCTCAGGCGGTGACGGGCTCGGGATCGGCCGCCGGGGCGGGCGCGGGTCCGCCCGGCCTGCGGCCGCGGGCCTCCACGTACAGGGAGAGGGACAGCAGGGCCGCGCCCAGGAGCAGGAAGCCCCAGGGGAGGTAGGAGGTCATCATCAGGACCAGGGTGCGGTTGGACTTGACGAGGTCGACGGTGTGCCGGATGTAGTCCTCGCGCATCTTCACGTCCCCGGAGAAGGCGGTCACCTTGTCCCGGCCGCCCAGGAGTGTGCCGCCGCGCAGTTCCTCCTTGTGGGTCTCCTCGCCGTAGACGGGCGCTCCGGTGACCGGCTCCACCCAGAATCTGCGGACGGTGGTGTACCAGCGGGTGGTGCCGGTCTTGGCGAGGGACTCGGGGGTGATGCCCGGGACGGGCATGATCTTGGGGAACTTCACCTTCGTCCAGGGGACGGTCTGCTCGAAGTAGTAGACCTCGACGCCCCGGAAGTTCCTGGTGCCCTTGTAGTGGATGGGCGCCGAGGTGCGGGTCTGGGCGTCGAAGTACTCGTAGTCCCGCTTCTCGGTCCTGAAGGGCCATTTGAACTCGATGCCCCGGCGGGTGACGGGGTCGCCGTCGACGGACTCGCCGGTGGCGTGGACGGGTTCCTGGCTGTGCGCGTCGAATATGTAGCGCTCGGGGAGCTTGGAGACCATCTTCCCGTCGGGGCCCTGGACGTAGGACAGGGAGTCCCAGACGACGACGTCGCGGCCCGCGGTCCGCTCGATCCTCTCGGAGGCCTCGACGTCACCCTTGAGGGTCTGGACGACGGTGACCTTGGAGACCTTCTTCGCCTTCATGGTGCCGTAGTCGAGGAGGGTCGCGCCCTTCGCCTCCAGCACCATGTCCTGGTACTGGCCCGCGGGGATCTTGGCCAGGCGCGGGAAGGCGTACCAGCGCAGCAGCGGGGACAGCGCCGCGAAGAACACGGCGAGCGCGAGCAGGATCAGGCTTGCCTTGCGGCGCATCTCGACGGCCCTCCCGGTGCGTGCGTCAGGGGTGCTTGGGGACGGTGGTGAGCAGCGGCTTCGGCGAGGTGTGGCCGGCCGGCGAGCCCATGGCCGTGACGGCCAGGACCAGCGCGAGGGCCGCGGCGAGACCGGTCGCGGCGGCGATGAGGGCACGCATGCGGGCCTCCCGGGGCCAGGAGCTGATGCATCGTCAGGTCCGGCACCGTAGCAACGGCGGGCCGAGATGAGAACACGTCGCGCACACGACGGATCAGGGCGCCCCCGCGGCGTGAGCCGGGAGGGCGCCCTGGAGGCTGACCGGGCCGCGCGGTGGCGGCTCCGTTCTAGGAAGCGGTGGGAGAGGCGCTCGGCGTGGCGGTGGCGGGCGCGGGGGTCACGGTCAGTTCGACGGTCAGGGTGGCGCCGCCGGTGGTGGTGATGCGGAGCAGGAAGGTGCCGGTGGTGTCGTCGGCGTACAGCTTGGGCAGCTTGATCAGGCCGTCGGCGTCGGTGGTCAGGGCGGCCAGGGTGCGCACGGGCTTGCCGTCGGCGTCCTTGAAGTAGGGGCCCTTGTCGTTCTCGCCCGTGTCGGTGGCGGACTTGATCAGGGTCGCGGTGGCGGCGACCTTGTCGGCGGCGGCGCCCTTGTAGGTGGCCTTGACCTCGACCTGGCCGGCGAACTCGCCGCCCGCGACGCAGGTCGGCGCGGTGTCGGTGGTGCGGGCCAGGGCGTCGGCCTGCCGCGCGGCGACCGTGGCCGTGTAGTCGAGGCCCGCCATGACGCGGCCCACGACGGTGACGCGGACGGTGAAGTCGCCCGTCTTCTCACCGGCCGTGAGCGCCGGCGCGGTGGCGATGCCGAGCTTGTTGGTGACCTGGGTGGCGACGGACTCGCCGCCGGCGAAGGTGGCGTCGGTGTCGCCGACGATGGTGAACCGCACCCGGACCTTGCCCATCGCCTTGCCGGCCTTGTCGTCGGTGCGCACCGCGATCTTCTGCGCGAACGTGTCCCCGGCCGTCGCCGTGAGCTTGCCCGCGCCCATGTTCGTCAGGTGGTCCACCGTCTCGGTGGGCGTCGGCGTGGGCGTGGCCGGCGGGGTCGGCGTGGCGGGCGGGGTCGGGGTGGCCGGCGGGGTCGGCTTCGGGGCGGGACTCGTCGGGCCGCCGCCGGGCCTGGGGCCGCTCGGCGGCGACGGCTGCACGGGCGGCGTGGGAGTCGGGGTAGACGTGGCCGGCTCGTCGCTGTGGTGCGAGGGCAGCGTGCCCGTGCCGTCCGGCACCTCGTGCGTGCCCTTGCGGTAGTACTCCAGCCACGACAGGACGGTGTTGAGGTACTCCGTCGACTTGTTGTAGCTGAGGATGGCGGCGTTCATCTGCGCCTGGACCGACATGTCGTGGTCGAAGCGGCACAGGTAGTGCCCGGCGGCCAGCGCCGCGTCGAAGATGTTGTTGGGATCCTTGCGGCCGTCGCCGTTGCCGTCCCGGCCCGCCCACTCCCAGGTGGAGGGGATGAACTGCATGGGCCCCACCGCCCGGTCGAACCGGCTGTCGCCGTCGAACGCGCCGTTGTCGGTGTCCTTGATGTTGGCGAACCCGTAGCCGTTCAGGACCGGACCCAGGATGGGCGACAGGGTGGTGCCGTTCGCGTCGACACGGCCGCCGCGGGCCTGGCCCGACTCGACCTTGCCGATCGCGGCGAGCAGCTGCCAGGGCAGGTTGCAGGTCGGCTTGGACTCGCGCAGCGACGCCTCGGCCTGCTTGTAGGCGGCCAGCACGGTCGCGGGGATGCCCGCCTCGGCCGCACCGGTGGCGGCGGGCGTGTCACTTCCGGTGGTGGGCGCGGGGTTCGGGCTCTGCAGCGGCGGAAGGTCCGTGAAGTAACGCGAGTTGCCGGTCGCGGTGCCGTCGCCCTCCGGGCTGTCGGCGCCCAGGCCGAGGTCGACGCCCGCCGACTGCCTGCCGTGGTCGTCGCCGACCGCTCCCGGCCCCTGGGAGGCGGACAGAGCCGCGACCGCGAGCGCGGCCACAGCGGTGGTCGCCGCGCCCTTGCGCAGCCTCCTGCCGAATTGCGCCGCCATCGACTGAACCCCTCCCACGAACGACCGACGTGACCTGTCGTCTCTCAGACCTGTGCGGTACCGCTGTTCCCCGCCGCGCGCCCCCGCACGGCAACCCAAGTGACCCTACGGCAACTTCCGTCGCCCGGGGACCCGTTCGCGTCCGATATTCACCAGTTGGCCATGTACCGCCGTCCCGCATACTGGCCTCCGGTGATCAATCGGCCGGACACGCCCGCCCAGCAGGGGACACAGGAGGACGATTTGCCCTTCACTCTCAGCCACGCGGCTGCCGTGCTGCCCGCGATCCGCGGTGACGGAAACGGTCGCGGCCGACTGGTTCCCGCCGTTCTCGTGGCGGGTTCCTTCGCGCCCGACATGACTTACTACGCGGCGAGCGTGGTGCCCGGGGCGATGGAGTTCGGCACGTTCACCCATGCGTTCACCGGCGTCCTCACCGTCGATGTGCTGATCGCATGGATGCTCGTGGGCGCCTGGCTGATGCTGCGCGAACCGCTGGTGGCGCTGATGCCCGCGGCACGGCAGGGGCGCACGGCACAACTCCTGCGCTGCGGCGCCGCGCGCGAGCCGGTGCGCGCGCCGACCGCTCTGTGGTGGTACGTCTCCGCGGCGCTCGGCGCGCTGACACATGTCGTGTGGGACGCGTTCACCCATCACGACCGGTGGGGGGTACGGCTCTTCCCCGTCCTCGGGAGGAACCTCGCGGGCTCGCCGCTCTACTGGTACGTCCAGTACGGCAGTTCGGCCCTCGCGGCCGTCGTGATCGCGGCCTTCGTGGTGCGCGCGCTGCGCCGCGCGCCGTACGGCCCCGCCGTCGGGGTGCCCGTCCTGTCCGCCGCCGACCGCCGGCTGGCCGTCGCGGTGATCGGCGGCCTCGCCCTGACCGCCGCGGTGCAGCGGGCGGTGCGCTGGTGGGCGTACTGGAAGTCCGTCGCGAAGCCGTGGGAGCTCATTCCGGCGCTGTGCTTCGGCGGGGGCGCCGGTCTGGCCCTCGGCCTCTGCCTGTACGTCACGGCGGTCAGGATCCGGCGTCCCGCTCCGGCTCGTCCCGGCCCCGGGGCGGCGCGTACCGAGCCGAGCCGTCCCGCCCCCCGCTGACCGCCCCGTCGTCGGCGAGACTCCGGAGCAGGGCGCGTCCCCGGCCGAGGCCGCGGTGCACGGCCCGGACGACCCGCTCGACGACGCGGGCACGGTAGGGCATCGTCGGATGGTCGTACGACAGGACGATGACGCGGTAGCTACGGGCCGGGCCGGTGAAGGAGCCGATGCCGTGGACGCGCCCGCCGTTCGCGGCCCGGGGCAGCCGGCCGGTCGAGGTGTGGGCCCCCAGTCCGCGCGGCAGGCCGAGGAACGCGTTCCGGTGCCCGCCGCCGCGGAGCCGGGTGAGCGCCCGGAGGCGGTACGCGCCCGTCCTCAGGAACGCGCGGGCGCCGATGGCCGCCGTCGCCGGTCGCACCCGGCCTCCGGCCCCGGCACGGTCCCGGCCGTCTCTCCCGCCGTCGTGCACCGACACCAGGACCGTACCCGGGCGTGCCGACAGCGCCGCCTGGAGATCGCGGGACAACCGGGCCCCGAAGTCCTCGTCCCGAGAAGAACCGCCGGGCTCCGGCCGCTGGACGGTGTCCGCTCCGGCCGCGACCGCGGACAGCGGCGCGAACAGCGCCGGGACGACGGCCGCGGCCACCGTCGCGGTCGCGACCACCACGGTCGTGGCCATGGCGGTCCGACGGTGGACGGTGCGTAAACCCAGGGCCGTACGGCGGTGCGGCGTGCGTATACCCATGCCCGCATCCTCACGGCACCCCGCGGACCGGGGCTCCCCGGGAGGGCCACGCGGGTGACGGCCCCGGGGCACGTTCCCGGGGCCGGGCGCGGGAGCGCGGACACCCGGCGCAGGTGGGGACACCCGGCCCTCCTGCTGACGCGGCGCGGTGCCTAGTGCGCCGCCGACTCCCAGTCCCTGCCCGCGCCGACGGAGACGTCCAGCGGGACGTCGAGCCGGACGGCGGACGCCATCTCGTGGCGCAGCAGTTCCTCGGTCCGCTCCCGCTCACCGGGAGCGATCTCCAGGACGATTTCGTCATGGACCTGGAGCAGCATGCGGGAGTCGAGCTTCGCCTCGCGCAGCGCCCGGTCCACGTTCAGCATCGCGATCTTGACGATGTCGGCCGCCGTGCCCTGGATGGGCGCGTTCAGAGCCATCCGCTCGGCCGCCTCACGGCGCTGGCGGTTGTCGCTGTTGAGGTCCGGCAGATAGCGGCGGCGCCCGAAGAGCGTCGCGGTGTAGCCCGTGGCCCGGGCCTCGTCGACCGCCCGGCGCAGATAGTCCCGTACCCCGCCGAAGCGCTCGAAGTACGTGTCCATCAGCGCGCGGGCCTCGCCCGCCTCGATGTTCAGCTGCTGCGACAGGCCGAAGGCCGACAGTCCGTAAGCGAGGCCGTACGACATCGCCTTGATCTTGCGGCGCATCTCGGCGTCGACCGCGGACCGCTCCACCGAGAACACCTGGGAGGCGACGGTGGTGTGCAGGTCCTCACCGGAGGTGAACGCCTCCAGCAGCCCCTCGTCCTCGGACAGATGGGCCATCACCCGCAGTTCGATCTGGCTGTAGTCCGCGGTCATCAGGCACTCGAAGCCCTCACCGACGACGAAGCCGCGGCGGATCGCGCGGCCCTCGTCCGTGCGCACCGGGATGTTCTGCAGGTTCGGATCGGTCGACGACAGCCGGCCGGTCGCCGCCACCGTCTGGTTGAACGTCGTGTGGATACGGCCGTCCGCCGCGATCGTCTTGATCAGGCCCTCGACCGTGGAGCGCAGCTTGGCCTGCTCACGGTGGCGGAGCATGATCACGGGCAGTTCGTTCTCGGTCTGCGTCGCCAGCCACGCCAGCGCGTCCGCGTCCGTCGTGTAGCCCGTCTTCGTCTTCTTCGTCTTCGGCAGGGCCAGTTCACCGAAGAGGACTTCCTGCAGCTGCTTGGGCGAACCGAGGTTGAACTCGTGCCCGGCCGCCGCGTGCGCCTCCTTCACCGCCTGCTGCACCGCGCCGGCGAACATCTGCTCCATGGCCTCCAGATGCGCCCGGTCCGCCGCGATGCCGTGCCGCTCCAGACGGGCCAGCAGGCTGGACGTGGGCAGCTCCATGTCGCGCAGCAGCTCCGCCGCGCCGACCTCCTGGAGCTTCTCCCCGAACGCCTCCCCCAGGTCGAGGACCGTCCGGGCCTGCACCATCAGCGCGTCGGCCTCGGCCTGCTCGTCCGCACCGAACGCGAGCTGCCCGTCCGCCGCGGCGGCGGGCCCGAGCTCCCGGCCCAGATACTCCAGGGACAGCGCGTCCAGCGCGAAGGAACGGCGGCCCGGCTTGACCAGATAGGCGGCGAGCGCCGTGTCCATGGTCACGCCCTCGATGCTCCAGCCGTGCTCGGCGAAGACCCGCATCGCGCCCTTGGCGTTGTGCATGACCTTGTGCCGCGCCGGGTCGGCGAGCCACGCGGCGAACGCGTTCTCGTCCGGCTCGTCCAGCCGCGCCGGGTCGAACCAGACCGCCGGCCCCTCGCCCGCCGCGAGCGCCACCTCGGTGACCGAACCCGAGCCCAGCGACCACGTGTCCACCGTGGACACGCCCAGCACCCCGGCACCGTGCTCGGCGAGCCACGGCTCCAGCTCGCCCGCGCCCAGCACCGTCCCGTCGATCTCGACGCCCTCGGCGGCCGGCCGCGTCTCCTCGGCCTCTCCCTCCCCCGGGTCCACGGCCAGAAGCCGCTCGCGCAGCGAGGGGTTACGGATCTCCAGCGTGTCCAGGACCATCGCCAGGGCCGTACGGTCGTAGGCGGCCCGTTCCAGGTCCGCCACCGTCCGGGGCAGCTCGACGTCCTTGAC
The DNA here is from genome assembly GCF_002911015.1 of Streptomyces populi. Lineage (GTDB taxonomy): Bacteria > Actinomycetota > Actinomycetes > Streptomycetales > Streptomycetaceae > Streptomyces > Streptomyces populi. Next base: position 12,419 of record NZ_KZ626863.1, read on the forward strand.
CATCTCCGTGAGACGGCGGTTGAGCTTCACCGCCTCCAGGTGGTCCCGCAGGTTCTGCCCCGCCTTGCCCTTGACCTCCTCGACCCGCTCGACCAGCTCCGCGAACGAACCGAACTGGTTGATCCACTTCGCGGCCGTCTTCTCGCCCACGCCCGGGATGCCCGGCAGGTTGTCCGACGGGTCACCGCGCAGCGCGGCGAAGTCCGGATACTGCGCCGGCGTCAACCCGTACTTCTCGAAGACCTTCTCCGGAGTGAACCGGGTCAGCTCGGAGACACCCTTCGTCGGGTACAGCACCGTCGTGTGCTCCGACACCAGCTGGAAGGAGTCACGGTCACCCGTGACGATCAGCACCTCGAAACCCTCGGCCTCCGCCTGCGTCGCCAGCGTCGCGATGATGTCGTCGGCCTCGAACCCGTCCACCGCGAACCGCTGCGCGCGCATCGCGTCCAGCACCTCGCCGATCAGCTCGACCTGCCCCTTGAACTCGTCCGGGGTCTTCGACCTGTTCGCCTTGTACTCGGGGAACTCCTCCGAACGCCAGGTCTTGCGCGAGACGTCGAACGCCACCGCGAAATGCGTGGGCGCCTCGTCGCGCAGCGTGTTCGCCAGCATCGACGCGAAACCATAGATGGCGTTCGTCGGCTGCCCCGTCGCGGTGGTGAAGTTCTCCGCGGGCAGCGCGAAGAACGCGCGGTAGGCCAGCGAGTGCCCGTCCATGAGCATCAGGCGCGGGCGGCCCGTACCTGCGGTTTTCTCGGTCTTCTTCGATGCTGTCTCTGCCACACCCCCGATCCTGCCACGGCCCGCTGACAACGCGGGCCCTCCCGGCCCGGCACACCCCCCTCCCGTCCCTGATTCCCACGACCCGTGACCGCCGCCGTCGGCCACGCGTGCGAGGATCGAAGGGGTACGAACACACGCACACCGACGTGCGCACGCGAAAGGGTTCAGCGATGGCCAGCAAGCCGCCGAAAAGCGATCCGGTCCAGGACGCTCCGCAGGTAGCCGAACCCAAGCACGCCGCGGCCGGGCTGCCCGCCATCGGACACACCCTGCGCATCGCCCAGCAGCAGATGGGCGTCCGCCGCACCGCGCTCACCCTCCTGCGCGTCAACCAGAAGGACGGCTTCGACTGCCCGGGCTGCGCCTGGCCCGAACCCGAGCACCGCCACACCGCGGAGTTCTGCGAGAACGGCGCCAAGGCCGTCGCCGAGGAAGCCACCCTGCGCCGGGTGACCCCGGACTTCTTCGCCGCGCACCCCGTCTCCGACCTCGCCGGCCGCAGCGGCTACTGGCTCGGCCAGCAGGGCCGCATCACCCACCCCATGTACCTCCCCGAGGGCGCCGACCACTACCAGCCCATCGGCTGGGACCGCGCCTTCGACATCGTCGCCGAGGAACTCGCCGCGCTCGGCTCCCCCGACGAGGCCCTCTTCTACACCTCGGGCCGCACCAGCAACGAGGCCGCGTTCCTCTACCAGCTCTTCGCCCGCGAACTCGGCACGAACAACCTCCCCGACTGCTCGAACATGTGCCACGAGTCGTCCGGCTCCGCGCTCAACGAGACCATCGGCATCGGCAAGGGCAGCGTCCTGCTGGAGGACCTCTACAAGGCGGACCTGATCATCGTCGCCGGGCAGAACCCCGGCACGAACCACCCGCGCATGCTCTCCGCCCTGGAGAAGGCCAAGGCCGGCGGCGCGAGGATCATCACCGTCAACCCGCTGCCCGAAGCGGGCATGGAGCGCTTCAAGAACCCTCAGACGCCCCAGGGCATGGTCAAGGGCGCCGCCCTCACCGACCTCTTCCTCCAGATCCGCATCGGCGGCGACCAGGCCCTCTTCCGCCTGCTCAACAAGCTGATCCTCGACACCGAGGGCGCCGTCGACGAGACGTTCGTCGCCGAACACACCCACGGCTTCGAGGACTTCGCCGAGGCCGCCCGCGCCGCCGACTGGGACGAGACCCTCACCGCGACCGGCCTCACCCGCGACAGCATCGACGAGGCCCTGAAGATGGTCCTCGCCTCGAAGCGCACCATCGTGTGCTGGGCCATGGGCCTCACCCAGCACAAGCACTCCGTCCCCACCATCCGCGAAGTCGTCAACTTCCTGCTGCTGCGCGGCAACATCGGCCGCCCCGGCGCCGGCGTCTGCCCCGTCCGCGGACACTCCAACGTCCAGGGCGACCGCACGATGGGCATCTTCGAACGCCCCGCCCCCGCCTTCCTCGACGCCCTGGAGAAGGAGTTCGGCTTCACGGCACCGCGCGAGCACGGCTACGACGTCGTCGGCGCCATCCGCGCCCTGCGCGACGGCGACGCCAAGGTCTTCTTCGCCATGGGCGGCAACTTCGTCTCCGCCTCCCCCGACACCGACGTCACCGAGGCGGCCATGCGACGCGCCCGCCTCACCGTCCACGTCTCCACCAAGCTCAACCGCTCGCACGTCGTCACCGGCGCGCGCGCCCTGATCCTGCCCACCCTCGGACGCACCGAGCGCGACCTCCAGGGCAGCGGCGAGCAGTTCGTGACCGTCGAGGACTCCATGGGCATGGTGCACGCCTCACGCGGCCGCCTGGAGCCCGCGAGCCCTCACCTGCTGTCCGAACCCGCCATCGTCGCCCGGCTCGCCCGCAGGGTCCTCGGCGAGGCCAGCACCACCCCCTGGGAAGAGTTCGAGAAGGACTACGCGGCCGTCCGCGACCGCATCGCCCGCGTGATCCCCGGCTTCCAGGACTTCAACGCGCGCGTGGCCGACCCCGCCGGCTTCGCCCTCCCCCACGCCCCCCGCGACGAACGCCGCTTCCCGACGGCCACCGGCAAGGCCAACTTCACCGCCGCGCCCGTCGAACACCCCGAACTCCCCGAAGGGCGCCTGCTGCTGCAGACCCTGCGCTCCCACGACCAGTACAACACCACCATCTACGGACTCGACGACCGATACCGGGGCATCAAGAACGGCCGCCGCGTCGTCCTCGTCAACCCCGACGACGCCCGCGAGCTGAAGATCGCCGACGGCTCGTACGTCGACCTCGTCGGCGAGTGGAAGGACGGCGTCGAACGGCGCGCGCCCGGCTTCCGCGTCGTGCACTACCCCACCGCCCGCGGCTGCGCCGCCGCCTACTACCCCGAGACCAACGTCCTGGTTCCCCTCGACTCGACCGCCGACACCAGCAACACCCCTGCCAGCAAATCCGTGGTCGTCCGTCTGGAACAATCGGCAGCCGACTGAGCGTTCGCTCAGCGAGGAGACCCACGACGAAGTGGTCCACGACGAACGGAGCCGGGCGCCATGGGCGAACAGCACACCCCGAAGTTCCCGCAAGGAGTCATCGACGAGTACGCCGCACTCGGCGTCGACCTGCCCGCGCTCTTCTCCGCGGGCCACCTCGGCAACCGCATGGGCGTCCAGATCATCGAGGCCTCCGCGGACCGCGTCGTGGGCACCATGCCCGTCGAGGGCAACACCCAGCCCTACGGACTGCTCCACGGAGGAGCCTCCGCCGTCCTCGCCGAGACCATCGGCTCCGTCGGCGCCATGCTCCACGGCGGCAGCACCAAGATCGCCGTCGGCGTGGACCTGAACTGCACCCACCACCGCGGCGTCCGCTCCGGCCTCGTCACCGGCGTGGCCACCCCCGTCCACCGCGGGCGCACCTCGGCGACGTACGAGATCGCCATCACCGGCGAGGACGGCAAGCGCGTCTGCAGCGCCCGCCTCACCTGCATCCTCAAGGACGCACCCCAGAGCTGACGCCGGGGAGCGTCCCGGAGAGCGTCCGGGCGCTTCCGGGCTTCCGAGGCACGCTTCGGACCTCCGGGGCGCGCTCCGGGCCTCCAGGGCACGCTCCGGACCCCCCGGGCACGCTCCGGGGCACCCAGGGTCTCCGGGGCGCCCGGATCGCCCGTGGCTCGCCGAACCCCTCCGGGACGGGCCAGCCGCGCCGGGCCCGCCGAGGCCCACGAGCGATCGCTCCCTGATCCGCCGGGTCCCCCGGAGGCCCCGTGCCGCGAAAGCGCCCGCCGGGCCGCCGGGGCCCACCGGCGCCCACGCCCCTCGTCGGGCACGCCCCTCGTCGGGCACGCCGAGGAGCCGCCCCGCCCCCGAGGACTTCCGGGCCCTCCCCGCCCCCTGTCGCTCCCTGGCAGAAGGAAAAGGCGCCCCCGCCCCCTCTCGGGGTTCCGCGCGGCCCTCGCGGACCGGGAAGCCGCCCCCGCCGGCAGGGGGCGCGCCGGGCATCACCGGATGTGGGCGCCTTCCGGACCGCAGACCCTCCGCAGGCCCTCCCGAAGCCCTCCCGAAGCCCTCCGGAGACCCGAACTCCCGCTCCGCACGGATCCGCTGGCGGGCGTACACCCCGGACCGGGCAGAGGATCCGGTGGTACCGGGCCCGCCGACACCCGGCCCCGCGCTCCCGGGCACCCGCCGGGTCACGCTCCCCCGGCCGCACCCGCCCCGAGCCCTCGTCGCGATCGCAACCGGCGCCCCGCCGCCCCGCGCCCCGCTCCACCCCGGGCGCCGCCCGCGATCGGCCGTACCGCCGCCGCCCGCCCCCAACAACCCCGGACACGCGGCCACTTGCTTCCGCTTCGCCGTCGGCGCCGCCACCGCCACGGCCGCCGCTGCCCGCCAAGTAGGCTCCGGGCCGCACGAGTTGGGCCCGACAACCCATCCCCGCTGCCACTGTCAGTGAGGGCCGGAAACCCCCGCCTCATCGCCTTGCGCGGTGCCGTATACAACCGCGCCGCCCCGCCTCCCGCCACCGAGGCCCCCCGTCCCGACCTGCCCGTCCGCGGCGACAACGCACAGCGACCGCAAAGCCTCACTTCGGCGGCCCCGGACCGTACGCCCCCGGGCTCCGTCCGCACGCGCCCGGGTTCCCCAACAGGCCCGCTCCCACACCCACTTCACCCGGCCAGGACACCGGCAGCCGCCTCATACGGCGGTAACAGTGGGTTACCTCTGCCGCAATAAAGCAATCCCCGCGCCACGGGCCGTACCGCACCACGCCCCCGACGGCGTCCCGGACCGCCTCCGGGTCCACGGGTTCCGGTATCCGCCATCAACCCGGATCAGCGCGTTCTCACCATGCGAACACGCAGCCGCTCCCGGGCCGCACGCCGAAATGCTCCGATCGTCCGCCCCACGCCCCGCGAGGAGCCCCCCGGATAACAAGAGCGTCACAGCCTTCCCCACGCTCCTCCCCACCCCCCCGACCTGCGCCTATAGTCACGGCCAGTCACCGCGCCGCCGGGCGCGTAACTGCACGGCCCTGCTTCATCCAGTACGGCCCGGCGAGAAACACGGCCCCCACCCTGGGGTGCCGCGCCAGGGAGAGGATTCAACGTGCGACAGCGTTCCATGGTCATACTCACCGCCGTGCTCACGACAGGAGCACTCACGCTGACCGCCTGCGGCTCGCGCGACGACAGCGGCGACAGCAAGGACAGCGGCAAGAAGACCGAGATCATCATCGGCGTTGACGCCCCGCTGACCGGCCAGAACTCGGCCACCGGCCTCGGCATCCAGGGCGGCGTCCAGATCGCCGTCGACGACGCCAACAAGAACAACACCGTTCCCGGCGTGACCTTCAAGGTCAAGGCGCTCGACGACAAGGCCATCCCGGCCTCCGGCCAGGCCAACGCCACCCAGTTCGTCCAGGACGAGAAGGTCCTCGGCGTGGTCGGCCCGCTGAACTCCGGCGTCGCCACCCAGATGCAGCAGGTCTTCGCCACCGCCAACCTGGTCGAGATCTCGCCGTCCAACACCGCCCCCGAGCTCACCCAGGGCAAGAACTGGCAGACCTCCAAGTCCCGCCCGTTCAAGACCTACTTCCGTACCGCCACCACCGACGCCCTCCAGGGCGGCTTCGCGGCCGACTACGCGTACAACACGCTGAAGAAGCGCAAGGTGTACGTCGTCGACGACAAGCAGACCTACGGCGCCGGCCTCGCCAAGCTCTTCAAGGCCGGCTTCACCAAGGCGGGCGGCAAGCTCGCGGGCGAGGACCACGTCAACACCGGCGACACGGACTTCAACGCCCTCGTCACCAAGATCAAGAACTCCAAGGCCGACCTGGTCTACTACGGCGGCCAGTACGACGAGTCCGAGAAGCTCACCAAGCAGCTCAAGGACGGCGGCGTCAAGGTCCCGCTGTTCGGCGGTGACGGCATGTTCTCCGACACCTACATCCAGACCGCCGGCGACGCCTCGAAGGGTGACCTGGTCACCTCCGTCGGCCAGCCCGTCGACTCCCTGCCCTCCGCCGCCGACTTCATCAAGAAGTACAAGGCCTCCGGCCTCAAGGGCGACTACGGCACCTACGGCGGCTACTCCTACGACGCCGCCACGGCCATCATCAAGGCCATCGGCGCCGTCGTGAAGGACGGCAAGATCCCGGACGGCGCCCGCGCCAAGATCGTCGACGAGGTCCAGAAGACCAAGTTCGACGGCATCGCCGGCCCCGTCTCCTTCGACGAGTACGGCGACACCACCAACAAGCAGCTCACCGTCTACCAGGTCGTCGACGGCAAGTGGAAGGCCGTCAAGAGCGGCACGTTCAGCGGCTGACCAGCAACACCCGGGCCACTCCGGTGGATCGGTCCACAACCAGGCGACAGCGCCCCGAGCGGCACGACACGCCCGGTCCGATCCACCGGTCAGGCCCTCAGCACAACCTCAGGGCCGCGCGGCCACGACCACACGTCACCGCGCGGCCCGATCCATACGCCCTGCTCAACTCTCCCCACCACATGGAGGCCACGCGGTGAACACCCTGCCGCAGCAGCTGGCCAACGGGCTGTTCCTCGGCTCGATGTACGGGCTGATCGCCATCGGCTACACGATGGTGTACGGCATCGTCCAGCTCATCAACTTCGCCCACGGCGAGATCTTCATGACCGGCGGCTTCGGCGCACTCTCGGTCTACCTTTACGTTCTGCCAAACGGCACATCCATGTGGATCGCCCTCCCGGCGATGCTGATCGGCGGCGGAATCGTCTCCGTCCTCATCGCCGTCGGGGCCGAACGCTTCGCCTACCGGCCCCTGCGCGGAGCACCACGCCTCGCCCCCCTCATCACCGCCATCGGTCTGTCCCTGGCCCTCCAGCAGATCGTCTTCAACACCTACCCCGACGCCAAGACCGACCTGAAGTTCCCCCAGCTCCCCTTCGGTCCCTGGCACATCGGCTCCGTCAGCATCCAGAGCGGCTCGGTCTTCGTCATCGTCGCCGCGCCCCTGTGCATGGCGGCCCTCGCCCTCTTCGTCAGCCTCTCCCGCACCGGCCGCGCCATGCAGGCCACCGCGCAGGACCCTGACACCGCGCAGCTCATGGGCATCGACACCAACCGCATCATCGTCATCGCCTTCGCCATCGGCGGCTTCTTCGCCGCCGTCGCGGCCGTCGCCTACGGCCTGCGCTACGGCACCGTCAAGTACGACATGGGCTTCCAGATGGGCCTCAAGGCCTTCACCGCGGCCGTGCTCGGCGGCATCGGCAACATCTACGGCGCCATGATCGGCGGCCTCGTCCTCGGCCTCGCCGAGACCCTGGCCACCAGCTACATCGACGGCATCCCCGGCATGGAGCAGCTCGGCGGCGGCGGCTGGTCCTCCGTCTGGGCCTTCGTACTCCTCATCCTCGTACTGCTGTTCAGGCCGCAGGGCCTCGTCGGCGAACGCGTCGCGGACAGGGCGTGAGCACCATGGCAACCACCGAGACCACCACTCCCGAGCGCGGCCTGATCGCACTCCCCGAGAGCGCGGCCCGCGTCCTCATCGCGATCGGCGCCGTCGCCACCATCGCCAGCACCTTCATGTCCTGGACCTACACGTCCGACTTCCCCGGGGACCTCACCTACTACGGCTCCCCGGCCGGACTCCAGGTCCTCGACATCGTCGCCGGCGCCCTCACCCTCCTCTTCGCCCTGACCCTCTGGAACGTCCGCGGCCTCGGCTGGCTCAACCCGGCGGGCGCCACCCAGCCCGTCGTCCTCGCCGCCGCCTCCGCGTTCGCCGTCAGCTGGTTCAGCGCCATCGCCATCGCCGTCGACCTCAAGGGCCTCATCGCGCTCGACCCCGGCGCCTACCTCGCCGCCGTCGGCTCCCTCGTCGCCCTCCTCGGCACCCTGGCGCTCCCCAAGCCCGGGGACACCTTCAAGGACTACGTCACCAAGCCCGAACTCATCCCGCCGGCCGCCAAGCTGCCCGGCTGGGGCGAGCGCCTCGTCATCACCGGCGCCACCGCCGTGGCACTGATCGTCTTCAACTACGGCATCGGCGTCGACCCCGACGCAAGCGAAACGTTCCTGGGCTACCTGCTCCTCGTCGTCTTCGGCGCCTGGGCCCTGCTCACCGCCGGGCTCTTCGACCGCTTCGCGCAGCTCAACGCCCGCCACAAGGGCTTCGCCACCAGCATGGCGTTCCTCGCCGCGGCGATCTTCCCGTTCGTCGCGAACAACGAGCACAACTCCAACCTCGGCGTCAACATCCTCGTCGTCGCCACCGTCGCCCTCGGCCTCAACATCGTCGTCGGCCTCACCGGACTCCTCGACCTCGGATACGTCGCCTTCCTCGGCGTCGGCGCCTACGCCGCGGCCCTCGTCTCCGGCTCCGAGTTCTCCCGCTTCGCCGGCGTCCAGTTCCCCTTCTGGGCCGCCATGCTCACCGGCATGGCCGCGTCGCTGGTCTTCGGCGTCCTCATCGGTGCCCCGACCCTGCGCCTGCGCGGCGACTACCTCGCCATCGTGACCCTGGGCTTCGGAGAGATCTTCCGTATCGCCGTCAACAACATGGACGGGACCTCCGGCCCCAACCTCACCAACGGCCCCAACGGCATCTCGATGATCCCGGACCTCGACATCTTCGGGTTCAACTTCGGCGCCGAGCACAACATCCTCGGCTTCGTCCTCGGCCGGTTCGCGAACTACTTCCTGCTGATGCTCCTCATCACCGGAATCGTGGTCGTGGTCTTCAACCGCGCCGCCGACTCCCGCATCGGCCGCTCCTGGATCGCCATCCGCGAGGACGAGACCGCCGCCACCGCCATGGGCATCAACGGCTTCCGCGTCAAGCTCATCGCCTTCGCCCTCGGCGCCTCCCTCGCCGGCCTCGCCGGCACGGTCAGCGCCCACGTCGGCTACAGCGTCAACCCGGCGCCGTACCAGTTCGCCGGCTCCGTGCCCCCGAACTCCGCCTTCCTCCTCGCGGCGGTCGTCCTCGGCGGCATGGGCACCGTCAACGGACCCATCCTCGGCGCCACCCTGCTCTACCTCCTCCCCGAGAAGCTCAGCTTCCTCAAGGAGTACGAGCTCCTCGCCTTCGGCATCGCGCTCATCATCCTCATGCGCTTCCGCCCCGAGGGCATCATCGCCAACCGCCGCCGTCAGCTCGAGTTCCACGAGAGCGACGACAGCGACAAGGCCGTCCACATCCCCGAACAAGGCCTGCCCGACTCCACCGTCGGCGTCACCAAGGCAGGGGCGTAACCAACATGACCACCACCACAGCCCCCAGCCCCGTCCTCGAAGCCACCGGCGTCACCATGCGCTTCGGCGGCCTCACCGCGGTCCGCAACGTCGACCTCACCGTCAACGCCGGAGAGATCGTCGGCCTCATCGGCCCCAACGGCGCGGGCAAGACCACCTTCTTCAACTGCCTCACCGGCCTCTACGTCCCCACCGAGGGCAAAGTCGCCTACAAGGGCACGGTGCTGCCGCCCAAGCCGCACCTCGTCACCAGCGCCGGCATCGCCCGCACCTTCCAGAACATCCGGCTCTTCGCCAACATGACCGTCCTGGAGAACGTGCTCGTCGGACGCCACACCCGCACCAAGGAAGGCCTCTGGTCGGCCCTCCTGCGCGGCCCCGGCTTCCGCAAGGCGGAAGCGGCCTCCCGCGAACGCGCCATGGAACTGCTGGAGTTCATCGGCCTCGACCACAAGGCCGACCACCTCTCCCGCAACCTCCCCTACGGCGAGCAGCGCAAGCTGGAGATCGCCCGCGCCATGGCCAGCGAGCCGGGCCTGCTCCTCCTGGACGAGCCCACCGCCGGCATGAACCCGCAGGAAACCCGCGCGACCGAAGAACTCGTCTTCGCCATCCGCGACCGCGGCATCGCCGTCCTCGTCATCGAGCACGACATGCGCTTCATCTTCAACCTGTCCGACCGCGTGGCCTGCCTCGTCCAGGGCGAGAAGCTCGTCGAAGGCACCTCCGACGTCGTCCAGGGCGACGAGCGCGTCATCGCCGCCTACCTCGGCACTCCGTTCGAGGGCGCCCCCGGCGCGGAGGAACTCGCCGAGGTCGAGGCCGCCGAGGCGGCCGGAACCACGGCGGCCCCGGCCGACGACACGGCGGAAGCCCCCGCCGCCGAGGAAGCCGAGGAGACCCCGGCGGCCGGGACCGGCACGGACACCGACGAAGCCCCCGCGGCCGAGGAGACGTCCGCCGCCCCCGAGGCGACCGACGACTCCGACGCCCCGGAAGCCGACGAGGCCGCCGAGGAGACCGAGGACGCCACCCCGTCGGACGACTCCGACGCACCCGCCGCGTCCGACGACTCCGACGCGCAGGGCAGCACCACCAAGGAAGGAACCGCCCAGTGACCGCACTGCTCGAGGTCGAAGACCTCAAGGTCGCCTACGGCAAGATCGAAGCCGTCAAGGGCATCTCCTTCACCGTCGAAGCCGGCCAGATCGTCACCCTCATCGGCACCAACGGCGCCGGCAAGACGACGACCCTGCGCACCCTCTCCGGGCTCCTCAAGCCCAGCGGAGGCCGCATCCTCTTCGACGGCCAGCCCCTCGCCAACATCCCCGCCCACAAGATCGTCTCCCTCGGACTCGCGCACTCCCCCGAGGGACGGCACATCTTCCCGCGCCTCACCATCGCGGAGAACCTCCAGCTCGGAGCGTTCCTCCGCACCGACAAGGCGGGCATCGAGAAGGACATCCAGCGCGCCTACGACCTCTTCCCCATCCTGGGAGAACGCCGTAAGCAGGCCGCCGGCACCCTCTCGGGCGGCGAACAGCAGATGCTCGCCATGGGACGCGCCCTCATGTCCCAGCCCAAACTGCTCATGCTCGACGAACCCTCCATGGGCCTCTCGCCGATCATGATGCAGAAGATCCTCGCCACCGTCGCCGAACTCAAGGCGGACGGCATGACCATCCTGCTCGTCGAGCAGAACGCCCAGGCGGCGCTCTCGCTGGCCGACCAGGCCCACGTCATGGAGGTCGGCAGCATCGTCCTCTCCGGCACCGGCCAGGACCTCCTCCACGACGAGTCCGTCCGCAAGGCGTACCTCGGCGAGGACTGACCCTCCCGCGACCCCGGTCGCACGAAAAGGCCCGCACCTCCGTCAGGGGTGCGGGCCTCTTCCGTCCGCCGCTTCGTCGCGGACCGAGCTCTGCTGCGGGGCTCGGGACTAGCCCTTCGCCGCCTTCTTCTCCGCCGCGTCCTCGATGACCGCCTCGGCCACCTGCTGCATCGACATACGACGGTCCATCGACGTCTTCTGGATCCACCGGAACGCCGCCGGCTCCGTCAGCCCGTACTCCGTCTGCAGCACCGACTTCGCGCGGTCCACCAGCTTCCGCGTCTCCAGGCGCTGCGTGAGGTCCGCGATCTCACCCTCCAGCGCCTTCAGCTCCGCGAACCGCGACACCGCCATCTCGATCGCCGGCACCACGTCGCTCTTGCTGAACGGCTTCACCAGGTACGCCATCGCACCCGCGTCACGCGCGCGCTCGACGAGGTCGCGCTGCGAGAACGCGGTCAGCATCAGCACCGGGGCGATCGACTCCTCGGCGATCTTCTCCGCCGCCGAGATGCCGTCCAGCTTCGGCATCTTCACGTCGAGGATCACCAGGTCGGGCTTGTGCTCCCGGGCCAGCTCGACGGCCTGCTCACCGTCGCCCGCCTCACCGACGACGCTGTAGCCCTCCTCCTCCAGCATCTCTTTGAGGTCGAGACGGATCAGCGCCTCGTCCTCGGCGATGACGACACGGGTCGTCAGCGGAGGCACGTGCGACTTGTCGTCGTCGGGCGCGTCTACGGGCTGGGGCGACTCGGGGGCGGTCACGGGGGCTCCTCGTTCAGGGCGGGGTACTGCTCCCAAGAGCCTACCTAGCTGCGGTAAGGTGGGGAGACAGCGGGTGACCGCTGATCTTCGTTTCGAAGGAGCCCCGGTAGCCCAGCGGTAGAGGCAATGGATTCAAAACCCATATAGCGTCGGTTCGAATCCGACTCGGGGTACTTTTCCTTGGATGCCAAGGTTGTTCCACAAAAGCGGATGTTCCCATTCTGGTGAACATCCGCTTTTTGCTGCGTGTCACATCTCCATCATCCACAAAGTGGGCCACATGTACGACATGGGCACACGCAAGCGGGCGCTGGCGCTCGTTGCACAGGGACGCAGTCTCAACTCGGTGAGCAAGGAGATGCACATCTCCCGCCACGCGATCACCTGCTGGCAGCGCAGACTGGAGCCGCTGCTCCGGATCCCGCCCTGCATCCGTTGCCAGGAGACCCCGGGCGTACCCGAAGACCTTGAGGCGTACGCCTACCTGCTGGGTCTCTACCTGGGCGACGGCTACATCATCTCCAAGCCCCGACAGCACTACTTGATGGTCACCTGCACCGCTTCCTGGCCAGGCCTCATCGATGCCGCCGAGGAAGCGATGCGCAGGGTCCTCCTCGAACCAAGCGTCAAACGCATTCAGCGGACGGGGTGCGTCGACGTCAAGTCCTTCAGCAAGCACTGGCCCTGCCTGTTCCCCCAGCACGGTCCCGGCAAGAAGCACGAGCGGGCCATCGTGCTCGAAGGCTGGCAGCAGGAGATCGTCGACGCCCACCCCTGGGAGTTCGTCCGGGGGCTGATCCACTCGGACGGCTGCCGTATCACCAACTGGACCACCCGCGTCATCGGCGGGGAGCGCAAGCGTTACGAGTACCCCCGGTACTTCTTCACCAATGTCTCCGACGACATCCGGCAGCTCTTCACCGGCACCCTGGACAGGCTCGGCGTCGGCTGGACGCACTGCACCCGCCGCGGGAACCCGTACAACATCTCCGTCGCCAGGAAGGCCTCCGTGGCCCTCATGGACACCCATGTGGGCCCCAAGTACTGACCGGCGGCGGGGGCGCAGCCCCTCTGCCGGCCCGTAGGGGCCCGTCGGGCGTGGCGCGGCTACTTGGGGCTGTCGTCCTCGCCGATGTGGTGGACGCGGACCAGGTTCGTGGAACCGGAGACCCCGGGCGGTGAGCCTGCGGTGATCACGACGATGTCGCCCTTGGCGCAGCGGCCGTACTTGAGGAGGAGTTCGTCGACCTGGTCGACCATGGCGTCGGTGGAGTCGACGTGGGGGCCGAGGAAGGTCTCGACTCCCCAGGTGAGGTTGAGCTGGGAGCGGGTGGCGGGGGTGGGGGTGAAGGCGAGGAGGGGGATGGGTGAGCGGTAGCGGGAGAGGCGGCGGACGGTGTCGCCGGACTGGGTGAAGGCGACGAGGAACTTGGCGCCGAGGAAGTCGCCCATCTCGGCCGCGGCCCGGGCGACGGCGCCGCCTTGGGTGCGGGGCTTGTTGCGTTCGGTCAGCGGGGGCAGCCCCTTGGCGAGGATGTCCTCCTCGGCCGCTTCGACGATCTTCGCCATCGTCCTGACGGTCTCGATGGGGTACTTCCCGACGCTGGTCTCGCCGGAGAGCATGACGGCGTCGGTGCCGTCGATGACGGCGTTGGCGACGTCGGAGGCTTCGGCGCGGGTGGGGCGGGAGTTGTCGATCATCGAGTCGAGCATCTGGGTGGCGACGATGACCGGCTTGGCGTTGCGTTTGGCGAGTTTGATGGCGCGCTTCTGGACGATGGGGACCTGTTCGAGGGGCATTTCGACGCCGAGGTCGCCGCGGGCGACCATGATGCCGTCGAAGGCGGCGACGATGTCGTCGATGTTGTCGACGGCCTGGGGTTTTTCGACCTTGGCGATGACGGGGAGGCGGCGGCCTTCCTCGTCCATGATGCGGTGGACGTCGTGGATGTCCTTGCCGCTGCGGACGAAGGAGAGGGCGATGACGTCGAAGCCGGTGCGCAGGGCCCAGCGGAGGTCGTCCTCGTCCTTGTCGGAGAGGGCGGGGACGGAGACGGCGACGCCGGGGAGGTTGAGGCCCTTGTGGTCGGAGACCATGCCGCCTTCGACGACGGTGGTGTGGACGCGCGGGCCGTCGACGTCGGTGACTTCGAGGCAGACTTTTCCGTCGTCGACGAGGATGCGTTCACCGGGAGTGACGTCGGTGGCGAGTCCGTCGTAGGTGGTTCCGCAGGATTCGCGGTCTCCTTGGACGCCTTCCTCGACGGTGATGGTGAAGGTGTCCCCGCGTTCGAGGAGTACGGGTCCTTCGGTGAAGCGGCCGAGGCGGATCTTCGGGCCTTGAAGGTCGCCGAGGATCCCGACGCTGCGACCGGTTTCGTCGGAGGCTTTCCGGACGTGTCGGTAGCGCTCTTCGTGGTCGGCGTGGGTGCCGTGGCTGAGGTTGAAGCGGGCTACGTCCATTCCGGCTTCGACCAGGGCTTTGATCTGGTCGTACGTGTCGGTGGCGGGGCCCAGTGTGCAGACGATTTTCGCTCGGCGCATGATTCGAGCCTAGGCCTTACCGGTCGGTAGAGAATTGGTCACGCATGACTACTCAACAACCTTTGCGTGAAGGGCTATTGACAACTGTTGAATTGTGCGCCGCACCGCTCCGATGAGCAGGGAGTTGTCCTTCGTGCGGTCGGCGCGTTCTTCCGCCGGTGTCCGTCCGGGGTGCGCCGGGCTGCGGAGTGGGTGCGCGGAAGAGTCTTGTGTTGACTTTCCGTGATGCAGTCAGGTGCGGCTAGAGCCGTGGTGGGGCCATGGTGAAGCGGGCGTCGACCCGGGCGTGGACGTGCTGGCGCTGGGGTTCGAGGTCGAGGGGCGCCGGTTCGTCCTCGGCGGGGCCGGCGTCGCGGGCGGCCCGGCTGAGCGCGCGGGTGTTCCGGGGGGCTCGGGGGTGGGTGTCCTCGGTGCCGGTGTCGGCGAGTTCGACGAGTGCGGTGAGGGTGGTGCCGAGGGCTTCGGCGTATTCGCGGGCGCGCCGGACGGCTTCGTGGACGGCTTGCCGGCGTGCCGTGCGATGGGCGGGCGAGTCGGGCCGGAGGGTCCACCAGGGGCCGTCGACGCGGGTGAGGTCGAGGTCGGCGAGGGCGGTGGTGAGTTCGCCGAGTGCGGTAAAGTCGCTGAGTTCGGCGGTGATGTGGACGTGGCCGTGGTGGGTGCGGAGGCGTTCCGTGCGGCCGCGTGGGCTGAGCTCGGGGGTGATGGTGAGGGCGCCGGTTTCGAGGTGTTCGACGGCGTCGCCGTGGGTTTTGACGAGGTCGAGGGCTCGGGTGTTGCGGCGGGTGAGGTCGGCGAGGGTCTGGCGGCGGTCCTTGCCGCGGGCGGTGACGGTGATGGTGATGCGGGCGATCTCGGGGTCGACCTCGAGGTCGGCTTCGCCGCGGACGGTGAGGCGGGGTGTGCCGGGGGTGCCGTAGGGGACGGCGGGTTCGGCGCGTCCGGCGGCGGGCGTGGTGGCCGGGGTGTGTTCGCCGGCGGGTGCGGTGGCCGGGATGTGCCGGCCGACGGGGTCGGTGTCGGTGTCGGTGTCAGGGGTCATACGTCCCACTCTGTCACCGGGTGGGGGGTCCGTGGCGCCGCCCGGCCACCAGATGGAAACCTCCAGGGTCTTTTGCGGGGGCGGGTGTTGGGTCAGAATCTACGCGCGTTGTTGGCCTATTCCCGAGGAGTTCGAGCAATGCCGTTGAATCGCCGGAAGTTTCTGAAAGAGTCCGCCGTGACGGGTGCGGGGGTGGCGCTCGCGAGTGCGGGCGCGGCTCCGGTGGCACAGGCCGCGGAGGGGGCGAAGGGGGGCCGGCCGGTGAAGCGGTACGAGCTGACGGTGATGGGGACGACCGATCTGCACGGTCATGTCTTCAACTGGGACTACTTCAAGGACGCGGAGTACGCGGACAAGGCGGGCAACGCCCAGGGGCTGGCACGGATCTCGACGCTGGTGAACCAGATCCGCGCGGAGAAGGGGCGGTGCAACACGCTGCTGCTGGACGCGGGTGACACGATCCAGGGCACGCCGTTGACGTACTACTACGCGAAGGTGGACCCGATCACCGCCAAGGGCGGTCCGGTGCACCCGATGGCGCAGGCGATGAACGCGATCGGGTACGACGCGGTGGCGCTCGGGAACCACGAGTTCAACTACGGGATCGAGACGCTGCGGAAGTTCGAGTCGCAGTGCCGTTTCCCGCTGCTGGGTGCGAACGCGCTGGACGCGAAGACGCTGAAGCCGGCGTTCCCCCCGTACTTCATGAAGGAGTTCCGTGTTCACGGGGCTCCGCCGGTGAAGGTGGCGGTGCTGGGGCTGACGAATCCTGGTATCGCGATCTGGGACAAGGCGTACGTGCAGGGGAAGCTGACGTTCCCGGGCCTTGAGGAGCAGGCGGCGAAGTGGGTGCCGAAGCTGCGGTCGATGGGTGCGGACGTGGTGGTCGTGTCGGCGCATTCGGGTGCGTCGGGGACGTCGTCGTACGGTGACCAGCTGCCGTACGTGGAGAATTCGGCGGCGTTGGTGGCCCAGCAGGTGCCGGGGATCGACGCGATCCTGGTGGGTCACGCGCATCTGGAGATCCCGGAGCTGAAGGTCACGAACACGGCGACGGGCAAGACGGTGGTGCTGTCGGAGCCGCTGGCGTACGCGGAGCGGCTGTCGGTGTTCGACTTCGGGCTGGTCTTCGAGAAGGGCCGCTGGCACGTCGAGTCGGTGGCGGCTTCGGTGCGCAACGCGAACTCGGTGGCGGACGATCCGAGGATCACGCGGCTGCTGAAGGACGAGCACGAGGCCGTGGTGACGTACGTCAACCAGGTGGTCGGGCAGGCGACGGACACGCTGACGACGGTGGAGGCGCGTTACAAGGACGCTCCGATCATCGATCTGATCACGAAGGTGCAGGAGGACGTGGTGCGGGCGGCGCTGGTGGGGACGCAGTACGCGTCGCTGCCGGTGATCGCGCAGGCGTCACCGTTCTCGCGGACGTCGGAGATCCCGGCGGGCGATGTGACGATCCGGGATCTGTCGAGCCTGTACGTGTACGACAACACGCTGGTGGCGAAGGTGCTGACGGGTGCGCAGGTGCGGGCGTACCTGGAGTACTCGGCGAACTATTTCGTGCAGACGCCGGTGGGTGCGGTGGTCGACACGGAGAAGCTGACGAACGCGAACGGCCGCCCGGACTACAACTACGACTATGTGTCGGGGCTGCGGTACGACATCGACATCGCGCAGGCGGAGGGTTCGCGGATCAAGAACCTGACGTACGGCGGTGCGCCGTTGGACGACGCGCAGCAGTTCGTGTTCGCGGTGAACAACTACCGTGCCAATGGTGGCGGTGCGTTCCCGCACGTCGCTTCGGCGACCGAGGTGTGGTCGGAGTCGACGGAGATCCGGACGCGGATCGCGGAGTGGGTCACGGCGAAGGGTGTGCTGGACCCGAAGGAGTTCGCTTCGGTGGACTGGAAGCTGACGCGTGAGGGTGTGCCCGTGTTCTAGGGCGTGGGTGGTTCGGGTGGGCGGCGTCGGCGCGGTTCTCGCGTCGGCGCCGTTACGTTTTCGGCGGGTGTGGGGCGATCGGACGGTTACGGCCGGTGGGTGAACCGATCGGTGGGGCTGATCCGATGAGGAGATGCGGGGGTGGTTCTCATCGTCCGTCGACGAGCGGGATGAGCGGGACGAGGGGGGTGAGGGTCCGGGGTTCTCGGCGGGCGGCGGGGACGCGGGGGGTGTGGTCGAGGCCGAAGGTGGTGAAGGCGGTGCGGCCGGGGAGGGGGTAGGGGTCCTTTCCGGTGAGGGAGTTGAGGATGGTGGCGCTGCGCCAGGCGGCGAGGCCGAGGTCGGGGGTGCCGACGCCGTGGGTGTGGAGTTCGGCGTTCTGGACGTAGACGCGGCCGGTGACGGTGGGGTCGAGGACGAGGCGGAACTGGTCGTCGATGTCGGGGCGTTCGGCGTTGTCGCGGCGGAGGTAGGGGTCGAGTCCGGCGAGGAGGGGGGCGATGGGGCGTTCGCGGTAGCCGGTGGCGAGGACGACGGCGTTGGTGGTGAGGCGGGAGCGGGTGCCTTGCTGGACGTGTTCGAGGTGGAGTTCGATCTTGGTTGTGGCGATGCGTCCGGCGGTGCGGACGGTGACGGCGGGGGTGAGGACGGCGTCGGGCCAGCCGCCGTGGAGGGTGCGGCGGTAGAGCTCGTCGTGGATGGCGGCGATGGTGTCGGCGTCGATGCCTTTGTGGAGTTGCCATTGGGCGGCGAGGAGGCGGTCGCGGACGGGTTCGGTGAGGGCGTGGAAGTAGCGGGTGTAGTCGGGGGTGAAGTGCTCGAGGCCGAGTTTGGAGTACTCCATGGGCGCGAAGGCCTCGGTGCGGGCGAGCCAGTGGATCTTTTCTTTTCCGGTGGGGCGGTTGCGGAGGAGGTCGAGGAAGACCTCGGCTCCTGACTGGCCGGCGCCGATGACGGTGATGTGGTCGGCGGTGAGGAACCGGTCGCGGTGTTTGAGGTAGTCGGCGGCGTGGATGACGGGGGCGTCGGGGGCGTCGACGAGGGGTTTGAGGGGTTCGGGGATGTGGGGGGCGGTGCCGACGCCGAGGACGATGTTGCGGGTGTGGGTGCGGCCGAGGGCCTGGGCCCGGCCGTCGGTGTCGAGCTGGGTGAAGTCGACTTCGAAGAGTTCGTGTTCGGGATTCCAGCGGACGGTGTCGACCTGGTGGGCGAAGCGGAGTCCGGGGAGGTTGTCGGCGACCCAGCGGCAGTAGGCGTCGTACTCGGCGCGTTGGATGTGGAAGCGCTCGGCGAAGTAGAAGGGGAAGAGGCGGTCGCGGGCCTTGAGGTAGTTGAGGAAGGACCAGGGGCTGGTGGGGTGGGCGAGGGTGACGAGGTCGGCGAGGAAGGGGACCTGGAGGGTGGCGCCGTCGATGAGGAGCCCGGGGTGCCAGTCGAAGCCGGGGCGTTGTTCGTAGAAGACGGTGTCGAGTTCGGTGAGGGGGTGGGCGAGGGCGGCGAGGGAGAGGTTGAAGGGGCCGATGCCGATGCCGACGAGGTCGCGGGGTGTTTCGGCGGTGGGGTACTGGGGGTGGGGGTGCGGGTGGGGTGTCGGTCTCATCGGGGGGTGTGTCCTTCCACCAGTTTCAGGAGCGTGGCCAGGTCGCCGGGCCGGGTGTGGGGGTTGAGAAGGGTGGCCTTGAGCCAGCGGCGGCCGTCGAGGGTGGCGCGGCCGAGGACGGCGCGGCCTTGGTCGAGGAGGGTGCGGCGTACGGCGGCGACCGTGTCGTCGGTGGCGCCGCGGGGCCGGAAGAGGACGGTGCTGATGGCGGGGTGGTCGTAGAGCTCGAGGCCGGGGTGTGCGGCGATGAGGTCGGCGAGTTCGTGGGCGTGGGCGCAGACCTGGTCGACGAGGTGGCCGATGCCGTGGCGTCCGAGGGTTTTGAGGGTGACGGCGATCTTGAGGATGTCGGGGCGGCGGGTGGTGCGCAGGGAGCGGCCGAGGAGGTCGGGGTGGCCCGCTTCGGTGTCGTCGTCGGCGTTGAGGTAGTCGGCCCGGTGGGCGAGGGGGGTGAGGTCGGCGGGGTCGCGTACGGCGAGGAGTCCGGCGGCGACGGGCTGCCAGCCGAGTTTGTGCAGGTCGAGGGTGACGGTGTCGGCGTGGGCGAGTCCGTCGAGTCTGGTGCGGTGCCGGTCGCTGAAGAGGAGGCCTCCGCCGTAGGCGGCGTCGATGTGGAGGCGGGCGCCGTGGGTGGCGCAGAGGTCGGCGATGTCGGGCAGGGGGTCGATGAGTCCGGCGTCGGTGGTTCCGGCGGTGGCGGCGACGAGGAGGGGGCCGCGCAGGTCGGTGAGGGCGCTGTCGAGGGCGGCGGGGTCGAGGATGCCGGCGGGGGCGGGGACGACGACGGGTTCGGGGAGGCCGAGGAGCCAGGCGGCGCGGTGCAGGGAGTGGTGGGCGCCCGCTCCGCAGACGAGTTGGACGCCGTGGTGTTTTTCGCGGGCGAGGAGGAGGGCGAGTTGGTTGGACTCGGTGCCGCCGGTGGTGACGAGGGCGTCGGCCCGGATGTCCTGCGTGCCCCGCGCACCTGAGGCGCCCGGGGTGTCCGGGGTGTCCGGGGTGCCGTAGACGAGGTGGGCGAGGGCCTGGGCGACGAGTGCTTCGAGTTCGGAGGCCGCGGGGGCCTGGTCCCAGGAGTCGAGGGAGGGGTTGAGGGCGGATGCGGCGAGGTCGGCGGCGGTGGCGACGGCCAGGGGCGGGCAGTGCAGGTGGGCCGCGCACAGGGGGTCGGCGGGGTCGGCGGCGCCTTCCGCGAGGGCGCGTACGAGGGTGTGGAGGGCGTCGGGGCTGCCGTGGTGGGGCAGGGGGTCACCCAGGGCTGTGCGCAGGCGCTGGGCGACCTGTCCGGGTCCTCCGGCGGGGAGGGGTCCTCCGCGGGCGGCGGTGCCCTCGGCGAGGGCGTCCAGGACGGTGTCGAGCAACGGCCGCAGTGCGTCGGGGCCTTCCGGGCCTGAGGCGAGGGGCGGCGTGCTCATGGGTGTCCTCCGGTGGACGTGCGGCGGGGTCCTTCCCGGCGTGTACGTGTTTTGGGCAGGTGCGCCCGCCAAGGACAACGATTCGGCCCCGGCGGGGGTACTGCCGTACGGAGGATTTGTGTGGGCGGGGCCGGACGCGCCGGACGCCGGACGGCTGCGGGGCAGCCGTCCGGCGTCCGGGTTCGTCTCCGGTGTCCGGACTCGGGTGCGGGGTCCCGGTGTCCGGGGCCGGTGTCCGGGGCCGGTGTCCGGGTGTCCGGGTGGTGTCTAGGCCTGCCTCACCCGCAGCGCGCGTGCGAGGTCGTCGAGCTGGTCGGCGAGTTTGCGGCGCAGGGCCGGGATGGGTCCGGCGTCGCGCAGGCAGGTCTCGCCGAGGGCGAGGGTCTCGGGGGTGACGGCGCTGGCGGGGAAGGCGTAGCGGCCGGCGGCCTCGGCGATGGCGGGGCCGCGCCGTTCGGCGACGGCCACGGCGTCGGGCCAGTAGCGCTCGACGTACTCGTGGAGGAGGTCGGCCTGTTCGGGCTGCCAGAAGCCCTGGGCGGTGGCGGTGAACAGGTAGTTGGAGAGGCCGTCGCCGGCGAACATCGCGTCCCAGGCGGCGCGTTTGGCCTCGGGGTCGGGCAGCGCGGCGCGGCAGCGGGCGGCGCCTTCCTGGCCGGTGGCGCTGGGGTCCTGGACGAGTTCGGCGTCGATGACGGCGTCGTCGACGGCGCCGAGGACGCTGAGCCGGCCGAGGATGCGCCAGCGCAGTTCGGGGTCGAGTTCGGGGCCGCCGGGGACGGTGCCCTCGGAGAACCAGGCGCTGATGGTGTCGGGGTGGACGGCGACGCCGATGAGGTGGCGCACTGCGGTCAGGCGCAGGCCGGGGTGGGAGCCGTCCTCGGTGCGGCGGATGAGGTCGCGGCACAGGTCGGTGAGGGTGGTGAGGGCGGCCGGCCGCTGCTCGGGGCTCAGGTACCGGTCGGCGACGTGGGCGGTGGCGAAGGTCAGGACGCCCTGGACGACGGCGAGGTCGGTCTCGCGCGGCAGGTGGGTGCGGGCGGTCTCGATGTAGGCCGTGGCGGGCAGTTCGCCGTCGCGCACGGCGTCGCGCAGGGCGTTCCAGACGACGGCCCGGGTGAGGGGGTCGGGGAGGCCCCCGAGGGCGGCCCGTACGGTCTGGAAGGACTTGGTGTCGAAGCGGACCTTGGCGTAGGTGAGGTCGCCGTCGTTGAGGAGGAGCAGGTCGGGTCGGCGGCCGGTCCTGTGGGTGGACTCGCCCTGGGGGACGTCGAGTTCGAAGCGCTCGCGCAGGGTGAGCCGGTCGCCCTCGCCGGGGACGGTGTCGTAGGCGCCGACGGCGATGCGGTGGGGCCGGCTGCCCTGGTGGCCGACGGTGAGGTGCCACTGGCCGCCGGCTTCGGTGATCTCGGGGGTGAGGGTGTCGACGCCGGTGGTGCGCAGCCAGGCGTCGGCCCAGGCGTGGACGTCGCGTTCGGTGGCGGAGGCGAGGTTGTCGATGAAGTCGGCGAGGGTGGCGTTGGCGAACTTGTGGCGGGCGAAGTGGGTGTTGATGCCGGCCAGGAAGTCCTTCTCGCCGAGCCAGGCGACGAGCTGGCGCAGGGCGGAGGCGCCCTTGGCGTAGGAGATGCCGTCGAAGTTGAGCATGGCGGACGCGGTGTCGGGGACGGCGTCCGGGTCGGGGGCGACGGGGTGGGTGGAGGGGCGCTGGTCGGCGTCGTAGCCCCAGGACTTGCGGGCGACGCCGAAGTCGACCCAGGTGTCGGTGAAGCGGGTGGCTTCGGTGAGGGTCTGGTAGCCCATGTACTCGGCGAAGGACTCGTTGAGCCAGATGTCGTCCCACCAGCGCAGGGTGACGAGGTCGCCGAACCACATGTGGGCCATCTCGTGGGCGATGACCATGGCGCGGGTCTGTCGCTCGGTGTCGGTGACGGCGGAGCGGTAGACGAATTCGTCGCGGAAGGTGACGAGTCCGGGGTTCTCCATGGCGCCGGCGTTGAACTCGGGTACGAACGCCTGGTCGTAGGAGTCGAAGGGGTAGGGCTCGTCGAACTTCTCGTGGTAGCGGTCGAAGCAGGCGCGGGTGACCTCGAGGATCTCGTCGGCGTCGGCGTCGAGGTAGGGGGCGAGGGAGCGGCGGCAGTGCAGGCCGAAGGGCAGGCCGGCGTGTTCGGTGCGCACCGAGTGCCAGGGGCCCGCGGCGACGGCGACGAGGTAGGTGGAGATCAGGGGGGTGGGGGCGGCCTTCCAGCGGCCGTCCCCGAGGTGTTCGGTGACGCCGTTGGCGAGGACGGTCCAGCCTTCGGGGGCGGTGACGGTCAGTTCGAAGACGGACTTGAGGTCGGGCTGGTCGAAGGCGGCGAAGACGCGCTGGACGTCTTCCATGAACAGCTGGGTGTAGAGGTAGGTCTCACCGTCGGTGGGGTCGGTGAAGCGGTGCATGCCCTCCCCGGTGCGGGAGTAGCGCATGGAGGCGTCGACGCGCAGTTCGTGCTCGCCGGCGGTGAGTCCCTTGAGGGGCAGCCGGTTCTCGTCCAGGGTCTCCGGGTCGAGGGGCCGGCCGTCGAGGGTGACGGAGCGCAGTTCGGCGGGCTTCAGCTCGACGAAGGTGTCCGCGTCGGCACGGGCGGTGAACCGGATGACGGTGAGGGAGTCGAAGGTCTCGTCCCCTCCGGTCAGGTCGAGTTCGATCCCGTAGTGGTGGACGTCGAGGAGCTTGGCACGGGTCTGCGCTTCGTCGCGCGTCAGTACGGACATGAGGCCATGCTGCCCGATGGTGAGGTCAGGACACAGGGGTGGTCCGGTATGTACGCTTTGGGGCCGTCCGGTCACGGGCTGTGGCCGAAGGGGGTGTTCGGGGGGATGCGCCGGGGTGTGCGTGTCCCGCCGCGGTCACTCGGACGGGTCGGCCGCGGCGGCGCCCGCGTCGTCCGCGATGCGCTCGTGGTGGCGGATGACCTCGGCGATGATGAAGTTCAGCAGCTTCTCGGCGAAGGCCGGGTCGAGCTTGGCGCTCTCGGCGAGGCTGCGCAGCCGGGCGATCTGGTGGGCCTCGCGGGAGGGGTCGGCGGGCGGCAGGTGGTGGGCGGCCTTGAGGTGGCCGACCTGCTGGGTGCATTTGAAGCGTTCGGCGAGCATGTGGACGACGGCGGCGTCGATGTTGTCGATGCTGTCGCGCAGCCGGGCGAGTTCCGCGCTGACGTCGAGGCCGGCTTCCTGGGGCTTGCTGGTGGTCATGGCAGCCAACCCTACGTGGCTCGCGGAGGGGACGATCTCGACGGGACGGCGCCCGGTGGCGCCCGCGACCGGGGTCGCGGGCGCCGTGTGCGCGGGTCGTGCGGGTCTCGCGTGCCGTTCGTGCGGGTGCCCCGGCCCGCCGGGGCGGGGGTCAGAGACCGGCGGCCGCTCTGGCTATGTCGGCGGCGAAGGTCGAGACCTCGCTGTACACGCCGGGGTATCCGGGCCGGGCGCAGCCCTCGCCCCAGCTCACGATGCCGACCTGGATGTAGGCGCCGGTGTCGTCCTTGCGGAACATGGGTCCGCCGGAGTCGCCCTGACAGGTGTCGACGCCGCCCTGGGCGACGAATCCGGCGCAGATCTCGTCGCCGGGGACGAGGTCGCTGCCGTACGCCTGCTTGCAGGTGGCGTCGTCGACGAAGGGGACGGTGGCCTTGAGCAGGTAGCGCTGCTGTCCGCCGCCTTCCCGGGCGGCGCCCCAGCCGGCGACGGTGAAGTCGCCGTTGTTGTAGGCGGTGTTGGTGGCGATCTTCAGGGTGGGCAGGGCGATGGGCCGGGCGAGCTTGATGAGGGCCCAGTCCTTGCCCTTGCCGTTGTAGCCGGGCGCCTGGAGCACCTTGGTGGACTTGACCTTGACGGCGCTGCTGCTCTGGAGGTCCACGACGCCGGCGGTGGCGGTGATGGAGGTGTTGGTGCCGGAGCCGTTCACGCAGTGGGCGGCGGTCAGGACGATGCTCTGGGTGTAGAGGGCGCCGCCGCAGCCCATGGAGAGGCGGACCATGAAGGGGAATTCGCCCTGGGCGGCGCGCGTGCCGCCGACGACGGGCGCGGGGGCGGCGAGCGCGGACAGCGGCTGGAGGGACACGGCGGCGAGCGCGACCGCGCCGACGGCGAGCAGTCTTCTGATCACGCCGTACTTCCTGGGAGACTTCAACGTGGTTCCTTTCGTGGGGGGTTGTCCGCAGGGCGGGCGCACGGGGAACAGTGAATGGCATGCACCTGCCAAGCTGGTGGGGATTATGAGGACCGGCTGCCGCACCGGGCAAGAGCCGCATTCCGGCCAGGCGCCGTCCCACCCGCCCCGCTCCCCCGCCACCGGACGGGACCCCGCTTACAGTGGAGAGGAGTTCCGGCGTCTTCTGGGGGTGCGGACGTGGCGAACGGCGGACCCGTCGAGCACGGCTACCCGCATCTGGACACGGTGCGGGCGTCGGTCACCGCGCTCTACAAACGGCTCTCGTACGACACCGTCCACACCTTCGCGACCAGCGTGGCCCCCGCCGACGTGGCCTTCGCCGACGTCGACGACCTGCACCTGGGCGCCCAGCGCGTCGCCCGTGAGATGGTGCGGCACTACCGGCTGCCCGACGCCCGGATGGTCGTCGGCTTCCGCGAGATGACCCACGCGGCGCACGTCGAACTCGCCGCGGGGCCCGAGTACTTCATCGAGCTCAACGACCGCTTCCGCACCCACCGCAGGGACATCGGGGCCGCCCTCGCCCACGAGGTGATGCACGTCTACCTGCACCGCCTGGACCTCTCGTTCCCCGGCACCCGCGACACCGAGATCCTCACCGACACGGCCGCGGCCTACCTCGGCGCGGGCTGGCTCCTGCTCGACGCCTACCGCGAGGACGGCGCGTCCTCGCAGAAGCTCGGCTATCTGACACCCGAGGAGTTCGGGTACGTCCTCGCCAAGCGCGCCCTGGTCTTCGGCGAGGACCCCTCGGTGTGGTTCACCAGCCCGCAGGCGTACACCGCGTACACCAAGGGCATGGAGCTGGCCCTGCGGGACGGGCGGCAGCCCCCGCTGACCGCGGCGGGCTGGGCGGGCCGCCGCCGCTACGCCCGAGACCGGCGCCACGCGCAGGACCACCGCGCTCCCGACCGCTCCGACGTCTCCTACGCCTTCACGCCCGACGACCGCGGGCCGTTGCGCGTCTCCTTCCCGTGCCCGACCTGCCACCAGCGCATCAGGGTGCCGGTCCGGGGCCGGGTACGGGCCCGGTGCGCGCTGTGCCGGACGGTGCTGGAGTGCGACACCTAGCGGACGGGCCGGGTGAGGCAGAACACCCCGAAAGCCTTTGCCTCGCGCGTCCGTGTCGGGCGAGGGTCGGAGGATGAGTACGAACGACCCCGCCGCACTCCTCTTCCCCGCCGTGTACGAGGGGGACGAGGACGCGGTCGTGCGGCTGCTGCGTGCCGGGGCGAGCCCCGAGGCGGTCGACGAGGAGGGCGAGAGCGCCCTGTACCTGGCGGCGGTGAGCGACCGGCCCGCCGTCGTACGGCTGCTGCTGGTCGCCGGGGCCGAGCCCGACCGGCTCAGCCGGGGCACGGACGCCCCGCTGTGCGGCGCCGCCTGCGGCGGTCACACGGAGGTGGTCCGCGCCCTGCTCGCGGCGGGGGCGCACCCGGACATCGTGGAGGAGTTCGGCTTCACCGCGCTGACCTGGGCCCTGCGCCGGGGGCACACCGCCGTGGCGGAGGCGCTCCTCGAGGCGGGCGCGGACCCCGGCCGACCCGGACCGGCGGGCGAACCCCCACTGGTGACGGCCGCGCACCGGGGCTCGGCCGGCTGTGTACGGGCCCTGCTGGCACATGGGGCGGGTGCGCGGGGCGAGGCGCTGGCGGAGGCCCGTCGGCTGCTCGGCGTCGGCGTCGAGGCCGAGCTGCGGGAAGGCCTGGCCCGCACGCACGGCGCCGGCCACGCCTCGGTCACCCACCGGCACACGTCGCCCGAGGGCGTCACCGTCGAGGTCCAGTTCCTGGACGAGCGGGGCAGGCCGTTCGCGGGCGACGACCTGGAGACCGGCCACGCGGAGATCGTCGCCCTGTTGAAGGCGAGCACGACCCGCCCCGGGCACTGAGCCCCGACGCCTCCGGAAGCGGTACGGGCGCACGCGCACCGGGTCCCGTGCCCCACGCCCGGAACCGCCCCGAGACCGCCGCCCCCTCCCCGGAAGTCCCCGCTCCTCCGCGCCCGTGCCACGGCGGGGTGCGCCGGCCTCCGGCACCGGCACCGGCAGCGGCAGCGGCAGCGGCAGCGGCGGAACGCGTCGGCCCCTCCGTCCCGGCGCCGCCACCCGCGACGGGACGCCCGGCTCCGAGGATCCCGCCGCCGGACCGACGGGCCACCGGACCGACGGGCCGCGTCCGGACGGCCATGGCCCTACCGCGCCCCGTACACCGTCCCCGGAGTGTCGGCCCGCGCCAGCAGTCCGCGGGCGGTCTCCCCGGCCTCCGCCGGGGTCCAACGAGCTCCCTTGTCGACGCTCGGGCCCGGCCGCCAGCCCTCCATCACCGTGATCCGGCCGCCCTCGGTCTCGAAGACGCGGCCGGTGACGCCGGCGCTGGCGGCCGATCCGAGCCAGACGACCAGCGGCGAGACGTTGCCGGGGTCCATGACGTCGAACCCCTCGGCGGGGGCCGCCATGGTGTCGGCGAAGGCGCGCTCGGTCATCCGGGTGCGGGCGGCCGGGGCGATGGCGTTGACCTGGACGCCGTAGCGTGCCGTCTCGGCCGCCGCGACCAGCGTCAGAGCGACGATGCCGGCCTTGGCGGCGCTGTAGTTGCCCTGCCCGACCGACCCCAGCAGGCCCGCCCCGCTGCTGGTGTTGACGACCCTGGCGTCGGGCACGCGGCCCGCCCTCGCCTCCGCGCGCCAGTGCGCCGCCGCCTGCCGGAGCGGCAGGAAGTGCCCTTTCAGATGGACCCGCATCACGGCGTCCCAGTCGTCCTCGCCGAGGTTGACGAGCATCCGGTCGCGCAGGAACCCGGCGTTGTTGACGAGGGTGTCGAGCCGCCCGTACGTCTCCAGCGCGACGCGGACGAGGGACGCGGCGCCCTCGGTCGTCGCGATGTCACCGCCGTGGGCCACCGCCTCGCCGCCCGCCGCGCGGATCTCCTCGGCCACCTGCCGGGCCGGACTGTCGGCCGCGGGGGTGCCGTCGAGGCCGACACCGAGGTCGTTGACCACGAGGCGGGCTCCCTCGGCGGCGTACGCCAGCGCGTGCGCCCGGCCGAGTCCGCGGCCGGCGCCCGTGATGATCACGACCCGTCCCTCGCACAGCGGTGGTGCGCTCATCGGGTTCCTCCCTGCTGGTGCCGGCCGGCGGTGGCCTGCCGGTCCTGGTCGGCGGTGGCGGCGTCGAGGAAGGCGGGGCGCTCCCCGCCCCCGTGGACGAGGAGGGAGGCCCCGCTGACGTAGGCGGCGGCGTCGGAGGCGAGGAAGACGGCGGCGGCACCGACGTCGGAGGGCCGGGCGAGGCGGCCCAGCGGGACGGTGCGGGCGACGGCGGCGAGACCGTCCTCGCCGCCGTAGTGCAGTTGGGCGAGTTCGGTGCGGACCATGCCGACGACCAGGGTGTTGACCCGGATCTCCGGCGCCCACTCGACGGCCATCGAACGGGCCAGACTCTCCAGCCCCGCCTTGGCCGCGCCGTAGGCGGCGGTGCCGGGCGAGGGGCGTGAGCCGCTCACACTGCCGATCATCACGATCGAGCCCCGGGCCCGCCTGAGGTGTTCGCGGGCCGCGATCGACGCGGTGAGCGGGGCGGTGAGGTTGAGCTCGATCACCCGGGCGTGCCGTTCGGCGTCCGCCTCGGCCAGCGGACGGTAGGGGGTGCCGCCCGCGTTGTTGACCAGGACGTCCAGCCGGGGCAGGGCGTCGAAGAAGGCCTGTACCGCGACCGGATCGCGCAGGTCGAGAGGGACGAAGTCGGCCTTGCCGAGGGGGACTTCGGGCGGCCGTCGGGCGCAGACCACGACCTGGGCGCCGGCCCGCTCGAAGGCGCGGGTGATACCCGCCCCGACGCCTCGGGTGCCGCCGGTGACGACGACGGTCCGGCCGCCGAGGTCCGGGGCGGCGCCCGGCCCGTCCATGGTGTCCGCGTTGTCCACAGGGCCTCCCGCGCGGCCGCGATCGCTGCTAGCTTCGCATCACACCTAACAAACGTTTGGTGGAAAGGTAGCTGATGTGCCCATGGGTGTCTCCACCTCGTCCCCGGAAAAGGGGATTTCCGTCGTCACGGTCGACTTCCCGCCGGTGAACGCGCTGCCGGTACGGGGCTGGTTCGACCTCGCCGGTGCCGTGCGCGCGGCGGGCGAGGACCCCGGGATCCGCTGCGTCGTCCTGAGAGCGGAGGGACGCGGGTTCAACGCGGGCGTCGACATCAAGGAACTGCAGCGCGATGCCACCGGTCACGACGCGCTGATCGGCGCGAACCGCGGCTGCGCCGAGGCCTTCGCCGCGGTGTACGAGTGCGAGGTGCCCGTCGTGGCGGCGGTGCACGGTTTCTGTCTGGGCGGCGGCATCGGGCTCGTGGGGAACGCGGACGCGATCGTGGCGAGCGAGGACGCCGTGTTCGGGCTGCCCGAGCTGGACCGGGGCGCGCTCGGCGCGGCCACGCATCTGGCCCGTCTCGTCCCCCCGCATCTGATGCGCGTCCTGTACTACACCTCGCGCACGGCGACCGCGGCCGAGCTGCACGCCCACGGATCGGTGTGGAGGGTCGTGGCGCGGGAGGACCTGCGGTCGGCGGCACTGGAGCTGGCGCGGGAGGTGGCGGCGAAGGACGGGCGGCTCGTGCGGCTCGCCAAGGCCGCGATCAACGGCATCGATCCCGTCGACGTGCGCCGCAGCTACCGCTTCGAGCAGGGCTTCACCTTCGAGGCCGCGCTCGCCGGGGTGGCGTCCCGTGTCCGCGACACCTTCGGCAAGGAGGCCCCCCGATGAGCGACAAGACCATGTCGGCGCAGGACGTCGTCGGCCGGCTGGAGAGCGGGATGACGCTCGGCATCGGCGGCTGGGGCTCGCGCCGCAAGCCGATGGCCCTGGTGAGAGCACTGCTCCGCAGCGAGATCACCGATCTGACGGTCGTGTCGTACGGCGGCCCGGACGTCGGGCTGCTGGCCGCCGCCGGCCGGATCCGCACCCTGGTCACCGCGTTCGTGACGCTCGACTCCGTCCCGCTCGAACCGCACTACCGCGCGGCCCGCGAGCGCGGCGCGTTCGAGCTGAGGGAGGTGGACGAGGCGATGTTCATGTGGGGGCTGCACGCGGCGGCGAACCGGCTGCCGTTCCTGCCGGTGCGGGCGGGACTCGGCTCGGACGTGATGCGCGACCCGGGCCTCAGGACGGTCACTTCGCCGTATCCGGACGCGGTCTCGGGGAGACGGGAGGAGTTCGTCGCGATGCCGGCGCTGCGCCTGGACGCGGCCCTGGTCCACATGAACCGGGCGGACCGGGCGGGCAACGGCCAGTACCTGGGCCCCGATCCGTACTTCGACGACCTGTTCTGCGAGGCGGCGGACGCGACGTACGTCTCCTGCGAGCGGATCGTCGACACGGCGGAGCTGACGAAGGAGGCGGCGCCGCAGACCCTGCTGCTCCAGCGGTCGTCCGTGACCGGGGTGGTGGAGACGCCGAACGGCGCGCACTTCACCTCGTGCGTCCCGGACTACGGACGGGACGAGGCCTTCCAGAGGCTGTACGCGACCACGCCGTACGCCGAGTTCGCCGAGCGGTTCCTCGGCGGCGGCGAACACGCCTATCAGAGCGCCGTGCACACCTGGCGGAAGGAGCGGGAGCGGTGAACACGAAAGGAGCGGGGCCGGTGGACGCGGAAGGAGCGGGGCCGGTGGACGCGACTCGTGCCGAGTACTGCGTGATCGCGTGCGCCGAGGCCTGGCGGGGCGACGGCGAGGTGCTCGCCAGCCCGATGGGCCTGATCCCGTCCGTCGGCGCCCGGCTGGCCCGGCACACCTTCTCGCCGGATCTGCTGCTGACCGACGGGGAGGCGCTGCTCGTCGGTCCCGACGGCACCCCGGAGGGCTGGTTGCCGTACCGCAGGCATCTGACGACGGTGACCGGCGGGCGGCGGCACGTGATGATGGGCGCGAGCCAGATCGACCGGTTCGGCAACCAGAACATCGCGTGCGTCGGTGACTGGTCCCGGCCCCGGCGCCAGCTCCTCGGCGTGCGCGGCGCGCCGGTCAACACGCTCAACAATCCGACCAGTTACTGGATCCCCAGGCATTCTCCACGGGTGTTCGTGGAGCGGGTCGACCTGGTGTGCGGGGTGGGGTACGACCGGGCCGGCGCCGCGGGCCCGAGCGCCACCCGCTTCCATCGTCTGCCCCGCGTGGTGACCGATCTCGCCGTCCTCGACTTCGCGACGCCCGACCACTCGATGCGGCTGGTGTCCGTCCACCCGGGTGTCACCGTCGAGCAGGTCGAGGGGGCGACGGGTTTCGCGCTGGCGGTCCCGGACGAGGTGCCGTTCACCCGTGAACCGACCGCGGAGGAACTGGAGCTGATCCGCACGGTGATCGATCCGGACGGTCTGCGCGAGCGCGAGGTGCCCGATCCACGGGACGGCGGGACACGGGGTGGCGGGGCGCGGGAGAGGGACGTCCCCCGGGCGGGCGGGACGCGGGGTGGGAAGGCACCCGCGGGTCCGGGCGGGGGCGGGCGCTGATGGAGACCGCGCTGACCCGGCTCGTCGGGGTCCGGCATCCCCTCGTACAGACCGGCATGGGCTGGGTGGCGGGACCCCGGCTGGTCTCGGCGACGGCCGACGCGGGCGCGCTGGGCATCCTCGCCTCGGCGACGATGACGCTCGACCAGCTCCGTGACGCCGTGCGGGAGGTCAAGTCCCGTACGGACCGGCCCTTCGGTGTGAACCTGCGCGCCGACGCCGGGGACGCGGGCGACCGGGTGCGGATCATCGTCGACGAGGGCGTGCGCGTCGCGTCGTTCGCGCTCGCTCCCTCGCGCGAGCTGATCGCCGGGCTGAAGGAGGCGGGCGTGATCGTCGTGCCGTCCGTCGGCGCCCGGCGGCACGCCGAGAAGGTGGCCGGCTGGGGCGCCGACGCGGTGATCGTGCAGGGCGGCGAGGGCGGCGGCCACACCGGGGAGGTGGCCACGAGCGTGCTGCTGCCCCAGGTGGTGGACGCCGTGGACATCCCGGTGGTGGCGGCGGGCGGCTTCCACGACGGGCGGGGGCTCGTGGCGGCGCTGGCCTACGGGGCGGCGGGCGTCGCGATGGGCACGCGTTTCCTGCTGACCTCCGACTCGACGGTCCCCGACGCGGTGAAGGCGAGATACCTGGCGGCGACGGTGAAGGACGTCACCGTGACGACGGCCGTCGACGGGCTGCCGCACCGCATGCTGCGCAGTGAGCTCGTCGACTCCCTGGAGAGGGCGGGGCGCGCCGGGGCGCTCGTCCAGGCGGTGCGCCGGGCCGCCGGGTTCCGGCGGATCTCCGGTCTCTCCTGGTCCCGGATGATCCGCGACGGGCTCGCCATGAGACACGGCCGGGACCTGACCTGGAGCCAGGTCCTGCTCGCCGCCAACACCCCGATGCTGCTGAGGGCGTCGATGGTGGACGGCCGGACGGACCTGGGGGTGATGGCGTCGGGGCAGGTGGCGGGGGTGATCGAGGATCTTCCGTCGTGCGCGGACCTGGTCGAACGGGTGATGGCGCAGGCCCACGCGGTCCTGGACGCCCTTGCCGGGCCGGACGGGGCGGAGCCTCCGTGGACCGAGGCCTGTGGCGGACCGGACGGCTGAGTTCCCACGCGCCCCGCGGGCCCGGCCCGTCCGGCCGCGTCCGGACCCCGAATGCTGTTCCCGTCCGGACCTGAGGTCCCCCTTGTCCGAACCCAGGGCACCCGCCCAGACCCGGGACCCGCCCCGCCCGGACCCCGGGCCGGCTCCGTCCGGACACGGGAGCAGGTCCCGTCAGACCCCGGGCCGGCTCCGTCCGGGCCCGAGGACAGGTCCCGTCCGGGCACGGGGGTCGGCCCCGTCCGGACCCGGGGCTCGTACCGGGTCCGGGTGCGTGGACGGTGGCGGCTCAGATCCGTTCGATGATCGTCACGTTCGCCTGGCCGCCGCCCTCGCACATCGTCTGGAGTCCGAACCGGCCGCCGGTGCGCTCCAGTTCGTGCAGGAGGGTGGTCATGAGGCGGACGCCGGTGGCGCCGAGCGGGTGGCCGAGGGCGATCGCGCCGCCGTTGACGTTGACCTTCCCGGGATCTGCGCCGGTCTCCTTGAGCCAGGCGAGGACGACCGGGGCGAACGCCTCGTTGATCTCGACGAGGTCGATGTCGCCGATGGACATGCCCGTCTTCTTCAGGGCGTACGCGGTGGCGGGGATGGGGGCCGAGAGCATGCGGATGGGGTCCTCGCCGCGCACGGAGAGGTGGTGGACGCGGGCACGGGGGGTCAGGCCGTGTTCACGCAGTGCCCGTTCCGAGGCGAGCAGCATCGCGGCGGCGCCGTCGGAGACCTGGGAGGAGCAGGCGGCGGTGATGTTGCCGCCCTCGACGACCGGGTTCAGGGCCGCCATCTTCTCCAGGGTGGTGTCGCGGCGCGGCCCCTCGTCGGCGGTGACGTCGCCGAGGGGGACGGTCTCGCGGGCGAAGCGGCCCTCGTCGGCGGCGCGGACGGCCCGCCGGTGCGAGCGGAGGGCGAACTCCTCCTGGTCGCGGCGGCTGATGCCCCATTTGGCGGCGATGAGTTCGGCTCCGTGGAACTGGTTGACCGGGCGGTCGCCGTAGCGGGCCCGCCAGCCCTCGCTGCCCGCGAAGGGGCCTTCGGTGAGGCCGAGCGGTGCGGCGGCCTGGCGGGAGGCGAAGGCGATGGGGATCTGGCTCATGTTCTGCACGCCGCCGGCGACGACGAGGTCCTGGGTGCCGGACATCACGCCCTGGGCGGCGAAGTGCACGGCCTGCTGGGAGGAGCCGCACTGCCGGTCGACGGTGACCCCGGGCACCTCCTCGGGCAGTCCGGCCGCCAGCCAGCTGGTGCGGGCGATGTCCCCGGCCTGCGGTCCGACGGTGTCCAGGCAGCCGAGGACGACGTCCTCGACGGCCGCCGGGTCGACGCCGGAGCGTTCGACGAGGGCCTTGAGCACATGCGCGCCGAGATCGGCGGGGTGGACCGTGCTCAGTCCTCCCCCGCGTCGCCCGACGGGGGTGCGGACCGCTTCGACGATGTAGGCCTCGGCCATGACGGCTCCTCGGGGTGTGAGTTGTTCGCTTACGTCTCCTCGCGCACGGAGATGCCGTCGAGGACCATCGACAGGTACTGCCGGGCGATCTCCTCGGGGCTGTGCCGGCCGCCGGGCCGGTACCAGGAGGCGGCGACCCAGACGGTGTCGCGGACGAAGCGGTAGGTGAGGCGGATGTCGAGGTCGGCCCGGAAGACCTCGGCGTCGACTCCGCGTTCCAGGGTGCTCAGCCAGGCCTTCTCGAAGTTGCGCTGGGACTCGGCGAGGAAGGCGAAGCGCTCCTGTGCGGCGAGGTGGCGGGACTCCTTCTGGTAGATCGCGACGGCCGCGCGGTGCCGGTCGATCTCCCGGAAGGATTCGGTGACCAGGGCCTCCAGGGTCTCCCGGGGACCGAACCCGGCGCCGAGGACGGTGTCGTAGCCGTCCCAGAGCTCGTCGAGGAAGGTCCGCAGGATCTCCTCCAGCATCGATTCCTTGGAGTCGAAGTGGTAGTAGAGACTGCCGGCGAGCATTCCGGCCTCGTCCGCGATCCTGCGGACGGTGGTGGCGTTGTAGCCCTGCTCGGCGAACACCTCGGCGGCGGTGCCGAGGAGTTCGCGGCGGCGCTCGGGAGTGGCGGTCACCTGGGGCTTCTTCTTGGTAGGCACCGGGTCATTGTCGTCCTACGCGTGCTGGCTGCTCACGGACACGACCTCGCCGGTGAGGTACGAGGAGTAGCCGGAGGCGAGGAACACGATCGCGTTGGCCACCTCCCAGGGCTCGGCGTGGCGGCCGAACGCCTCGCGGGCGGTGAGCTCTTCGAGCAGTTCGGGAGTGGTGACCTTCACCAGGTGGGGGTGCATGGCGAGGCTGGGCGCGACGGCGTTGACGCGGACGCCGTAGGCGGCGGCCTCGACGGCGGCGCAGCGGGTGAGGGCCATGACGCCCGCTTTCGCGGCGGCGTAGTGGGCCTGTCCGGCCTGGGCGCGCCAGCCGACGACGGAGGCGTTGTTGACGACGACCCCGCCGTGGCCACTCGCCTTGAGGCGCCGCAGTGCGGCCCGGGTGCAGCGGAAGGTGCCGTTCAACGTCACGTCGAGGACGGTGGACCACTGGCCGTCGGTCATGTCGACGAGGGGTGAGGTGCCGCCGAGGCCCGCGTTGTTGACGACGATGTCCAGTCGGCCGTGGAGGTCGGTGGCGGTGTCGAAGAGGGCCTGGACCTGGTCCTCCGAGGTGACGTCGCAGGGCAGTGCGGCGACCTGGGCCGGGCCGAATTCCGCGGCCAGGGTCTCGGCGCTCTCCTTGAGCCGGCGGGTGTGGGCGTCGCTGATCAGGACGCGAGCGCCCTCCTCCAGGAACCGTCGTGCCGTGGCTCCGCCGATGCCGGCGCCCGCGGCGGCGGTGATGACGGCGCTGCGGCCCTTCAGCAGTCCGTGGCCGGGTACGTACGCCGGGCTCTCGACGTCGCTCATGCCTCCAAGCTAACCTACCAAACACTTGTTAGGGAAGCTCCGCCGGAAGGTGCAGCCGATGGATCTCACCCCCTCCCACGCCGACGAGGCGTTCCGCGCCGAGGCCCGCGCCTGGCTCGAGGTCCATGTGCCGAAGGTGCCGCTGCCTTCCCTGGAGACCGCGGAGGGCTTCGCGGCGCATCGCGCGTGGGAGGCCGAACTGGCGGCGGACCGCTGGTCGGTGGTGTCGTGGCCGGCACGGTACGGCGGCCGGGACGCGGATCTCGTGCGCTGGCTGGCGTTCGAGGAGGAGTACCACGCGGCGGGCGCGCCGGGCCGGGTCGGGCAGAACGGTGTCAGCCTCCTCGCGCCGACCCTCTTCGAGCACGGCACCGCCGAGCAGCGCGCGCGGGTGCTGCCGTCGATGGCCACGGGCGAGGTGGTCTGGGCGCAGGCCTGGTCCGAGCCCGAGGCGGGGTCGGACCTGGCCTCGCTGAGGTCGCGGGCGGTTCGGACGGACGGCGGCTGGCTGCTGCGGGGGCACAAGACGTGGTCGTCGCGGGCCGCGTTCGCCGACCGCGCCTTCGGCCTGTTCCGCAGCGAGACGGGCCTGGCGAAACCCCACCAGGGCCTGACGTACCTGATGTTCGACCTGCGCGCGCCGGGGGTGACGGTCCGCCCGATCGGGCGGCTGGACGGCAGGCCGGCGTTCGCGGAGCTGTTCCTGGACGACGTGTTCGTGCCCGACGAGGACGTGATCGGGGAGCCCGGCCGGGGCTGGCGGGTGGCGATGTCGACGACGGGCGACGAACGGGGGCTGACGCTGCGTTCGCCGGGCCGTTTCCTGGCCGCCGCGGACCGGCTGGCCGCGCTGTGGCACGACCGGGGCGACCCGTCCGACACGGCCCTGCGCGAGCGGGTGGCCGACGCGGTGATCGGGGCGCGCGCCTACCAGTTGTTCGCGTACGCCCACGCCTCTCGGCTGCTCGAAGGGGAGAGCACCGGGCCGGAGTCCAGCCTGAACAAGGTGTTCTGGTCGGAGCTCGACATCGCGCTGCACGAGACGGCTCTCGATCTGCTGGGCGCCGAGGGCGAGGTGGCGGACACCGAGTGGTGCGAGGGGTACGTCTTCTCGCTCGCGGGCCCGATCTACGCGGGCACCAACGAGATCCAGCGCGACATCATCGCCGAGCGGCTGCTCGGCCTTCCGAAGGGCCGCCGCTGATGCGCTTCCTCCTCGACGCCGAACAACGCGCCTTCGCCGCCTCCCTGGACGCGATGCTGGCGTCCGCGGACACGCCGTCGGCGGTGCGGGCGTGGGCGGACGGCGACCACGCGCCGGGCCTGGCCCTGTGGTCTCGGCTGGCCGGGGCAGGCGTGTTCGCGCTGGCGGTCCCGGAGGCGTACGAGGGGGTGGGACCGCTGCCGGTGGAACTGGCGGTGGCGTTCGTGGAGCTGGGGCGGCACGCGGTTCCGGGTCCGGTGGTGGAGACGGCCGCCGCGGCCGCCCTGCTGGGCGAGCTGAGCGCGCTGGGCGAACCGGGGCCGGCCGAACGGCTGCTGCCGGGGCTGGCCTCGGGCAAGAGCCTCGCCACCCTGGTCCTGCCCGGCGGCCGCATGCCCACGGCGGGCGCTCCGGCACCGTCCGGCGGACAGGCACCCGACACGACGACGGCACCGTCCGACGGCCACGCGTCGGCCCCGGACCCGGCTGCCCGGTCCGGCGGTCACGCGCTCGACGCGGACGCTGCGGCGGTGTCGCTCGTGGTGGACGGTGACGGGCTGCGGCTCGCGTCCGGTCACGGGCCGGTGCGGGCGTCCGTGGACCCGGCCCGTCGGCTCGCCCGTCCGGAGGGCGGCGGTGAACTCCTGGCCGCCGGACCGCAGGTCGCCCGCGCCGCGCTCCGGGCGCTGACCTGGGCCCGGCTGGCCACCGCCGCCCAGGCCCTCGGGGTGGGGCTCGCGCTGCTCGGCCGTACCGTGGAGTACGTCGGGCGGCGGACCCAGTTCGGTGTCCCCGTCGCCTCGTTCCAGGCGGTCAAGCACCGGCTCGCGGACGCGATGACCGCCCTGGAGTTCGCGCGCCCGCTGCTGCTGGGGGCCGCGCTGTCGATGGCACCGGCGGACGTGGCCGCCGCGAAGGTCAGGGCGTGCGAGGCCGCGTACGCCACGGCCAGGGCCGCGTTGCAGCTGCACGGCGCGATCGGCTACACGGCCGAGTACGACCTGTCCCTGTGGTTCACCAAGGCCCGCGCCCTGAGGGCGGCCTGGGGCACCCCGGCCGAGTGCAGGGCCGAGGCGCTGGCCGGCCTCAGTGGTGGTGGTCGTCCCCGCTCGTGAGCGCCCGGTACTCCTCGGCCGTCGGCTTCGGGATCCGGGTGCCGGGCCCGTAGAGGGCACGCGCCAGCCGGGCGCGCAGCCGTCGGCCGGGGCCGGCGCGGCGGGCCACGCCGTTCGCGTCGACGAGCGGTCCCAGCTCGTAGGGCGGCGCCTGTTCGTGCTGGGTGAGGGTGAACCGCTGTGCCGGGGTGAGGGGTTCGTGGACCTCGATGTACTCGCCGTGCGGCAGCATCTTGATCGTTCCGGACTCGCGTCCGTGGAGCACCTTGTCCCGGTCGGCGCGCTGGAGTCCAAGGCAGATCCGTTTCGTGAGGACGTAGGCGAGGGCGGGCCCGGCGAAGACGGCGACGCGGACGAACCAGGTGATCGCGTTGATCGACAGGTGGAAGTGGGTGGCCCACAGGTCGTTGCCGCCGCCGACCAGCAGAACGGCGTACAGCGTCAGCCAGGCGACGCCGAGCGCGGTGCGGGTGGGCGCGTTGCGCGGCCGGTCCAGGATGTGGTGCTCGCGCTTGTCTCCGGTGACCCAGGCCTCGACGAAGGGGTAGACGGCGATGGCGGTCATGACGATCGGGAAGAGCGCGAAGGGGATGAAGACGCCCAGTTGGAGCGTGTGGCCGAAGGCGTTGATCTCCCATCCCGGCATCACGCGGATGAGTCCTTCGGAGAAGCCGAGGTACCAGTCGGGCTGCGCGCCGGTGGTCACCAGGTCGGGGCGGTAGGGCCCGAACGCCCACACGGGGTTGATGGTGGCGACCGCGCCCATGATCGCCAGGACTCCGAAGACGAGGAAGAAGAACCCGCCGGCCTTGGCCGTGTAGACGGGCAGGAGGGGCATGCCGACGACCGACTTCTGGTCCTTTCCGGGCCCGGGGTACTGCGTGTGCTTGTGGTAGAAGACCAGGACCAGGTGGGCGACCACGAGTCCCAGCATGATGCCCGGCAGCAGCAGGACGTGGATGGGGAAGAACCGCGGGATGATGTCGTGCCCCGGGAACTCCCCGCCGAAGAGGAAGAAGGAGAGGTACGTGCCGACGACGGGGATCGACAGGATGGCGCCGTCGGCGAAGCGGACGCCGGTGCCGGAGAGCAGGTCGTCGGGGAGCGAGTAGCCGGTCAGTCCGGTGATGAGGCCGAGCATCAGCAGGGTCCAGCCGAAGAGCCAGTTGACCTCGCGCGGCTTGCGGAACGCGCCGGTGAAGAACACCCGCATCATGTGCACGAGCATCCCGGCGAGGAAGACGAGCGCGGCCCAGTGGTGGATCTGGCGGATGAGCAGTCCGCCGCGCACGTCGAAGCTGATGTCGAGCGTGGACTCGTAGGCCCGTGTCATGACGATGCCGTTCAGCGGCCCGTAGGAGCCGTGGTAGACGACCTCGACGCCGCTCGGCTCGAAGAACAGGGTGAGGTAGATGCCGGTGAGGATCAGGACGAGGAAGCTGTAGAGGCAGACCTCGCCCAGCATGAACGACCAGTGGTCCGGGAAGACCTTGCGCATGTTGGCCTTGGCCAGCGAGTAGAGGCCGAGGCGTCCGTCGGCCCAGTCGGCGAGCCGCTCGCCCTTGCCGGTCTCCGGAGCGCGCCGGGCGCGCAGGGTCCCGTCCGGGGCCCGCGAAGTCCCGCCCTCGGCTGCCCCGTTCACCGAAGTCCCCGTGGTCCGGCTGGAGTCGATCTCTCGTGCGTCCATTCGCCGCTCCCCTCGGCCCACCAGGGTGGCACGTCGGCCGACCGAAGCCAACGGGGCGTCATGGAGGGGAAGCCGGGGCGGAGCCGGGCCGGGGCGTGGGGGTCCGCGCCGCGGCCACGCGGGGAAAGGGCGGGTCAGGCCAGGATTCCCCGGGCCCGTGCCGCCGCCAGCCACTGCGGGAACTCCGCCACCATCCGGTCGTACAGCTCCGCGTCGCTCACCTCGCGCGGATCCGGTCCGGCGTGGAAGAAGCCCGCGTTGTCGACGACCCGCTTGTGCGGCACGGCCAGTTCGTCGAGTCTGCGCAGGAAGTCGAACTGCTTGCTGCCGCGGTCGCCGAACCCTATGAACTGCCAGAACATCGGCAGCTCGGCCGCCTTGCACAGGTACCGTTCGGCGGCGAGCTTGTTGATCGGCCCCCCGTCGGTCTGGAAGACGACGAGGGCCGGGGCGTCCGAGCCGCTGTCGAGGTAGTGGTCGATGACGGCGTCCATGGCGAGGTGGTAGCTGGTCCTGCCCATGTGCCCGAGCCCGGCCACGATCCGTTCGATCCGCCCCCGGTGGTCGTCGAGCGTGATGTCGGTGACCGCGTCGACGTCCGTGGAGAAGAAGACGACCGGGACGGTGCCGTCGTCGTCGAGGTGGGCGGACAGGCCGAGCACCCGGTCGGCGAGGGCCTGCACACTGCCGTCGTCGTAGTACGGCTTCATCGACCCCGAATAGTCCACGACCAGGCACACGGCGGCGCGTTGCCCGCCCAGCCCGTGCTTGGTGAGGCTGACCCCGGCGCTCTTGTAGGGGCCCACCAGCGCGGGCGCGGTCTCCTCGATCTTCGTGAGGCTGATTCCGGCCATGCGGGCGCTCCCGTCGCGCGAGGACTGCGGAACGACGAGATTACGTCACGGCGTCGTCCCGTCCGGTGCCCGGGCACCGGCGTCCGCCCGCGGCGGCCACGGAGATCACGGCCCTGCCGTTCCCCGTTGTCGGAGGCGTTGGATAGTTTGATCACCGCCGTCCCCACCGGCTCATCTTCCCCCCTTTTTCCCGTGCGTTCCTAGGAGCCGGCCGTGGAGTCCGAGTCCGCCGTCACCACCTGTTACCGCCACCCCAAGGTGGAGTCGCATGTGCGCTGCACCCGATGCGACCGCTACATATGTCCGAACTGCATGCGTGAGGCGGCCGTCGGCCACCAGTGCGTGGAGTGCGTGAAGGAGGGCGCGAGGTCGATCCGGCAGGCCCGCACGGCCTTCGGCGGCCGGATATCCACGGTGCCGGTGGTGACGTACGTCCTCATCGGTCTGAACGTGCTGGCCTATCTGGCCGAACTGCTGCGCTCCTCGGTCGTGGACCGGTTCGCGATGCTCGGCGCGGGCCTGGCGGACTCGGAAGGGGGTCACTACCTCTGGGACTTCCCGTACCCCTCGGTCCTCCACGCGGAGGGCCTCGTCGACGGGGAGTGGTACCGGCTGCTGACCGGTGCGTTCCTGCATCTGCCGCCCACCGAGGGCACGTTCGGGATCGCCCACATCGTGATGAACATGTTCGCGCTGTGGAACATCGGGCGGATCGTCGAGGCCCAGCTCGGCCGGGTCCGCTACCTCGCGCTGTACCTGCTGTCGGCGCTCGGCGGCTCGGTCCTCGTGCTGCTGATCGTGCCGGACGAGCAGACGATCGGCGCGTCGGGCGCGATCTTCGGCATCGGCGCCGCGTACTACGTGATGGCCCGCCGGCTCGGCATGGACATGAGCGGCGTCAACCGGTTCATGGCGGGACTGCTGATCTGGCTCCTGATCTCGGCGGGGCTCACCTCCTGGCAGGGTCACCTGGGCGGACTGCTGGCGGGCGGGCTCGTGACGGCGGCCTACGCGTACGCTCCCCGCGGCCCCCGTCGGCCACTGGTCCAGGCGGCCGTCTGCGTGGGGCTTCTCGCACTGCTGGTGGTCCTCGCGGTGCTGAAGGTGTCCGCGCTGAAGACGGGCGCGGTGTGACGGGCGGGATGTGACGTGCCACCCGGGGCGACACGGGTCCGGGGTGTGACGGCCGGACCTGGGGTTGTGGGTCCGGTGCGCCCGGCCTCCCCGCCCGCGGGCCCACGCGGCCTACCCTGTCCGTCATGAAACGTACGGGTTTCCTGTTGTTCGCCCTCGCTCCCGTGCTGATCACGGCGGCGGTCTACGGCGCCACGTCCGAGCACGCCGCGGCCGACGCCGAGGGCGGCCGGTCGCCGGCGTCGCAGTCCCGGGCGGCGGACGGCCGGGCCGCGGCGGAACGGACGGCCGACGACGCGGCCGTCGCCGCCAGGCCGGCCGGCCTCGCCGCCCCGGCGAAGAAGGAACTCGCCCAGAAGATCGTGGCGAGTGCCGAGAACTCCACGCTGAACTGGCGCGAGGCGTACGGCTACATCGAGGACATCGGTGACGGCCAGGGCTACACGGCGGGTGTCATCGGCTTCTGCACCGGCACCCACGACCTGCTCACCCTCGTCGAGCGCTACACGAAGGCGCACCCGGGCAATGGGCTCGCCCGCTATCTCCCGGCCCTGCGCGAGGTCGACGGCACGGACTCCCACGAGGGCCTGGATCCGGGCTTCGTCGCGGCCTGGCGGCACGAGGCCGGCGTCGCCGCGTTCCGTGAGGCCCAGGACTCCGAGCGCGACCGGGTCTACTTCGGCCCGGCGGTCCGGCTCGCCAAGCTCGACGGTCTCGGCACGCTCGGCCAGTTCGTCTACTACGACGCCATGGTGCTGCACGGTCCGGGGACCGACGGCGACGGCTTCTACGCCCTGCGCGAGCGCGCCGTGCGCGAGGCGGACCTGCCCTCCGAAGGAGGCGACCAGAAGACGTACCTCAGCGCCTTCCTGGACGTCCGGCGCGCGGCCATGAGGTCCGAGGACCCCGATCGCGACACCACCCGCGTCGACACCGCCCAGCGCGCGTTCCTCGACGACGGGAACCTCGGCCTGGACACGCCGCTGCGGTGGAAGGTGTACGGCGAGACGTACCACGTGCCGTAGGCGCCGGACCTCGTTCCCCGCGCCCGTGCCCGTGCCCGTGGAGAGCCTGGCCCCCGGCTGTGCGCGGACATGCGGCGGCGCCTGCCAGGGCGTCCGGTCGGGGACAGTGAGGCAGGCGCCGTCTCGTGTTCCGCACGCCTTTGTGCGGGACGTTCTCGAGTGACCGTCGTCAGGTCACGCATCCATGGGTCAGACCGTCAGCGAACGGTCCGTCGGGCGGATCGGGGCCGGCAGGTCGCTCGCTCCGGTGAGGAAGCGGTCGACACCGCGGGCGGCCGAGCGGCCCTCCGCGATGGCCCAGACGATGAGGGACTGGCCGCGGCCCGCGTCACCGGCGACGAACACACCGGGGACGTTGGTCGCGAAGTCGGCGTCGCGGGCGATGTTGCCGCGCTCGTCGAGCTCCAGGCCGAACTGGGAGACCACGCCGTTCTCGACGTCCGTGCCGGTGAACCCCATCGCCAGCGTCACCAGCTGGGCGGGGATCTTGCGCTCCGTGCCCGGCTTCTGGTTCAGCTTGCCGCCGGTGAACTCTACCTCGACCAGGTGCAGCCACTGGACGTTGCCGTCCTCGTCGCCCTCGAAGTGGGTGGTGGAGACCGCGTAGACGCGCTCGCCGCCCTCCTCGTGCGCGGAGGTGACCTTGTAGAGCATCGGGAACGTCGGCCAGGGCTGGTTCGCGTTCCGCTCCTCGCCCGGACGCGGCATGATCTCCAGCTGCGTGACCGAGGCCGCGCCCTGGCGGTGGGCGGTGCCCACGCAGTCCGCGCCCGTGTCGCCGCCGCCGATGACCACGACGTGCTTGCCCTCGGCGGTGATCGGGGGCGCCACGTAGTCGCCCTCCTGCACCTTGTTGGCCAGCGGCAGGTACTCCATGGCCTGGTGGATGCCGTTCAGCTCCCGCCCGGGGACGGGCAGGTCACGGGCGGTCGTGGCGCCGGCGGCGATGACCACGGCGTCGTACCGCTTGCGCAGGTCCGTCGC
This sequence comes from Streptomyces populi, assembly GCF_002911015.1. GTDB lineage: Bacteria > Actinomycetota > Actinomycetes > Streptomycetales > Streptomycetaceae > Streptomyces > Streptomyces populi. The sequence goes on from NZ_KZ626863.1 coordinate 55,758, forward strand.
CTTGAGGTCGCGGCCGATCTCGATGCCCGTGCGGAAGCGGGTGCCCTCCGCGCGCATCTGCTCGATGCGGCGGTTGATGTGCCGCTTCTCCATCTTGAACTCGGGGATGCCGTAGCGGAGCAGACCGCCGATGCGGTCGGCGCGCTCGTACACCGCGACCGTGTGACCGGCGCGCGTGAGCTGCTGGGCGGCGGCGAGACCGGCGGGACCGGAACCGATGACCGCGACGGTCTTGCCGGAGAGGCGCTCGGGAGCCTGGGCCGCGACGGAGCCGCTGTCCCACGCCTTGTCGATGATCGAGACCTCGACGTTCTTGATGGTCACGGCGGGCTGGTTGATGCCCAGCACGCACGCGGACTCGCACGGCGCGGGGCACAGCCGCCCGGTGAACTCCGGGAAGTTGTTCGTGGCGTGCAGCCGCTCGGAGGCGGCCTGCCAGTCCTCGCGGTACGCGTAGTCGTTCCACTCGGGGATCAGGTTGCCCAGCGGACAGCCGTTGTGGCAGAACGGGATGCCGCAGTCCATGCAGCGCGAGGCCTGCTTGGAGATGATCGGGAGCAGCGAGCCCGGAACGTAGACCTCGTTCCAGTCCTTGAGACGCTCCTGGACCGGCCGGGACCTGGCGACCTCACGGCCGTGGTTCAGAAAGCCCTTGGGATCAGCCATTGGTCGCCGCCTCCATCATCTTCTCGGTGATCGCGGACTCGTCGAGTCCGGCTCGCTCGGCGGCGTCCTTGGCGGCGAGCACTGCCTTGTAGGTGCTGGGAATGATCTTGCTGAAACGCTCCACGGCGGCGGGCCACTCGGCGAGCAGCTTCTCGGCGACCGTCGAACCGGTCTCCTCCGCGTGCCGCGGCACGACGGCGTGCAGCCACGGCTTGTCGGCCTCGTCGAGCTGCTCGACGGCGTCGACGCTGGCGACGTTCACGTTGTCGCGGTCGAGGTCGATGACGTAGGCGATGCCGCCGGACATGCCGGCCGCGAAGTTGCGGCCCGTCTCGCCGAGGACGACCGCGTGACCGCCGGTCATGTACTCGCAGCCGTGGTCGCCCACGCCTTCGGAGACCACCAGCGCGCCGGAGTTGCGGACGCAGAAGCGCTCGCCGGTGCGGCCGCGCAGGAACAGCTCGCCGCCGGTCGCGCCGTAGGCGATGGTGTTGCCCGCGATCGTCGAGTACTCGGCGAGGTGGTCGGCGCCGCGGTCGGGGCGGACGACGATCCGGCCGCCGGAGAGGCCCTTGCCGACGTAGTCGTTGGCGTCGCCCTCCAGGCGCAGCGTGACACCGCGGGGGAGGAAGGCGCCGAAGGACTGGCCCGCCGAGCCGGTGAAGGTGATGTCGACGGTGTCGTCGGGCAGGCCCGCGCCACCGAACTTCTTGGTCACCTCGTGGCCGAGCATGGTGCCGACCGTGCGGTTGATGTTGCGGATCGCGACCTGGGCGCGGACCGGCTGGGCGTCGGTCGCGGAGTCCGCGGCCAGGGCGTCGGCGGCGAGCTTGATCAGCTCGTTGTCGAGCGCCTTCTCCAGGCCGTGGTCCTGCTCGACGACTTGGTGGCGCACCGCGCCCTCGGGCAGTTCGGGCACGTGGAAGAGCGGGGTCAGGTCCAGGCCCTGCGCCTTCCAGTGGGTGACGGCGCGCTCCACGTCGAGGTTCTCGGCGTGGCCGACGGCCTCCTCGATGCTGCGGAAGCCGAGCTCGGCGAGGATCTCGCGGACTTCCTCGGCGATGAACTTGAAGAAGTTCACGACGTACTCGGCCTTGCCGGCGAACCGGTCGCGCAGCACCGGGTTCTGGGTGGCGATGCCGACCGGGCAGGTGTCCAGGTGGCAGACGCGCATCATGACGCAGCCGGAGACGACGAGCGGCGCGGTCGCGAAACCGAACTCCTCGGCGCCGAGCAGCGCGGCGATGACGACGTCGCGGCCGGTCTTGAGCTGGCCGTCGGTCTGCACGACGATGCGGTCGCGCAGGCCGTTGAGCAGCAGGGTCTGCTGGGTCTCGGCGAGGCCGAGCTCCCAGGGGCCGCCCGCGTGCTTGAGCGAGGTCAGCGGGGAGGCGCCGGTGCCGCCGTCGTGACCCGAGATGAGGACGACGTCCGCGTGCGCCTTCGACACACCGGCCGCGACCGTGCCGACTCCGACCTCCGACACCAGCTTCACGTGGATACGCGCGGCCGGGTTGGCGTTCTTGAGGTCGTGGATCAGCTGGGCCAGGTCCTCGATGGAGTAGATGTCGTGGTGCGGCGGCGGGGAGATCAGGCCGACGCCCGGGGTCGAGTGACGGGTCTTGGCCACCCACGGGTAGACCTTGTGGCCGGGCAGCTGGCCGCCCTCGCCGGGCTTGGCGCCCTGGGCCATCTTGATCTGGATGTCGTCGGCGTTGACCAGGTACTCGGAGGTGACGCCGAAGCGGCCGGAGGCGACCTGCTTGATCGACGAACGGCGCGCCGGGTCGTACAGGCGGTCCGGGTCCTCGCCGCCCTCACCGGTGTTGGACTTGCCGCCCAACTGGTTCATGGCGATGGCGAGGGTCTCGTGCGCCTCCTTGGAGATGGAGCCGTACGACATGGCGCCGGTGGAGAAGCGCTTGACGATCTCGGAGACCGGCTCGACCTCGTCGACGGAGATCGACGGGCGGTCGGACGTGAAGCCGAACAGGCCGCGCAGCGTCATGAGGCGCTCGGACTGCTCGTTGACGCGGTCGGTGTACTTCTTGAAGATCTCGTAGCTGCCGGAGCGCGTCGAGTGCTGGAGGCGGAAGACCGTCTCCGGGTCGAACAGGTGCGGCTCGCCCTCACGGCGCCACTGGTACTCGCCGCCGATCTCCAGGGCGCGGTGCGCCGGGGCGATGCCGGAGGCGGGGTAGGCCTTGGCGTGCCGGGCGGCGACCTCCTTGGCGACGACGTCGAGGCCGGCGCCGCCGATCTTGGTGGCCGTGCCGTTGAAGTACTTCTCGACGAAGGCCTGCTCCAGGCCGACGGCCTCGAAGACCTGGGCGCCGCGGTAGGAGGCGACGGTCGAGATGCCCATCTTGGACATGACCTTCAGGACGCCCTTGCCGAGCGCGTAGATCAGGTTGCGGATGGCCTGCTCGGCCTCGATGCCGGACAGGAAGGTGCCCGCGCGGACGAGGTCCTCGACGGACTCCATGGCCAGGTAGGGGTTGACCGCCGCGGCGCCGTAGCCGATGAGCAGGGCGACGTGGTGGACCTCGCGGACGTCGCCGGCCTCGACCAGCAGGCCCACGTGGGTGCGCTGCTTGGTGCGGATGAGGTGGTGGTGGACGGCCGCGGTGAGCAGCAGCGAGGGGATCGGCGCGTGCTCGGCGTCGGAGTGACGGTCCGACAGGACGATCAGGCGGGCGCCGTTCTCGATGGCGGCGTCGGCCTCGGCGCAGATCTCCTCGATGCGGGCGGCGAGGGAGTCGCCGCCGCCGGAGACCCGGTACAGGCCGGAGAGGGTCGCGGCCTTCATGCCGGGCATGTCGCCGTCGGCGTTGATGTGGATGAGCTTGGCCAGCTCGTCGTTGTCGATCACCGGGAAGGGCAGGGTGACGCTGCGACAGGAGGCGGCCGTCGGGTCCAGCAGGTTGCCCTGGGGGCCCAGCGAGGAGCGCAGGGAGGTGACCAGTTCTTCGCGGATCGCGTCCAGCGGCGGGTTGGTGACCTGGGCGAACAGCTGGGTGAAGTAGTCGAAGAGCAGACGCGGGCGCTGCGAGAGCGCGGCGATCGGCGAGTCCGTGCCCATGGAGCCGATCGGCTCGGCGGCGGCCTTGGCCATCGGCGCGAGGATGATCCGCAGCTCCTCCTCCGTGTAGCCGAAGGTCTGCTGGCGGCGGGTGACCGAGGCGTGGGTGTGCACGATGTGCTCGCGCTCGGGCAGGTCGGAGAGCTCGATCTCGCCGGCTTCCAGCCAGTCCGCGTACGGCTTCTCGGCGGCGAGACCGGCCTTGATCTCGTCGTCCTCGATGATGCGGTGCTCGACGGTGTCGACGAGGAACATCTTGCCGGGCTGGAGGCGGCCCTTGCGGACGACCTTGGCGGGGTCGATGTCGAGGACGCCGACCTCGGAGCCGAGGACGACGAGGCCCTCGTCGGTGACCCAGTAGCGGCCGGGGCGCAGACCGTTGCGGTCGAGGACCGCGCCGACCTGGGTGCCGTCGGTGAAGGTGACGCAGGCCGGGCCGTCCCAGGGCTCCATCATCGTGGAGTGGAACTGGTAGAAGGCGCGCCGGGCCGGGTCCATGGAGTCGTGGTTCTCCCACGCCTCCGGGATCATCATGAGCACGGAGTGCGGGAGCGAACGGCCGCCGAGGTGCAGGAGTTCGAGCACCTCGTCGAAGGAGGCCGAGTCGGAGGCGTCCGGGGTGCAGACGGGGAAGATCCGCTCCAGGTCCTTGTTCCCGAACAGGTCGGAGGCGAGCTGGGACTCGCGGGCGACCATCCAGTTGCGGTTGCCCTTGACCGTGTTGATCTCGCCGTTGTGCGCGACGAAGCGGTACGGGTGGGCGAGCGGCCAGCTCGGGAAGGTGTTGGTGGAGAACCGGGAGTGCACGAGCGCGATCGCGGAGGCGAAGCGGCGGTCGGACAGGTCCGGGAAGAAGGGCTCCAGCTGGCCGGTGGTCAGCATGCCCTTGTAGACGATGGTCCGCGCGGACAGCGAGGGGAAGTAGACCCCGACCTCGCGCTCGGCGCGCTTGCGCAGCACGAAGGCGCTGCGGTCCAGGGCGATGCCCTCGCTCTTGTTGTCGGTGACGAAGATCTGGCGGAAGGCCGGCATCGTCGAGCGGGCGGTGGCGCCGAGGAGTTCGGGGGCGACCGGGACCTCGCGCCAGCCGAGGACGGTGAGGCCCTCTTCGGCGGCGATCGTCTCGATGCGCGAGACGGCGTCGGCCGTGCCGTCCTCGGGGAGGAAGGCGATGCCCACCGCGTACGCACCGGCTGCGGGGAGTTCGAATCCGGCCACCTCGCGCAGGAAGGCGTCCGGGACCTGGGAGAGGATGCCGGCGCCGTCACCCGAGTCGGGCTCGGAGCCGGTGGCACCACGGTGTTCCAGGTTGCGCAGAACGGTGAGCGCCTGCTCGACCAGCGCATGGCTCGCCTCGCCGGTGAGGGTGGCCACGAAACCGACGCCACAGGCGTCCTTTTCGTTGCGGGGGTCATACATACCCTGCGCAGCAGGGCGAGCATCCATGAAGGACCACTTCCGGTCGTTCGTGGAGTGCTGGGACGGCTGGCGCGGCGTACGCATCGGCTCTCCCGTCGTCGTCGGGGCGGGGAGTCTCCCGGGCTCTCGAGGCACTGGGGAGACGGCTGCCGAGGGACGACGTTGGCCCTCTGCTGGGTGCAAAATTTCGTGCAGGTTACATGATGGGGCGGTTCCCGGGAACCGGATACTGCGTTCCAACATGCGGACACCACGGGGGATGCGGCGGGGGTATCGCGCCCAGCGGTGGAGAGGTATCGGGACTCAATCGGACAGATCGATGACCATCGGTCCGGTTCGCGGTGGAGGTCGTGATCCGCCGCGAGAGATGCGGCGCGGGCGTCATTGCCCGCAGTGCTTACGGCTCATTCCCAGCGGCCACGGAATCGAAACCGCCGGGTAACAATTACTTATGCGGTCCCTCGCATAGGTGATCGAGACCTCATCCTACGGCCGCGCCGAACAAACTGCCCAGGGCGTACGTCACACCCGCCGCGGCACCACCCAGGGCGAGCTGCCGCAGTCCGCTGAACCACCAGGACCGCGCGGTCACCTTGGCCACGACGGCACCGCAGGCGAAGAGCCCGGCCATGGCGAGGAGCAGCGCGGGCCACAGCGCGGTCGCACCCAGCAGGTACGGCAGTACGGGGAGCAGGGCGCCGAGCGCGAACGAGCCGAAGCTGGACACGGCGGCGACGGCCGGGGAGGGCAGGTCGCCGGGGTCGATGCCGAGCTCCTCGCGCGCGTGGATCTCCAGGGCCTGCTCGGGATCGCGGGAGAGCTGCCGGGCCACCTCGCGGGCCAGGCCGGGCTCGACGCCCCGGGCCTCGTACAGCGCGGCCAGCTCGCGCTCCTCGTCCTTGGGGTGCTTGCGCAGCTCGCGCCGCTCGACGTCGAGTTCCGCCTCGACGAGCTCGCGCTGCGAGGCGACGGAGGTGTACTCGCCGGCGGCCATGGAGAAGGCCCCGGCGGCGAGGCCCGCGAGTCCGGTGATGACGATCGTCTGCTGGGACACGGCCCCGCCGGCGACGCCGGTCATCAGGGCGAGGTTGGAGACCAGGCCGTCCATGGCGCCGAACACGGCCGGGCGCAGCCATCCGCCGTTGACATCACGGTGGGTGTGGTTGTCGCGGTGCGCCACATGCAGCGTCGCCTCGGTCTCGATGATCGCCATACCGGTCCCCCAGAGCGCTTGATTGGACTGTTTCCACTTTTCGACAACTCCGAAAGTACGCTGATAATTTCCCTGCCGCCAGCAAGGAAAGGCTGGGCTAACCTGCGGTTTTACCCTTCGGCGCTCATCCGTGACATGTCATGCACATATGTCGACCGGGTGACAGAGGAGCCCGCGAGGCTCCTGTCAACCGCCAACGTGGCACAGATCCGCAAAGGGGTCCGCGCGCCGCATTCCGCGTGCCGGCGGAGCCCTGAGAGGAGAGGCACGTATGGCTTCCACCGCCTGCATTCCCTCGGCCCCGGCATCCGGGAACGCCGCAGGTCCACGTGACCGGGCACGCGGCGCACTGCTCGGACTCGCCGTGGGGGACGCGCTGGGCGCACCCGCCGAGAACATGAAGCCGTCGGAGATCCGCGCCAGATGGGGCCGGATCACCGGGTACGTCGCCGAGCATCCGGCCGGGACGGACGACACCGAGTACGCGATCTTCTCGGGGCTGCTGCTGGCCCGGCACGGCTCGGCGCTGACCGTGGCACACGTCGAATCGGCCTGGCACCAGTGGATCGCGGACCGCGACGAGGGGCCGTTCCGCGGCGCCGGATTCAGCGAGCGCGGCACGCTGGAGAACCTCCGCCGGGGACTCGCGGCGCCCATCTCCGCCCAGCACCGGCACGCCTGGAGCGACGGTCTCGCCATGCGCGCGGCGCCCTTCGGCGTCTTCGCGGCCGGCCGGCCCGCCGAGGCGGCCCGGCTCGTGGCGATCGACGGCTCGGTGAGCCACGAGGGCGAGGGCCTCTACGGCGGCCAGGCGGTCGCGGCCGGGGTCGCCGCCGCGATGGCGGGCGCCTCCACCTCCACGGTCGTCGCCTCCGCCCTGGCCGTCGTCCCGGACGACTCCTGGACGGCCCGCTCGCTGCGCCGCGCGGTCGCGGTGGCGCACCGGGGCGAACGCGCGGTGCGCACTGCGGTCGTGATCGGCGGCTACCCGTGGACCGACCTGGCCCCCGAGGCCGTGGCCCTCGCCTTCGGCGCGTACGCGGCGGCGGACGGGGCGTTCACCGAGTCGGTCCTCACCGCGGTGAACATGGGACGCGACGCCGACACGACGGCCGCGGTGGCCGGGGCGCTGGCGGGCGCGACCCGGGGCGTGTCGGCGATCCCCGCCGCGTGGGCGGCGGCCGTCGGACCGGCCCGCGGCAGCTGCCTCCCTTCGATGGAGGGCCACCACATCCTGGACGTGGCGGACCTCCTGACCCCGGAGCACGAGGAGAAGTGGGGTGCCGGGGGGCGCGTACCGCCCGCCGTCGAGACACGCGCGGCCCGCCCTCCGGACGTCCGCGGAGACACGGATCCGCCCGGGAACGCGTACGGGACCACGGATCCGCCTCCGGAGGCGCCCGGGACACCCGCCGTCGGCACCGGGGCACTCCGGTGAACCCCGGACTGGCCGGCGACGACGAGCCCGGCGGGCGTACGGGCGAGGGCGCCGCCTCCGCGACACCCCCCGCACCGCTCCGGCCCGGAACGGGAACGGCCCCGACGCACCCCGGACCGGGATCCTTCACCGACGGGAGGGGGCCGGGGACTCCGGACACGGAAGCAGGGCCCGGAACGCCCGGCGCGGAACCGGGACCTGGGACACCCGGCACGGGAACGGAATCCGGAACGCCCGGCACGGGAGCCGGAACCGGGACGCTCGGCGCTGGAGCCGGGGTGCTCGTGTCGGTGGTGGAGCCGGAGGTGCCGCGCGGGGCCTCTCCGCGGGTCGGTCCCGGGCCGGGAGCCGGGGACCCCGTGGGGACGGGCGTGCGGCGGGTCGAGGGGCTGTTGCTCGGGCTGGCCTCGGGGGACGCCGCGGGGTGGCCCGCCGCGCGCCACCGGGCCGCGCGGATGCCCGAGTGGACCCGGCGGCTCACCCGCGAGCTGGACACCTTCGCGGAGCAGAACGCGACGACGACCCTGCCCGTGCCGATCGCGCTGAACCAGCCGCCCGAACCGCTGCGGCTCGGCCCCTCGGACGACGCCGAGTGGGCGGCGTTCGCGGCGGAGGCCGTGCTGCGGGCCGGGGAGACCACGGCGCTCGGCGACCTGAGCCTCGACCGCCGGATGCGCGCGTCCATCGACCTGTCCTGGAACGCCGTCGCCAGCGAGGTCGCCGCCGCCGCGGACCGCGCCCCCGAGGTCGAGTCCGCCCTGCTCCCGCTGCGCGCCCGGATCTCGGTGCGGGCCGGACTCGGCAACCTCGCCACCGGTCTGCGCCCGCCCGCCACCGGCCACGACAACCCCCACTACTTCGACGACGCGGCCTGCGTGCGGGCCTGCGTGCTCGCCGTGGCGCACCCGGGAGACCCCCGACTCGCCGCGGAACTCGCCGAGTTCGACGCCCGCTACACCCAGGACGGCGACGGTGTGCACGGTGCCCGCGCCATGGCCGCCGCCGTGGCGCTCGCCCTCGCCGGGCACGACGTCGGCACCTGCGTGGAGGCGGCCCTCGCCGAACTGCCCGCCGCCACGGAGATCGGCCGCAACGCCCGGCACGCCCTCACCCTGGCCCGGGGCAGCGAGAGCGCCTTCGCCCTGGTCCCGCCCCTCGAGCACCAGATCGTCGACCACGTCTACAGCTACGGGGTCGCCGCCGCCGAGACCGTCCCCGTCGCCCTGGCCCTGGCGCTGGCCGCGCGCGGCCGGATCGCCGAGGCCGTCCCCGCCGCCGCCTGTCTGTCCCGGGTCGCCGACTCGGCCCCCGCCCTGGCCGGAGCGCTCACCGGGGCGCTCGGCGGCGGCGCCGCCGTCCCCGCCTCCTGGCGCGAGGCCTGCCGCACCCTGTCCGGCTGCGCGCTGCCCCGGCTGACCGGCACGGATCTCATCGGGCTCGCCGAACTCCTGGAGGCGACGGGACTCGCCGACCCGCTCGATTCCCCGGGACCGGCCGCACCGGAGGGATGATTCGGGCATGACGCCCAAAGGAGAAGGAACGGGAACCCTCGACGAACGGATCACCGGAGCCCTCGTCGGAGCCGCCGTCGGCGACGCCCTCGGCGGCCCCGTCGAGGGGTACTCCCCCGAGCAGATCACCGAGCGCCACGGCGGACGCGTGCACGGTGTCGTCGGCCCCTGGAACGGCGACGACTGGCCCACCGCCCGGCCCGTCGCCCCGTACCACAAGGGCGACGGACACGTCACCGACGACACCCTCATGACCCATGCGCTGGTACGGGTGTACGCGACCGTCCGCGACCACCTCGACGCCTACGCGGTCGCCGAGCACCTCGTCCCCGACCTGATGACGACCCCCCGCTGGATCCCGGAACTGGAGGCCGAGGCCCTCCCCCTCCAGCGGATCTTCCTCGCCGAGAAGTGGATGGTCGCCCGCCTCCACTACGGCCACGTGGACCCCCGGGAGGCCGGCGCCGGCAACATCGTCAACTGCGGTGCGGCGATGTACATGGCCCCGGTCGGCCTCGTCAACGCGGCGAACCCGGCGGGCGCGTACGCCGAGGCGCTCGACATCGCGGGCGCCCACCAGTCCTCGTACGGGCGCGAGGCCGCGGGTGTCTTCGCGGCGGCCGTGGCGGCGGCCTGCTCCCCCGGCGCGACCCCCCGCTCGGTCGTCGACGCGTGTCTGGCGCTGGCCAAGGACGGCACCCGCGCCGCCGTCGAGGCGGTCTGCGAAGTCGCCTCGCGGTACACGGACTTCGAGTCGGCGCTCGTCCCGCTGCGCCGGGCGGTGGCCCCCTTCGACACCGTCGGCCCCGACTACCGCTCCCCCTCCCTCGGCGCCCGGCGCCCCTCACGGCTGCACTCCATCGAGGAACTCCCCGTCGCGCTGGGCATGTTGCTGGTGTCCGGCGGCGAATTCCGGCACGCGGTCCTCGGTTCGGTCAACTACGGGCGCGACTGCGACTCCATCGCCACCATGGCCGGAGCCCTCTCGGGCGCGCTGGGCTCCGAGGTCCCGCACGACTGGGCCAAGACGGTGGCCGAGTCCAGCCGCCTGGACCTGGACGCCCCGGCGCGTACGCTGGCCGGGGTGACCCGGGAGATCTTCGACCGTGACGTCCGCCGCCGCCGGGCCCACGAGGCGGCGTACGCCGCGCTGGCGGGAGCGCCGTGCTCCGGCTGACCTGGGTCCAGCCCGAGGACCTCCTCGGCCACGAACTCCACCAGGCCGTGCAGGACGGCCGCGACCCGTCCCGCGTCGCCGCCCGCTGGTACGCGGCGGGCGGCGGGACCGCCCCGCCGCGCGCGGGCGCGTCGGCGACGGCGGCCTCGCCGTCCCTGCGCCGACTGGCGGCCGCGCTCCTCGACGAACTCGCCGCCCTGCCCGGCGGGACGGAGGACGACGAACCGACGGACCTGGCACTGATCAAGGACCGGTGCCCCGACTGGCCGCCCCCTCGGTACGCGCCCGTGCCCGCTCCCGGCCCGCTCCGGCTGGAAGCGGCCTGGCTCGGGCGGGCCGTGGGCTGCCTGCTCGGCAAACCCGTGGAGAAGCTCCCCCTCGAAGCGATCCGGGCCCTCGCCCGAGCCTCCGGCAACTGGCCCCTGCGCACCTGGTTCACCGAGCGGGGCGTGCCCCGGGACCTGCTGGACGCCCACCCCTGGAACCGGCGCTCGGCCGCCACCTCGCTGGCCGAGAACATCGACGGCATGCCGGAGGACGACGACCTCAACTACCCGCTCCTGAACCTGCTGTTGCTCCAGCGGTACGGTCGCGGCTTCACCACCGCGGACGTGGCCCGCCTCTGGCTCGACGAACTCCCCGCCGGCCGCACCTTCACCGCGGAACGCGTCGCCTACCGCAACCTCCTCGGCGGTGTCGAGCCCCCGGACACCGCCCGCCGCCACAACCCGTTCCGCGAGTGGATCGGCGCCCTGATCCGCGCGGACGTGCACGGCTGGACCAACCCGGGCGACCCGGCCCGGGCCGCGGAACAGGCGTACCGCGACGCCACCCTCACCCACACGGCCAACGGCGTCTACGCGGCGATGTTCACGGCCGCCGCCATCGCCGGGGCGGCCGTCCCGGCCACCGACGTCCACGCCTGTCTGCGCACCGGACTGAGGGTCGTCCCGCCCGGCTCCCGACTGGCCCGGGCGGTCCGCCACGCCGTCCGGCTGGCCCGTACGACACCGGACTTCGACGCGGTCGTCGACGAACTGCACACCGTCCACCGCGACTGCCACTGGGTCCACGCCGTCCCCAACACCGCGCTGATCGCCGCCGCCCTCACCCACGCGGACGGCGACTTCACCGGCTCCGTCTGCCGGGCGGTGTCCGGCGGTCTGGACACCGACTCGAACGGCGCGACGGCCGGAAGCATCGCCGGCCTGCTCACGGGCGACCCCGCCGCCCTGCCCGACCGCTTCACGGGTCCCCTCAAGAACCGGCTGGCCACCTCCGTCGCCGCCTTCGACGGCATCGGCTTCGACGCCCTCGCCCACCTCACACACCGGGAGACCGTTCGCCCATGACCCACATCGCCGTGCTCGGCAGCACGAACATGGACCTCGTCGCGTATGTCGCCAAGGCCCCCCAGCGCGGAGAGACCGTGACGGGACGGGAGTTCCGTACGATCCCCGGCGGCAAGGGCGCGAACCAGGCGGTGGCCGCCGCGCACGCGGGCGCCGACGTCTCCCTGGTCGGCGCGGTGGGCGCCGACTCCTTCGGCAGCCAACTCCGTTCCACGTTGGAGCACTTCGGCGTGAACACCGACCATCTGCGCACCACCGAGGGCCCGTCCGGCACCGCTCACATCGTGGTGGACGACGAGGGCGGCAACGCGATCGTCGTCATCCCCGGCGCCAACGGCACCGTCACCTCCCTCGCCCCCGGCGACGAGGGCCTCATCGCCAGCGCCGACGCGCTGCTCCTCCAGCTCGAGATCCCGCTGGAGGCCGTGCTCGCCGGCGCGGAGGCCGCCCGCAGACACGGCGTCCGGACGATCCTGACCCCGGCACCCGCGCAGTTCCTGTCGCCCCAGCTGCTGTCCGCCGTCGACCTGTTGGTGCCCAACCAGCACGAGGCCGCCGCGCTCACCGGCTTCACCGATCCGCGCGGAGCCGCCGCGGCGCTGCTCGAACAGGTCCCGGAGGTCGTCGTCACCCTCGGCGCCGAGGGCAGCCTGTACGCGGCCCGGGGCGCCGCCCCCATCACGGTGCCCGCGCCCAAGGTGACCGCGGTCGACTCCACCGCGGCGGGCGACACCTTCGTCGGCACCCTGGCGGTGGCGCTCGCCGAGGGCCGGGAGATGTCGGAGGCCATGGTGTGGGCCTCGGCGGCCGCCTCGGTGTCGGTGCAGCGGCACGGGGCGACGTCCTCGATGCCGTACCGCTCCGAGATCGACACCCAGGCCGGCGCATGAGCGGGCCCGGCAGGGGCGGCCCCCTCGACGGCCTGCGCGTCCTCGACCTCGCGACCCTGTTCGCCGGGCCGCTCGCCGCCACCATGCTCGGCGACTTCGGCGCGGAGGTCGTCAAGGTCGAACACCCCTCCCAGCCGGACCCGTCCCGGGGGCACGGCCCCTCGAAGGACGGCATCGGCCTGTGGTGGAAGCTCCTCGGCCGCAACAAGCGCACGATCACGCTCGACCTGTCGAAGCGCGGCGGCCGCAGGACCCTGCTCCGGCTCGCCGCGGACGCCGACGTGATCGTCGAGAACTTCCGTCCGGGCACCCTGGAGAAGTGGGACCTGGGCTGGGCGGAGCTGTCCGCGGCCAACCCCCGGCTGGTCCTCGCCCGGGTCACCGCCTTCGGCCAGTTCGGCCCGTACGCGCACCGCCCCGGCTTCGGCACGCTCGCGGAGGCGATGAGCGGCTTCGCCGCGGTCACCGGCGAGCCCGACGCGCCGCCGACCCTGCCGCCGTTCGGCCTGGCCGACTCGATCGCGGGCCTCGCGACCGCGTACGCCGTGATGGCCGCGCTGCGGGCGCGCGAGCGCACCGGCGAGGGCCAGGTGATCGACATGGCGATCATCGAACCGATCCTGACCGTCCTCGGCCCGCAGCCGATCTGGTACGACCAGCTCGGCCATGTCCAGCCGCGCACCGGCAACCGCTCGGCGAACAACGCGCCCCGCAACACCTACCGCACGGCGGACGGCTCCTGGGTCGCGGTCTCGACGTCGGCGCAGTCGATCGCCGAGCGGGTGATGCGGCTGGTCGGCCGCCCCGACGTGATCGACGAGCCGTGGTTCGCGACCGGCGCGGACCGGGCGCGCCACGCGGACGTCCTGGACGGGGCGGTCGGCGCGTGGATCGCCGAGCGCACCCGGGACGAGGTCCTCGCCGCCTTCGAGAAGGCGGAGGCGGCGATCGCGCCCGTCCAGGACGTCCGGGACATCATGAGCGACCCGCAGTACCAGGCCCTCGACACGGTCACCCGCGTCGAGGACCCCGAGCTGGGGCCGCTGCGCATGCAGAACGTCCTCTTCCGGCTCTCCGCCACACCCGGCGCGATCCGCTGGGCGGGCCGCCCGCACGGTGCGGACACCGACGCCGTGCTCGGCGAACTCGGCCTGACCGTGCCCGAGATCGAGGAGCTGAGGGCGGAGGGGGCGCTGTGACCGCGGACCTTCTGCCCCTGACCTGGCTGTACGCGCCGGGGGACCGTCCCGAGGTGGTGGCCAAGGCCCTCGTCTCCGGTGCGGACGTCGTCCTCGTCGACCTGGAGGACGCGGTCGCGCCGCACCGCAAGGAGTACGCCCGCTCCGCCACCGCGGACCTGCTCGCCGAGACGCCGCCCGTCCCGGTGCACGTCCGGGTCAACGCCCTCGACGGCCCCTTCTGCGACGCCGACCTGAAGACCCTCTCACCGCTGCGCGGACTGTCCGGTCTGCGGCTGCCGAAGGTGACCTCGCGCCACGACGTCGTGCGGGTGGCGGCGAACGCGACCCCGGCGGAGGGCGGCACGATCCCCCTCTACGCCCTGCTGGAGTCGGCCCTCGGCATCGAGCAGGCCTACTCCATCGCCTCGGCGCACCGCGCGCTGCGCGGGATCTCGCTCGGCGAGAGCGATCTGCGGGCCGATCTCGGTGTCCGTGACGAGACGGGCCTCGACTGGTCCCGGGCCCGCCTGGTCGTGGCCGCCCGGGCCGCGGGCCTGCCCCCGCCGGCCCAGTCGGTCTACCCCGACATCCGCGACGTGGAGGGCCTGGCCTCGTCCTGTGCGCGCGGCCGCGCCCTCGGCGTCCTCGGGCGTGCGGCGATCCACCCCCGCCAGCTCCCCATCATCGAGCGGGCCTACCTCCCCACCCCGGCCGAGGTCGACTCCGCCGAGGCCGTGATCCGGGCGGCCGCCGGGGATCCCGGCGCGCAGGCCCTCCCGGACGGCCGTTTCGTCGACGCCGCGGTGGTCACGGGCGCCCGCCGCACCCTCGCCCTCGCCCAGCGCCTGGCCTGAGACCACGCGCGCCTCGAACAGCACGGCCCCGGACGGCGCGGCCCGGGGCCCGGGGCAGCACGAAGGGGGCGCCGCGTCCCGGACGCGGCGCCCCCTTCCGTGTGCGGGAGACTCAGCTCTTCTTGGCCGACCCGGCCTCGTCCCGTGCCACGGGCTCCGCCCCGGCCCCGGACTCCTCCTCGGACTCCGTCCCGGCGGTCTCCGAGGACTCGGCGGACTCGGTGGACTCGGCGGCGGTCCGCTTGCCGAGGTCGACGGAGTCGCCGTCGGTCCCGGCCTCCCCCGCCTTCTCGCTCTTGCCGCCGTCCTCGGCCCCGTCGCCGGCCTCGCCCTCGGGCTTGTCGCCGGTCTTGTCGCCGGCCGCGTCCTCGGCGGAAGCGGTCCCGTCGCCCCCGGCCGGCGCGTCCTCCCCGGCGTGGGGCTCCACGATCTCCTCCCGTCCCGGACGCGTCCGGGCCGAGATCACGATGTAGAGCACCGCGAGGAGGAAGACCACCAGCGCGGTCCAGTCGTTCAGCCGCAGGCCCAGGATGTGGTGGGCGTCGTCGACGCGCATGTACTCGATCCAGCCCCGGCCGACGCAGTAGGCGGCGACGTACAGGGCGAAGGCGCGCCCGTGGCCGAGCTTGAAGCGGCGGTCGGCCCAGATGACCAGGAATCCGACGCCGACGCACCACAGGGACTCGTACAGGAAGGTCGGGTGGTAGTAACCGGGAACGCGCCCGTCCGTGGAGGACGTGATGTGCAGCGCCCACGGAAGGTCCGTCGGCTTGCCGTACAGCTCCTGGTTGAACCAGTTGCCCCAGCGTCCGCAGGCCTGCGCGAAGGCGATGCCGGGTGCCACGGCGTCGGCCCAGGCGGGCAGCGGGATGCCGCGGCGGCGACAGCCGATCCAGGCGCCCAGCGCACCGAGGGCGATGGCGCCCCAGATGCCGAGCCCGCCCTGCCAGATCTTGAAGGCGTCCACCCAGTCACGGCCCTCGCTGAAGTACAGCTCGTAGTCCGTGATCACGTGGTAGAGCCGGCCGCCGACGAGACCGAAGGGCACGGCCCAGACCGCGATGTCGGCCACCGTGCCGGCCCGCCCGCCCCGGGCGATCCAGCGCTTGTTGCCGAGCCAGACGGCCAGAAAGACGCCGATGATGATGCAGAACGCGTAGCCGCGCAGCGGAATGGGGCCGAGGTGCAGCACACCGTGCGACGGGCTGGGAATGTAGGCAAGTTCCATGGCAGGGTCGACGCTACCGTGCCGGACGCCGCCCGCGGCGGGCAGCCCCGCAACGGGTCCATAACGTGCGGCGCCCCCCGGCCCGTGGAAGGCGGGGGCGCCGGAGCGCACGGGACGGCTCAGCCCTTGTTCGCCTCCTCCACCATCTGCTTGAGCTTGGCGGGGGTCATCGACTGGTCCTCGTAGATGTTCTTGCCGCCCAGGAGCACGGTCGGGGTGCCCGAGAAGCCGCCGGCCTGGAACGCGGCGTGCGACTTCTGGACCCAGCTGTCGTGGGTGCCGTCGTTGACGCAGGCGCGGAAGGCCGGGGTGTCCAGGCCGTCCACCTTGCCGGCGAGCTCGATGAGCTTGGCGTTGTCGGCGAAGGCGTCGTCGGTCTCCTTGGGCTGGTTCTCGTACAGCACGTCGTGGTAGTCGCGGAACTTCCCGGCGTCCTGGGCGCACGCCGCGGCGTTGGCGGCCTTGCGGGAACCGCTGCCGCCCATGTTCCCGTCGATCAGCGTGACGAGGTGGTACTCGACCTTCAGCTTCCCGGAGTCGGTCAGCTCGCGGATCGTCGGACGGTAGGCCGCCTCGAAGGCCTGGCAGGCCGGACAGCGGAAGTCCTCCCACACCGTGAGGGTCGACCCGGCGCCTTCCTTGCCGACGGGGATCGCGAGACTGTCCTTGCCGGTGGCGCCCGAGGGCGACACGACCGGGCCCGAGGCACCGCTCTTCTTGTCCTTGCCCGAGTTGGCGGCCACCACGCCGATCACGGCGGCCAGACCGAGGACGCAGATCACCGAGGCCCCCACGATCAGCGCGCGGCGGCGCTTGTCCGCGGCCTTCTGCTTCTCTCGCTCGACCGCCAGCCGCTCGCGGGCGTTGCGCTTTCCGTCACGGTTCTTCTCGCTCACATCCGGCAGAACGAACCGGGGAGGCGCAGCGCGCCTCCCCGGCCCGAGGTCCACCCGTTCGGGTGAGCGGATTGTCCGTTACGCACGGATCGATCCGATCGCGTACGCGTCGACCCGCCCGGTCGCGTACGGGCGGGCGGGTCCGCCGCACGATCGCGTCACGCCCTGGTGCGCACACCCTTCGCGAGGTCGGCCGCGAGTTCCCGTACGGCCTCGAGACCGGCCGCCTCGTCCGGCGCGTCCAGCATCCGCTTCACGAACGCCGAGCCGACGATCACTCCGTCGGCGAAGCCGGCCACCTCGGCGGCCTGCTCGGCGTTGGAGACGCCGAGGCCGACGCAGACGGGCAGCTCGGTGGTGGCCTTGGTGCGGGCCACCAGGTCCTGGGCCTGGTTCCCGACCGACTCCCGGGTCCCGGTGACCCCCATCAGCGAGGCCGCGTACACGAAGCCGCTGCCGGCCGCGGTGATCTCGGCGAGCCGGGCGTCCTTGCTGCTGGGCGCGACGACGAAGACGGTCGCGAGGCCGTGCTTCTCGGCGTGCTCCCTCCACAGCGCCGACTCCTGGACGGGCAGGTCGGGCAGGATGCAGCCCGCGCCGCCCGCCTCGGCGAGCTCGGCGGTGAAGCGCTCGACGCCGTAGCGGTCGATCGGGTTCCAGTACGTCATCACGAGGACGGGCTTGCCGGTGGCCGCGAAGGCCTCCCGGACGGTCCGCATCACGTCCGCGATCCTGACGCCGCCGCGCAGGGCGATGTCGTCGGCGGTCTGGATGACGGGACCGTCGAGGACGGGGTCGCTGTGCGGCAGCCCGACCTCGACGACGTCGGCGCCGCCGACGAAGACGGCCTTGATCGCCGCGATCCCGCCGTCGACGGTCGGGAAGCCGGCCGGCAGGTACGCGATGAGGGCGGACCGTCCTTCCGCCTTCGCGCCCGCGAGGGTGTCGCTCAACAGCTGGATGTTGCCGCTCACTTTGCGTCCCCCTCGATCTCGGCGTTCTCGCTGTCGGCGTCCGCGGCGACGACCGCGTCGACGCCGTCGTCGTAGAGGCCGAAGTAGCGGGCGGCCGTGTCCATGTCCTTGTCGCCGCGCCCGGACAGGTTGACGACGATCAGCCCGTCCTTGCCCAGCTCCTTGCCGACCTCCAGGGCCCCGGCCAGCGCGTGGGCGCTCTCGATGGCCGGGATGATGCCCTCGGTGCGCGAGAGCAGCCTGAGGGCCTGCATCGCCGCGTCGTCGGTGACCGCGCGGTACTCGCCGCGGCCGCTGTCCTTGAGGTAGGAGTGCTCCGGGCCGATGCCGGGGTAGTCGAGTCCGGCCGAGATCGAGTAGGGCTCGGTGATCTGGCCCTCCTCGTCCTGGAGGACGTACGACCGTGACCCGTGCAGGATGCCGGGCTCGCCGGCGGTCAGGGTGGCCGCGTGCTCGCCGGTCTCCACGCCGTGCCCGGCGGGTTCGCAGCCGATCAGGCGTACGCCCTCGTCGGGGATGAAGGCGTGGAAGAGGCCGATGGCGTTGGAGCCGCCGCCGACGCAGGCGACGGCGGCGTCGGGCAGCCGTCCGGCGCGCTCCAGGATCTGCCGGCGGGCCTCGACTCCGATGACGCGGTGGAAGTCGCGGACCATGGCGGGGAAGGGGTGCGGTCCCGCGACGGTCCCGAAGAGGTAGTGGGTGTGGTCGACGTTGGCGACCCAGTCGCGGAACGCCTCGTTGATGGCGTCCTTGAGGGTGCGGGAGCCGGACTTCACGGCGATGACCTCGGCGCCGAGCATGCGCATCCGGGCCACGTTCAGCGCCTGGCGCTGGGTGTCGATCTCGCCCATGTAGATGGTGCATTCGAGGCCGAAGAGCGCGCAGGCGGTGGCCGTGGCGACACCGTGCTGGCCGGCGCCGGTCTCCGCGATCACCCGGGTCTTGCCCATCCGCTTGGTGAGCAGGGCCTGGCCGAGCACATTGTTGATCTTGTGCGAGCCGGTGTGGTTCAGGTCCTCGCGCTTGAGGAAGATCCGCGCACCGCCCGCGTGCTCGGCGAAGCGCGGCACCTCGGTGAGGGAGCTGGGGCGTCCGGTGTAGTGGACGAGCAGGTCGTCGAGCTCGCGGGCGAACTCGGGGTCCGCCTTCGCCTTGTCGTACTCGACGGCGACCTCGTCCACGGCGGCGACCAGCGCCTCCGGGATGAACTTGCCGCCGAACGCGCCGAAGTAGCCTTCGGCGCTGGGGACCTGGCCGTCGGGGTCGGGAATGAAGAACTCGCTGGGCATGCGGATACCTCGCAGGGGCGACAGCCCCGGTTACGGGATCGGACAGGGGTCACGGAAACCGGACGCACCCACGCTCCACCGTCACCGGCGGGTCTGCCGGTGGCACCGCCCGTCCTGCCGCCGTCCGTCGTCCGCGCGGGACGGCGGACGTGCCGTCACGGGGACCAGGTGGCCGTTTTCGGCTCGGTCCCGTGCGGGGTGGACGCGGCCCCGGTCCACGTGTGGCGTGGTCCGGGTCCGGTCCACGTGTCCGGTGGACTCTGCCCGGTCCCCGCGCCGCGGCGGACCAGGAGTCGGCCGGGTTCACCCGTGCGGGTCACCTGGCCGGGGAGGGCGTGAGCGCGTGTACGCGCCCGGGCCATCGCATGCCGTTGACCTGACCCGGCTCGTCGCCGATGACGTAACGGACCCGGCGCCCGTGCACCCGGCGCGCGGGCGCCCGGCAGCCGCGCGGACGGCAGCCGCGGGCGAGGCGGGCGTAGGGGTCACGGGCCGCCGAGGCGACCGGGAGCGCGGCGCCGGAGGGCAGGCCGGCGCGTTCGGCGCCCGGGTCGCCGGGGAGGTTCCCGACGGACGGCGACGGGTTCCCGCCGTCCGCCCCCGGCACGGGTGATCCGGCCCGCGCCCGCGGGAGCGCGTCGGCCGGGACCGGCGCGTCCGACCCCGCGCGCGCCGGCACGCCGTCGGGGCATCGGCCCGGACGGGGTACGGCGGTGGCGAGGGTCGGGGCGGACACCGGCGGGTCAGTCCCGTCCGTGCCGCAGGGCCGGGTGGGCGCCCGCCGCCACCAGGTCGGAGACGGCGGTCCTCGGGTCACGGCCGGTGACCAGGGACTCGCCGACCAGGACCGCGTCGGCGCCCGCGTTGGCGTACGCGATGAGGTCGTGCGGGCCGCGGACACCGGACTCGGCGATCTTGACGAGGCCGTCGGGGATCTCGGGGGCGACCCGCTCGAAGGTCGAGCGGTCGACCTTGAGCGTCTTCAGGTTGCGCGCGTTGACACCGATGATCTTCGCGCCGGCGTCCACCGCCCGCTCGACCTCGTCCTCGTCGTGCACCTCGACCAGCGGCGTGAGCCCGATGGACTCGGCACGCTCGATGAGGGACTCGAGGGCGGGCTGTTCGAGGGCCGCGACGATGAGCAGCGCCAGGTCGGCGCCGTAGGCGCGGGCCTCCCACAGCTGGTACGAGGTGACGATGAAGTCCTTGCGCAGCACCGGGATGTCCACGCGGGCGCGAACGGCCTCCAGGTCGGCGAGCGAGCCGCCGAATCGGCGCTGCTCGGTGAGGACGGAGATGACGGCCGCGCCGCCCGCCTCGTAGTCGGCGGCCAGGGCGGCGGGGTCGGCGATCGCGGCGAGCGCGCCCTTGGACGGGCTGGACCGCTTGACCTCGCAGATGACCTTGACACCGTCACCGCGCAGGGCTGCCACCCCGTCCTTGGCCGCCGGAGCCTTCGCCGCGCGCTCCTTGAGCTCGTCGAGGCTGACGCGCGCCTGCCGCTCCGCGAGGTCGGCACGGACTCCGTCGATGATCTCGTCGAGCACACTCACGCGAGCGGCCCCCTTCCCTGCGGTGGACGGTTGAAGCGGTCGAGCGGCCGACCCGGGTTCACCGTCTCTGACGGAAAAGTCGGGCTCACTGCGATGGTATCCGGAGGAAGGCGTAGCCCTCGCATCCGGTTGACGCCGGTCCCATTACCTGGACATTTGTCATTTCATCAAGGGTGCAGCCACCCGCCGGAGGGCAGGTTCCGGACAACGGTGAAGACCAGCGTCAACGCGGCCAGACCCCACAGGTGGACCGGTCCGGGATCGAGCCGGACCGGTCGTCCGCGCACCACGCGGATCACCCAGACGGCCCACAGCACCGCGAAGGCCAGGTAGCCACCGACGGCGAGCGCGTTGTCCGTGAGCGCCGCGGCGAGGTCCCCGTGCACGAAGGCGTGCGCGCTGCGCAGACCGCCGCAGCCTGGACAGTACAGGCCGGTGAGGCGGAACAGCGGGCAGACGGGGTAGTGACCGGGCTCGCCGGGGTCGACGGTCCCGACGTACGCGAAGGCCCCGGCGACGACCGCGAGCAGTCCGCCGGGAACGGCGAGCCGCCGCAGGACGCCGGCGTCCGGCCCGGTTCGCGTCACCCTCTGGGTTTCGGCGTTCACGCGACGCATTCTGCCCCTCGCGCGGGGCGGGCGCTCGCCCGCGTACGCGGAAGGCGGCCCCGGCGGGTGTGCCGGGGCCGCCTTCCGTACAGCCTCAGCGGGTCAGGCGTCGGCGCTCACGGTCGAGCGCGCCGCGTTCGCGGGGTGCGGGGTGGCCTTCGGCTGGCCGAGACCCATGCTGCGCATGATCAGGCCCACGACACCGCCGAGGACGACGACGGCCATGCCGGCCCAGAAGCCCAGCGGTTCGGCCTTGACCATGAAGGCGCCCGCGACGCAGAAACCGATGAAGGCGATGATGACACCGGTCCAGGCGGCCGGGGTGTGACCGTGGCTGCTGCCCGCCATGACTTGCTCCTCGTTGCTGTATGCGTGTGTGAGTCGGACGCTCACCGCCCATTGTCCCGTACGCGCGGGTCCGCCGTGATCGCGGGGTCACTCCTCGGCCGCCGGTCCTCCGGGTCGCGACGACGGGGGCGGGCACGGGACCTTCGCGCGGGAGGACCTAGGTCCCGGCCGGGTCGGGGCCGGTGGGGTCCTCGCCGCGGTCGAGCGCCTTCCAGAGGTCCTCGGGGCGGTCCGGGTCGACCGGCTTGGCCTTGCGGGGCCGGGGCCTGCCGTCCCGCTCGTAGCGGCCGGACATGGCGGGCCACGAACGGCCGTGGCGCAGCGCGAGCAGGCCGGCCAGCAGGATGAGCGCGCCGCCCGCCACGGCCACGTACGGCCAGAGGGTGTGGCCGGTCCCGGCCGCGGTGGCGGCGGTGTTGCCGGAGGCGGCGGCGGCCCGCTCGTCGAGGGCGGAGCCGTCGCTCGCGCCGAGGACGGCGGCGACCGCGATGCCCGCGCCGGAGAGCGAGAGCAGCACGGAGACCAGGAGGCGGCCGGAGCGGCGGACGGCGAAGACGGCGACGAGCGCGGCGAGGCCGACTATCGCGAGCGCCGCGGGCACACCCGTGACGTCGCTGCCCTTGACGGTCAGCGGGAAGTCGCCGCCGGCCACGGTCGCGGTCCCCCGCGCCCAGCTCTGCCGGGTGGCGAGCAGGGTGACGGCCGCGCCGAGCGCGCCGCTCAGCAGGGTCACGGCAAGGCTGCGGCGGCCGGACCGGGCGGGTCCCGCGGCTTCGGATCGGGGGTGAGGTACGGCAGTCACAGACCCCACTATCGCCTGAACCCCGGGCGAACCGTCATCCGGGGCCGCGTGACCCTCGTCCTATCGGTGGGCGTCGCCGATATCACCGGGCCCCGGGCGGGGCCGGGCGCAGCCGGGGGCGGCCGTCGTACGGCCCGGGTGCCACCGGGGTGCACGACGGCCGTCCGCCGGAGCGTCGCGCTACCGTCCGAGCCGGTTCGCCGTGTGCACCGCGCGCAGGACCGCCGCCGCCTTGTTGCGGCACTCGTCGTCCTCCGCCTCGGGGACCGAGTCGGCGACGATGCCGGCGCCCGCCTGGACGTAGGCCGTGCCGTCGCGCAGCAGGGCCGTGCGGATGGCGATGGCGGTGTCGGAGTCGCCGGCGAAGTCGAGGTAGCCGACGCAGCCGCCGTACAACCCGCGCCGGGACGGCTCCAGTTCGTCGATGATCTGCATCGCGCGCGGCTTGGGCGCGCCGGAGAGGGTGCCGGCGGGGAAGCAGGCGGTGAGCACGTCGAAGGCCGTACGGCCGGCGGCGACCTTGCCGGTCACCGTGGAGACGATGTGCATCACGTGCGAGTACCGCTCGATGGACATGAAGTCGACGACCTCGACGGAGCCGGGCTCGCAGACCCGTCCGAGGTCGTTGCGCCCGAGGTCGACGAGCATGAGGTGCTCGGCGCGCTCCTTGGGGTCGGCGAGCAGCTCGTCGGCGAGGGCCTGGTCGTCCTGGACGGTCGCGCCGCGGGGCCGGGTGCCCGCGATGGGGTGCACCATGGCCTGTCCGCCCTCGACCTTGACCAGCGCCTCCGGGGAGGAACCGACGACGTCGAAGCCGTCGAAGCGGAACAGGTACATGTACGGCGAGGGGTTGGTCGCCCGCAGGACGCGGTAGACGTCCAACGCGCTGGCCGTGCACGGGGTTTCGAAGCGCTGGGAGGGGACGACCTGGAAGGCCTCGCCGGCCCGGATGCGCTCCTTGATGTCCTCGACGGCGTCCTGGAAGTCGGGGCCGCCCCAGAGCGCGGTGTACTCGGGGAGTTCGGAGGGCGGGAGCGCCGCGGGCGGCTGGGACACCGCGCGCGAGAGGTCGGCCTCCATGGCGTCGAGGCGGGCGACGGCGTCCGCGTACGCCTCGTCGACGCCGGTGTCCAGGTCGTTGTGGTTGATCGCGTTGGCGATCAGCTGGACCGAGCCGTCCCAGTGGTCCAGGACGGCGAGGTCGCTGGTGAGCAGCATGGTCAGCTCGGGCAGCTTCAGGTCGTCCCGCTCGCCGGGGCCGATCTTCTCCAGGCGGCGCACGATGTCGTAGCCGAGATAGCCGACCATGCCGCCGGTGAACGGGGGCAGTCCCTCGGTCCCCGGTGTGTGCAGCGCCTCGATGGTGGCGCGCAGGGCCGCGAGCGGGTCACCGTCCACGGGGACGCCCACGGGCGGGGTACCGAGCCAGTGCGCCTGTCCGTCCCGCTCGGTGAGGGTCGCGGCGGAACGGACGCCCACGAAGGAGTAGCGGGACCAGGACAGGGAGGTGCGGCCGTTCTCGGCGGATTCGAGCAGGAACGTGCCGGGGCGCTCGGCGGCCAGTTTGCGGTAGAGCGCGACCGGCGTGTCGCCGTCCGCGAGCAGTTTGCGGCTGACGGGGATGACACGGCGGTCGGTGGCCAGCTTGCGGAACGTCTCGAGGTCCATGGCGGCTGACCTTACTGATTCCGGGCCGGTGCACCGGAATCGGCGCCCTCGGCCCCGCCGCCGGTGTCCTTCAGCAGCACGTCGGCGTCGAAGCAGGTGCGGGCGCCGGTGTGGCAGGCCGCGCCCACCTGGTCGACGCGCACCAGGAGGGTGTCGGCGTCGCAGTCCAGGGCCACGGACCTGACGTGCTGGAAGTGGCCCGAAGTGTCGCCCTTGACCCAGTACTCCTGGCGGCTGCGCGACCAGTAGGTGCAGCGGCCCGTGGTGAGGGTGCGGTGCAGCGCCTCGTCGTCCATCCAGCCGAGCATCAGCACCTCACCGGTGTCGTACTGCTGGGCGATGGCGGGGACGAGTCCGTCGGCGCTGCGCTTGAGGCGGGCGGCGATCTCGGGGTCCAGGCTGCTGGCGGGAGGCGTGCTGGTCATGGGTGCCATTGTGCCGCGCCGGACCGTCGCCCCCGGCCGTTGTCCACAGGCCGGACCGGCGCCGTCGTCCACAGGCCCGGCGCGGCCGGACCCGGCGTGTCCTCCGCTGGGCGGAGCGGGCGCCCGGTCGTAGGCTGGCTGGCATGTCGACCCATGCGAAGCGCGAACGGCTCCTCCTGGCCGATCTGTTGGAGACCGTGGGACCGGACGCCCCCACCCTGTGCGAGGGCTGGACCAGTCGGGACCTCGCCGCGCACGTGGTGGTGCGCGAGCGACGCCTCGACGCCGCCGGCGGTGTCGTCGTCAAGCAGCTCGCGTCCCGTCTGGAGCGGGTGATGGCGGAGTTCGCCGACAAGCCGTACGAGGAGTTGATCCAGCTGCTCCGTACGGGGCCGCCGCGGTTCTCCCCGTTCTCCCTGAAGCAGTTGGACGAGGCGTCGAACGTGGTGGAGTTCTACGTCCACACCGAGGACGTGCGGCGCGCGCAGCCGGACTGGGCGCGGCGCGAGCTGGACGCGGTGTTCCAGGAGGCCCTGTGGTCGCGGCTGGACCGCACGGCCCGGCTGATGGGCCGGAACGCTCCGACGGGGGTGGTCCTGCGCCGCCCGAACGGCCAGACGACGGTGCTGAACAAGGGGACGCCGGTGGTGACGGTGACCGGCGAGCCCTCGGAGCTGCTGCTGTTCGCGTTCGGCCGGCAGGGCGTGGCGGACGTCGAGCTGGACGGCGACAAGGACGCGGTCGCCAGACTCCACGAGGCGAAGCAGCTGGGGATCTGACACCACGGCGCCGGGGGACGGGGCCGGGGTCCGGGGTCCGGGGTCAGCGGGGCAGTTCGGCGCGCCGCAGGTCCCGCACGCACAGGGTGAGGACCCCGCCGAGGCCGCACACGGCGGCGCTGGCGGTGAAGACCGGCCCGGTGCCCCACCAGCCGATGGCGGCGGCGGTCAGCGGCATGCTCAGCGGCGCGAGGCCCAGGCTGACGATGCCGGCGACGGCGGTGACCCGGCCCAGGTAGGCGGGGTCGGACTGCGTCTGGATCAGCGCCCCGCACAGGGCGCCGCTGAGCCCGGCGAGCAGTCCGACGACGAGGGCCGTGCCGACGGCTCCGGCGACGCTCGGCACGAAGGCGAGCGAGCCGATCGCCACGGAACCGCCGAGGATGGCCGCGGCGGCGACGGTGCCCGCCCGGGGCAGCCGTCCGCGCAGGGTCAGCAGCAGCGCGGCGGCTCCCGCGCCGGTGCCGAACGCGGCGATCACCCAGCCCATCCCGGACGCGCCCCAGCCGCGCCGGTCGGCGAGCAGGGTCAGTCCGACGTTCAGCGGTCCCACGAAGCCGAGGTCGCCGAGGGCGATGGCGGCGATGAGCGGGGCGAGGACGCGGTGGCCGCGGATGTAGCTCAGGCCGTCGCGGAGGTCGCGCCAGGCGGTGCGGTCCGCCGGGTCCCCCGCTTCGTCCGGGGCCGGCTCCCGCATGCGTACGGAGATCAGCAGCGGCACCGACACGGCGATGAGCGCGCCCGCCGCCGCGAACGCCGCGGCCGCGCCGCCGAGGGCCACCGCGAGACCGCCGAGCGGGGCGCCCAGCACGTTGGCGGAGCGGATGGCGAGACCCCGCATGCCCTGCACCCGGGCGAGCTGGTCCCGGCCCGTGACCCGGGCGGGGAGGGCTCCCACGGCGGGCATGAACACGGCGTCGACGACGCCGAAGACGACGGCGGCCAGGACCAGCAGCCACAGCCCCGGGCCGGTCGTGAGGAACAGCGCGGCGAGCGCCAGCACGGTCGCGCAGCGCACCGCGTCACTGCCGATGACGACCTTCCGGGGTCCGAACCGGTCGGCGACCACTCCCCCGCCCAGCATCAGCAGGGCCCGCGGGACGGCGCTGACGGCCATCACGAACCCGGCCTGGGAGGGGCTGCCTGCCTGGACGGCGGCCCAGGACAACGCGATGTAGTAGACGTTGTCGCCGATCGTCGACGAGGTGTAGGCGCCGAGCCAGCGCAGGACGTTGCCGTCGCGGTGGGCGGGCCTGCCGGGTATCTGCCCGGCGGCCCGCGCGGGGGCCGGTACGAGGGTCGCGGTCACGGTGCCGGGTCCTTTCGGGACGGATGTGCCGTGCGGGACGGACGTGCTCTCGGGGTCAGACACGGAACGGGAATCCGTACAGGTGCACCGCGACGTTCTCGCGTCCTTCGGTGCCACCGGCCGCCTCGCGCTCGCGACCCTTCTCGTCGTGCTTCCGGATGACGGTGAGCAACTCCTCGTTGAGCTCGGCCAGTTCGTCCGGCGTCAGACGCAGGGTGGACTCGGAGTCGGAGGACGCGCCGGTCCACTCGGCGCCCCAGGCCTGCCGCTCGTCCAGATACCGCCGGTAGAGGTCGGCGCGCTGGTCGACGAGGAGCCGCGCGAACGCGGTGTGGGCGGCGGACGTCTCCGGCGCGCTCCGGAAGTCCTCGTCGTGGACGCTCAGTCCTTCCGACGCGGGTTGCCACCAGCGTTCACGGCCGTCTCCGCTGCGCGGCTCCGCCTCTTCGATCAGCCCGTGCTCGGCGAGCTTGCGCAGGTGGTAGCTGACGAGCGAGGGCGCCTCGTCGACCTGCTCCCCGAGCTGGGAGGCGGTGGCGGCGCCCGCGACGTGCAGGGCGCGGTACAGCTGCATCCGCAGCGGATGGGCGATCGCCTTGAGCGTGCCCATGTCCGCGACGCGGCGGTCTCCCTTGTGTGTCATGCCCCTACGGTAGATGCGAAAGGAAACTTGCGCAATAAAAATTGCGCAAGTTTCCTTTCGCATCTACCTTTCGGAGCGCCCTCACGGATCGAGCAGGGAGTGCGCCGCCAGGGCCAGCGACAGCTCGACCACGTCCGCCGGGCGGGTCAGGGAGCGGCCGGTGAGCTGTTCGCAGCGGCGCAGCCGGTTCAGGACGGTGTTGCGGTGGCAGTAGAGGCGGCCCGCGGCCCGCTGGGCGGAGCCGTCGCAGGCGAGCCAGACCGTCAGCGTGTCCAGCATGACGTCCCGGTCGGACAGGTCCAGCCGCAGCAGCGGCCCGAGGACCCGCTCGGAGAGCGCCGCGCCGAGGGCCGGCGCGGAGACGACGAGAGCCGCGGGCAGGTGCTCCTCCAGCACGACGGTCCCGCCGGAGCGCGGACAGGCCCGCAGCGCCGTGTCGGCCAGACGGCGGGCGTCACCGATCGCCGCCAGCCCCTCCACGACCGGGCTCACCCCGACCCGGGCCGCAGGCGGGGCGGTCAGCCTGCGGGCGATCTCCCCGGCGTCCACGTCGGACCCGTGCACCCCGGGGCGCTCACCGCCCCGGCCGTCCGGGCCGCCCGTGCCGTCCGGACCCCCCTCGCCCGCCGGAGCGGGCGCCGGCCCGGAGGCCGCGCCGAGGAACCCGCCGTCGTGGCCGCGGCCGGACCGGTCCCCGTCATGGGTGCGGTCGCCGAGCAGGACGATGCCGTAGCCGCTCTCGCCGTCGCGGTCGCGGTGCCAGAGGATCCGCAGGCCGGACAGACGCACCTGGCCGTGCACGTCCGCGGACGCCCGGCCGGCGGGCGGACGGACCAGCACCACCGCGTACCGGCCCTGTTCGGGCAGTTCCAGGGCGGCGGCGGTGGCCGGCAGATCGGCGATCCGGGCGGTGCCGTCGAGGAGCGCGGCCGTCATCAGCCGCAGCCGGTTCTCCCTGCGCCACATCAGCTCGCGCTCGGTCTGGCGGTAGGCGTCGGCCGCCACGGCGCAGTGGTCGTCGACGAAGTTCCAGACGTCGGCGGCCACGTGCACGAGCAGGCGCGCGTCGGAGGGGCGGCGCCGGGTCGTCTCGTCGACGAGCTCCTGCCAGATCATGCCGCCGCCCAGCCGGAAGGCGCGCAGCAGGGCGTCCAGCGGAAGGCCGCGTTCGGCACGGGCCCTGCCGATGGCCCAGGAACAGCGGTGGGCGGCCTCGCGCAGTTCACCGGGCCGGATCAGGGATCCGACGTTGAGCCGCAGCGAGCGGCGCACTTCGTCGCGAACGCTCTCCGCGTCCGTCTCGATGGCCGCCCGGTACGCGGGTTCGCGCTCCGCCAGGAGGTCCACGAGCCGTTCGGTGAGTTCGGGCAGCCCCTCCATCAGCGCCCGGGCGGCGCGGTGCAGCACCGCGAGCGCCTCCGCGTCGACGGCCGGACGGGCTCCCGGCACCGGGGGCCGCGGTCCGGGCCGGTACCGGACGCGGGCGGGTACGAGGTGCTGCATCGCTGTCCTCCACCGGAGTCGGCTCGGTCCGGGCCGCCCGGTCGGCCGACGCGCGGCACACGGGTGCTCCGGAACCTCCTGATCCCGCAGGATGGCATACCGCCCGGTCGGTACCTAGGGGTGTGCGGTGGTCTTCTCGGACCGGTCCACCAGCCGGGACAGCTCGACGCGGGAGCGGACCCCCAGGGCGGCGAAGACATTGCGCAGGTGGTGGTCCACGGTGCGGGGGCTCACGGACAGGCGCAGCGCCACTTCACGGTTGGTGGCCCCTTCCGCGACACAGCGGGCGATCCGCAGCTGCTGGGGCGTCAGGAGCGCGAGGGGACCGGCCGGCCCGCCCGGGGCGGCGTCCCCGGTGGCCCGCAGTTCGGCCCTCGCCTGGACGGCCCAGCCGAAGGCCCCGCCCCGCTCGAAGGACACCAGCGCGTCCCGCAGCCGGCCGCGGGCCTCGCCGGGCCTGCGCCGCCTCCGCAGCCAGGCGCCGTAGAGGAGCTGGGTGCGGCCGCGCTCGAAGTCCCCCGCCACCTCCTCGTGCCGGGCCAGCGCGGCGGCGAACAGCGCCTCACATTCCTCGGGTCCGCTCAACAGTGCCTGGCAGCGCGCCAGTTGGGCTCCGGCCTGAGGATCGGAGCCCTGCGCGGACCAGCGGGCGAACTCGGCCACCGCCGAGCGGGCGGCCTCCGTCCGTCCCGTGCGGGCCGCCGCTTCCACGAAGCAGGGGACGGCGAGCATCCGTACCGCGAAGTGGCCGCGGCGCGGGCCCGCGCCGACCAGGGGCCCGAGCCGGGCCGCGGCCTCGTCGAGCCGGCCGCGGGCCAGGTCGGCGCGGGCCCGCGCCCACTGCGCCAGCGTGGCCGCCTGTGCGAGGCCGTGGGCCGCGGCGACCTGTTCGGCCGCCGCGGCGTGCTCCGTGACGGCTTCCGGGGAGCCCTCCACGGACGCCACGAGCGCGAGGATCGCGTGGTGGTGCGCCGCGAGGTTGTCCTGACCGGTGCCGAGGGCCGTGCGCAGACCGTCCTCCGCGTGGGCGCGGGCGCGGGCGTGGCGGCCGGCGCGCAGCTCTCCGTAGGCCAGCCGTTCCAGCGCCCGGGCGACCAGGACGTACGGGCCCCGGGCCCTGGCGACGGCGAGGGCCCGGGAGTTGGCGCGAGCGGCGGCGGCCAGGTCACCGACGACGAGGGCGGCGCTCCCGGCCCGCAGCAGGGTTTCCGGGCCGTCGGGGGCTCCGGGCACGTCCGCTTCGGCCACCACCTCCCGCAGTGGCCGCCGCCCGCTGTCCGGACGGCCGTGCATCACCGCGGACATCCCCGCCCGGTACGCCGTGAGCAGCCGGTCGGGCTCCGGCCGGTCCGGGCCCTGGTCCAGGGCTTCCGCGCACGCCGTCGCGTCGCCCATCGTCCAGGACGCCTCGACGGCGGCGAGCCGGGCGGCCAGGGCGCGGTGCGCGTCGGTGGGGGCCAGCAGTTCGGCGGCCAGCAGCAGCGCTTCGCGGGCGTCGGCGACCGGGCCGTCCTGGAGCGCGAGCCGCCCGTGCACCAGCTGGGCCGCGCCGCGCACGGCGCCGTGCGGACCCTCGCATCCGGCCCGCGCGAGCAACTCCCGCGCGCGGTGCGGCAGTCCCGCCAGCCGGGCCTGGTCGGCGGCGTCGACCAGACGGGCGGCGCGCGGCCCCGCGCCGACGGCGAGTTCGGCCGACCGGGCCCAGGCCGCCGAGCGCTCCGCGTGTGCCGGTCCGCCGTCCGGCGACTCCGCGGCCGCGGCGAGCGCGTCGCCGAGGTCCGGTGCGGGGGCGACGGCCGCCGCGGCTCGGTGGAAGAGGGCGGGCAGGGTGCGCGGCCCCCCGGCGTGGGCATCGGCCAGCAGCCGGTGCGCCGCGCGCCGACGGGCCGGCGCGACGGTGGCGTAGAGGGTGCGGGCCGGGCGGGGATCGACGAGGTGGACCCGGCCTCCGGCGAGGCGGAGCAGTCCGGCGGCCTCGGCGGCCTCGAGGGCGGTGCCCGCGTCGAGTCCGGCGGCCCCGGCCGCCCCGAGGACCACCGCGGCGTCCACCCCGCCGCCGCTCGCGTCCCGCTCCCGCTCGGCCGCCACGAGCAGCAGCAACAGCCCCGACGGATCCGGCCCCGGGCCCTCGTCGCCGACCGCACCGGGTGAGCCCCGCTCCCCGGTTCCCGGCACCGGCGTTCCGGTCCCGGCGACCGGAAGGACCGCACCTGGCGGGAGGGAAGCATCCGGCCGGGGCCCGGGAGCGGCCGACGGTCCGGATGCGCGACCCCGGTCCGGCTCCCCCGACGCACCGGGACGAGCCACCCCGGGCACACCGGGAGGACGGGAGACGCCCGACGCAGGGGGAGCGTCCGGCGGGCGGGGGCCCACCGGCCGGGGAGCGGGCGGGGGGTCGGGGGCGCCGCCCCGCTCCGGCTCGTCAGGCGTGGCGCGGACGGGCGACGGTGATGAACTCCGGGCCGCCGTCCGGGGGACACTTCGCACAGGCGCGTTTCCCGTCACGACCGTCACGTTACTTCCGCGTAAACGACGGCGGAAGCCCCGCGTTCACTTGCCCCGGGACCTCCGGAAACACCCTCTGACCTGGTAGGACGAGGTCCTCGTGGGGAGGGCGGCTGGGCAGGCTCCCAGGCCCGGCAGGGAAGGCTTGTGCGCCCGCACAACGGCGTCGGTTCGGGTCCCCCGGGCACGCGCGCGTGACGGCCGCCGGAAGCCGGCGGCCGTCACCCCCGCACGGGCGGACCGTGCGGGACGGGTCAGGAGGTGTGCGGGCAGTTGCCCCGGTACTCGGTGATCGTCAGGGAGGCCTGCGGCAGCGGGCAGAGGAACTGCTCGTAGCGGGTGTCGTCGTCGATGAACCGCTTCAGCCACGAGATGCTGTACTTCGCGATCGTCGTGTTCGAGCTGTTGGGCGTGAAGTGGGTGGCGCCCCTGAGTTCCAGGTACGCCTTGTCGAGCGTGCTCGGCAGACTCGCGTAGAAGGGCTCGGAGTGCGTGGCGACCGGTGCGATGGTGTCGCCGTCGGCGCCCACGATCAGGGTCGGGGTCTTGATCTCCGGCCAGGTGGTGTCCAGGTTCCAGCCGGTGAGCGGGATCGCCGCCTGGAGCGAGGGACGGCTCTTCGCGGCCTCCAGCGTGCCGCCGCCGCCCATCGAGTGGCCCATCACGCCGAGCCGGCTGCTGTCGATCCTGGAGCGCACGGAACTGCTCCGGGTCAGGTAGTCCAGCGCGGCCAGCAGTTGCCGACCGCGGCTGTCGGGCTGGTCGAGGGTGGTGAGGGTGTCGATGGTGAACACCACGAAGCCCTGGGAGGCGAGCCGGGGCCCGAGCCAGGCGATGGACGACTGGTAGGCGGTGTACCCGGGTGAGATGGCGACCGCCCCGAAGGTGCCGTCGGCGGTCGAGGTCGGGTAGTAGATCGTGCCGCCGCCGAAACCGCTCACGGACAGGGCGGAGACGGTGGTGGTGGAGACGGCGTACGAACCACGGGACGCCTCGATGCTGGCGTTCGTGGGGGCGGGGCCGCGCTCGTACGGGTTCGCGGCGGCCTGCGCCGAGACGGCCTGTGCTCCGACGACGGCCTGGGCCCCGGTGGCCTGCGCGGCGACGAGGCCGCCCGCGGCCAGGAGCACCGCAAGGCCGGCCCGCGCCAGACGGCTCGTGAGCCGGTGCGGTCGGCGGGGGGACGGTCCGGGTCCGGCGGGTACGGCGGGGAGTGAGCGGTTCGGCTGCTGCACGGTGGGTGCGTCCTCTCGGTGGGGAGGACGGACCCGCGCCGCGGTCGGGGCGCCGCCCTGGCATGGGGTACCGGAAGGCGCGCGCCACGGGACGGCGGGGGTCCGTCGCGGTGGTTGCGGTGGCAACTGTCCGCCCCGGACCGGCCCCGTACATCGGCAGAACCACCGGCCGTGCGCGCCGCCCACGGCGCCCTCGCGGTCCACGCCCCGCCGCCTCGGGCCCCGCTCCCCGGAACGAGGCGGGTCCACCGCCCGACGGCGAGCGCCCCTTTGCCGAGAACACGCCTCCCCGGGACACGAGGGCACCCGCCCCGCGGCAGGACCGCACCGCCCCACGGAACACCGCCCACCCACCCCACGGAACACCGTCCCATCGGTCCCCGGAACACGGTCACGGCCCTCACCCGGCAGCGAAGGCTGCCGGGTGAGGGCCGTGACGTGAGCTCCACCCGCCCGTGGCGGCCACCGGCGGGAGACCGGCCGACGGGCGGGCTCCCTGCTGAAGGCCCCCGGCCGGGATCGTCAGCGGACGGGGTGTCCCGCCTCCCGCAGGGTCTCCTTGACCTGGCCGATCCGCAGGTCGCCGAAGTGGAAGACGGACGCGGCCAGCACCGCGTCGGCGCCCGCCCCGACGGCCGGCGGGAAGTGGTCGAGCCGGCCGGCGCCGCCGCTGGCGATCAGCGGGACGGTGACGTGCTTGCGTACCGCCTCGATCATCTCGATGTCGTAGCCGTCCTTCGTGCCGTCGGCGTCCATCGAGTTGAGCAGGATCTCCCCCGCGCCCAGTTCGGCGGCGCGGTGGGCCCACTCGACGGCGTCGATGCCGGTGCCCTGGCGGCCGCCGTGGGTGGTCACCTCGAAGGAGCCGCCCTCGGTCCGGCGCGCGTCCACCGACAGCACGAGCACCTGCCGCCCGAACCGCTCCGCGATCTCCCGGATGAGGTCGGGCCGGGCGATGGCGGCCGTGTTGACGCCGACCTTGTCGGCGCCGGCCCGCAGCAGCTTGTCGACGTCCTCGGCGGTGCGGACACCGCCGCCGACCGTCAGCGGGATGAAGACCTGCTCGGCCGTGCGGCGCACCACGTCGTAGGTGGTCTCACGGTTGCCCGAGGACGCGGTGATGTCCAGGAAGGTGAGTTCGTCGGCGCCCTCGGCGTCGTACACCTTGGCCATCTCGACGGGGTCGCCCGCGTCCCGCAGGTTCTGGAAGTTGACGCCCTTGACGACCCGGCCGTTGTCCACGTCCAGGCAGGGAATCACTCGGACCGCCAGGGTCATGACTGCGCTTCTCCCTGCTGTGTGCGGTCTGCCCGCTGCGTGTGATCCGAACGGAACGCCTCCACCTCGACCTCGACCACCAGTCGCGGGTCCACCAGACCCTCGACGATGATCATGGACGCGGCGGGGCGGATGCCGTCGAACAGCGCCTTGTGGGCGCGGCCGACCTCCTCGACGTCCCGGGCGTGGGTGATGTGCATGTGGGTGCGGACGACGTCCTCGCGGCCCAGGCCGATCCGCTCCAGGGCCGCGAACGCGACACCGAAGGCGTTGACCGTCTGCTCGTAGGGGTCGCCCTCGACGACGTCGCCGTCGATGATCGAGCTACAGCCGGACACCAGCACGAGGCCGTTCGGCAGCTCCACCGCGCGGGAGTACCCGAAGGCCTCCTCCGCCGGCGAGCCGGTCGAAAGGCGGCGTACGGCGCTCACCGGGCTACCGCCGCCAGCGCCTCTTCGAGGGTGAACGCCTTGGCGTACAGGGCCTTGCCGACGATCGAGCCCTCGACGCCGAGCGGCACGAGCTCGGCGATGGCCCGCAGGTCGTCCAGCGACGACACCCCGCCCGAGGCGACCACCGGACGGTCGGTCGCCGCGCAGACGTTGCGCAGCAGCTCCAGGTTCGGGCCCTGGAGCGTGCCGTCCTTGGCGATGTCGGTGACCACGTAACGGGCGCAGCCCTCGGAGTCCAGGCGGGCCAGCGTCTCGTAGAGGTCGCCGCCGTCCCGGGTCCAGCCGCGGCCGCGCAGGGTCGTGCCGCGGACGTCGAGGCCCACCGCGATCTTTTCGCCGTGCTCGGAGATGACCTTGGCGACCCACTCGGGGGTCTCCAGGGCCGCGGTGCCGAGGTTGACGCGGGTGCAGCCGGTGGCGAGCGCGGCCGCGAGCGTGTCGTCGTCGCGGATTCCGCCGGACAGCTCGACCTTGATGTCCATCGCCTTCGTGACCTCGGCGATCAGCGCGCGGTTGTCGCCGGTGCCGAACGCGGCGTCCAGGTCGACGAGGTGCAGCCACTCGGCGCCGGCGCTCTGCCAGGCCAGGGCCGCCTCCAGCGGGGAGCCGTAGGAGGTCTCGGTCCCGGACTCGCCGTGCACGAGACGGACGGCCTGGGCGTCGCGGACGTCGACGGCGGGGAGGAGTTCGAGCTTGCTCACAGTGTTCCGATCCAGTTGGAGAGGAGCTGGGCTCCGGCGTCGCCGGACTTCTCGGGGTGGAACTGGGTGGCCCACAGGGCGCCGTTCTCGACGGCGGCCACGAAGGGCTTGCCGTGCGTGGACCAGGTCACCAGGGGGGCGCGCAGCAGCGGGTTGCCGACCTCCAGCGACCAGTCGTGGACGGCGTAGGAGTGGACGAAGTAGAACCGCGCGTCGGCGTCGAGACCGGCGAAGGCCTCCGAGCCCTCCGGGGCGTCGACGGTGTTCCAGCCCATGTGGGGCACGACGTCGGCCTCGAGGGGTCCGACCGTTCCCGGCCACTCGTCCAGGCCCTCGGTCTCCACGCCGTGCTCGATGCCGCGGCTGAAGAGGATCTGCATGCCGACGCAGATGCCCATGACGGGGCGTCCGCCGGACAGCCGACGGCCGATGATCCAGTCGCCGCGCGCCTCCTTCAGGCCCTGCATGCAGGCGGCGAAGGCGCCGACACCCGGCACCAGCAGGCCGTCCGCGTTCATCGCGGTGTCGAAGTCGCGGGTGATCTCGACCTCGGCGCC
Source organism: Streptomyces populi (assembly GCF_002911015.1). Taxonomy (GTDB): domain Bacteria; phylum Actinomycetota; class Actinomycetes; order Streptomycetales; family Streptomycetaceae; genus Streptomyces; species Streptomyces populi. The sequence goes on from NZ_KZ626863.1 coordinate 91,294, forward strand.
CGCGCGGGCGAGGGCGCGCTCGGCGGACCGTACGTTGCCGAAGCCGTAGTCGAAGACGACGACCTTCTTGGACGCGCTCAACTCCACACCTCCAGCCGCATGACGCCCGCGACGAGGCACATCGCGGCACCGATGGAGAGCAGCACGACGAGGCTCTTGGGCATGTCCTGCTTGACGAAGGAGTAGATGCCGCCGGCGAGGAAGAGTCCGACGACGATGAGGATGCTGGAGAGGCCTGTCACAGTGCGCCCTTAGTGGAGGGGAGGATGCCGGCTGCGCGCGGGTCGCGCTCGGAGGCGTAACGCAGGGCCCGGGCCAGCGCCTTGAACTGGCACTCCACGATGTGGTGCGCGTTGCGTCCGTAGGGGACGTGCACGTGCAGCGCGATCTGGGCCTGGGCGACGAAGGACTCCAGGATGTGCCGGGTCATCGTCGTGTCGTACTCGCCGATCATCGGCGCCATGTTCTCGGGCTCGGTGTGCACGAGGTAGGGGCGGCCGGACAGGTCGACGGTCACCTGGGCGAGCGACTCGTCCAGCGGGACGGTGCAGTTGCCGAAGCGGTAGATGCCGACCTTGTCGCCGAGGGCCTGCCGGAACGCGGCGCCGAGCGCGAGGGCGGTGTCCTCGATGGTGTGGTGCGAGTCGATGTGGAGGTCGCCCTCGGTCTTCACGGTCAGGTCGAACAGACCGTGCCGGCCGAGCTGGTCGAGCATGTGGTCGTAGAAGCCGACACCGGTGGCCACGTCGACCTTGCCGGAGCCGTCGAGGTCGATCTCGACGAGGACCGACGTCTCCTTCGTCACCCGCTCCACGCGTCCTACGCGGTTCATGCGCTCTGCTCCTTCGGGGATGCGGGGCCGTCCCCCGCAGTGCCCATTAGTTCACGTACCGCGTCGAGGAACGCGTCGTTCTCCTTCGGGGTCCCGGCGGAGACCCGAAGCCACCCCGGTACGCCGTTGTCCCGGACCAGGACTCCCTGGTCGAGGATCTTCCGCCAGGCCGCGTGGGTGTCGGCGAACCGTCCGAACTGCACGAAGTTCGCGTCCGACTCGGTCACCTCGCAGCCCATCGCGCGCAGTTCGGTGACCAGCCGGTCCCGTTCGGCCTTGAGCTGCTCCACGTATCCGAGCAGGGTGTCGGTGTGTTCCAGGGCCGCCAGCGCGGTCGCCTGCGTCACGGCCGACAGGTGGTAGGGCAGCCGGACGAGCTGGACGGCGTCCACGACCGCCGGGTCGGCGGCGAGGTAGCCCAGGCGCAGTCCGGCCGCGCCGAACGCCTTCGACATCGTCCGGGAGACGACGAGGTTCGGCCGTCCCTCGAGCAGGGGCAGCAGCGAGTCGCCGTGGCTGAACTCGACGTACGCCTCGTCGACCACGACCATGGACGGCTTCGCCGCCTGCGCGGCCTCGTAGAGCGCGAGGACCGTCTCGGGCGGGACCGCGTTGCCCGTGGGGTTGTTGGGGGTGGTGACGAAGACGACGTCCGGCCGGTGCTCGGCGATCGCCCGCTCGGCGGCGGCGAGGTCGAGCGTGAAGTCCTCGTTGCGGGGGCCCGAGATCCAGGCGGTGCCCGTGCCGCGCGCGATGAGCCCGTGCATCGAGTACGACGGCTCGAAGCCGATCGCGCTGCGGCCTGGTCCGCCGAAGGTCTGGAGCAGCTGCTGGATGACCTCGTTGGAGCCGTTGGCGGCCCAGACGTTCTCGGTGCCCACCGGGTGCTTGCCGGTCTTCGTCAGATAGGCGGCCAGCTCGGTGCGCAGTTCCACCGCGTCCCGGTCGGGGTAGCGGTTGAGGCCGCGGGCGGCCTCGCGGACCCGCTCGGCGATCCGCTCGACGAGCGGCTCGGGCAGCGGGTACGGGTTCTCGTTGGTGTTCAGGCGTACGGGGACGTCGAGCTGGGGTGCGCCGTAGGGGGTCTTGCCGCGCAGTTCGTCCCGTACGGGGAGATCGTCGATGCCGGTCACTTGCCCTCGGGTACCTTCCAGCCGAACCTTGCCTTGATCGCCGCGCCGTGCGCGGGCAGGTCCTCCGCCTCCGCCAGCGTCACCACGTGATGGGCGACGTCGGCCAGCGCGTCCTTCGTGTAGTCGACGATGTGGATGCCGCGCAGGAAGGACTGGACGGACAGGCCCGAGGAGTGACAGGCGCAGCCGCCGGTGGGCAGGACGTGGTTGGAGCCCGCCGCGTAGTCGCCGAGCGAGACCGGGGCCCAGGGGCCGACGAAGACCGCTCCGGCGTTCCTGACCCGGTCGGCGAGGGCCGCCGCGTCCGCGGTCTGGATCTCCAGGTGCTCGGCGCCGTAGGCGTTCACGACCTCGAGACCCTCCTCGACGCTGTCGACGAGGACGATCGCGGACTGCCGGCCGCCGAGGGCCGGGACGATCCGGTCGTCGATGTGCTTGGTGGCCGCGACCTGCGGCTCCAGTTCCTTCTCCACCGCGTCGGCGAGGGCGGGCGAGTCGGTGACCAGGACGGCGGCGGCGAGCGGGTCGTGCTCGGCCTGGCTGATCAGGTCGGCGGCGATGTGCACCGGGTCGGCCGTGTCGTCCGCGAGGACCGCGATCTCGGTCGGGCCGGCCTCGGCGTCGATGCCGATCCTGCCGGTGAAGTAGCGCTTGGCCGCGGCGACCCAGATGTTGCCCGGACCGGTGACCATGTCGGCGGCGGGGCAGGACTCGGTGCCGTGCGCGAACATCGCGACGGCCGTGGCGCCGCCGGCCGCGTACACCTCGTCGATGCCCAGCAGCGCGCAGGCGGCGAGGATCGTGGGGTGCGGAAGGCCGCCGAACTCCTTCTGCGCCGGGGAGGCCAGCGCCATGGACGGGACGCCCGCCTCCTGCGCCGGGACGGCGTTCATGATCACGGACGAGGGGTACACCGAGCGTCCGCCGGGCGCGTACAGCCCGACGCGGTCGACCGGCACCCACTTCTCGGTGACCGAGCCGCCGGGCACGACCTGGGTCGTGTGCGTCGTGCGGCGCTGTTCGCGGTGGACGAGACGGGCGCGGCGGATGGACTCCTCCAGGGCCGCGCGCACGGCGGGGTCGAGCTGTTCCAGGGCGTCGGCGATGGCCCCGGCCGGAACGCGTACGGACTCCAGCCGTACTCCGTCGAACTTCTCCGCGTAGTCGATCAGCGCCGCGTCGCCCCGATGATGCACGGCCTCGCAGATCGGTCGCACCTTCTCCAGGGCGGCCGAGACGTCGAAGTCGGCTCGGGGCAGCAGGTCGCGCAGGGCGTGGCCCTCGGGGAGGGTGTCGCCGCGCAGATCGATTCGGGAGATCACGGACTCAATTCTCTCAGACCGCGGCCGGGCGCCGGACGCCCGTATCAGTGGCTGATACGAGCCACCTCCGGTCCCCGCGGAAGATCCCCTTCACCAGGAGCGTTCGCGCCGTCACTGAGCGGGCATTGCACGGACGTATGAACCCACGAGTAGGCCGGGAAGGGAGTGACGTGCCGTGACCGAGGGTGCCGGGCTGCGCACCGGGGACCTGCCGGACGAGCTGACCGCCGCCGAGGCCGGGATGTGGCAGGCCTTCCGCAACGGCAGCGTGTACGACCTGCGCAGCGGGGACACGGCCGTCGACGATCCGCACGGCGGCCACCCCTGGGGGTCCGAGCGCAGCGTCCGGGCCCGGACGGTGGCCTGGCTGCTGCTCGACGGGCCGCCCGCCCTCCAGGGCCGGGTCTCCTCCCTGAAGCTGACGGGCGTACGGATCACCGGTGTGCTCGACCTCGCGGGCGGCACGGTGGTGCCGTACGTGGAGCTGAAGGGCTGCCGGTTCGAGAAGGAGGTGCTGCTGCCGGAGTCCCGGTTCACGACGCTGCGCCTGGAGGACTGCGCGGTGCCCCGGCTGGAGGCGGCCCGGCTGCACACCGAGGGCGACCTGCACCTGCCGCGCTGCCACTTCCACAACGGGGTACGGCTGACCGACGCGCACATCGGCACGGATCTGCTGCTCAACCAGGCCGTGGTCTACCGGGACCGGCGCGGGCGTTCGATCACCGGTGACGGCATGACCGTCGGACAGGACCTCCAGGCCGAGATGCTGGAGTCGCACGGCGAACTCAGCCTGCGCAGCGCGACCGTCGGCGTGTCGCTGAGCCTGCGCGGCAGCAGGCTCAGCAACCCGTACACGCGGCTCGCCCTCAACGCCCCCCAGCTGACCGTCAACCGCACGCTCTACATGACCCCCGCGGGCCTCGGCAATCCGCTGGTGACCAGCGGCACCACACCGGCGCGCGGCACCCTGGTGCAGCGGTTCGAGTGCCAGGGCGGGATCCGCCTGGACGACGGGCGCTTCGGTGACGCGGTCGACTTCGACCGGGCCCGCTTCACCTTCGACGACGACCAGGAGCTGTCGCTGCTGCGGGTCCAGACGCCCGAACTGCGCTTCCTCGGCGAGCGGCCCGAGCGCGGCAAGGTCGTGCTGTCCGGCGCGCGGGTCGTCAACCTGGTCGACCGGGCGTCCAGCTGGCCGGGCCCCGGGAGCCTGCACATGGGCGGTTTCACGTACGAGAACCTGGTCCCGCAGGGCGCCTTCCCGCTGACCCGGCGCCTGGAGTGGGTGGCTGCGGCCACCGCCGAGTACGCCCCGGAGCCCTACGAGCGCCTCGCCTCCGTGCTGCGCGACTCCGGAGAGGACGAGGACGCCCGCGAGGTGCTGCTCGCCAAGCAGCGCCGCCGCCGCGAGACCCTGCCGCTGGCCGCCAAGTTCTGGGGCTACGCCCAGGACTGGACGGTCGCCTACGGGTACCGTCCGGGGCGCGCCGCCCTGTGGATGGCGGTGCTGTGGGCGACGACCTCGGTCGCCTTCGCGCACGCCGGCCACCAGTCGGTCAACGGCGACGGGCACCCCGCGTGGAACGCCTCGCTCTACGCCCTGGACCTGCTGCTGCCGGTCATCGACCTGGGCCAGGCCGGCAACTGGCAATTGCGCGGCGGCTGGCAGTGGATGGCCGCGGCGGTGGTCCTCCTCGGCTGGATCCTGGCGACGACGGTGGCCGCCGGGGCCACCCGGCTGCTGCGCCGCGGCTGACGCGCGGGAGGGACGGTACCCGGGCGCCCCGCGAGGAACGCGGGGGCGGGACGCCCGGCCCGCGGTGCACGGGGAGCGCCCTCCCCGTACACCGGACCGACAGAGCCGTCGCCGCACCGGAGGCACCGTCGGCGTCCACCGGACCAGGGGCGCCCTCGGCACGAGGACACCGGCCCGGGGGCGCCCTCGGCGTGAGGGTGCTGGATCGGGGCGCACGGGCTCGGTCGCGCGCCGTTTCCCCTCCGGTCGAGCCCCCTCTCGCAGCCGTCCCACACCGGACCCGCACAACGCTTTTACTCGCCCTTGACCTCGTGGCGCACAACCAAACGGCTTTACCAAAGCGTCACCGAGCGCCTCTGGCACAGCTCCGACCTGCGGCTTTCAATGGGCGTCACCATGGCACTACTGAGCGCGCTCCTCCGTACCGCCCGGATGGCACGGCACACCTCACGCCTCGCCGCCGGACTGCCGGCCGACGAGGAGGTGCTGCTCGACGCCCCCGACCACAGGCTGGGCCCCGTGCTCGTCGCCGCGGCCCGGGGCGAGTACGTCCCCGCGGCCGAACTGCTGGCCGCCACCCGGAAGTCCGCCGAGTGGGAGGACCGCGACCGGTACGCCGTACGCCTCGCCGCCTTCGCGCGCTCCCGCGACGAATGGCTCAGGCAGTGGCAGGCCGCCGACCCGCACGACCCGGACGTCCTGCTCGTCAGGGCCGAACTGGCGGTCCGGCGCGGATGGGAATCACCCGCACGGGTGGAACTGCTGCGCGAGGTCGGCCCGCTGATCATGTCCGCCGCCGAGGGCGACCCGCACGACCCGGTGCCGTGGCGGATCGCGCTCGACCACGCCCGCGGCACCAACACCGGGCACACCGAGTTCGAGCGGCTGTGGGCCCAGGCCGTCCGGCGCTCCCCGCACCACTACGGCTGTCACGTGGCCGCCCTCCAGTACCTCTCCGCCGCCTGGTACGGCTCGCACAGGGAGTGCTTCGACTTCGCCGAGCCCGCCGCGCAGGACGCGCTGCCGGGCTCCCTGGTCCAGGCGCTGCCGGTGCGCGCGGCCTTCGCCTACCTCACCGAGGGCGGCGGTCCCGAGGTGCCGCGCGAGCGTCTGGACGCCGCGGCCGACCTCGCGATCTCGGTCTCCGCGGCCTACGCCGCCGCCGACCCGTGGCCCGCCGAGGTGCGCAACCTGCTGGTGTACGTCCTGGTCCGGCTGGAGCGCTGGCAGGACGCGCTGGAGCAGCTGCGCCTCATCGGCCCGTACGTGACCTCG
>NZ_KZ626864.1 GCF_002911015.1 Streptomyces populi
GGCTGTCGCAGGTCCCGAGCACCCAGGCCAGCCCAGTCGACTGACAGCCGCGAGACCTCCGGGGGCCAGCAGCCCTGACTCGACAGCCCCGGGGCCGTCCTGCCTGGGGCTGTCTGTGCCGCGTCCGACTCGTCCAGCAGCAGTTTCTGGAGGATTCGTGGTGCTCACCCCGCACGCCGCCAGCGAGTACGGCGCTCTGCGCCACGTTGCCATGCGTTATGCCAGCAACATCACCCATGGCCTCGACGGCACCGAAGTCCACCCTGTTCTGACCCGCCAGAAGGCCGCCAGCTCTTGGAGGCCGTACGCCCCAGCCACCGTCCGTGCCGAACAGGACATCCTGATGGACCTGCTGCGCAGCCGCAGCACGGAGGTGACCCATTTCGTCCTTGCCCAAGAGAGTCCGACTTGGGACACCTATCTCAGCGACTTGCTGGGGCAGCGGAAACCCCGTTCGTCCGTCTCAGGGGCGGGCGAACGGGGGGTGTATCGGGTCAGTGCTGGTGTTGCCGGTACATGTTCCAGACCCGGGCCGCGGCCTGCATCGGCTGCGCCCACTTGTCAGGGCTCTGTTCGGCGATGGAGTCCCACAGGCACTGTTGGGCACGGGCGAGGGCGTCGAGTCCGGCGCGCGGGGCGCGTTTCCACGCCGGGTGTGCGGCGGCCACGTTCTCGGCCTGTTCCGCGGTGTGGCCGTGGGCGATCAGCCACAGCAGCCAGAGCGCGGGGTCGATCCACGCTGCGCCGGTCGATGCCCACCCCCAGTCGACGAACAGGGCGCCGGCCTTCGTGATGAGGACGTTGTGCGGGTTCCACTCCGTGTGAAGGAGACTGTCGCCTTCGAACCATTTCAGGTCGGCCGGGTCGTCGACGTAGCCGCGGAGTCGGTGCGCCATCTCCTTCAGCTTGATGTCGGGGGCCGGGAGCTCGGCGAGCTGTGCCATGGCCGCGGAGATGGCGGGCAGGTCGGAGGAGCCGGGGGTGAAGTCGGCGTGACTTCCCTCGACGTACTGGAACCCGAGGAGGCTCCACCCGTCGGCTTCCACGAGCCAGCGCAGTTCGGGGGCGATGTCGCGCACGTACGGGGCGATGTCCGCCTCGCGTTGCTGCGTCCAGACGCGGGGGTGGTCGAGCGGCAGGCCCTTGACGAACAGGGTGCGGGTGCTGGTTCGCACGACGGCGGCGATGGAGCTGTTGAGGCCCGCGTGGACGGTTCCGATGTCGGTGATCCGGCCGCTGGCTTTCTCGATCAGCGAGCGCACTTCGTCCGGCAGCTCGGTGATACGCGGAGTGGGCATGAATTCTCCAGAGGTACGGGCGTAGGGGGGGGCCGGGGGTGATGCGCGCCCCCGACGGTTGAGCTACTTGTACGGGTTGTCGTCGTTGCAGCCGGACTCAATGCTTGCGGTCAGCTCGGCGATGTCGCCGACCAGGACGATCTCGGCCGGGTCAGCGGGCGCGGGTGCGGGTGTGATCTCGACCATGACAGCAGTCATGACGACCTCTCTCCGTGTTGGCAGTAGTTTCTGAGTGGTGCCTTCGCTTCCTGGAAGACCCGTGCCATCGGTCGGCACACGCGGCAGGTGGCTGAGAGTTTGCAGCCGCTGCATCCTCCGGTGCGAAGCATGAGGGACTCGGCGATCCGGCCGAGTCGGGCAAGGCCTGGCACACCTTCGGCGGTCAGGTCGATGCTGGGCTCCCGGCCGACCTTGCAGATCGAGGCGCGGCCGAACGGGTCGGCGTGGAAGAAGGTCACACCCGCCGGGCAGCCCGTGAACGGTTTGCGGTCGGTGAGGTATTCGGGCGACTGGGACGGCAGGGTTTCCGTGGTGCCGTGGATCGTGGGCGAGATGTTGGCGTACTCGCGGAACGGCACCCCGAGCTCGGTGGCCCAGGCCCGCATGGCGTCGACCTCGTGCGCGTTGGTCCGCACGATGATCAGGCTCAGATCGATCCTGAGGCCGGCTTCGAGGGCCTTGTGCACCCCTTCGCGGAACCGGTCGAAGCCGCCGCGCCGGCGGGTCACCGCGTCGTACGTGTCGGCCGTCGCCCCGTACAGGCTCAGCGTCAGCTTCGTCGGCGGGTAGGTGCGCAGCACGTCCAGGACACGGTCCCTGCGTAGCTGGGAGCCGTTGGACAGGACTTCGAGCTGCATGCCCAGCTCGTTGGCGAGCCGGTAGGACTTGAGGAAGTCGGGGTCGATCAGCGGCTCTCCGCCGGTGATCTGGAGCCAGAGCACCCCGGCGTCGCGCATCACCGTCAGCAGCGTGCGCTTGCCCTGCATGTCGAGGCCTTCGAACCGCTTCTCGCCGAGGTAACACATCTCGCAGTCGTAGTCACAGCCGAGATTGATCTCCCACGTTGCCCGGCTGAACTCGTACGGTCCCGCCTCCCGCAGCAGGAGGACCTCGTCGAGGGCCTGGCCGGAGACGTCCATCTGCCACTGGGCGGCCACGGCGTCGACGAGCCACCCGGGTACGCTGCCCGGCACCGTGATCAGAGTCCGCAACTCCTCGAACTTGGAGTGGGGAAGCTGTACGGCTTTCGGGCTGCCTCGGCGTAAGAGGAGGCGGTGCTCTCCGAACGGTGTGGCAACAAGCTGGCGCATGGTGTTCCCCCTCGCGGTTGATTCCCTGCCGCCGGGTGCCAGGTCAGGTGTCCGGCGGCGGCGGGGAGTGGAACCGCGTGCGGCGGAGGGAACCAGGGCGTACGCCACCGCCGCACGCGGAGATCAGGAGATGGTGCTGAGAACAGCTCCGAGGAGTTCCTCGTGCGGGATCGGGCCCGGCTTGAACCGGCCGAGGAAGTCGGCCAGTGGCCAGTGCGGCACGAGGCGGTCACCGCGGCACGGGCGCAGCCAGTACGGGCCCGGCGGCTCCGTCTGGAGCAGCGGTGGCAGGGCGAGTTCGTACGGGGCGCCCAGGCAGGTGCCGTAGCGGTGGGGCTCCCAGGCCGCGTGTGTGCCCGGGGGGACGAGCCAGATGAGCCAGCCGCGCTCCGGGTCCTCGATCACGGGGCCGCAGGCGTCGAGGCGGTGGCCGGGGGCGTGCTGGGCGATGTCCATGAGGTCCACGACGGCGTAGGCGTCGGGGCCGGCGGCGGTGACGACGATGTCGAAGAACAGGCCGCCTAACGGTAAGCGGAACGGTCTCCCCTGCTGGAGGTTCATCAGGTTCCGCACGCGTGCGGCGAGGCTGCCCATGCCCGTGGTGACGTCCTCGGATGCGATGTCCAGGACGCGTGTCGTGAATTCGACGCTGTTCGGCATTCCGCGGAGCGGTTTCGCCGCCCGCTGGGGAAGGGGGGCGGGCGTCATGCGGAACCGTCCCAGGTCGCTGGGAGGAGGGCTTGTACGGTCTTGCCGATGACCATCCCGTCGCCATCCCTCTTCAGGTCCCACGAGATCGTGCCGCGGTAGTGGGCAGGCCACCACAGCCCAGGGGGTGAGAGGCGGGACTCGGGGCTCTGGTTCGCGACCTGGTCGAAGCGCGGGAAGTCGGGGAACGCGTCGTCGACCTCGACGAGCAGTTCGTCAGTTTCGCCGTGGGCGAGCAGCCGAAGGACGATCTTGTCGTCGGGGAACGGCTTCCCGTGCCGGACGGCATTGTCGGCCAGGTGGGAGGCGACCCGGGCGGCGGCGTCGATGTTGCCGGGCCACTTGGACATGGTGAGGCGGGGGCGGGCGCGCAGCCGTGCGTTCGCTGCCGCCCCGTCGTTGGCGGCCAGGCGGGCAGTCCACCGAAACGGGGACCGCTCCGCGGGCAGCGGCAGAAGTGCGGTCGCAGTGTCGGTCGGGCGCAGCACGGTGACGGTTGCTCCCCCTGGCGGGGGGTCCGTTGGGGCTGCGGGTTCGATTGCGCGCGGATTCACGGGGAACTCCCAGGTTCACGATTGTGCTCGGTTGCGTACTCTCAGCTAGTAGGCGATCAGCGTTCACCCGTGGCCCGTGCCTTCACCATGGCTTGCAACATGGCCTCTTCGCCTCTTCCGGGCGGTGCAGGTGGCCTCCGGGTAGCTTTGAAGTACCTTCTGCACGGGCTGGGTTGCGGCGGTGTGCGGTTGCGGTATCCCCTTCCCGGAGAAGGGATCGGCGCGTAGGCCGGCTGATCGTGGCACCGCGGACTGGGGACGGGATGAGAAGTGCTGAGCCGAGGACACTGCTCGCGTGGCTGTGCGACCGGGACAGGCTTCCTTACCGGCGGTTCGAGGAGCGGTTCACCGAGGCCGGTGTGCGGCTCTTCGGGAACAGTCCCAACAACCCGACGTGCGGTGAAACGCAGTTCCGGCGGTGGACGGGCGGCAAGTTAGCGACATCCCCCGGCCCGGCGACCTGCCAGGTTCTGGAAGCGATGTGGCCCCAGTACAAGGCCGAGGAACTGTTCGGGCCGCCGCCGCAGACCGATCCCCAGGCACCCGCGAATGACCTGGAAGAGCGAGTTCGAATGACCGCAGATGACGCCCTCCAAGGCGCCGATGCAACCGCATCGGCGTCCATCTCAGACAACACCATCGATGAGCTGCGCGACCAGGTGACAGGTATCGCCCAGCGATATCACCTGGTGTCACCGGCACAGGCCTATGAAGAGGCCGATCGGTTGCGCCTGCTGATCGAGCGGCAGCGGGACCGGACGCAGGTCCCCGTCCAACTGCAGCAGCTCATGATCCTGAACGGGCAGTCGGCTGCTCTGTTGTCGGTCGCAGCGTTCGACCTCGGGTATTTCCCGAGCGCCCGCAGCCTTGCGCGTACGGCTGCCATGTTCGGCGAGACCACCCGATTCACCCCCCTCCAGGCCTACGCCGACGGCACGTTGGCCTACATCGCCTACCACACGGGCAGCGCCACCGAGGCGGTGGCGAAGGCCACGCGCGCGCTGACGTACGGCGGCCTCGGAGACACGGCCCACCGGCGTCTGCACGCCATCAAGGCCCGAGCGCATGCGCATCTCGGCGATGTGGGCAGTGCCCGACGGGCCATACTGCTGTCCGCGGAAGACGGCACGGGCCGTTGCGACGAGCTCCACGACGAGATCGGCGGGGAATTCGCGTTCTCGCCGGAACGGCTGGCCATGTCCACCAGCACGACGGCATTGCTCATGGGTGATGCAGCGCAAGCCGAAACTGACGCTCGGCGCGCTCTGGAGCTCATCGAGCAGCGGCCGAGCGAGCAGCAGTCGGAACACGTGCGTGCCGGTGCGGCGGCAGACCTCGCTTATGCCCGGATCCTGGCCGACGACGTGGACGGCGCAGCCGACGCCCTCCAACCGGTGTGGGCAGTGCCGACGGAACACCGGCAGACAGGGATCGTCGTCCGTACGGCACGCATCGCGCGGCATCTGGCCAGGCCCGAGTACCACGGCGCACAGACGCCGACGGCGCTGGTGGAACGGATCGAGGACTACAACCGAGTGTCTCCACCCCACCGGATCGGCCCGCACATAGGGCTCCACGCGATCGAGGGCTGACTCACAACGAGGCGAGGATCTTCGCCTCCGTCTCCGGGGCGATCCCGTGCTCCGCCCACCGCGGGTGGTCCACGGGCCGCCCGTCGGCCGCCCACCATCGCCACGTGTCACGGACCGTCTCGGCGATGGTGCGGCATTCCAGCCCTGCCGCCACTGCGCGGCTGGAGTCGACCGCCCACACCCCGGCGTGAGTGCGCCACAGAGGCAGCTCCGTCCACTGCTTGACGCCCTGTTCGACCAGTACTGAGGGATCAACCCAGACCGGTGCTCCGGCACCGCCCGTTTCCGTCAGGCACGCTTCCAGGAAGTCGCGGAACGAGATGCCATCGGGGTGGGTGACGTTGAAGCCGCCGCGCGCCGAGCCTGTCGCCTGTGTGAGAGCGAAGCGGGCGACGTCGCGCACGTCGACCGGCTGAATGCGCTGCTCGGCAGGAGCCGGGGCGAGGATGCGACCGCCCCGCTTGGCCCGCTCCAGCCACCAAGGCAGGCGGCCCACGTACTCGCCGGGGCCGAGGATGACTCCAGGGCGGAGGAACACCGCAGCGTCACCGAAGACTTCGGTCACGGCCCGCTCGCCGCCGGCCTTCTGGAACCCGTATTGGGTAGGCGAGCCGTCAGCGCCGGTGTAGCCGTACGACTCGTCGGCGTCCGGTGGACATTCGAGGAGCGGTGAGTCGTCGGTGAGCGACAGGTGCGGCCAGCCCTGATAGACGGACACGGTGGAGATGTGCACCCATCGGTGCACGACCGGGCGCAGCGCGGTCGCGGCCGCCAGGACGTCTCGGGGTGCGAGGTCGGAGCTGGAGGTGTCGATCGCCGCGTCCCACGGCCCCTGTGCCGCAAGGCGGTTCAGGTCGGTGATGTTCGTACGGTCGCCGCGGAACGTCTCCACGCCTGGCACGTCGCGGCCCGAGAGCCCACGGTTGAACGTGGCGACCTCCCAGCCTCGCGCCAGTGCGTCCTCTGCGATGCGCTTGCCCAGGAACCACGTACCGCCCATGACCAGAATCCTCATGGAGTGGATCCTGCCGTGCCGCCGAATGCAATGGAAGCGCCCCGCACGGTCGATGGCCGTTGGTAGCGAGGCCCACGCCTGGTGCGCGGTGCGATCCGTGCGCCGAAGGTGAACTGCCGCGCCCGAACGTAAGACCACCGGTCGTGGAAATTCCCGATGATCTGGTTGAACTCGAGCGCGCTGCGGAAGAAGCGCGCGTCCGCCTTGCTGGCCTCACCGGTGATGAGTACGAAGAGCAGTAGCGAGCCTGGTGTACCGAGGCTGGGAAGGTCCAAGCCGCGATCACCAAGCACGCCGCGTCGACGGAGGGGATGTCCCGGGTCGGCGTCGAAATGGCCGTCAAGAAGGCGGTGTGGCATACGGGCGAGGATCCCGCGGAGTAGCCACTGCGCCGGACGGGCCGTTATGCCTCCGTCGCCGGAGTGGCGATGATTCGGACACCGTTGACGAACTCCCCGGGCTTGGGGGCTGGGATTGTCCCCAAGCCAGGGGCCTTGCCTGCGGTTGCGTTCCACCCAGCGCGGAACATGTCGCTTCGGAGCAGGGCGACCTCGTCAGCCAACGCCTCCATCTCCTCGACGGAGATAGGGGTCGCTCTATACCCCAGGTTCTTCCTGACGGGGTTCAAGCCCTCGATCCCGGTGCCCGACTCGTTCTGCGAGTAGATGGCGTGGACGATCTTGTTTCGCCGGTCGCGGAACCTGTCGGCGCGCTCCAGACACTTGGTGATCTCATCGACGCCCTCGGGCTCGATGACGCCGTTCGTCAGAGCCAGTTTGCAGAACTGGATGAGCTGATCGGTCTTCGCGGCGTTGGCGTACTTGATAAGCGTCGGTTCGAAGGCGATGGAGCCGAGCAGGCTCCGGAGAGAGTGATCGAGCTCTCCGGCGGCGAGCGTGATCCGACCAACGGCTTCGAGGAATGGATCCCGTTCCCGCTTTGGGGTGTCGCTGAGGGGCATGGCCGGAAATGGTACCCAGCCGGCTCAGCCCGAGTCTGCTGAATTTCCTTTCCTTCTCTGGGCATTGGGGTCTGACCTGCACCAGACCCCTTCACCGATCCGAGGCTTTGTGCGGCGATCGTGGACCGGCTCACCTTCAACACCTCCATCATCGAGACCGGTATCGAGTCATATCGCCTGGCCCGCTCCAAAGCCCAGAAGAACAAAGCCGCAGGGTGACACGCTCCGGTCAGCCTTCCAGGCGAAGCTCCTCCTGGTCCAAGCGGATGCTGAGCTGGCTTCCCAGCTCGCGAAACCCCAGCGCCCGTGCAACGTTACGGGAGGCCATTGGACGGGCACGCCACTGCGGGAGCAGACCGTCGGCGAGTGCCTGCGCCACCGCCGCAGAAGCGACCTGTCGCGCCAGCCCGCGGCCTCTTTCCCCCGGCGCGGTGAGCACGCACAGATGGGCCGCTGCTGAGGGCCAGGCTTGAAACCCCGCCGCGGCCACCACGTTCGCGCCCTTGCGCACGACGAACGCAGCGGAGGTGATCTCGTCCATCCCGCTCTCGCCGGCGTCCTCGGGCGACACCGACTTCACCAACGCCATCAAGTCCTGATGCCCAGGGGCAAGCCGTTCAACGGAACGGCTCGCCGGCACCGGGCGGAAGCTGTCACGTGACACGTATCCCAAGACTGCCGGACCGAGCATCTCATTAACAGGCAATACGGCCCGAACCGCTTCTGAAGACGTCAGTGAGCTGGTCGGCATCACGGCCAGGAGCCGACGCAGAACCTGCGCATCCCTGTCCGTCGGCGCCGTGACGATCGCCGAGTCACCCAGCACCACAATCCCAGCCCACGAAGGCGGAGCCAGCTGCGAGGCGGGCGACGTGACCACGTTCAAGCCCTCCACCAAGGGAAACGACACCGGCACAGCAGCCAACGTTTCCCACACACCCTGAGCCTGCTTCAGCAACGGATCAACAGCCATCAGCCGATCCTGCCACCCCGAGATCACAGACGCCGAGGGATTTCGTTGGCCGCCCAGCGGGAAGATGCCGCAGGTGGTCCCAACGCAAGCCAATCCCCGGGGCCACTTCAGGACGTCCGGAAGCCTCCAATTCCCCACCAACTGGGGCCGCTCGAAGCCAACATGCCGGAGCCGCCGAATGACTCCAGGGCCACGTCTCCGACATGTTGCCGCGCTATGGGGGTGGGCAGGTCATCGGGGTGAACCAGAAGTGCCACGAGAACCGGCCGCGATGCGAATTTTCCAAGTCCGGCGCTGGCGACCTCACCGCGTTGTCGGATCACCTGGGATAGGCGAGCCGGGCAACATAGCCGACGATCGCCGGTTAGGGAAACCGGTGTTTGTACGGATGCTCGTACCTCTGTTGGTCCCATGGCGGACCACAGGCTCAGTGCAGGTACCGAGCAGGAGGCGGTCGACGATGCGTGAAGGGCACCCAAGGCTTCGAGCCAGAGGAGATCAAACTTGGCAAGGAAGAGCGGCATGCGCAGAGGCGGTTGAGGTACTCAAGGATCCCGATCTCTTCTTTCCCGGAACGCCTGTGGACGAACAGCGCGTGCGTCTCGCCAAGGGGATCTGTTCATCCTGCACGGTCAGGAAGATGTGCCTTGAGGCCGCCCTGGAAAGTGGTGACGCCGCTGGTGTTCGGGGCGGATTTACGGAGGCGGAGCGCAGGGTCATGCGGAACCGCTTTGAGCTGCGATGTGATCCTGTGAGGGTCGAGGCGGCGCTGGTCGGGAGGGACGTGTATCTCACCAGACCCGAGAGACATGAGTTGATCCGGCGAGCTGCCGAGTCCGGCACGTCTGTTTTGCGGCTGGCCGAAGTCCTCAAGGTGTCCGAGGCGCACGTGAAGAAGCTCATCCGGCGGGAGTTGAGGTCCTGCGCTGAACACCCAGAAAGTCCGTGCATCGGGCGGGCCGTTGCTGAAGTCGCCCTGATATGAGCCGAGCTGAATCAGTCACCGGGGCGTGCGGTGAGCGAGGGATCCAGTACCTGGGAGTCGACGAAGCGGCCGCGTACCTCAATGTAGGCCGACGCTGGATGTATCGGGAGTCCCAGCGTCATGGGGTAGCGAGGTACTACTTCGGTGGGAAGCTGAGATTCAGCATTGCTGAGCTGGACGCGTGGGCGAAGCAACAGAAGGTCTCCTGAAGGGGGGCGGGTAGCGACCCGCCCCCCTTCTCGCTACAAGCCCTCGTTCAAGAGCTTCGCGGCACGGCCGATGGAGGCCGGCATGAGGTGCCGGTAGATCTTGAAGGTCATGTTGATGTTCCTGTGCCCCATCCACTCCGCGACATCGGTGATGGGTATGCCCCCGGCCAGGCAGTTGGAGGCGAAGAAGTGGCGCAGCGAGTACGTGGTCAGCTTCTTGTTGATCGCTGCCTGTCTCTTGGCGGCGCCCCATTGGTAGTTGAGCGTCGTATGGGCCCAGTAAGGAGACCGCTGGGTTCGTAGGAGGTATCCGTTCGCGTCGGCGCCGTGCTCCTTCTCGTAGCGGAGCAGGGACTCCCGTACGGTCCACGGCATCGGAGTCTCACGGAACTCTCCGGCCTTGCGGTGCTTGAGGGGCGCTCGTTCGCGCGTCTTTCCTTCTATCTGTTCGGTGATGCGGTAGAC
Source organism: Streptomyces populi (assembly GCF_002911015.1). Classification (GTDB taxonomy): domain Bacteria; phylum Actinomycetota; class Actinomycetes; order Streptomycetales; family Streptomycetaceae; genus Streptomyces; species Streptomyces populi. Next base: position 10,071 of record NZ_KZ626864.1, read on the forward strand.
GTCGTCCGCGACCATCCGCTCCAGATTTGCGGCGAATGCCTCTCCGTTACGGAGCCCGGAGCCCGACATGAGGTCGATGATGATCCGAAGCCCGTCGCTGCTGACGGCCTTGAGGGCGTGTATCTCGTCCAGCGTGGGGATGGTGATCTCCCGCGGGACATACTCGGGCGGTACGACGCCGTCGAACGGATCCTCGGCGATGCCGCCACGGCGGCGCGCGTCGAGGAGAATCTTCTTCAAGGTGTCGAACGCGTTCTGCTGAGCCGCGAGACCGACGGAACGTTCCTCCATCGACATGATGAAGTCGTCGACCGCCGTCGCCGTGAATGTGTTCATCCGCCGAGACTCCAGCACGGGCAGAATCTGGCTGTTGAGGACCTGGGTGACTGAGCGAGTGCTGCCCGGGGCGTAGTGCCGTTGCCGGGTCAGCCAGGCGGCGGCGTATTGACCGAAACGCTGTTTTCCGAGCTCTCTTTTCAGTTCGGCCTGGGCGCGGGGAGTGGACCGCTTCTCCTCGTAGACTTTGGTCAGCCGGTCGAGCGCCGTTTGCTGCGTGGAGTAGCCGGTCTCCTCACGCTGCCGACCTGCCGCGTCGCGGTAGCGAATGGCGTACGGGTGGCTGCAACGGTTCTGGCGGGCGCAGGCGCAGCTTTTGAAGAAGCTGCCCATTCCGCGGACGAGCTGGGTCGCCAAGTGCGCGTCTCCTGACTCATGCTGGGAGTTTGCTGACCAAGGGCCTCTCAGCATGGGACTGACCTGCGGCCGCGCCAAACTAGAAGACGTTGATGAGCATCTTCATGGGTACCTCCCGATGGGATTGACGGACGGGTTCCTGGCCTGTGTCTTCCCTGGTCAAACCTGGTGCGGATGGTTTTGACCTTGATCTTTCGCGGTGCTCGCCGTCGGGCCGCGGCGGTGCTGGTGCCGACCCGATGCCGACTTTCGTGACGGCCTGTCGGATGCGTGGAGTGATGGAACGCGAATCGGTGAGAGGGCTGTCACCCCCAGTATTGACCTTGCGGTAGCGAAGGTCACGCGTGCGGACGCCCAGGTCCTCGCCGAGCGGGCGACCTGGGCGGACGGACCCCCGTCCGCCGGTCGTTCGTCAGGAGTCGCTGGAGGGTGCGGATGCCGACAGGCGCCTGCGGAGGGTGCCTTCGAAGTCTTCGGCGCGTGCGAGCTGGACCCGCAGCTTCTCGACCTGTTCGGCGGCGGCCTGCTGGTAGGTGCGGACGCGGTCCAGCAGGGTCTCGAGCTCGTCGGCACCGAGCGCGTCCTCGGCATCGAGCCGGTCGGTGGCGTCGAGCAGGTCGCGCATCTGGTCCAGGGTGAAGCCGAGGGGCTTCATGCGGCGGATGACCATGAGACGGGCGACGTCGGTCTCGGTGTAGAGACGGAAGCCGCCCCGCGAGCGGGCGGAGGGGACGACGAGGCCGACCTCCTCGTAGTGCCGGATGGTGCGCAGGGACAGCTCGGTCCGCGCGGCGACCTCTCCGATCTGCATGTGCTTGCCGTCCACGCCCGTGGTCCTCCGGCCCTTCTCGTCTCGACCGCACCCGCGCGCGGCCGCGTCGATCTCTACTCTAACGTGAGGGTAGAGATGGTGGTGGCGGCCGGGCCGCATGCTGCCGTTCCGAGGCCGACGGCCCCGACAGCGCGCCCCTGGCCCGGCCCGATCGATGGACGTTGCGCACCCGAACGGGCAAGGAGCGCATCGCCGGGCCCTGCGCGGACGACCGGCGCACCGTCCGGACCTGGCCGACGACTGCCTGACCAGCACCGGCCTGAGCATGGACGACCGACCGGCATCACGCGTTCGGAGTCGGCACCGCACACCGCACGGTCGTTGGAGCGTGATCACCGCACCGCTCCGAGGGGCATGACCACGACCTCGGCCCCCGCCCTGTCGACAAGCCTTCACTCTCTGGACACCGGTGTCCCGAAGCCGCCGAAAACGGATGGCCGTCAGCCTCCCGCCCGGCCATGCTGACCGGATGGGAGACAGAGCCAACGTCATCGTGGTCCGTGAGAACGGCACACATGAGCTGTACCGGACCGGCTGGGCGGTCGGAATCGACCTCGACCTGCTGGACGGGCCGACGCCAGTTCTCGCCATGCTTCCCGGACTCCGCCAGGACGGCTGGTGGTTGGACGACACCATGGCCCAGGGCGGGATACTGCTCGACCTCGGCCGGAAGGTGCTCCTGTTCTTCGCCTGGGAGGGGCCCAGCACTGAACTCCGCCACCGCGCGGCCATGTTCGAGTCGATCCGAGCGGCGTGGCCGGGCTGGGAGGTCCGCTGGCTGTACGACGGTCCGGCCGAACTGCGCGAGTACGTCGGACTGGACCCGGAGTACGTCCGCCGCCGCGATGCGGACCTCTCTTCGGCCCCGCTCCTGGCCCCCGACGACGAGGACCTGACCGGGTCCGATCCGGGCGGTGTGGTGATCACGGTCGGCGCCGACCGCTGCCACGTCGCCTCCGACGCCTTCGACCACCCGGTCCGCGAGGGCGCCGCCCTGCTCGACCGCCTGGCGGACGCCCCCGGGCACCGGGTCTGCCGCCTGCACGTCAACTCCGGCATCCACCTCGACCCGGAACGCCGCCGTCTGGGCTGGTGGTCCCTCTATTCCTCGCCACAGGCTCATCAAGTACCGGAGTTGTGGCCGGGCTGGACGGTGGAGTTCTGGCAGGACGACTGGGAACAGCACGTCAGAGTCGGCGACCGCTTCTCTCCGGCGCCGTTCGACGCCGGAGAGGAAGCCAGGACCGCGGTGCTCGCCGAGGCCGGGGAGCGCCGGGCTCTCCGGGCCCGCAACCACGCCCTGGTCACTCGTCCACGGACCACGCCGGCTTGATCCCCGGCCGGACGACCGCGACCGGCCCGGCCATGGGCGGCTGACCGGCATCACGCATTCAGGCTCCTTGCGTCGTTGGTGGGTTGGTTCCGGTCACTCGGTGGCGGAACGAGCAACTCCTGCTTCAGAAAGTTGAGTTCACGGGAGTCCCGCTTCGTGTGAAGGAGGCTGTCCCCTTCGAACCACTTCAGGCCGGCGCGGTCATCGGCGCAGCCGCGGAGTCGGTGCGTCATCTCCGTTCAGGGCTGCCTGCACCTGACGGTGACCGGTCTCCTCGCGCGACCAGACGAGCGTCCGACGGCGCGGATTCTCGTGGTCCCAGCTGTCGTGATCCATGACAGCAACGGTGTCCGACAGCCGCCACCGGGAGGAACCCCATGAGGCCTCAGGCACCACCACCAGGCCGTCGAGGAGTTCGAGGGCCGACACGGCAAGGCTGTCCACGGGCCACGGCTTCCATGTCGCGACGGCGTCGGTGAGGGCATGCGATTCGATCAGGTGCAGGAGCGACGGGGCAATGGGGAGGTAGGGACTGCCGCCGTCGACGTCGGTGCCCACACTGCCGTCGGTGTGGATCAAGTCCCGGCACGGCTTCGACACGCGCTCGCCGGTCCATTCGAAGTACCAGCCTCCTCTTCCCGGGTCCTGCCACGCTGCCGTCCGCGGGCCGAGGTGGTCGTACTCCCACCCGCGGGCGGTCTCGTGCCGGTCCCCGTTCACAACCCGGCTACGGCGTACCTCGTAGCGCAGGCCTCCGAATCTCCGCTCGAACCCCTCGCACCGGATGATGAGGTCCATGGGAGCGGGGACGAGTCTCCCCGTGCGGTCGCGCACCCGCCAGAGTTCGATCGGCAGCCCGAACCGAGAGGGGCGCTCGCGCCGGGCTGTGCGGCGCAGGAGGTCTTGTGCGCGGGTCGAGAGCTCGGAGGGATCTTCCAGGATGTGCATCCTGAACTTCTTTTCCGAAGAAACGTGTGTGACTGTCGGGCAGTCACACTACCGGCCGTCGGTACGGGCTCTGCGGCCTGGGTTTTCCATCGGGAGCCGGTCCGGCCGGCCGGGTACTCGGCCACGAGTCGGTCGAACCACTGGACGCGGCAACCGGCAGCCGCTGGGTTCGAGCTCGATGACTTCCCGCTCGAAGAGCACGAGACCACCGGACCTCATGGGCCGACCGCACTCGGGACGAAGCCGTCGCGGCGCTTCTCGGCTCCTTCGCTTCGACACCTCACGGGCACGCCTCGAGGGCTTCGCGCGCCGCGCGGGCTTGAGCATGAGGTCGGGCTCCGTGGCCGGGCAGTTCCGGGGTGCTCACCCGGAAGTCCGGCGAGAGCCGCCGGGCGTGGGGCACCGTCGCCACGGACGGACCGCCCGCGGGCTCAGGCGCGGGTGCCTCCCCGCCCGGCGCATAGCCATGGCACGGCCATGGCTATGCGCCCACGGCGAGGGCGACGGCCCTGCTTCCGGTGCCCGTCCTCGGAACGCGCGTGTCAGGTCCCTGCCCGTCGGAGTCCGTGAAGGCGACCTGTCGCATGTCGGCCACGGCGCGGGGGCCCGTGGAACTGCCGGGGGCGAAGTGCCTCGAATAGCTGGAATTCGGACGGGTACCCCGCGGACATGAAACCGCATCTCCCCGGCCGGAACGATCATCGTGCCGACGACGAGGCCCGACGGCGCGATCGCGTGTCCGTGCCGCCACCCGAAGAAGTCGGCCCCGGGCCCGAGGTGGAACGGCGCGCGCCGGACACACCGACCGACCTGCCGAAGCCGGCGTGGCGAGCCGTGCTGAAAGGCAGCCTGCGCGAGTTCAAGGACGACGAGCTGACCGACCGGGCCGCGGCGCTGACGTACTACGGCCTGCTGTCGCTCTTCCCGGCCCTGCTGGTCCTGGTGTCGGTGCTGGGGCTGACGGGGAAGTCCACCACGGACGCACTGCTGAAGAACGTCGGCGAGTTCGCCCCCGGCTCCGCCCGCGACATCGTCACCAGTTCCGTCCATCAGTTGCAGAACAACGCCGGCCTCGGGTCGGTCGCGGCGGTCGTCGGCGTCCTCCTGGCGGTGTGGTCGGCCTCCGGGTACGTGGCCGCGTTCATGCGCGCCGCCAACGCGGTCTACGACATGCCCGAGGGCCGCCCGGCGTGGAAGATCCTCCCGGTGCGGGTGGGCCTGACGGTCGCGCTGATGGTGCTCGCCCTCGTCAGTGCCGTGATCGTGGTCTTCACCGGCGCCCTGGCCCGTCAGGCGGGCTCGGCCCTCGGGATCGGCGACACGGCCCTGACGGTGTGGTCGATCGCCAAGTGGCCCGTCCTGGTGGTCCTGGTCGTCATCATGATCGCGCTGTTGTACTGGGGAACCCCGAACGCCCGGGTGAAGGGATTCCGCTGGGTGACCCCGGGCAGCGTCCTCGCCCTGGTCATCTGGCTGGTGGCGTCCGCCGCGTTCGCGTTCTACGTCGCCAACTTCGGCTCGTACAACAAGACCTACGGCACCCTGGCCGGCGTCATCGTGTTCCTGGTCTGGCTGTGGATCAGCAACCTGGCGATCCTGCTGGGCCTGGAGTTCGACGCCGAGACCGTTCGCCAGCGGGCGATCGCCGGCGGTCAGCCGCCGGGCAAGGAGCCGTACACCCAGCCGCGCGACACCCGGAAGTGGGACGAGGAGGACCTGCGCCGCCTGGACGAGACCTGACACCCGTGGAGCTGCGTCGGACGAGGCGGCGCACCTCCCCTCGCACCGGCGGACGGAGCCGGTGCGAGGGGAGGTGCTCCCGGCCCGGGCGGAGACGAGGGCCGAAGGGCGGGCGCCACGGCGAGGAAGGTGCCCTCGGCCGTACCCGCGGCGACCGGCGGCTACGGCTGTCCGGTCCTGCCGTACCGGCCGGGTCGCCCTCGGGCGGGTGCCCGTAGGGCGAGGAGGGCGACGTCGTCGTCGTTGCCGGCGGGCCGGACGCGGCGCAGCAGCTGGTCGGTGAAGGAGGCCAGGGGGCGGTGGGCGAGGGCGGAGGCGTGCCGGCGCAGTCGCTGGAGGCCGTCGTCGAGGGTGTGGCCGAGCTCTTCGACGAGGCCGTCGGTGTAGAGCACGAGGGTGGATCCGGGGGGCAGCAGGGTGGTCGCGTCGGGGCGGCGGCCCGCCTGGACGCCCAGGAGTATGCCGTGGCCGTCGGTGAGGTAGTCGGCCAGGCCGTCGTGGCTGATCAACAGGGGCGGTGGATGGCCGGCATTGCTCCAGGACAGTTTCCACTCGTCGCCCTCCGTCTCCTCGACACGGGCGAGGATCATGGTGGCCATGGTGACGTCGGTGATGTGCCGGATCGCCTCGTCGAGCCGTTCGACGATCCGGCTGGGCGGCATGGTCTGGGACCAGGCGTAGGCGCGCAGCATGTTGCGGACCTGCGCCATGCCCGCCGCGGCCTCCAGATCGTGTCCGACGACGTCACCGATGGCGAGGGCGGTGGAGCCGTCGGACAGGGGAAAGGCGTCGTACCAGTCGCCGCCGACCTGCGAGGCGTCGGGTGCCGGCAGGTAGCGGACGGTCATCTCCAGCCCCGGCACTCGAGGCATCTGGGGCAGCAGGTGGTTCTGCATGGTCTCGGCGACCTTGCGCTGGCGCTGGTAGAGGCGGGCGTTGTCCAGGGCGAGGCCGGCACGGCGGGCGATGTCCTCGAGCAGGGGCAGATCGGCGGGGGTGAAGTCTCCCGGGTACCCGGCGCGGCCCAGGGTGAGGGCCCCGAGGACCTCGCGGGTGCTGCGGATGGGGGCGATGGCCGCCGAGCGGATGCCGGTGGCGTCGAACAGGCCGCGTTGTTCCACCGCGATGCCGGAGTCCGGCTCCCGCCGGTAGGTCTCGGGTCCGGCCAGAGTGGAGGCCACTCCGCGCAGCGCCCGGGACAGCGGCATCGGGGACTCCTCCGGGATCGGAGGCATCGGGCCCTGGAGCTCCTCGTGGTACACCAGGGCGTCGCCCTCGGCGTGGACGACGGCCTTGCGCCACACCTCGTCGCGCTCGGTGATCAGGTCGATGACGGCCCAGTCCGCCAGTCGCGGCACCACCAGGGCCACCAGCCGGCGCAGCGCCTCCTCGACGTCCAGGGTGGAGGTCAGCCGAGTGGTGGTCTCCGCCAGCAGCGCGAGCCGCTCCAGTTCCGGCAGCGGTCCGGCCGCGGTCTCCGGCCGCGGATCCGTTTTCCGCAGTCGGGCGAGGGCCTCGAAGACCACCAGCGTGCCGCTCTTCGGGCCACCGATGTCGTAGGGGGCGATCATCCAGGAGATCGGCAGCACGGAGCCGTCCCCACGGACGAAATGGTCCTTCTCCGTCTGGGCGATGCGGCCGAGGTGGAAGGCCTGCCGCATACGGCACCGGGTCCTCGGCAGGGGCTGGCCGTGGGCGTCCCCGTGCAGCAGGTCGTGCGCGTCATGGCCGAGCAGATCGTCGGCGGACCGGGCCAGCAGGTCTTCGGCGTAGGCGTTGACCGCGATGATGCGGCCCCGCTCGTCGACGACGTACGCTCCGGCCCCTATGGCTCCCAGCGTTCCTGCGAGCGTGACAGCGAGCGCATCCGGGGCGGCGTTCTCGTCGGGCTCCGTGTGTTCCGGCACTGCCATTCCTCGTCCCCTTGCTGATCGGCGGCTTCCTGTCGGCCGGCAGGAAGCCCACCACCGGCGTTCGCCTTGCCGAGTGCCCCGGCTTCGCCCGATCCAGACTCGTTCCCGGACACGTCCGGGAAACCGGGGCGCCATGTGCGCCGGATGCCCTTCGGGCGCGACCACGTCAGCCGGTCCGGAACGCCCGGCCGCACCGCGGTCGGCTGCCGCCGGGACGGGCGCGGGCCGTTCCTCCCGGCGCCCTACGGGCCAGGCTCCCCGTGCATCCGGCGCAGGCTCGCCCGGAACCTCCGGCGCAGGAGGTCAGCCGAGCTTTCGCAGCACGTCGGCGATGGTGACCCGGTACGTCCGCAGCGCCCGCAGCCCGGCGGCGTAGCGGTCGCGGTGCCGTGCGATGTCCGCGGCCTGCTTCTGCGCCCGTACGGAGTGCCAGAGCTCGGCCGTGCGGTGGCGGCGCTTGCAGGTGACGTCCGCGACGGCGGTGGCCCGCTCCCGCCGCGTGTGCCCGGTGTTGCCGTCACCGTCCCGTCGCCAGGCGGCGTCCGTGTACGCCGCGACGGGGTCGGGATAGCGCGGGAACCCTTGTTCCGCCACGCAGCGGGACCACACCTGCCAAGCCGCACGGAGGCGCGGGTCGCGCTTGACCGCCTTGTCGACCTCGATCATCCGTGTGTTCGCGTAGAGCCAGTCCCGCTCGAGGTCGATGCCGCGCAGCAGCCGCCGGTTCGCGTCGGCGTTGCAGGTGGGGAAGTCCGCGAACTCGGCGTCGGTCATCCGGCGGCCCTTCGGCCGGGGAGCCAGGGGCTTCGCCGGGTCCCAGCCGTAGCCCCAGCGGCGGGCGGCGGCGAGATCCAGGACGCCGTAGCCGGTGCCGACCGCGACGGCGACGACGGGGTCGCCCGGGTAGCGGGGGTCGAGCGGAAAGTCCGGATGGCCGTGCTCCGCCATGCACTGCCGGACCAGCAACGCCGACGCCCGCTGCGATCGTCGGTAGTCCTGCGGCGTGTAGTCGTAGCGGTCGGCCGGGAGGGGGCCGAGGTCCGACGCCGTGCGGACGACCTCCGGGCGGTGCGCACCGGAGGTGCAGAGCGCGGCCAGTACCACCACGGCACCCAGCCGCCACCCCCGCCTCATCATGCGAAGGAATGCTAGCGGGTGGCGTGCGGCGGTCGGCCATGGCCCCAGCGGCTCGTCCGGACACGTCAACTCCCCGTGGCGGAAAGACCGGTCAGACGGTACCTGTCGTGCGGTCCTCCCGGTCGGCGTACCGCGATCCGGCGGGAAACCCCGTGTTCCCCGGCAGGACTCCCGCTCCACGCGAGCCGCGTCTTCGACCCCGAGGGGCGGCACGTCCGCTCGGACATCTGGTGCGCCGGAACATGGGCCGAGCAGCAGCGGCACCCGTACGGGGACGACTCCCCGCGGGCCCGGGCGGAGGCCCGCCCGGCGGAGCTCCTCGAAGGCCTCCCTCGGCTCGGGTACGGGGGCATCGCGGTCCGTCCCTTCAGGCCGGCCGAGGCCTGGAACGACTGTCCCGTCACCGAACGGTACGTCCTGGACCTCGCCTGCGTCAGGGAACCCGAACCCGTCGACGACGAGGACTGGGCCTGAGAGCGTGCGGTCCGGCGCGGTCCCGGAGGAAGGCTCCTCTGCCGTGCCGGGCGCCTCCTTGCTCCGAGGGTCTGCCGAGCATCAGGTTGCTGGTTCCGGCGCTGGTCGCGAGCACGTCCGGTCGAGAGAACCCCTGGTCACGGGCCGACGGGGAGCAGGAGCCCGTCCGTGAGCCGGAGGAGTTCCCCGGCGGTGGTCGGGAAGACGGTGTGTGGCGTTCCGGCCGCGGCCCAGAGCCGGGGGTATTCGCTCAGGGCCGTATCGACCACGGTGGGGAGCGCCTGGGGGTGGCCGACCGGAGCCACGCCTCCGATCGCCTGCCCGGTGGCCTGACGCACCTGTTCCGGAGTGGCGCGCCGGAGCTTGCCGCGTCCCCACCGGTCGGCGAGCGCTGTGGTGTCCACCTTGTGCCGGCCGCTGGTCAGAACCAGAACGGGCTCGTCGTCGGAGATGAACACGAGGCTGTTGGCAATGGCGCCCACATCGCACCCGAGGGCCTCTGCCGCCTCGGCTGCCGTGCGCGCCGACTCCGTCAGCTCGCGCACCTGACCCGCGACGCCGGCCTCGGCGAGGACGCGGGCCACCTCCTTGCTGCGGACGGGCAGGGACGTGCCTTCCTGGGGCGCCATGTGACTCCTTCGTGCAGGGTGCGTCGTCGTGCGTTCCGTATATGGAACGTTCTGTGTGTGGAACGATAGATCTCTCGGAGGCTCGGATCAACCGGCTTCCGGAGACGAGAAGGGACCCCATGGATCTGGCCGTCGGCGTCGGCTCGCGTGTGCGGGAATTGCGTGAGGCGCGGGGGATGTCCCTGTCCGAGCTGGCGCGCAGGTCCAGGATCGGCAAGGGGACGCTCTCCGAACTGGAGAGCGGCCGGCGCAACCCCACCCTGGAAACGCTCTACGCGCTCACGACAGCGCTCAAGGTGCCCCTGAGCACCGCTCTGCACGGTCTCGAGTCTCCCGCCATGATCTCCGGTAGCGCCGTCGAGGCCGTCCTCGTCGAGAGATTCGAGGCCGATGCCTCCGTCACGGAGACCTACCGGGTCCGCATCCGCTCCGGAGCGACGCAGGAGTCGGCCGCCCACTCCCCGGGTACGACGGAGCACATCATCGTCCACACCGGCACGGCGTGCGTCGGCCCGCTCACCGACCCCGTCCTGATCGGCCCGGGCGCGCACGGCAGTTGGGCCGCTGACGTCCCGCACCTGTATCAGGCGCAGGCCGAAGACGTCGAGGCCCTGCTGGTCGTGCGCCACCCGAAGTGATGAGCCGTTGTCGCCGCTAAATGGCGATGCGGGTCGCGAGGCCGAGGAAAGTCTCATGAACGCCGGCCCTGGGTCGCTGCCCGCCAGAGGCGGCCTGGGGCGGGAATCCCCTCCCTCCGGGGAGGGGAGGACGCCGATCGCAGTATCGGCCTTGCGGCGGCGAAAGCAATGCGCGCGGTGCTCCTGGCGTGCACCGGGCCGGCCGCGGCAGGAGGTGAGGGCGGGGTCCGGGGGCCGCCGGGCGACGTGCCCGGACGGCGGGGTACTTCCGGGACCGACGGGCTTTCACGGTGTCAGAGCATCAGCAGCAGGCGCGTGTTCGGTACGAGCTTCCTGTTCACGCTGGTGCTCTGCACGAAGATGGTGAAGTCGTCGTTGTGGTCGGGCTTGACGCGCACCTCCACGTCGGGCAGGCCGAGCAGGGCCCGGGCCTCGGGACCCGAGTACACCCGGTCCGTCTTCTTCTCCAGCACCGCGATCTGCTTCCGCGCCTGGATCTTCTCGGACTTGCTCAGCTGGTAGAACGCGCCGCCGGTGCGGTAGGTGTGGCCGCACTCGACGACCCAGTCCCGTATCGCCGCGTCGCGGGTCACCGGGACCAGCCGGTACCCCGACGGATCCACCGCGGCGAGGCCGGCCGCCTCGATGGTGTCCTTGTTGACCGCCTCCGCGCCCATGGAGAACACCGCCCGCGATCCCCGGATGCCCTGGGCGCGCCCCACCATGAACTTCTCGGTGGCCTCCCGGATGACCTGCCCGGCCTCCTCCAGGCCCTGCGTGCTGGTGGCGTCCCAGACGGCGATGTTGTCCTTCGGGAAACCGCACTGCATGGCCTCGCGCTTGCCCATCTGGTCCGGCACGAGGACGGCCAGCGTCCAGTTGTCCTCCTGGGTCGCGATCATCCCGGCCACGGCCTTGACCAGTTCGCGCGGATCCCTGGAGGGGGCGTCCGGACAACGGTGGCTCGCGTTCTCCTGCCCGTCCGTGAGCACGAACGTCAGGAAGCTGTGGTCGCCGTACAGTTGGGCCGTCTGCGCCAGCTCGTGCTGTGACTTCAGCGCGGCCGCCAGCAGAGCCGTCATTCCGCCGACCCGGTACAACTGCTTCAGCGAAGGCATCCGCAGCACGTCCTTGTCGTAGATGACGCACTCCACCTTGTCCGCGAAGACGTACACCGTGACCCGGGTCTCCTGGTCCAGCTCCCTCGACCGGCGGGCGAGGTACGCGATCTGCTGGTCGGCGACTTCGACGACCTTCCCGCTCAGGTGCGACATGGACGAACTGGCGTCCAGCACAAGAGCGACGTGGTTGATGTAGTTCTGGTTTCCGGCCATGACAGGTCCCCCTCGTTCCGACTCGATGCATTCACTGTCTCACCCACCACTGACAATCGATCTTGGTTCCCGGGGCGGAACGGTCATGGCGTCCGGGCTCGGCGGCCGGGATGTGGTCGCGGGCGGACGACGGTCCGTCAGCGGCCGGCCTCGGCGTTCTCCGGTACGAGCAAGTCCCTTGTGAACGTCGCTACTTGGCGGGCTCGGGCCACCGCCGTCCGGGAGGGGCCGATGGCTGGTCCTTCCCGGCACCGTTCTAATATCGGCTCGGGAGACATCGGTGTGTGCCAAGGGGAGGGCGGCACTCTTGCGACGATCGGGCGGAACACGTCGAGAGGTCACGGTCGCCTTGCTCTGCGCGGTCGCCGTGCTGTTCCTCGGCGCGTGCGGGACGCAGGTGGCCGGCCGGGGAGGCGACGGGACCCCCTCACCGGCGTCGACCGAGCCGATCCCGTGGACCACGGCGGAGCCTTCCGCGGTCACCGGAGTCCGCCTCGGCGGGGACCGCCGCACGCTGCTCCTCGACGCGCGGGTACCCAGCGGCGCCCACGCGTGCGTGCGCGAGCTCGAGGCCGTGCTGACCGAGCCGATGACGGACCTCGTGCGCGTGCAGGTCACCTTCACCTCGCCGGCCGGGGACAGGGCTTCGGGGTGCACCGGGGAGAGCACGGCCACGGCGAAGGTCAGCCTGCCCGAGCCCCTGGGTGACCGGGACGTGATCGTCGACAACTACACGCGCTTCACCGCCGAAGGCGCCGAGCCCCCCGCGCTGCGGCTGTGCGGAGAGCTGGGCTGCACACCGCCGGCCACCGGCTGCACCCCCGCCTCCTACGAGCAGGCGTTGACGGCGGTCGACGCGCCCGAGCACACCTACCGGAACTCGGAGAGGTGCGACGGGAAGTGGCTGGTGCTGGACTTCTCCTGGCGCACGGGACCCGCCTGCGACGACTCGACGGACCCCGCCTGCTCGGCCCGGCTCGGTGACCGCTGGTTCTTCCGGTCGAAGAAATCCGGCTGGGAGCCGATCAGCCGGACCTCGGCAGGCGGCTGCCGGGACGTGCGGCGCGAGGAACCCGCCTTTCCGTCCTCGCTGTGCCGGTCGCTGGCTCCGCTGTCTTCCGCGCTGCACCCGAGCTACCCGCCGCCGTCCGCCTCCTCGACACCCGGAGCGCGTTCCACCGCGACAGCCACGCCTTGACCCTCCCCTGAGAGAGGGGATTCCTGCTTCCGGAGGCCGTCTCGGCCACGGTGGGCAGGAGGCGGAAACGGCAAGCCGGCCCAGGGCGCAGGGGCGGCAGGGGGCTTCGGGCGTGCCGGCTCAGCGGGCCATGCAGCGGTCCAGCTCCCGCGCCCGCGTGTCCAGCGCGTCGACGACGGAGGCCGGTGAGGGGCGGGAATCGCCGGGAACCCGCATGCCGCACCGGACGTCACCACACGTGTGGGCGGACGCCGGTTCGGTCGGCTCCACCTCGATCCCCGCGCGCCGCGCGAGTGCGACCGCCGTCGCCACGAACCCCTCGGAGAGCGCGAGGACCACGGAGTGTCCCGTCCGGCAGTGCCAGGCGACCAGGCCGCGTACGAACTCCGCGTACACGGCCGGATCGACCTCGAGCGTGTCCGGGTCGCCCCAGTACTTGCCCTGGCCGATTCCCGAGGCCAGTCCGAGTTCCGCCTCGAAGACACCGACCTGCCGCAGGAAGAGGCGGCCGGCACCGCTCGACGGGTTCCACAGCGTCTCGTCGTCGATGTCGAAGTACATGCTCATCGTCGTTCCCCCTGCTCAGCTGCCTCGGCACAGGGTAGAAGAGCGGGCAGGTGGCGGGCACCTGGGTAAAACGGTGCCTCGGAGGCGAGGAGCGTCGCTCCGGCATGGGCGCACGGGCGCCGACGGCCACGTGCGCGGGCGTTCTCCGGTGGGCGCGGGTGCCGCGCCCACCGGTTCCGGACGGCGCGGCCGTACCGCTTCCGCTACTTCCCCGCGCTCTGCACCCGGAGGCTGCCGCGGTCGCTCTCCTTCAGGCCGCGACCGATGATCAGGCGCTGGATCTGGTTGGTGCCCTCGAAGATCTGCATGACCTTGGCCTCGCGCATGTAGCGCTCGACCGGGAAGTCGCGGGTGTATCCGGCGCCGCCCAGCACCTGGACCGCGTCGGTGGTGACCTTCATGGCGTTGTCGGTGGCGATCAGCTTGGCGATCGACGCCTCGGACTGGAACGGAAGTCCCTCGTCCTTGAGCCGGGCCGCGGCGAGCGTGGTGGCGCGGGAGACCTGCACGGCCGCGGCCATGTCGGCGAGGACGAAGGCCAGTCCCTGGTGCTCGATGATGGGCCGGCCGAAGGTCTCGCGCTCCCGTGAGTAGCGCAGCGCGTGGTCCAGCGCGCCCTGGGCGAGGCCCGTGGCCACCGCCGCGATGCCGAGCCGTCCGCAGTCCAGTCCGGCGAAGGCGATCCTGAGCCCCTCGCCCTCCTCGCCGAGCCGGCGGTTCGCGGGGACGCGTACGTTCTCCAGGCGCACGGTGGCGGTGGCGGACCCGGTCAGGCCCATCTTCTGCTCCGGGGGATCGGCCACCACGCCGGGCGTGTCGGCCGGGACGAGGAAGCAGGAGATGGCGCGCGAGCCCGCGTCGGACGTGCGGGCCATGACCGTGTAGAAGTCCGCGTGTCCCCCGTGCGTGGTCCAGGCCTTCGCACCGTTGAGCACGTAGTCGTCGCCGTCCCGTACCGCCCGGGTGCGCATCGCGCCCGGGTCGGAACCGGCATGGGCCTCGGACAGGGCGTAGGCGCCGAGCAGCTCGCCGCTGAGCATGTCCGGGAGCCACTCCTTCTTCTGGTCCTCGGTGCCGAACGAGGCGAGGGCGAAGCAGGACAGCGCGTGCACCGAGACGCCCACCGCCACGCTCGCCCAGACGGCGGCGATCTCCTCCAGGGCCTGGAGGTAGACCTCGTAGGGCTGGTCGCCGCCGCCGAACTCCTCGGGGTAGGGCAGGCTGAGCAGCCCGGCCCGGCCGAGCGTGCGGAAGACCTCGCGGGGGAAGCGTTCCTTGGCCTCCGCCTCGGCGACGCGCGGGGCGAGCTCCTTCTCGGCGAGCTCGCGGGTCAGAGCAATCAGGTCGACGGCTTCCGGCGTGGGGAGCGTGCGGGTCGCGGGCATGGCGTGTCCTCGGTGGTGGTGGTTCGCCGGGCGATATCGATACGCCAGGCGATACAACAGTATCGTTTTTGGTACCGCCAGGCCATGCGGGGCGTCGACGGATCCACCGGCCGTCGACCGGATCCCGTGTTCTGCGGGGGACGGGCCCGGCGCGCGGCCGGCTGCCCTCATGGGTCAGGGGTGGACGCGGCGGCGGGGTGCCGCGGTACCGGGGGAGGCGGAGGGCCCGGACGCGCGGGCCGCCTCGACGGTGCCACGGGCCCGCCCAGCGGCGTCGCGCCGCGGTGAGGCCGCGGGTGAGGCCGGGGTGACGGGCGTCAGGGGGAGACGGCGTGCACGATGAGCGACGCCAGCTCGGCGTAGGCCTCGGCGTCGTTCAGTCCCGTGCGCGCGCCGACCTCGCCGCGCTGGATCTCCTGCATGGTCGTGGCCACGACCTCGCCCACGAACGCGGCGTGGACGTCACGGAAGGCCCCGGCGGCCACGCCGTCCGCGATCAACTGCCGGATCCTGCCCGCGGCGAGGCGCGTATTGGCCTCGTACACCTCGCGGGCCGGTTCGAACTGGGCCATGTCGTCGAGGAACTGCCGGGAGAGCGGTCGCAGCCGCTCGGCGACCGCGTTCAGATAGACCACCACGCGCTCGGAGGGCGCGGAGGTGTCGGCCACCTGCTTCTCGACGGCCTGGGCGGCCTCCCGGAAGTAGTGCTTCACCGCTTCCCGTACCAACTCCTGCTTGCTGCCCGCCAGTTGGTACAGCGTCGTCTTCGAGCAGTGCAGCCGTTCGGTCAGCTCGTCCAGGGTGAACGCCGCGAAGCCCTCCGCCGCCAGCAACGCGACCAGCCGCTCGAGCAGGTCGGTCTGGCGCGCGGTGCGGCGTGTGGACGGCATGATCTCAGAGTAACCGTTCCTCCTTCACCGTGACCGTCGCCCCTCCAGGAGCGTGATCCCGTCCGGGAGACCCGGGCGGCGGGTCTCCCGGACGTCCGGTCCGGTGAGTGGCGGGAGCGGCGCTCCGGGGGCCGAGAGGCGGTCGGGGCACCCGGCCGGTGGTCGCGTCGGCCGCCGACCGGACGGGAGGGCGTCAGGAAGCCTCCTCGGGGGAGGCCGGTGCGGACGACCCGAGGTCCTCCGCCTCCGGGAGCCGCTGCACGTCGACCCCGCGCACCTGCGCCAGCTCATGTTTGAGCGCCGCGAGTTCGACGCCGCCCGCCATGTGGTCGGTGAGCTCCTCCAAGCCGATCTCACCGCGGTCGGCGCTGAGTTCGAGCGTGCCGAGCCGCAGCACGCTGAAGTGGTCCCCGACCATGTACGCGTGGTGCGGGTTGTGGGTGATGAAGATGACGCCGAGGCCGCGGTCGCGGGCGGCGGCCATGTACTTGAGGACGACACCGGACTGTTTGACGCCGAGCGCGGCGGTCGGTTCGTCCAGGATGAGGACGCGGGCGCCGAAGTGCACGGCGCGGGCGATGGCCACGGACTGGCGCTGTCCTCCGGAGAGCGTCCCGATCGGCCGGTCGAGGTCGTCGAGGACGATGCCCATGTTGCGCAGCTCGTCGTCGGCGGTCCGCTTCATCCGGGCGATGTCGAGCCGGCGCACGGGCCAGGGACCCCTGGTCATCTCGGAGCCGAGGAAGAAGTTCCGCCACACCGGCATCAGCGGCACCGTCGCGAGGTCCTGGTAGACGGTGGCGATGCCGCGGGCGAGGGCCTCGCGCGGGGTGCTGAAGCGCACCGCCGTGCCGTCCACGAGCAACTCTCCCTCGCTGTGCTGGTGCAGCCCCGAGATGATTTTGATGAGGGTGGATTTCCCGGCGCCGTTGTCGCCGAGGACACAGGTCACCCGGCCGGGACGTACGGCGAGGGAGACGTCGTGCAGGGCGCGGACGTTGCCGTACGACTTTCCCGCGCCGCGCAGCTCGACGAGCGCGGCGCCGCCGTCACCGGGAGGGGTCTCCGGGCGGACGGCGTCCGCGGTTCCGGTTCCTTTGTCTGCCATGGGTCGGTTCACCTCCGGGTCGCCGTGCGGCGGACCCACAGATTGACGAGCGTGGCGCCGAGCAGCATCACGCCGAGGAAGGCCTTGAACCAGTCGGGGTTCCAGCCGGCGTAGACGATGCCCTGGTTCACCATGCCGAACATGAAGGCGCCGAAGACGGGACCGATCGCGGAGCCGTGGCCGCCGGTGAGCAGACAGCCGCCGATCACCGCCGCGGCGATGTAGATGAGCTCCTGGCCGACACCCTCGCCCGACTGCACCGTGTTGAACGAGAACAGCTGGTGCATGCCGACGAACCAGGCGCCGAAACCGACCGCCATGAACAGCGTGATCTTGGTGAAGGTCACCGGTACGCCGACCGCGCGGGCGCTGTCCTGGTCGCCGCCGACCGCGAAGACCCAGTTGCCGTACCTGGTGCGCAGCAGCACCCAGGTGGCGAGCGCGGCGAAGACGAGCCACCACACGACGGTGATCTTCACCTGCACGCCGCCGACGTCGAACGACGAGGCGAAGATCTTCCTGGCCTGGCCGAAACCGTCCATGTCGCTGATGTCGTCGGTGGCGACGTTGTCGGTGACCAGCTTGGTGACGGCGAGGTTCACGCCCTGCAGGATCAGGAAGGTCCCCAGGGTCACCAGAAAGCTCGGCAGCCCGGTGCGGACCATCATCCAGCCGTTGAACGCCCCGATCGCGAGCGAGAGGACGAGCGCCACCACGACACCGGCCCACACGTTCACGGTGAGCTGGTAGCTGAGCATGCTCGCCGTCAGCGCCGAGGTGATCACCGCGACCCCGGCGGACAGGTCGAACTCGCCGCCGATCATCAGCAGGGCCACGGGCAGGGCCATGAGGCCGATCGTCGACGACTGGTAGAGCACGGTCGCCATGGAACCGCCGGAGCGCACGGACGGCGCCGCGATCAGGAAGAACACGAACACGGCGGCGGCGCCGAGGAACACCCCGACCTCCGGGCGGGCGAGCAGCCGCAGTGCCAGGGGACGCCGCGCCGTCCGCCCGTCGGCCGTCCGGGGTCCGGGAGCCGGCGGCGCGGTCGCCGCCGGCCCGGCCGTGCTCATCACCGGGTGCCCTTCGCGGCGAACTCGGCGACGGTGTCGACGTTGCTCTTGTCCACGAACGCGGGACCGGTGAGCACCGGCTGCTCGCCGCCGCCGCTGTAGTTGCCGTTGTTCTTGTAGAGCCACAGCGAGTCGACCGCCAAGTAGCCCTGGAGGTAGGGCTGCTGGTCGACGGCGAACTGGATGGTGCCCTTGCCGATGGCGCCCGTGAGGTCCTTGTTGAGGTCGAAGGTGGCGATCTTCGCCTTGCTGCCGGCGTCGCTCACCGACTGCACCGCGGTCAGCGCGTACGGGGCGCCCAGCGCGACGACGTAGTCGATCGCGGAGTCCTGCTTGAGTTTCGCGGTGATCGTGGACTTCACGGACGGCATGTCGGTGCCGTTGACGTACAGATTCACCGTCGTCCCGCCGAACGTTCTTTTCACGCCGTCACACCGCTGGGTCAGGCCGACGTTGCCCTGTTCCTGGATCACGCAGACGGCCTTCTTGGCGCCCTCCGCGTTCAGCTTCTTCCCGAGCGCCTCGCCCGCGACGGTCTCGTCCTGGCCGAAGAACTCCATCAGGCCCAGCTTCTTCCAGTCGCTCAGGCCCGAGTTGAGACCCACGACGGGTATGCCGGCCGAAGTCGCCCTGCCCACCACGTCCTTCATGGCGCCGGGCTTGGCCAGGGTGACGGCGATGCCGTCGACCTTCTGGTCGATCGCGTTCTGCACCAGGTTGGCCTGGGCGCCCGCGTTCGGGTCGTTCGCGTAGACGAGCCTGATGTTGTCCTTGGCGGCCGCGGCCTCGGCGCCCTTGCGGACGATGTCCCAGAACGTGTCGCCGGGTGCCTGGTGGGTGACCAGGGCGACCGTCATCCGCGGTGTGTCCGCCCTGCCCGTGGTGCCACCGCCCCCGCTCTCCTCCGCCTTCTTGCCGCCCGAGCCGCTGGAACAGCCGGCGGAGAGCAATAAGGCCGCGGCGGTCAGGGCGACGAGCGGGGCGATTCTCCGTGAACGGGGGTGGAACGTGCGATCCATCTCTGTAGCACCTCACTGTGCGACCGGGGCCTGTGCGTCTCCTCACGTACATCCCCAGCAGCAGGCGCATCACGCATGCGAACGGAATCGGACCGACGGGCAACACCCGTGAACGGGAACCGGCAGCGACACCCGGACGGCGAAGCGGCCGCGCCGGGAACAGCCGGTCCGGCCGCACGGTTGCACCGGCCGAGGGACCGGTGCCGTACGGGCGGAGACCACGGAGACAGCGAGGTCGTCCGCCCGCCGGGCTCCGGGCCCCAGGTTCGCGGTACGCCCGCCGCGCATCTGGACCGAGACGTGAATTTTGCTGGAGGACTGTTCCATGACCGACCGGCCCCTGACGCTCATGGCCGTGCACGCCCACCCCGACGACGAGGCCACCGGAACCGGAGGAGTTCTCGCGCGGTACGCGGCGGAAGGCATCCGCACGGTTCTCGTGACGTGTACCGACGGCGGTTGCGGTGACGGACCGGGGGGTGTCAAGCCGGGCGAACCCGGGCACGATCCGGCGGCGGTCGCCTCGATGCGCCGTCAGGAACTCGAGGCGAGCTGCGAGGTCCTGAAGATCAGCGATCTGGAGACGCTGGACTACGCCGACTCCGGGATGATGGGCTGGCAGGGCAACGACGCCCCGGGATCCTTCTGGCGGACCCCTGTGGAAGAAGGGGCGGCCCGGCTCGCGGAACTCATGCGGCACTACCGGCCTGACGTGGTCGTCACCTATGACGAGAACGGCTTCTACGGCCACCCGGACCACATCCAGGCCCACCGCATCACGATGGCGGCGCTGGAGACGGCCGAGCTGTCGCCGAAGGTGTACTGGACCACGATGCCCCGCTCGGCGATGCGGCGGTTCGGCGAGATCATGCGCGAGTTCCACGAGGACATGCCGGAGCCGGATCCTGCCGAGACCGCCGCGCTGGCCGAGATCGGCCTTCCCGACGACGAGATCACCACGTGGGTGGACACCACCGCGTTCAGCGGTCAGAAGTTCGACGCGCTGGCCGCGCACGCCAGTCAGGGCGAGAACATCTTCTTCCTCAAGATGGGCAAGGAGAGGTTCGGCGAGCTGATGGGCATGGAGACCTTCGTGCGCGTCCTGGACCCCACCGGTGCACCCGTGCCCGAGAACGACCTCTTCGCCGGACTGCGCTGACCCGTACGGCCGGGGAGCGCACCGGCCGCACGGCGCGAGCCGGGCGGATCGCCCGCCCGGCCGCCCGGTTCCCGCCGAGTGCCCCGGCTGGGCGGAGGCGGTGTCGGGCCTCGCCGCCACGGCCGAGGGACTACAGGACGTTTCCGCGGGTGGTGAGCGGCAGGGCCCGGCGAACCGTGATCGTCGCGGTGGGGAACCTGGAGCAGCCGCCGGGACCGGCCGTCGCGGACCGAGGCCAGGAAGGTCCGTACGACTGCGTCGCTCAGGACGCCCCGGCGGTGCCGTTCACCGGGCTGCGCGCGTCCGGGAGAAAGGGTCTGGCGGCCGAGCGGCGCGCGGTGCGGGCGAGGGGGAGGTAGCGCAGCCGCTCCGGGAGCAGCGGGACGGTCCTGCGCACGACCGCCCCGAAACGGCGCAGCCGGCGCTCGTCCCGGTCGCTCCACGCCAGACCGAGCCGTTCCCGTGCCGCGGGCGGCAGCAGTCCGGTCGTGACGAAGACGTTCAACCGCGCCAGCGGCGGGCGCAGCAGGGGCCAGAGGCGGCGGAGCAGGGCGGGCGATCCGTCCGGCAGCGCCACGGGGCGGTGCGGGTCGAGGAGTTCCCGGACGACGGCCGTCGCCTCCAGTTCGTCGCGGACCATCGCGTCGAAGTACTGCCAGAACGCCTCCGGTGTGGGCGGCATGTCACGGCGGTGGATGCCGAGAATGTCACCGAGGCGGAGGAGTTCGTCGTAGAGGCGGCGCTGCTCGTCCTCGTCCAGGGGGCGGGAGAGACAGTCCGCCGCCCGCAGGAAGATCGGGTAGGCGGTGGCGTGGACCCAGGCGTAGTAGGCCGGAGTCAGGGCGTGGTAGGCGCGGCCGTGATGGTCCGTGCCCGAGATCGTCTTGTGCAGGCGCCGCAGCCGGCGCCCCTCCTCCAGGGCCTGCTCGCCGCCGTAGACCCACAGTTGCAGCGAGTGCAGCGAGCGCCGCGCCCGGCCCCAGGGGTCGGTGCGGAAGACCGAGTGGTCGTCGACGCCGGCACCGACGGCCGGGTGCGCGACCTGGAGCACCAGGGCGGCGGGCAGGGCGAACAGCATCCGTACGTCACCCGCGATGTCCCACAGAAGGGAGCCCGGTGCGAACGGGACCGGCTCGGGCGGGGGCGTTCGCGTCGCGCCATCGGGCCCGGATGCCTTCGGCAGACCTGGCATGGTGCCCCCGTCCCTCGTTCCGTCGTCCCTTGTTCCGTCCGGGGCGTCGGCGTCCCCGGTGGAGCGGCGACGCGCTTCCGCGGCTTCGCCGCTCCCGACGATACGCCCCCGCAGGTCCGGCTCTTTCGACGGAGTCCGGCTCCGGGTCTTCCTCTTCGCCGGCCGCCGGTACGGACCGCTCAGTCCTCGGCCGGCATCACCCGGGTCACCTTGCCCTTCAGGTCGGCGTCCAGATAGCCGGTGGCGTGGCCGTCGGAGAGGTAGACGGCCAGTCCCAGCGGGGTGTCGAACGTGTCGTCGGCAGGGCGGACCAGGGCGTAACGCGTGGTCGGCCGCTGTACGTTCAGGTCCTTCTTCGCCCGCTTCAGCAGGGCGGGAAGGACGTCCCAGTCGAAGCTGTCGAGGCTGAAGGGGCGATCGCCGCCGATGATGGCGCTGCTGATGATGCCCTTCTCGACACCCCGGCCCGGGCGGTAGGTGTAGCTGTCGTACTTGGTGTCGCTGCCCTTGACCATGATTTCCGCGGAGACGTACTCCGGATAGACGGTGAGGTCGCATGCGCGGTCCGTGCCGGTCGCGGCCTTGATCGCCTTCACCGCCGTCCGGATGCCGTCGGGCGTGAGCAGATCCGTCTTCGCGTCGGCCTGGGCCGCCGGGGCCGAACGGGACGGCGTGGAAGCGGGATCCGTCGTCCTGGCCGAGGCCGCGTCGGACGAACCGGTGGGCTTTCCGTTGTCCTTGTCGCCTCCGGGCGGCAGCTGGGTCCACACCAGGACTCCCACCAGCACGGTCCCGAGGACGGACGAGGCGATCGCCGCTCGCCTCTTCGCCCGGCCGTCCGGTCGCACCGGCGTCGGCCGTGTGGGGCCCGCCGGGTACGGGGTCGGCGGGCCGAAGCCCGAAGCGGGCCCGAAGCCGGAAGGCGGTCCGAAACCGGCGGGCGGTCCGAAACCGGAAGCCTGCCCGGGCCCGACCGGCGCGGAGGGCGTGGGCGTCGGACCCGGCGGAGGCGCCAGCCGGTACGACGTGGTCCCGTCCGCCCCGGCGGGAGCGCTCCGCACCGGGTCGCCGCCCTCGATCGCCTCGGCGAGCAGCCGGTCCGCGGTCTGCGCGTCCACCCGGTCGGCCGGGTCCTTGACGAGCACGGCGTTCAGGAACCCGGTCAGGACTCCGGCCCGGACGGGTGGCGGAAGCTGCTCGCTCAGCATCGCCGCGAGCGTCGCGAGGGTGGTTCCCCGGCGCAGCGGGTGGTGCCCCTCGACGGCGACGTACAGCATCATCGCCAGCGACCACAGGTCGGAGCCCGGGTCGCCCTCGCCGCCGGAGATGCGCTCGGGCGCCATGTAGTCGGGCGTGCCGATGATGGACCCGGTCGCGGTCAGCGCGGTCGAGTCCCTGATGGTCGCGATGCCGAAGTCGGTGAGGACCGGACGTCCGTCGGGCCTCAGCAGCACGTTGGCGGGTTTCACGTCCCGGTGCTGGATGCCGGCGTCGTGAGCGGCCCGTAGCGCGGCCAGCACCTCGCGCCCCAGCCGGGCGGCGTCGACGGGCGCCATCGGCCCCTTCTCGAGCCGGTCCTGAAGCGATCCGCCGGTCACCAGTTCCATGACGAGCCACGGGTAGGTGTGCTCCCCGCCGTCCACCACGTGGTGGATGGTCACCACATTGGGGTGATCGACACGAGCGAGCGCCCGTGCCTCGCGCAGTACCCGGGCCCGGAGCATCGCCGCTCCCTGCGGGTCGTACTCGGCGAGCCCCGGATCGGGCGGCCGTACCTCCTTGAGCGCCACGGCCCGGTCGAGGACCAGATCGCGTGCACGCCACACCGTGCCCATGCCACCGCCACCGAGCCGTGTCTCCAGCTCGAAGCGCCCCTCTATGACCCGTCTGCCGGAATCACCCTCACTCATGGCCGGAAGCCTACGAGATGGCGGTGACACGGCCCCACGCAGGTGACGGCAACACTCCCGGCCTGCTATGTCTCCGGCGTCACCCACGTCCCCGAGGCCGCCGAGCGTGCCATCGCGTCCAGTGCCGTCGCACTGCGGACCGCGTCGACCAGGGTGGCCCCGTACGGCCTGTCGTCGGCGATGGAGCGCAGGAAGGTGTGCGCCTCGACGACCTTGAGGTCGTCGTAGCCCATGCCGTTCGCCGCGCCCGGCTGGAAGGCCCCGTAGTCCCCGGCCCCCGGACCGACGTACACGGTGCTGACCGGCTGGTCCTGGTACGACGTCCCCCGGCTGACGCCGAGTTCGCCCATGCGGCGGAAGTCCCAGAACACCGCGCCCTCGGTGCCGTGGACCTCGAACCCGTAGTTGTTCTGCTCGCCCACCGAGACCCGGCACGCCTCCAGGACGCCGCGCGCACCCGAGACGAAGCGCAGCAGGCAGTTGACGTAGTCCTCGTTCTCCACGGGTGCCGGCTCGCCGCCCGCCGCGCGCTCGTGACCCGCGGTCGCGCCGGCCGGACGGGCCCGCAGCGGCACGAAGACCGAGGTGTCCGCCGCCAGTGCCTCGATCTCGCCCAGCAGGAAACGGGCCAGGTCGACACCGTGAGAGGCCAGGTCCCCGAGGACGCCGCTGCCGCCCCGTGCCCGCTCGTAGCGCCAGGTCAGCGCACCCTCGGGATGGGCCGCGTAGTCGCTGAAGAGGCGGATGCGCACGTGGGTGACGTCACCGATCTCGCCGGAGGCGATCAGCTCACGGGCCGCCACGACGGCGGGGGCGCCCCGGTAGTTGAAGCCGACCGTGCCCCGCACCCCGGCCTCGGCCACCGCACCCGACACCGCCCGGGCGTCGGCGGCGGTCAGCCCCACCGGCTTCTCGATCCAGATGTGCTTGCCGGCCCCGGCCATGGCCACACCGATCTCACGGTGCAGGAAGTTCGGCGCGGTGATGCTCACGGCCTCGACGCGGGGATCGGCGGCGATCTCACGCCAGTCGCGTACGGCGGTCGCGAAGCCGTACCGCGCGGCGGCCTCCTCGGCCCGGCCGGGCACCTCGTCGGCGACGGCGATCGGTTCGGGACGCAGGGAGAGCCGCGGGAAGTGGTGGAGGACGCGGGCGTACGCCTGCGTGTGCACCCGCCCCATCCAGCCGAACCCCACCACGGCGACACCGAGCGCACGCACCACGACCGCCCTCCTTAGTGCCGAGCCGACACCGGCCCGGGCCGCAACCCATCGTGCCGAGCCGAACCCGGACCGGACCGCACCGAGCCGAACCGAACCCGGTCGGATCGCACCGGATCGCACCGGACCGCACCGACCCGGGCCGAAACCGGTACGGCCCGTGACCAGGCTAGTGCGAACACGCCACCTTCAGCGGGCGGCGGACGCCCGCTGTTCCAGGACCCGCAGCGCCCGCTCGGCCCATTCGATGATGGCCTGCTCGAAGGCGCGTCCCCCCAGGAGAGTGAGGTACGGGCCGACGCGCTCGGCCGAGGCGAGGTACTCGTCCTCGGCGCGCCCGTCGAGCAGACGGGTGCCGATCCGCTCGTAGTGGGCCAGTTTGGCGCGCGACCACTCCAGCCGGGCGGCGATCGCCGCCCGGACGGCGTCCGCGTCCCCCATGTCGAGCGCGTACACCTTGACCATCAGTTCGTCGCGGATCGCGGTGGGCTTCGCGGGCTCCGAGGTGAAGGAGGCCAGTGTCTCGAGCCCCGCCGTGGTCAGCGAGAAGAGCCGCTTGTTGGGCCGGCGTTCCTGCTGCACCACCCGGGCCTCGATCAGCCCCTCGGACTCCATCCGGTCCAGTTCCCGGTACAGCTGCTGCGGGGTGGCCATCCAGAAGTTGGCCACCGAGGCGTCGAACCCCTTGGCCAGGTCGTAGCCCGACGCCTCGCCCTCCAGGAGTGCGGCCAGTACCGCGTTGCGCAATGCCATCCGGCAAGGCTAGACGGCCCTCGCTCACAGGGCTAATCTTATCTGCACCTAATCAATTAATTGAGTAAGGGAGATGGGTGCGATGAACTCCTTCCGCAAGGCCGTGGAGGCCGGAGACCTCGACGCGGTCGAGGAGCTGCTGGCCGACGACGTCGTGTTCACCAGCCCCGTCGCCTTCAAGCCCTACCCGGGCAAGCCGATCACCGCGGCCATCCTGCGCGGCGTCTGGCGCGTCTTCAGCGACTTCCGCTACGTCCGCGAGATCGCCGGGGCCGACGGCCGTGACCACGCGCTGGTCTTCACGGCCAAGGTGGGCGACAAGGAGATCAACGGCTGCGACTTCCTGCACTTCGACGAGGACGGGCGCATCGACGAATTCATGGTGATGGTCCGCCCGTTGTCGGCGGCGCAGGCGCTCTCCGAGGCGATGGGCGCGCAGTTCGAGCGGATCTCCCGGGAGGCGGCCGACGCGTGAGGGTCCCGGCTCGCGTGGTTTGAACCGACTCCCCGCGGCCACCCGCCTGTTGTGACGACGACTTCGCGGACGACTTCGCAGCAGGAGCTGTTCCGGTACCTGGAGGACCGCTTCGAGTGCGCCCGGGCCTGCGCCGAATGCGCCAGAGCCTCCACGCTGCGCGCGAGCCTCATGGACCCCGGCGGGCCGAAGAAGCAGGAGGCCGCGCGGCGTTCGGGCATTCTCTGCGCGGAGGTGTGCGAGGCGACCTGCCAGGTGCTGTCCCGTCATCCGGGCCCGAGCGACCGGGAACTCCGCGCCCGGCTGGAGTGGTGCCGTGACGTCTGCCTGGAGTGCGCCGAGGCGTTCGACGAATGTCCCGGGGCGGAGGCCGCCGCACGGAACTGCCGTGACTGTGCCCGGTCGTGCTCGGACTTCATCGCCACGCTGCGGTGAGGTCGCGGACCGCCCGGAGCGGGCCGGTCAGACGAGCGGGCGCCCGGCGCGGACGTTCCAGCGCCCCGCGCGCCCGCTCAACTCCGTGACGGTGAGCGGCGGTACGTCCACGCGCCAGAAGGCCGACTCCGGCGCCCCCAACACCCGTACCACCAGAGCCCGTACGACCTCGGGTTCCACCACGGCGACGGTCCTGCCGTCGAACCCGGCCGCCGTGTCGAGGTGTTCCGCCACCCGGTCGCAGAACACCCGCACCGACTCGCCGCCGTGCGGTGCCGACGCCGGATCGGCGAGCCACCGCGCCACCGCCTCCGGTTCCCCCGCGCTCACCTCGGCCAGGGTCGCCCCCCGCCAGCGACCCACGTCCAGAGGCGCCAACTCCGCCGTCTCGAGGCCGTCTCGAAGCCCGAGCGCCTCGGCGGTCTGCCGGCACCTCACGGTGGGGGAGACCCACAGCCGCCCGCCGGCCGGAACGGCACCCGCGCCGGCCGCCGTCCGGGCGGCCCGCAGGCCCGAGGCGTCCAGCGGACTCCCGTCGTCGAAGCGGGCCTCGCGCAGCGCCTCACCGATCGCCGCCGAAATCAAGAACACTCGGGTGGTCATACCGCCATTCTCACAGTGCGCGGGGGCGTGCGCCCTTGGCCGGGGTGCGGCTTCGCGGTACGGTCACGTGGATATTGACGACGGTTCGGCGGAAGCCCGGTGGAATCCCGGCACGGTCGCGCCACTGTGAGCCCGGCGCACGCCACTCCGGCCAGGGGTGACGGACGCGGGTGAGTCAGACCCGTGGCCGTCGTCCTGTGCACCACCGAGATGGGACGCGAGTTCCCCAGGAGGTTCTGCCCCATGGCGCAGTCCGTCGTCCAGCCGACCGTCACCCCCACCGCCGTCCCCGCCAAGCTGCCGATCGGCGCGATCGTCCCCTGGGCGGCGTTCTTCGGCGTCCTGATGCTGGTCCTGCTCTACTTCGTCGGCGCCGAACAGGGCGCCACCTCCCTCGTCTCCGGCGAGAACGTCCACGAATGGGTCCACGACGCCCGACACCTGCTCGGTTTCCCCTGCCACTGACGGCTACGGGGACGCGCGAGCTGCGATCTTCCGCGGACGCCGGGAACCCGGTCCGCACGAGGGGGCGGTGCCCGGCCTTCCGGGCGCCGCCCCCTTCGCGTGCGCGGGCACGCCCGCCCACCGCACATCGCGGATCCCGTGTCCACGGCGTCCGCGTCATCGCCATTCCCAATTTCTGGAACACGTTCTACGGTGTGCGCCGTCAGGTCGGGCCCGGGGAGGCAGGAGGCGCCGTGCATCTCGAATACACGCCGGAGCAGCAGCGGTTGCGGACCGAACTTCGTCTCTACTTCGCCGAGCTGGTACCGGACGACGCCTACGCGCGCCACGGCGACCCGGCGGCGCAGAAGCGCTTCTACCGCGAGACGATCAGGCGGCTCGGCGCGGACGGCTGGCTCGGGGTCGGCTGGCCCGAGGAGTACGGCGGGCGGGGCCTGACCCCGATGGAGCAGTTCATCTTCTTCGACGAGGCGGCCCAGGCCGGGGTCCCGCTGCCGCTGATGGCGCTCAACACCGTGGGGCCGACGATCATGCGGTTCGGTACGGAGGAGCAGAAGTCGTACTTCCTGCCGAAGATCCTCTCCGGCGAGATCGACTTCGCGATCGGCTACAGCGAGCCCGGCGCGGGGACCGACCTCGCCGCGCTCCGGACCAGGGCCGTACGGGAAGGCGACGAGGAGAGCGGGCACTACACGGTCGACGGCCAGAAGATCTGGACGACCAACGGCGACACGGCCGACTGGGTGTGGCTCGCGGTCCGCACCGATCCGGACGCCCCGCCGCACAAGGGCATCACCATGCTCCTCGTACCGACCTCCGACCCCGGCTATTCGTGCACCCTCATCAACACGCTCGCCTCGCACGACACCACCGCGAGCTACTACGAGAACATCAAGGTCCCCGCCACGCGCCGGGTCGGCGAGGAGAACAAGGGCTGGCGGCTGATCACCAACCAGCTCAACCACGAGCGCGTCACCCTCGCCGCGCACGGCACCATGGCCATCCGCGCCCTGCACGACGTCCAGCGCTGGGCGACGGAGACCAAACTCGCCGACGGCCGCCGCGTCGTCGACCTCCCCTGGGTGCGCCGCCTCCTCGCCCGCACGCACACCAGGCTGGACGCCATGAAGCTTCTCAACTGGCGCATGGTGAACGCCGTCCAGGAGGGCACGCTCACCCCGCAGGACGCCTCCGCCGTCAAGGTGTACGGCTCCGAGGCGCGCCGGGACGCGTACGCCTGGCTGATGGAGATCGTGGCGGCCCCCGGCGTCCTCAAGGAGGGTTCGGCCGGCGCCGTCCTGCGCGGCGAACTCGAACGCGGCTACCGATCGGCCGTGATCTTCACCTTCGGCGGCGGCAACAACGAGATCCAGCGGGAGATCATCTCGTGGATCGGACTGGGGATGCCCCGGGTGCGGCGCTAGGTCCGTGCAAGGCCAGGTAGTCGCGACCCGCCGTAAGTGCAGTAGCGGTGGGCTATGACGGGCACGGCTGTCGTCAACACCGCACCGCAGCCCCGGCCCGAGGCACGGATCAGATCCGGACGCCGAACTGGAAGGGCATGTTGCCGATCGACTCGTAGCGGACGACCGCGCCGGTGTGCGGGGCGTGCAGCACCTGGCCGTTGCCCGCGTAGAGGCCGACGTGGTGCTGGTCGCCGTAGAAGATGACCAGGTCACCGACCTGTAGATCGCTCTGTGAGTAGATGCGGGTGCCCGCGTTGGCCTGGGCCTGCGAGGTGCGGGGTATGGTCACGTCGGCCTGGGCGTAGGCCCAGGAGGTGAGGCCCGAGCAGTCGAAGGAGCTGGGGCCGGAGTGGGCGTACGCGTAGGGTGATCCGATCACGCTCTGGGCGGCGGCGAACGCGGCGGCGGCGCGGCCCGAGGCGGCCTTGGTGGTGCCGAGGTCGACGCGCCCGCCGGCGCGGGTCGCCCGCTCCTGGTCCTGGGTGGCCAGAGCCGCCTTCTCCTGCGCGGTCAGCGTGTTGAGGAGCTTCTGCGCCGCGCCCAGCTTGCTCTGGACTTCCTTCTTCTTGCTCGCGAGCTCGGCCCGGGTGTCGGCGAGGCCCTTGAGCTTCACGGAGGCCTCGGCGCGCTGCTGGGCGAGCGAACGCTGCTTCTCCTGGACCTTCTTGAGCGACTCGATCTGCTGGGCGCTCAGCTGGTCCATGGCCGAGGCCTTGTCCAGGAAGTCGTCCGGGTCCGAGGAGAGGAAGAGCGCCACGGAGGGGTCGATGCCACCGGTGCGGTACTGGGCGCTGGCCATCGAACCGAGGCCGTCGCGCAGCTCGTTGAGCTCCTCCTGGCCGCGGGCGACGTTGTCCTGGAGGGCGCTGATCTGCTTCTGCAGCTTCTGCTGCTTCTCCTTGGCGCCGTCGAGCTTCTCGGTGGCCTGCTCGGCCTCTTCGTAGAGCTTGTCGACCTTGGTCTTGACCTCGTCCTTGTTGGGCTTTTCGGACGGGGCCGCGTTGGCGGCGTTGGCGCTCAGCACGACGGCTGCTGCGGCGGCGGTGGTGAGCACGGTCACACGGGCGCGGCTCGGCTGCTTGGGTCGACGGTGGGACGTCACGAAAGCGAACTCCTTCTTCCTCCAACCGCCTGCCGAAAACGCCGACGAGCGGTGATCCTTCACTGTCACCCCCAGCGAGTGAACAACCGGGCAAAGGTTCGGATGGCGACTGTAGTGACTCAGTCTTCATCAGAGCAAGTGGCGTTGTAATGAAGGATGTTGAGTTACAGAGACGAGTTGCGGCTTCCTTCGGAGTGTTGCCGGGTAGGTGGCAGGTGTTGATGCGGATTCGACCTGTCAAGGCGATACTCGCGGCCGGTGTGCGAAATCCCGGGCACTCGCGCGGCCGGTTGTCGAGCTTCGCCGCGATGGCGTCGAGCTCGTCCTGGCTGAACGCCGACAGTTTTGTTCCTTCGGGCGGATGCTGCCGGAGCAGCTCCTCGATCGGTCGGGCGTCGGTGATCCGTGAATGCCACTGGCCTTTCACCGTGTGGTGCTTGTTCTTCCGGATCGGGCGGCCAGTTCGAACGCGCTTGCACGGTTCGCGGGGACCGCCTTCCGGCGGGTGGTGTGGATCGTCCGGCAGGCCGTCTCGTGGGCGATCCGCGGCCGCGGGTCGTCCCCGTGATGCAGACGCAAGTGTCCGACGATCTGTTCGGGCGACCACTCCTTCGCCGGCAGGGTCAGCGCCGTCTGCCTCCAACCGGCACTGTCGCTCTGGCCGGTTGAATCCGAGTCCGTCGAAACGGAGCTGGTTCAGCGGGAACCTTCGGCCGGTTGCCGGACACGTACAGAGCATGGAACTGAATGACGCTGGTCCCGCCGTACCGGTCGGAGGGATATCTGACCGAGAGCTGTGGGCGAGGGCCGTCGACGGCGACCGGGAGGCGTTCGGTCTGATCTTCGACCGTCATGGGAGGACCGTCTACAACCACCTGTTCCGGCGGACGGCCGACTGGTCCGAGGCCGAAGACCTCACGTCGACCGTGTTCTTGCATGCCTGGCGTCGACGATCGGAGACGGTACTGGACCGCGACTCGGCCTTGCCGTGGTTGCTGGGCATCGCCGACCGCCTGCTGTCGAATACCCGGCGGCGGCTGAGGCGGGCCGAGGCGTTGCTGCGCCGGCTCGTCTCGCATGAGGAGTCGGTGGGCGACCACGCGGACCGCGTCGCCGTCCTGGTCGACGACGAGCGTCGTATGTCGGAGATCCACCGGGCGCTGGCTCGGCTGCCGCGCCACGAACGCGAGGTCGTCGAGCTCTGCGTGTGGTCCGGCCTGGATCAGCAGGCGGCTGCGGCAACGCTGAAGGTGGCGGTCGGAACCGTGAAGTCCAGACTGCACCGGGCGCGGCGGAGACTGGGGGCCGACCTCGTCGGCAGATCCACGCCTCCGGCGTCATTCGGTTCGGTGAATCCCGTCAACGCGGAAGAGATCGCACGATGAATGACATGCCGGGCATTCCCGCGGCTCCTTCCGATCGTGATCTGCCGGACCACCGGCGGACCCGAGAGGAGCTACTGATGAAGATCGGCTCAGAGGACGACCGTGCTTCGCTGCGACGCGGGTGGGGAGTGCCGCTGGGTGTTGCCACCGGCGTTGTGGCGGTGAGCGTCGCGGCCGTGGCCGTCTTCAGCGGGGCGGGGGATGCCGAGCCGCTTCTCGCCGCTCCTGACGGAAACCCGACGAGCGCCGCCGCGCCACCGAGTCCGATCGCAACGCGCGGCTCCACGTCGGCCGGAGCCGGGCCGGCGCCGTCGTCGACTCGCACGACTTCCACCCCGGACGCGTTCGCCGTCACCAGCGGGACGACGACCCCGATCGACGCCGGGACCGTCGCCAAGATCCTTGCCTCCTGTCTGGGCCCGGATGCCTCGAGCTACCACGCGGTGATCGCGGCCCGCGCTCCCGTCGCCTCGCAGCGCGGGGACGGTGTGGTCATCGCCGTCAACTCCGCCGATCAGTACGTGCAATGCGAGTCGAAGGGTGACAAGGGCAGCAGTCAGGATTCCCCGCCCACGTTCATCAACAATCGCCTGTGGGGCACCGGTCATACGATTGAGTATTTCGACTCCTTTGGCGAGTCCACCGGCAAGGGTCAATATCTCGTGTTGGGCGCCGGGCACTACACGTCAAACATTGCCAGGATCGCCATCAGCTACGGCGATAACCCGAAGCAGTACCCGGCGGCCATGGCGGGCGGAGCGTTCGTCTACGCGGCGGCTCTCTCCGTCGACAACCCCGGATCGCACTATGCGGGCCCGAGCCCCTACGTCCACGCCTACAACGCGTCCGGTGAGGAGATCTACAATCAGGAGAAGGACCCGCAGTTCACCGATGGCCGGTAAATCCGCCATTCGGTGGACCTTATTGCGGCCCGGTGATGTCGAAGGACTACGCGCCGGTCTCGCCGCCGCCGAGGACGAGTTCGCCCAGATCGACAGATGTTCCCGCAAGCAAACATTCGCCGGTCGCGGTATGCCTACGGCCTGGAGCGAAGATCGTCGGGTGCGGGTGCGGGTGCGGGTGCGGGTGCGGATCGGGCGGACGCCGGCGCTCTCGGCGGCAACTGGCGCGAGCTGCCTGTCGAGCGGATCCGTGAACTACGGCGTCACAGGAACCTGACAGCCCGTCTGGAGAGGAAGGACCTGGTCATAGTCGTGCGGCCGTGCGGACCAGGCCGGCCAGGGCGAGGGAGCGGCTGTGGGCGGGCCAGACGATGTGGGTCACGACGGGAGGCGCGTCGGTCAAGGGGACGGCCGTGTGCTCGGCCCACAGCCAGGAGCGGGCGGAGTCGGGGACGACCGCCACAGTACGCCCGAGGGCGATCAACTGGGCCAGTTGCGTCTGGTTGTGGATCTCGGGGCCCGGGCCGGGTGCGTAGGTGCCGTGGGTGGGCCAGCGGGCGAGCGGCAGATCGGGGACGTCCCTGACATCGGCCAGGGACAAGGTCGCGCGGGCGGCGAGGGGGTGCCCGGCAGGCAGGACGGCGACCTGCCCCTCGGTCGTCAGTGCCTCGCTGTCGAAGCCGGCGAGGGAGTTCCATGGCGTGTGCATGAGCGCGACATCGGCGCGTCCGTCGCGCAGCAGCTCTTCCTGCTCGCAGATGCCGCACGGCAGCACCTCGATCTCGGCACTGCCGGGCTCGGCCGCGTAGGCGTCGAGAAGCTTCCGCAGCAGTTCGTGGGACGCGGCGGCCTTCACCGCGAGGACCAGCCGGCCGCGGGGGCCGCCAGGGTTGTCTGCACCGCCGGCGCGCCGGGTGCGGCGAGCGGCGGCAGCGGTCGCGTCGAGGGCCGCCCGGCCTTCGTGCAACAGCACCTCTCCGGCACCGGTCAGGCGGACACCACGGCGGTTGCGCTCCAGCAGGCAGACCCCGAGGCGTCGTTCGAGTTGCTGGATCGCCCGCGACAGCGGCGGCTGGGCCATGCCGAGGCGCTCGGCGGCGCGCCCGAAGTGCAGTTCCTCGGCGACGGCCACGAAGTACCTCAGCTCGCGGGTCTCCAGGGTGTCCACGGCCGCAGCATACGCGGTGATACCCGGCAGGTATGACAGGACACCGCATCGGTGTTGGCCGCGCCACTCGTCCGCGAGCCAGCATCATCAGCATGAGCGAAACGATGATCGCGCTGGTGACCGGCGCGAACAAGGGCATCGGGTACGAGATCGCGGCCGGGCTGGGCGGCCTCGGGTACCGCGTGGGTGTGGGAGCCCGCGACGCGGACCGACGCGAAACCGCCGTCGGGAAACTGCGCGCCGTCGGCGTGGACGCGTTCGGGGTACCGCTGGACGTGACCGACGACCAGAGCGTCACTGATGCCGCGGAACTGATCGAACGGCTGGCCGGGCGCCTGGACGCCCTGGTCAACAACGCCGGCATCTCGGGCGAGATGGACCCGGGGTGGGTGCAGGACCCGACCGCGCTCGACCTGGAGGTGCTCCGCACGGTCGTGGACACCAACGTCATGGGTGTCGTCCGGGTCACCAACGCGATGCTGCCACTGCTGCGGCGCTCGGCCTCGCCACGCATCGTCAACGTCTCCAGCAGCGTCGGTTCCCTGACCCGGCAGGCGGACCCGGACATCGAGATCGGTCCGGTCATGGCGGCCTACGCGCCGTCGAAGTCGTTCCTCAACGCCCTCACCGTGCAGTACGCCCGGCAGTTCGCCGGTACGGACATCCTGATCAACGCCGCCTGCCCGGGCCTGGTCGCGACCGACTTCACAGGCTTCCAAGGGCCCCGCACTCCTGAACAGGGCGCGACCACGGCGATCCGGCTCGCCACCCTGCCCGACGGCGGCCCGACCGGTTCGTTCTTCGAGGACGACGGCGTCGTCCCCTGGTGATCACGAACTCGCCGTGGATTCCGCAGAGACCGGATGTACCGGGAATCCCGGGCCGGGCGTTCTGGTCGAGCCCGGCGACCCCGCGGCTCAGCACGAGATCCACAGACGGGCCCGACGCGACGGGACGCCGGCTTGCGGACCGTCTGAGGTGGCTGACCGCTGCTTTTCCAGGGTGAGATACCGGCCGACTTCGGGGTCATAGGTGCGGAAGAAGCTGTGGTGGAGGCCTGTGCCCGGGCCGAAGTGCCGGCGACGGCAGCGGCCGCCCTCCGCGACCTGCCCACGGAGCGTGGAGGGCGTGGAGCCCTCCACGCTCGCTATCGTCCGGGCAGGTCGGGCGGGCCGAACACGGTGGTCCAGCGGCGGGCGAGCACCGCGTTCTCCCGGGGGGTGAGCCACTCGGGGGCGCCGAGCGCCAGCGCGGCCGCGTACGCAGCGCGAAAGGCCCGCAGCCAGGCCGGATCGTCGAGCACCTCGGCCCCGTCCTCCTCGTCCGGACCGAACAGGTGCGGGCCCACCCGGCGAGCGGCCTCCGTGACCACCTCGTTGAGGGTGGTCAGGCCGCATCCGACCGGAGAGTTGGTGTGATGCTGCCGCATCCAGCGAGCCCACAGGGTTCGTGTCAGAGGCTCCTCGCCTTCGTCCGACAGTGCGGCGAGGGCGTCGGCCTGGGCGCCGGTCAGCGTTCGCGTCCGGGTGATCACCCATTCCACGGCCTCCCCGTGCGGTCCGGCGACCAGCCACGTGGGCACCCGTTCCATGACCGTGAAGGCCCGGCAGCGCACCCATCTGCGGCTCAGGACCGGCCGCACCGGTTCGAGATCGGTCACGCGCCACAGACTGGACGGCCACCGCAGGACATCGGTGACGATCTCGTTCACCAACAGCCCCTCGTCGCCGTCCGGCTGCCGGTCCGCCGGCCGCCCGGTACGGCGCTCACGAGCAGCGGACAGCCTGTCGGGAACGAAGGACACACGTGCCCCGGGTGCGGGCTCCGGCTCGCCGTGAAAACGTTCGGCGTCGTGCAGGGCGAAGAAGGACACGCCGTCACGGTACGCACCCCGGCGCAGCGGCCGCCCCGACGTGCGAAGCGTCGGGACGGAGCCGCCGGTGACGCCCCGCACCGGAGTTCGGTGGCGTTCACGGCGGACCGGTCCCGGACACCCGCGTCGCAGGCTCTGGTCGGTGGCCGCCGCTCGGGGGCTCGCGGCCGCTGCCGTCGGGGCAGCCGTCGACGGCTGCCCCGACGATCGGCGTGGGGGAGGCGTCGTGGTCGTCGGCCCCACGCCTCCGTGAACAGTCACGAGTCGGCCGGGCAGTCGATCGGCCTCGGCCGGGCCGAGGAGGCCGTTGTCGTCCTGCGTCGGGACAAGCCCCGTCCGTCGCGGTCCTCGGCCACCGTCCGGAGCGAGGAACCCCCGTTCCGATGTGTGCCCGGCACGAACGGAGGACTGGCGGCCGGTCACCCCGCGTGCCGTCCCGCGGCCGGTGGCGCATCCGGTCCACCGGCCGCGGGACGACCGTACGGATCACACCGGTCCGGCGGTCCACGGCCACGCGGCCCCGCGGCCGGCCTCGATGAGGCCGGCCATCCGGAACGCGGCGTCCGTGAGGCCGCCGAAGGTGTGCCGGTGGGGGCCCGTCGGGCCGTGGGCGGGCCGGTATCCCGCGAGGTTCCAGGTGTAGACCGGGATGTCGGGCGGGACCGGGTCGCCCGGGCCGCCGGGGCTGTGGGGGGCGGCCTGCTCGTCGGTGACGATCAGGACCCGGTCGTGCCCCCGGTAATGGGTCCGCACCGCCTTCGTGGTGTGGGTGCCGCCAAGACGGTGGAACCGTTTCAGCACCTCGAGCACCGGCTCGCCCGCCTCGAACGGCACCTCCGTGCTCCTCCAGCCGAACTCCACCAGCTCCGCCCGCTCGGCACGCATGGCCAGCGCGGCACCGAACACGGCCGCCGCGTCCGCCCGGTTCAGCTCGGACCGCTCGGAGACCGTGTCCCAGAACATGGAGTCGGACCGGTCCACCAGGATCAGGGTCCGGCCGGGCAGCGGGGGCACGTTGGCCAGGGAGTGGGTCAGCGCCTGTTCCAGCGCGGCCGCCCAGCGCGGCGACGGCGCGTGCCGGTGGGCTGCCAGGTAGCGGAAGGGGAACTGCCGGGACCTGGCCACCTCGGAGGCGTTCGAGAGCCGGGCGGCGACCTCGGCCGCGACGGCGTCCGAGACCCCCGCCTCGTCGAAGTTCCGCAGGTTCCGCAGGAGCGCCATCGGCGCCATCGTGGGGATCAGGGCTTCCCAGACGGCGGCGTCCATCGGGCCGTGGAGCCAACCCGCCAGCACCTCCCACGTCATGCCCGCCGCGGCCAGCCGTTCGGAGCCGCCCGGCCCGGTCACCAAGGCGCACCGCCCGTCCGCGGGTGCCTCCATCAGCGTCCGGTGGGCGGTCAGCAGACGGTCGGAGGACGGCGGAACCGCCCGCTCCGGGTGGTGGCGGCGGTCCAGGGCGTACCGGAAGAGCGCACCCTGCCAGGGCTTGTCCGGGTCGGGGGAGGCGTGCACGAGGTTGAGCACGTCGCCGAAGCGCAGGCCCTTGGACGCGGTGTCGTACTTGAGCAGGGACCGGGACGTGTACAGACGGCGTACGCCGTCGGCGACGCCCCGCTTCACCGGTTGCGGCACGTTCCGCCCGTACGCCGAGAGCCAGTGGGCGAGCAGTTCGCCGGGCTCGTCGGCGCGCTGGAGCACCGCGTCGATCACGGACCGGTTGGACGGGCCGCCGGACTCCCCGGCCTCGAGCCGGGCGTGCACGTAGACGGCGGCGCCCACCAGGGAGGCCGTGCGCATGTTGCCCTCGCCGCGCAGCCAGCGCAGCAGGCCGGCCGTCCACTCGGGGTCCTGGAGGGCGAGTTCACCGACGAGGCGGGTGTACCGGCCGTCCCGCTCCGCACCGCTCTCGTAGAAGGTGCGCTGGGAGACGAAGTTGCCGACCGCGAGCAGGAAGAGTTCCTCGCGGGGTTCCCGGGCGAAGGCCTGGCCGCCCTCATAGGTGAGGAGGTCCGGCGTGCGCCCGGGACCGGGGCGCGGTGGGGGCGGGGGCAGGGAACGGGCAGCGGCCGAGATGTGCGGGGCCACGAGCATCTCGGACCAGATCTTGGAGACGCGCGGGGTGTGACGAGGCAGCGAATCCCCCCGGATTCGAAGGACTGGACGGCCCCGGCCGGAAGGGCGGCGGGGCGAAGACGCCCCGACGGGGCGGACGCGCCCGCGCCTGCCGAGATCAAAGGTGGCGGCGGCGTCACTTGGTTTCGGAAGGAAGTAGCCGCAGCCGGGCGCATCGGGAGGCGCGGTCGCGATCTCAACGTACAAGTGCCACCGGGCGGCACACCAGCGATTTACGCGGTGCCGTGTTCGGACGCCCGCGCGTGTCCGCTCTCCGTGCCTCCGACCGCCGTGCGCCGGGGAGATCCGAGGTGATTCCGCGAGTTGCGACGAGTCCTGTGGCGTCCGGCGGTCGTAGTGTCGAATCCGTCGCCGAGGAGGACTTCTGATGCGCAGTGTTACCTACTCGATGAACGTCTCGCTGGACGGCTACATCGTCGGGCCGGACGGCCGCTTCGACTGGACGGAGCCCGACCCGGAGGTCTTTCGCTTCTGGATCGACGAGATCCGGGAGGTCGGCGTCCACCTGATGGGACGACGGCTGTACGAGACGATGCTGTACTGGGAGACCGCCGACCAGGATCCGTCGTTCGACGACGCCATGCGCGAGTGGGCAGAGCTCTGGAATCCGCTCCCGAAGGTGGTGTTCTCCACCACGCTGTCGGCGGTGCGGGGCAGTGCCCGCCTGGCCTCCGGCGGTGTGGCGGAGGAGATCGAGCGGCTGCGGGCCGAGCCGGGGGAGGGGGACATCGCGATCGGCGGCGCGACCCTCGCCGCCGAGGCGGCCGCGGCGGGTCTGATCGACGAGTACCGTGCCGTGGTCTACCCGGTGCTGGTCGGCGGCGGCATCCCGTTCTTCCCGCGGAGCGAACGGAGGGTGGATCTCGAACTCGTCGAGACCCGCGCCTTCGGTTCGGGGGTGATCCACCTCCGCCACCGCGTGGTTCGCTGAAGGCCGTCCGGGTTCGCTGGCGTGCTGTCCGAGAGTGAGGAGACGAGGCGCGATGTCACGCTTCACGGAGTTCGACTTCGGCGTGTCGTGGGTGATGGGCTTCTTCCACCAGGACTGGATCTACGACGGGGACACCGCCGCCGATGTCGTCGCCAACCACCTCGCGAAAGCGGTCGACGTGGAGGAGGCGCTGGCCGTACGCCGTGACGCGCGGAGTCTCGGCGGCCTTCCCTCACCGACGCTGGAGGTGCTGTGGGGCGCCGGAGCGCAGTACATGCCTGCCCTCGGGCCCTTGGGGGGAGGCGCCGAGTGGACGCGGACGGTCGTCGCCCTGTGCGACGTGCGACTGTCGGCGGACACGGACGTGCGCCCGCTCGCGGGGGCGGACGTCGAGGACGGCACGGCCCGCCTTCACGCGGTCGTCGCCGAGATCGAGGGCGCACGGTTCCTGCCGGCCGAGGTGCGTGCGGCGCTCACCGACTGCGCGACCCACTGCACCCCGGACGTGGCGTTCCGGGTGCTGCTGAGAGCCGTCACATGTGCCCCTGACGCCTCACTCTCCTCCGGGCAGTACACGAGGCTGGAGGCCATCGGATCGGACCTCCGGTACGGCGAGTTCGTCGTGGACTCCGTCCGGTACCTGGTCGAACAGCCGTAACGGAACGGACGGCGTTCCTCTCCGGGGCCGCGTCGGAGAGGAACGCCGTTCCGGGACGTACCGGTCCGCGACTGCCCCGACCTGGTGCGGGACGAGGGCATCGGGGCGGCCGGTGCCCCCACCGTTCACGAGCGGCCCGGCGACACGTGGTGACGCCCTGCGAGCCCTTGGCCCACCGTCAGACCGGAAGCCGCTCCAGCACCCCCGCGAAGTCCGTCCCCGGGGACAGGGTGCCGAACGCCTGCCCCCGGTCGCCGGCCAGCCGTGACGCGCAGAAGGCGTCGGCCACCGCGGGCGGTGCGTGGCGGACGAGCAGGGACCCCTGGAGGACGAGGGCGGCGCGTTCCGCGACCCGGCGGGCGCGCAGGGGCGCGTCCTCCGTGAGGACGAGTTCGTCCCGCAACTCCCGCCAGGCGGCGTCGAACCGGTGGTCGGCGCCGGTGGCCGTCTCGATCTCCGCGCGGAACGCCTCCAGCGAATCGGGCTCGCGCGTGAGCGCGCGCAGCATGTCGAGGGCGGTGACGTTGCCGGAGCCCTCCCAGATGCTGTTGAGCGGGGCCTCGCGGTACAACCGGGGCATGCCGGACGCCTCGTCGTAGCCGTTGCCGCCGAGGCACTCGAGGGCTTCGGCGACCGCGGCGGGCTGGCGCTTGCACACCCAGTACTTTCCGACGGCCGTGGCCAGGCGCAGGAACGCGCGCTCCTGGTCGTCGCCGCGCCGGGCGCGGTCCGCGGCGCCGGCGAGCCGCAGGGCGAGGGTGGTGGCGGCCTCCGACTCCAGTGCCAGATCGGCGATGACGTTGCGCATGAGCGGCTGGTCGATCAGCCTGGCGCCGAACGCGGAGCGGTGACGCGCGTGATGGGCGGCCTCGGCGAGGGCCGCGCGGGTACCGGCGGCGGAGCCGAGGACGCAGTCCAGGCGGGTCATGGTCACCATGTCGATGATGGTGCGCACGCCCTTGCCCTCGGTGCCGACGAGCCAGGCCACGGTGTCGTCGAACTCGGGCTCGCTGCTGGCGTTGGAGCGGTTGCCGAGCTTGTCCTTGAGCCGCTGGATGCGGAAGGTGTTGCGGCTCCCGTCGGGCAGGACGCGCGGGACCAGGAAGCAGGAGAGACCGCCGGGTGCCTGCGCGAGGACGAGGAAGAGGTCGTTCATCGGGGCGCTGGTGAACCACTTGTGTCCGCGCAGCCGCCAGGTGCCGTCGCCCCGCTCGGTCGCGGTCGTGGTGTTGGCGCGCACGTCGCTGCCGCCCTGCTTCTCGGTCATGCCCATTCCGGCGAGCAGGCCGGGCTTCTCGGCCGGGGTCCGCAGCCCGGGTTCGTAGACGCGGCTGGTGAGCAGGGGTTCGTAGACCTTGGCGAGATCGGGGGAGTGCCGCAGGGCGGGGACCACCGCGTACGTCATGGAGACGGGGCACAGATGGCCGGGCTCCAGCATCGTGGCCAGCATGAAGCCCGCCG
The DNA here is from genome assembly GCF_002911015.1 of Streptomyces populi. Taxonomy (GTDB): domain Bacteria; phylum Actinomycetota; class Actinomycetes; order Streptomycetales; family Streptomycetaceae; genus Streptomyces; species Streptomyces populi. Next base: position 50,276 of record NZ_KZ626864.1, read on the forward strand.
CCCGCGCGACATGGGCGCCGGGACGCTCGTCGGCCCAGGCGGCGCCCGCGAGGCCCGCCTCCACGGAGGCGTGCATCAGCGAGTGGTAGGCGGGGTGGAACTCGACCTCGTCCACGCGGTTCCCGTAGCGGTCGTGGGTGCGCAGTTCGGGTTCGTGGCGGTTGGCCTGGTCCGCCCGGGCCTGTGCCTCCGCGCTGCCGACGTACCGGCCGAACCGGTGGAGGTCGTCGAGGTGCCAGGACGCCCCCTCCCGGCTCACGCCCTCCAGCAGCACGGGGTCGGCCGCGGCGTCGTGACCCGTCAACGGCGGTGCCTGGTTGGTCACTTCGTGTGTCACGGCGGTGGGACGGCTGTGCGCCGTGGTGGTCGAGGACATGCGGGAACCTCCGGTGTACGGGTCGGCGGGTACGGCGGGAAGCGGTGCCCGGGCGAGGTGTCGGGGCCGGTGCGGATCGAGGCAGGGCCCCGTCGGCGGCGTTTCCGCCCGGCGGGCGGCCCTAGACGGCGGGGGCGCCCGCGCATCGCAGGGCCATGGCGGTCAGGTCCGTGAGGAGCTCGTCGGTGGTGTGTCCGGACGGGGTGCCGAGCGGATCCACGAGAACCTCGCCGATCGCGCCGGTGAGCGCCGCGGCGGTGATCTCGCCGTTCTGGGCGGGCAGCAGGCCCGCCGCCATGCCCTGGCGCACCACCTCGGCGAACAACGCGCGGTAGCGGCGCCGGAATTCGAGGCGCTCGGCGCCCACCGCGGCCTCGGCCGGGGCGGCGAGCAGGGCGTAGGCCAGGCCGCGGTTCTCCAGGGCCCGGCGCGCGAACACCTCGATCCCGCGGGTGAGCCGTTCGACGGGGTCGCCCTCGCCGTCCAGCACCTCGCCGAGCACCTCCACCTCACGGCCCGCGGCGCGCCGGAACACCTCCACGGCGAGGGCCGCCTTGGACGGGAAGTGCTGGTACACCGAACCGGCCGCGATCCCGGCCGAGTCGGCGACCGCGGTCACGGACGTCTGAGCCCAGCCCACCTCGGCGACGACCGAGGTGGCGCAGGCGACGAGGTGCTCCCTGGCGGCTTCCAGCCGGCGGATCTCGGAAGGGGTCTTGCGGTAGGGCATGGAAGAAGTGAACCACCATTCAGAGCTTCCTGCCAGAGCCCGTCCGGCGGTCGGGGAGCGTCCGGGGAACCGGTCCGGGCGCGTCGACTAGGGTCACGGCATGGCGGAACGGCGAGTGGAGAGCGCACGGCGGGGGCCGGGACGGCCGCGGCAGGAACACGTCACCGCGGCGGTGCTGGACGCCGTCGTGGAACTGGTGACGGAGAACGGCATGGGCGCGCTCACCATGGACGCCGTCGCGGCCCGCGCCGGGGTCAGCAAGCCGGCGATGTACCGGCGCTGGTCCACCAAGCAGGACCTGGTGATCGCCGCCGCCGAATCGCGGATCGGGTCGCTGACCGTGCCGGACATGGGCGACTTCCGTGCCGAGCTGCGCGCCGTCCTGACGGCGCGCATGGAGGCGTACCGGCAGCCCGGTGTCGCCCGTCTGCTCGCCGGCGTGATCGGCACCGCCGCCGAGGCGGGTGCCGAGCCCGCCGCCTACCGCGCCTACACGGCACGGGTGATGAGCCAGACGCGGCACCTGCTGGAACGCGGGGTCGCCCGCGGCGAGGTGCGTCCCGACGTCGACCTGGACGACGCCGCGACCCTCGTGGCGGCCTCGCTGGTCTTCCGGATGGTCGGGGAGCAGCGGCTGCCCGACGAGGCGCTCGTCGACTCGATGGTGGACATGATCGGCCGGGCGGTGGCCGTCCGGCCCTGACGCCCGGATCTCAGGCGTCCGGCCCGGACTTCACGTGTCCGGCCCGGACACCCGGCGTCCGGCCCGGCCTTCTCCCGTACGCGCCCCGTGGGGGTTCTCCCGCATGCCCGCTCCCCGGAGCGTCCCTCCCCCCCCGGCGTTCCCCGGCGTGCCCTCCGGGCGTTCCCGGCGCGCGAAAGCCTCCTGAAATCGACCCGTCGCACCCCCTTGCCCCGTCGCCGCTCAATATCGATACTGCCGGTTACGTATTTGGTTCACCGTCGGGAGGAACCCCGTGCACCCTGTCGTGACCAGTCCCGCCGAGCGCCCGAAGCCCGTGCTGGACAAGCCCCTCATGCACTACGGAAGCCGCGTCCTGGAGCGGCTCGCCCCCGGTGCCGAGCCCTCCGCCTACGAACGCCTGGAGATCGACCCGCTCACCCCGCACTTCGGCGCCGTGCTCGGCGGGGTCGACCTGACCCGTCCGATCGACGACGAGCTCGCCGAGGAGCTGAGGCAGGCCCTGCTGGAGTGGAAGGTGGTCTTCTTCCGGAACCAGACCGGGTTCACCGCCGAACACCAGCTGGCGCTCTCCGCGGTCTGGGGCTCCCCGGAGCCGAACCCCTTCTTCCCGAAGACGGAGACCGCCGGAGTCTCCCGCCTGGCCAAGGACGCGAAAGCCGCGGGCAACAAGAACATCTGGCACAGCGATCACTCCTTCATGGCCAACCCGGCCCTCGGCTCCGTGCTGCGCGCGGTCGAGGTGCCCGCCGCGGGCGGCGACACGATGTGGGCGGACATGGCCGCCGCCTACGACAACCTGCCCGAGGACATGAAGGAGCGGATCGAGCACCTCACGGCCGTCCACGACTGGGAACCCAGCTGGGGGGCGCTCATGAACGACGAGCAGAAGGCGGCCTTCCGCCGGAAGTGGCCGCGGGCCGAGCACCCCGTCGCGGTGCGCCACCCGCGCAGCGGCCGCAGGACGCTGTACGTCAACGAGCCCTTCACCACCCGCATCAAGGGCCTGTCGGACGCGGAGAGCCGCGAACTGCTCGACATCCTGGTGCTCCAGGCGCGCATCCCCGAGTACCAGGTCCGCTTCCACTGGGAGCCCGACTCGATCGCGATCTGGGACAACATCGCGACCCAGCACTACGCGATCAACGACTACTACCCGCGGCGTCGCGTCATGGAGCGCATCGCCATCGCGGGGGTCCCGCTGTCCTGAACCCGGTCCGGGTCCGGCCGCCACCACCGCGTCCGGCCCGCACCGGCTCGACCGGCGTTCCTCTTCGATTCGAAGGACGAGACACCCGTGAAAGGACTCCCATGACCGCGGTACCCACCGTGCACCGGCCCCCGGCCGGGATCTCCCCGGCCACCGGCGGCGGCACCCGCGCCTGGACGGTGACCGCGCTGCTCGTCGTCTTCATGATGGTCAACTTCGCGGACAAGTCCGTGCTCGGCCTGGCCGCCGACGAGATCAGGTCCGACCTCCATCTGAGTGCCACTCGGTTCGGTCTCGCCAACAGCGCGTTCTTCCTGTTCTTCTCCGTGGCGGCGGTGGCCGTCGGACTCGCCGCCGACCGGCTGTCGACGAAGGCGCTCATCCTCGTGATGGCCGTCCTGTGGTCGGTGGCCCAGGTCCCCGCCGCGCTCGGTGGCGGCCTCGGGGTGCTGGTCGCCTCGCGGGTCTTCCTGGGAGCCGCGGAAGGGCCCGCGTTCCCCGTGGCCCAGAAGGCCGCCCTCGCCTGGTTCCCCGACGACCGGCGCAACCTGCCCGGCGCGCTGGTCACGCTGGGCGTCACCCTCGGTGTGATCGTCTCCGCGCCGGGACTGTCCTGGATGATTCAGCATCACGGATGGCGGGCGGCCCTGTGGACCCTCGCCGCCGCGGGACTGGTGTGGGCCACGGCCTGGGCGGCCTTCGGCGCCGACGGCGGTCACTTCGCCGGTTCCGAAGCCGGCGCGGAGGCGGGGCCGGCCACCGGTCCGGCCACCGGTCCGGCGGTCCCGCCGGCTGCCGGTCCTCGCGCCGCCACGGAAACCGTTGCGGGCGCCGCCACGGAGGCCGGTCCGCAGGCGCAGGTCCTCCGGCCGTCGGTGACACGGGCGGACGCGCCGTACCGGAAGATCTTTGCCAGCCGTACCTGGATCGGCGTCACCCTCGCCTACTTCACCAGCTACTGGTCCGTGGCCCTGATGCTCGTCTGGCTGCCCTCCTATCTGCGCAACGCCCTTGGATATCCAGCAGACTTGGCGGGCACCGTCGTCATCGCCCCCTGGCTCGTCGGGGCCCTCGCCCTGCTCGCCCAGGCGGGCATCACCGGACGCCTGATGCGCCGTGGCACCGGCAGCCGGCGGGCCCGCGGCTGGGTGGGCGGCGCGCTGCTCGCCCTCGGTGCCGCCTGCTGTCTGGCCCTGCCGCTCGCCGACGGCAGGACGGCGACCACCGTCCTGGTCGCCCTCGGCTTCGGTCTCGGGGGCTCGTACGCGACGATCGCCGCGACCACCGTCACGGAACTCGCGCCGCCCTCCCGCGGAGGCGGCGCTCTTGGCACCATGAACGCGGTGGTCACCGCGGCCGGTCTCGCCGCGCCCGCCGTCGTCGGAGCCCTGGTCGACGCCCGGGGCACCGACGGGTACCAGACCGCCGTCGTGCTGTCCGGGCTGCTCCTGGCCCTCGGTGCGGCGGCGTCCTTCCTGCTGGTCGACCCGCAGCGGGACATCGCCCGGCTCGACGGCCGACCGCCGGCCCCAACCGTCCGCCCCACCTGAGGAGTTGTTCCTTGACCACCGCCCCGGCCCTCGACACCGTTCCCCTCGACCGGGCGCTCGCCGATCTGCGCGCGAACGCCGTCATCTGGACCGCCACCCCGGTGGAGCAGCGGATCGGTCTGCTGGAGCGCCTGCTCCCGCGGATCGAAGCCGCCGCGCCGGCCATGGTCGCCGACGCCGCCCGTGCCAAGGGCTACGAGGTGACGGCCGGGTGGGCCGCGGAGGACTGGGTGACCGCGCCCTGGGCGCTCGCCCAGACCGTGGGCGCGTACCTCCATGTCCTGCGGCGGATAGCCGCGGGGAAGGAACCGCTGCCCGCCGGCGCGGTCCGGGACCGGGACGGCCGGACCGTGGTCGACGTGTTCCCGGCCACCGTCTCCGACCGCCTCCTGCTCAACGGCTTCACGGCGCAGGTGTGGACGCTCCCGGGGACCACACCCGAGCAGGTACGGGAGCGGGCCGCCCGCCCGTACCGGGGAGTCCCGTCCCGTCCGGCCGTCGCCCTGGTGCTCGGGGCGGGGAACGTACCGGCGATCACACCGCTCGACGTCCTGCACAAGCTGTACGCGGAGGGGGAGGTCGTCCTCGCCAAGACGAACCCGGTCAACGCCTACCTCCGCCCCCATCTCGAGAAGATCTTCGAGGAGTTCGTGGACCGCGGCTGGGTCCGCTTCGTCGACGGGGGAGCGGAGACGGGCGCGTACCTCACCGCCCACGACCTCGTCGACTCCATCCATGTGACCGGCAGCGAGCGCACCCACGACGCCATCGTCTGGGGCACCGACGAGCGGGCCGGTGAGCGTCGCCGCGAGGACGCTCCCCGCGTCGACAAGCCCCTCACGAGCGAACTGGGCGGTGTGAGCCCCTGCATCGTCACGCCGGGGCCGTGGAGCGCGGCCGACTTCCGCTACCAGGCTGAACACATCGTGACGAGCAAGATGAACAACTCCGGCCACAACTGCATCGCCACCCAGATCCTTGTCGTGCCCCGCGACTGGGACGGCACGGAACGGCTGCTCGCCGAGATCCGCCGGCTGCTGCGCGAGCTGCCGCCCCGCCGCGACTACTACCCCGGCGCGGCCGACCGCCTGGACGCCGTGACCCGGGCCCACCCGGAGGCCGAGGCGCTCGGCGAAGGAGCCTGCCGCCTCCTCGTGCCCGACATCGCCGACCTCGACGACCCGATGCTCACCGACGAGGTCTTCGCCAGCGCCCTGGGCGTCGTCCGGCTGCCGGGCGAGGACGCGCCGGGGTTCCTCCGCGCGGCGACGGAGTTCGCGGAATCCCGGCTGCCCGGCACGCTCGGAGCGACCCTGCTCGTCCACCCCCGCACCGAGCGTGCGCACCCGGCCGCGGTGAACGAAGCGATCTCCGCGCTGCGTTACGGGACGCTCGGCGTCAACTGCTGGTCGGCGTTCGGCTTCCTGCTCGGCTACACGCCGTGGGGCGCGTTCCCGGGGCACACGCGCCAGGACATCGGCAGCGGCATCGGATTCGTGCACAACGCCTTCATGCTGGAGGACGTGCAGAAGACCGTGCTGCGGGCGCCGTTCGCGCCGGCGCCCCGCGGCCTCCTCACCGGGTCGCCCTCGCTGTCGCCCCGGCCGCCGTACTTCGTCTCGAACAGGACGGGCCGTACGACGATGCGCCGGCTGACCGCGTACGCCGCGACGGGCCGGGCATCCGCGCTGCCCGGCATCTTCCTGTCGGCCCTGCGCGGCTGAGCGTCCCGCCCGGTCGGCCCCGGCCTCGTTGGCGCGCACGCTGTCGAAGCAGCGTGCGCGCCGGGTTCGCGCGCCCTGTCCTGTCGTCGTGCGCCCATACGGGGTGCGGCGGTGGCGTGCCGGGCGTCCGTCGCCGCGATCCTGCGCGGTGTGCCACGGACATCGCGCCCCCGGCCGCCCGCACGGGCGTACGGACCCGTTCCGCCCGGAGACAATCTCCCGACCGTGTCACGGCTCGGCCCCGGCTCGCCCGCCGTGGCGTACAAAGTCGGCTGATAGCTCGTCATACTGGTCGGGGGCGGGCTCGGGGGCGAGCAGTGACGGGGGCGATCGCGCGCGATGGCGGAGAGCAGGCTGATCCAGGGCCGGTACCGGCTCCTCGATCCGATCGGGCGCGGCGGCATGGGCGAGGTGTGGCGGGCGCGGGACGAATCGCTGGGCCGCCAGGTGGCCGTCAAGTGCCTCAAGCCGCTCGGTCCGCACCACGACCCGTCCTTCGCGCGCGTCCTGCGCGAACGGTTCCGGCGCGAGGCCCGGGTCGCCGCGGCCCTCCAGCACCGCGGAGTGACCGTCGTCCACGACTTCGGCGAGTCCGACGGCGTGCTGTACCTGGTGATGGAACTGCTGGAGGGACACAACCTCGGCCAGCTGCTGGAGGAGAACCGGCCCCGGCCGCTCGCCGTCCCCGAGGTCGAGGACATCGCCGACCAGGTGACCGCCGCGCTCGCGTACACCCACCGGCAGAGCGTCGTGCACCGTGATCTGAAGCCGGCGAACATCATGCGGCTGGCCGACGGCACCGTGAAGATCTGCGACTTCGGCATCGCCCGCCTCGGCCACGACATCGGATTCACCTCGCGGCTCACCGGAACGGGCGTCGCGATGGGCACCCCGCAGTACATGTCGCCGGAACAGATCGGCGGCTCCGAGGTCGACCAGCGCAGCGACCTCTACTCCTTCGGGTGCGTGCTCTACGAGATCGCCACCGGGGCACCGCCCTTCGACCTCGGCGACGCCTGGGCCATCCTCGTCGGCCACCGCGACACCCCGCCCGAGCCGCCCCGCAGCCACCGGGCCGACATACCCGAGTACCTGGAGCGGATCATCCTCGACCTGCTCGCCAAACGGCCCGAGCAGCGTCCGCAGGACGCCGGGGAGGTCGCCCGCCGCATCACCGCCGGGCGCACCGCGCCGATGTACGTACCGACCGTGGTGGCCCGGCCCCTGCCGGACCCGGCCGGCGAAGGGGGGACCACGGCACCGCGGTTCCCGGCCCGGCCCGGGCGGCCGCCCTCCCGCTCACCCCGGCTGCCGTCCTGGACCCAGGGCATGACCACCGGCCACAAGGCCACCGGCGCGGGACCGCGCCGTACCCCGCCCGACTCCTCGGCCGGTCTCACCGGCGAGTGGACCGTCCGCCCCTCCACCGTCGTTCCGCTCCCTCCCGGCCGGGGTGAACGTCCCGCCCCCGCGGCGGAGTCGGTCACCGCCCTGGCGGGGCGGCACAACGCCGGACTGAGCCTCGGGCGGCTCGGCCGGTGGGCCGAGGCGGGCGAGGTGCACCGCTCGGTCGCCGCCGAGCGGGAGCGGCTGCTCGGGCCCGACCACCCGGACACGCTCGCCAGCCGGTACGAGGTCGGTTTCACCCTCAGCCGCACCGGACACCCCGGCGAAGCGCTCGGCGAGTACGCGCGCGTCGCCCAGGCCAGAGAACGGGTGCTCGGGATCGGCCACCCCGACACCCTCGCCGCCCGGCAGGAAATGGCTTATGTGTTAGGGCAGTTGGGCCGGCACGTCGAGGCGCACCAGGCCTATGTGTCGGTGCTCGCCGCCCGGGAACGCGCGATGGGCCCCGACCATCCGGACACCCTGCGCTGCCGGCACAACCTCGCCTTCAACCTCAGCAGGCTCGGGCGTCTGGAGGACTCGTACCGCATGGCGGCCGAAGTCGCCGCCGCCCGCGCCCGGGTGCTCGGCCCGGCCCACCCCGACACGCTCGTCACCCGTTACGAAGTCGCCTACGTGCTCGGCCAGTTGGGGCGCTGGCCGGAGGCGCTGCACACCTACCAGGAGGTGGCCGCGGCCCGTGCGCGGGCGCTCGGCCCGGATCATCCGGACACGCTCGCCGCACGCTACGAGGTGGGCATCAGCCTCGGCAGACTCGGCCGCAGCGCACAGGCGCTGGAGCTGTACCGCTCGCTCGTCGCCGACCGGACCCGCGCCCAGGGCGCCACCCATCCCGAGACCCTGCGCGCCCGGCACGGGCTCGGCGTGAACCTCGGCCGTCTCGGCCGCTGGGAGGAGGCCCTCGCCGAGTCCCGTGACGTGTGCGCCATCCGTGAGCGCGCCCTCGGCGCAGACCACCCCGACACCCTCGTCAGCCGCCGCGAGGTCGCCGTCGGACTCGGCTGGCTCGGACGCTGGGCCGACGCCCTCACCGAGTACCGGCGCGTCGCGGCCGCCCGCGAGCGGGTGCTCGGTGCCGATCACCCCGACGCCCTCGCCAGCCGCAGCGACGAGGCCCACTGCCTGGAGCAACTGGGGCACGGACGGGAGGCGGCGGAGCTGTACCGCAGAGTGGCCGCCGTGCGGCAGCGGCAGGCGGCCGGGGGACGCTGACCACCGGAAAGGGCGTTTCGCGAGAGCGGACACCGGCCCGTGGAACGGGCCTGAGGAAAACCCGGAAAAAATCTCGGCCCGTGATGTCGAGAAGCCGTGGCCCGCTCCGTCCCAGGGGTGAACGCGCACACAATGGGGCGCACCAGTACCGAGGAGAGTCACCATGGCCAAGTACCTGCTGCTGAAGCACTACCGCGGCGCTCCGGACCCGGTGAACAACGTGCCGATGGACCGGTGGACGCCGGAGGAGATCTCCGCGCACATCCAGTACATGAACGACTTCGCGGCCCGGCTGGAGAAGACCGGGGAGTTCGTCGACGGCCAGGCACTCGCCCCCGAGGGGCAGTGGGTCCGCTACGACGGCGAGGGGCGTCCGCCGGTCACCGACGGACCGTTCGCCGAGACCAAGGACCTCATCGCCGGCTGGATGATCATCGACGTCGACAGCCACGACCGCGCCGTCGAGCTGGCCGGGGAACTGTCGGCCGCCCCCGGCGCGGGCGGCAGGCCGATCCACGAGTGGCTGGAGGTCCGTCCCTTCCTGACCGCGGCGCCCACCGTCACGGAGTGCCTCGGCCATGGATGAGGCCCTCCTCAGGAGCCTCACGCCCGGCGTGCTCACCGTCCTCGTCCGCCGCGGAGCCGACTTCGCGGCGGCCGAGGACGCCGTGCAGGAGGCTCTCGTCGAGGCGGTCCGCGTCTGGCCCACCGACCCGCCGCGGGACGCGAAGGGCTGGCTGGTCACCGTGGCCTGGCGCAAGTTCCTCGACGCGACCCGCGCGGACGCCGCCCGCCGCAGGCGTGAGGACCTGGTCGAGGAGGAGCCGGCGGCGGGACCCGCGAGCGGGGTCGACGACACGCTCCAGCTCTACTTCCTGTGCGCCCACCCCTCCCTGACCCCGTCCTCCGCGGTCGCGCTCACCCTGCGCGCCGTCGGCGGGCTCACCACCCGCCAGATCGCCCGGGCCTACCTGGTCCCCGAGGCGACCATGGCGCAGCGCATCAGCCGGGCCAAGCGCACCGTCTCCGGAGTGCGTTTCGACCGGCACGGCGACGTCGCCACCGTGCTCCGCGTCCTCTACCTGGTCTTCAACGAGGGCTACTCCGGCGACGTCGACCTCGTCGCCGAGGCCATCCGCCTCACCCGGCAGCTCGCCGACCGGGTCGACCACCCCGAGGTGGCGGGGCTGCTCGCCCTGATGCTCCTCCACCACGCCCGGCGCGACGCCCGGACCGCGCCCGACGGGAGCCTGGTGCCGCTGGCCGAGCAGGACCGCGACCGGTGGGACACCCGGACGATCGCCGAGGGCGTCGCGATCCTGCAAGCGGCCCTCGCCCGCGACCGGCTGGGCGAGTTCCAGGCCCAGGCCGCCATCGCGGCACTGCACGCCGACGCGCGCACCGCCGGGGAGACCGACTGGGTGCAGATCGTCGAGTGGTACGACGAGCTCGCGCGGCTCACCGACAGCCCCGTCGTCCGGCTCAACCGCGCGGTGGCCGTCGGCGAGGCCGACGGACCGCGCGCGGGCCTGGCGGCGCTCGCGGCGCTGGACGGCTCGCTGCCCCGCCACACCGCGGCGGCCGCCTACCTCCACGAGCGCGACGGTGACCTGGCGACGGCGGCACGGCTGTACGCGGAGGCGGCACGCAAGGCGTCCCACCTCGCCGAACGCGACCATCTGATCCGCCAGGCCGCCCGGCTCAACACCCGCCGGGAGCGCTGAGCGGCAGAGTCCGGACCCCTCCGGGAACGCGGGGGCGCGGAGGCCGTCCCGCAGGGGCGGGCGGCCGCGGTCCGAGGTGCCCGTGCCCACCCGTACGGAGTGCCGCCGCCTGCCGCGCACCCCTGGCCGCCGTAGATCACCACGTGTTACGAAGGGGCATGCCTGTACACGAGGGATATGACGCCGTGATCGTCGGCGGAGGCCACAACGGACTGGTCGCCGCCGCCTACCTGGCACGGGCCGGCCGGTCCGTGCTGGTGCTGGAGCGCCTCGGGAACACCGGTGGCGCCGCCGTCTCCACCCGGCCCTTCGCCGGGGTCGACGCGCGGCTGTCGCGCTACTCGTACCTGGTCAGCCTGCTGCCCCGGAAGATCGTGCGGGACCTGGGCCTCGACTTCCGGGTCCGGGGCCGCACGGTCTCCTCGTACACGCCCGTCGAGCGCGACGGACGGCCCACCGGACTGCTCGTCGGCGGTGGCGAGCGGCGCACCCGCGAGGCGTTCGCCCGGCTGACCGGATCGGAGCGCGAGTACGAGGCGTGGCAGCGTTTCTACGGGATGACCGGCCGTGTCGCCCAGCGGGTGTTCCCGACGCTCACCGAACCGCTGCCCACCCGCGAGGAGCTGAGGGCACGGGTCGACGACGAGGACGCCTGGCGGATCCTCTTCGAGGAACCGGTCGGCAGGGCCGTCGAGGAGTACTTCGCCGACGACCTCGTGCGCGGGGTCGTCCTCACCGACGCGCTCATCGGCACCTTCGCCGACGCCCACGACCCCTCGCTGCGGCAGAACCGCTGCTTCCTCTACCACGTGATCGGCGGCGGCACCGGAGCCTGGGACGTGCCCGTCGGCGGCATGGGCGCCCTCACCGACGCGATCACCGGCGCGGCGCGCGCCGCCGGTGCCGTGATCGAGACCGGACACGAGGTGCTGCGGATCGACACGGACGGCGAGTCCGCCGAGATCACCTACCGGACCGCCGACGGCGAGGGCGTCGTCGCGGCCCGCCACGTCCTGGTGAACGCCTCCCCGCAGGAGCTCGCCCACCTCACCGGAGACGAGCCGCCGACCCCGGCGGAGGGCGCCCAGCTCAAGGTGAACATGCTGCTCAAGCGGCTGCCGAGGCTCCGCGACACCTCCGTCGACCCGCGCGAGGCGTTCTCGGGGACCTTCCACATCGCGGAGGGGTACGAGCAGCTGGCCACCGCGCACGCCCAGGCCGCCGTCGGTGAGCTGCCCGCCGCGCCGCCCTCCGAGATCTACTGCCACTCGCTCACCGACCCCAGCATCCTCGGCCCGGACCTGGTCGAGCGGGGGTACCAGACCCTCACGCTCTTCGGCCTCCACACGCCGGCGCGGCTCTTCGAGCGGGACAACGACGCCGTGCGCGAGGAACTGCTGAAGTCCACACTGGCCCAGCTGGACGCCCACCTCGCCGAGCCGCTCGCCGACTGCCTGGCCACCGACGCGGACGGGCGGCCCTGCATCGAGGCGAAGACCCCGCTCGACCTGGAGCGGGACCTGCGCCTGCCGGGCGGCAACATCTTCCACCGCGACCTCGCCTTCCCCTACGCCCAGGAGGGCACCGGCCGCTGGGGCGTGGAGACCCGTCACGCCAACGTGATGCTGTGCGGGGCGGGCGCGGTGCGCGGCGGCGGGGTCAGCGGGGTGCCGGGGCACAACGCGGCGAAGGCGGTACTGGAGTCCCTGGGCGGCGCGGCCTAGGGCCGGTACCGCATCGGTTTGCCGTGGCCGTCGGCCGGGTCGCTCGTGCGACGCGGGCGCATGGGCAGGGCCCGATCCGCTTCCTCACCCGGGAAGCGCCTCCGGCGGTGGCAGGAAAAAGGGCCTTTGGAATCCTCGTTCTTGCTGGCCGGAGGCGCTTTTCGCCTACCTGGCCATCCGTCGGGAAATCCGCTTACGGGCAGGCGCACGGCCCGCCGCATCCGCCGCGGGCCCCCAAGTCCTCCCTCTTCCGTATCGGCGCACCTATTGGCATGTACGCCACATAAAACTGTCGTGCACCGAAAAGAAAAAGACTGAGGGGTGACTGGAAACCAAGCTTTCAGCTCGCTCCAAGTGGCCTCGATCTAGACATTTAGAGGTGTATTCCGGCCCGGAGGGTCATAGATTCTTGTCGTATGCAGCTGTCTTGCGAGATCTTCGAGGGGTAAGCCCGAGAGACGAGACGACGGAAGGGTCGCGCGGAGGCGGTCGGACATCTTTTTCGGCATGCCTTCGTGCGCCCTGCCGTGACGTGCTCTCCCCGTTCGCATGTTGAATGAAGGAGAAGTTGTGATCTCAAGGACAATGAGGGTCGCCCGTTCCGTGGTCGTGGCGGCAGCGGCCACTGTGGCCGTGACCATGGCCATGCCCACGGGCAACGCGTTCGCCATCGACCACATCGAGTGCCGTGGCGGGGCGGACTTCCTGAAGATCTGGTCCCACCTGGACGGCAGGTCCAGCGTGGACTGCTACGCCAACAAGGGCCGGACCGGTTTCGGCTCGTGGTGGGTCGACCGCATTTCGACGGGCAACAACGATCTGATCTACTACGACGCGAACGGCGACTCGGTGCGCATCAACCGGTGGACCGACATCACTTTCCCGAGTCGTCCTCCGAGGGTCAAGGACATCGAAATCCTTTAGTGGGTGAGCGGGCGGTTCTCCGGGAAGGTCGTGCCGACGTTCGATCATTCCCGGACATGAATTCCTTCCCGTGCGGAATTCGGTTCCACGCGGGGGTCGACTGAATTCTCCCCGCTTGTCGATGCAGGCCGCGCGATTTCGGTGCGGCCTGCATCGGCCTGTTCCCGTGAATTCCGAGGGTTGTGGTCACGGGTACGCGGGGAAGGGGGAGGGACCTCCACCGATGACATGCCGGTCGGGAACGCAAGGGCTCGTGGCCCTTTGTGCGACTGCGCGCCTGCGCGACGGGCGGTCGGGTCCGGGCGGGCCCGGAGTCCGGCCCGCCGTCAGTCCTCGGACGGCACCCAGCCCGCCGCCGTGATCCGCTCCGCGTCGGCGGTCCGCCGCTCGTCGAAGAGGACGCGGTCGCCGGCCTCGACCCGCAGCGCGTCGACGTAGGCGCCACGGCCGACGTACAACCGGTCGGTCGTGTACCTCCAGCGCAGGGTGAGGGCCGCCGCGCCCGGCAGCTCCGCGTCGAGCCGGTGCCACACGCGCCCCGACCATCCGGTGGCCGTACCCGCGGGATGGTCCTCGGGGTCCTCCGACGGCCGCCGGGTCGTGAAGGGGACGGGCCGCCAGGTGGTGCCGCCGTCGGCGGAGGACTCCAGGAACAGGACGTCCGACCCGGGTTCGGTGTCCCACCACAGCGCGCAGCGAAGACGGGCCGGGCCGGTGGCCGTGTCGAGCGCGGGCAGCGTCAGGGTCGCGGTCGTCGCGCTCGCCGTTCCGGAGAACCAGGACGTACGGCCGCGTGCCGGGCGCACCGCGACGGCCCGCGCCAGATTGTTCCCGGCGGCGACCCGGGGAGCGGATCCGGACCGCCAGTTGCGCACGGGGTGGACGGAGTTGCCGAGGACGATCAGGAAGGAGTCGGTCGTCGGGTCGAGGACGAGGGAGGTGCCGGTGAAGCCGGTGTGACCGGCGGTGCGCGGTGTCGCCATCGCGCCCATGTACCAGTGCTGGTAGAGCTCGAAGCCGAGGCCGTGCTCGTCGCCCGGGAAGGCGGTGTTGAAGTCGGTGAACATCAGGTCCACCGACTCCGGCCGCAGGACGCGCGCCTTGCCGTAGGCGCCGCCGTTCAGCAGGGTGCGTCCGAGGACCGCGAGGTCCCAGGCGGTGGAGAAGACCCCGGCGTGACCGGCGACCCCGCCCAGGGAGTACGCGTTCTCGTCGTGGACCTCGCCCCACACGAGCCCCCGGTCCAGTCCCGACCAGGGCGCCCGCGCGTCCTCGGTGGCGGCGATCCGCGGTTTCCAGGAGGCGGGCGGGTTGTAGCGGGTGCGGTCCATGCCGAGGGGGCCGGTGATCTCCTCGCGCAGCAGGGTGTCGAGGCTCCGTCCGGTGATCCTCTCCAGGACCAGTTGGAGCGAGATCAGGTTCAGGTCGGAGTACAGGTAGGCGGTCCCGGGAGCGGCGATGAGCTTCTCGTTCCAGAGGAGCTGGAGCTTGCCCTCGCGGGTGGGCGCCTTGTACAGCGGGATCCAGGAGCGGAACCCGGAGGTGTGGGTGAGCAGTTGACGGACGGTCACGTCCTGCTTGCCGCCGCCCGCGAACTCCGGGAGGTACGAGGCGACGGCGGCCTCCAGTTCCAGGGTGCCGCGTTCCAACTGCTGCACCGCGAGGATCGAGGTGAACAGCTTGGACACGGAGGCGAGGTCGTAGACCGTGTCGCCCGAAGCCGGGATCTGCCGGTCGGCGGGGAACTCGACACCGGTGTCCGTCTTCTCGTCGTACGCCGCGTAGCGCACGGCCATGCCGATCGGCTGGTGCAGGGCCACGGTGCCGCCGCGCCCGGCGAGCAGGACGGCACCTGCGTACCAGGGGTGCCGGGGGGAGGGGCCGAGGAACGCCTCGGCGTCCGCCACGAGTCGGCGCAGATGGTCGGCGATCAGCCCGGCCTCCCGGGGCGTGCCGTGCCGCAGGGTCCGCCGGCCGTGCCCCGCCGAGGCCGCCGCCGGGCCCGCGGGGAAGGAGGCGAGGGCCACCGCCCCGCCCAGCGCCATGGCGCCCCTGCCCCACTGGCGGCGGGTGAGCCCGCCGCCCGCTCCGTCCCGTGTGCCTCTCGCCGGGTCCCGCACGCCTTCGGTCATCGGGAAGCCTCTCGCTCGCGTCGCCTGAAAGTATCTTTCCGGGTCTGCCGTGCCGAGTGAAACTTTCCGGTCAGGAGCGGGCGTGTCAACCCCGCCCGGCGCGTCCGGCGGTATCTGACGGAGTATCAGAAAAGGTCTTCCCTCGTCCGGACGTCTGCGGCATCCTGCGCCCATGCAGACGGAGCTGAGCAAGGAACTGGGAGTCGAGCACGCCGTCTTCGGCTTCACGCCGTTTCCCGCCGTCGCCGCGGCCATCTCTCGCGCGGGCGGATTCGGTGTGCTCGGCGCGGTCCGCTACACCGCCCCGGCGGACCTGGAGCGCGACCTCGACTGGATCGAGGCGAACGTCGACGGCAGGCCCTACGGTCTGGACGTCGTCATGCCCGCCAAGAAGGTCGAGGGCGTCAGCGAGGCCGACGTCGAGGCGATGATCCCCGAAGGGCACCGTCAGTTCGTCAGGGACACCCTCGCCAAGCACGGCGTCCCCGAACTCGACGAGGGCGAGGCGTCCGGCTGGCGCATCACCGGCTGGATGGAACAGGTCGCCCGCGGCCAGCTCGACGTCGCCTTCGACTACCCGATCAGACTCCTGGCCAACGCGCTGGGCTCACCGCCCGCCGACGTCGTCCGGCGCGCCCACGAGAAGGGGGTGCTCGTCGCGGCCCTCGCGGGCAGCGCCCGGCACGCGCGCAAGCACGCCGAGGCTGGTATCGACGTCGTCGTCGCCCAGGGGTACGAGGCCGGCGGGCACACGGGGGAGATCGCCTCGATGGTGCTCACGCCCGAAGTCGTCGACGCCGTAAGCCCGTTGCCCGTCCTGGCGGCGGGCGGCATCGGCAGCGGACAGCAGGTGGCCGCCGCGCTGAGTCTCGGCGCCCAGGGAGTGTGGCTCGGCTCGGTCTGGCTGACCGTGACGGAGGCCGACCTGCACTCCCCGGCCGTCACCCGCAAGCTCCTCGCGGCCGGCTCCGGCGACACCGTCCGCTCGCGCGCCCTGACCGGCAAGCCCGCCCGTCAGCTGCGCACCGAGTGGACCGACGCCTGGGACGACCCGGACGGCCCCGGCGCACTCCCCATGCCGCTCCAGGGACTCCTCGTCGCCGACGCCGTCTCCCGCATCCAGAAGTACGAGGTGGAGCCGCTGCTCGGCACCCCGGTCGGGCAGATCGTCGGCCGGATGAACAGCGAACGCTCCGTCCAGGAGGTCTTCGACGACCTGACCCGGGGCTTCGAACGCGCCGTCGACCGCATCAACCGCATCGCGGGCAGGGGAGAGCAGGCATGACCACAGCACCCAACGGCTTCTGGGCCCAGGCCGCCGCCGACCCCGGGCGGGTCGTCCTCGTCACCCCGGACGGCGAGGAGTGGACGGCGGGACGGCTGCACGAGGCGGCCAACCGGCTCGTCCACGGACTGCGGGCCGCGGGCCTCGAACGCGGCGACTCCTTCGCCGTCGTACTGCCCAACGGGGTCGAGTTCCTCGTCTCCTACCTCGCAGCCTCGCAGGCGGGCCTCTACCTCGTACCCGTCAACCACCACCTCGTCGGACCCGAGATCGCCTGGATCGTCTCCGACTCGGGAGCCAAGGTCCTCATCGCCCACGAACGGTTCGCCGACGCCGCCCGGGGCGCCGCCGACGAGGCGAAACTCCCCCCGGCGCAGCGGTACGCCGTCGGCGGGATCGAGGGCTTCAGGCCGTACGCCGAACTCCTCGACGGACAGCCCGGATCCGAGCCCGCCGACCGCACCCTCGGCTGGGTCATGAACTACACCTCGGGCACCACGGGCCGCCCGCGCGGCATCAGGCGCCCGCTGCCCGGCAAGCTCCCCGAGGAGTCGTACCTCGGCGGCTTCCTCGCCATTTTCGGCATCAGGCCGTTCGACGACAACGTGCACCTCGTCTGCTCCCCGCTCTACCACACCGCGGTCCTCCAGTTCGCGGGCGCCTCCCTGCACATAGGCCACCGACTGGTCCTGATGGACAAGTGGACGCCCGAGGAGATGCTGCGCGTCATCGACGCGCACCGGTGCACCCACACCCACATGGTGCCGACCCAGTTCCACCGGCTGCTGGCCCTCCCCGACGAGGTGAAGGACCGTTACGACGTCTCCTCGATGCGGCACGCCATCCACGGCGCCGCGCCCTGCCCCGACCATGTGAAACGGGCCATGATCGCGTGGTGGGGCGAGTGCGTCGAGGAGTACTACGCGGCCAGCGAGGGCGGCGGCGCCTTCGCGACCGCCGAGGACTGGCTGAAGAAGCCCGGTACCGTCGGCAAGGCCTGGCCCATCAGCGAACTGGCCGTCTTCGACGACGACGGCAACCGGCTGCCGCCCGGTGAACTCGGCACCGTCTACATGAAGATGAGCACCGGCGGATTCTCGTACCACAAGGACGAGGGCAAGACCCGGAAGAACCGCATCGGCGACTTCTTCACCGTCGGGGACCTCGGGCTGCTCGACGAGGACGGCTACCTCTTCCTCCGTGACCGCAAGATCGACATGATCATCTCGGGCGGGGTCAACATCTACCCGGCGGAGATCGAGGCGGCGCTGCTCTCCCACCCCGCCGTCGCCGACGCGGCCGCCTTCGGCATCCCGCACGACGACTGGGGTGAGGAGGTCAAGGCCGTGATCGAGGCCGCGCCGGGGCACGAGGCCGGACCGGCGCTCGCCGCCGACGTCCTCGCCCACTGCGAACGGCAGCTCGCCGGCTACAAGCGGCCCAGGAGCGTCGACTTCATCGCCGCCATGCCCCGCGACCCCAACGGCAAGCTGTACAAGCGACGGCTGCGCGACCCCTACTGGGAGGGCCGCACCCGGGCGATGTGACCCGCCCGCCACGCCACGGCGGCCGGCTCGCCCGCTCGCCCCGCCCGCCACGGCGGCCCACCGCGCTCACTTGACCTCGCCGTTGCGCGGATCGAGGATCACGTGCATGAAGCCTGGACACGGCAGTACGGTCGACGGGGTGCTGCGCCGCAGCGCCCGGCGCACACCGGCGCGGCGCGCCGTCGACTACCGAGAGCGCTCCTGGACGTATGCGGAACTGGACGAGGCCGTCTCCCGCGCGGCGACCGTCCTCCTCGACGAGGGGCTGTCCCCCGGGGACCGCGTGGGCGCCTACGGCCACAACTCGGACGCCTATCTGATCGGCTTCCTCGCCTGCGCCCGCGCCGGACTCGTCCACGTGCCGGTGAACCAGAACCTGACCGGCGACGACCTCGCCTACATCGTCGGCCAGTCGGGAAGTTCCTTGGTCCTGACCGACCCCGACCTCGCCGCCCGGCTCCCCGGGGGCACCCGGACCCTGCCGCTGCGCGACGCGGAGGACTCGCTCCTGCGGCGGCTGGAGGCGGCGCGCCCGTACGACGGTGAGGAGCCGCGCGGCGACACGCTCGTGCAACTGCTCTACACCTCGGGCACCACGGCGCTGCCCAAGGGCGCGATGATGACGCACCGGGCCCTGGTGCACGAGTACCTCAGCGCGATCACCGCCCTCGACCTGAGCGCCGGGGACCTGCCCGTGCACTCGCTGCCGCTCTACCACTCGGCGCAGATGCACGTGTTCCTGCTGCCCTACCTCGCCGTCGGTGCCTCGAACACCATCCTCGACGCGCCGGACGCGGACCGGCTCTTCGACCTGATCGAGGCGGGCCGTGCGGACAGCCTGTTCGCCCCGCCCACCGTGTGGATCGGCCTGTCCAACCGCCCCGACTTCGCCGAACGCGACCTGAGCGGGCTGCGCAAGGCGTACTACGGCGCGTCGATCATGCCGGTCCCCGTCCTGGAGAGGCTGCGCGAGCGGCTGCCGAAGCTCGCCTTCTACAACTGCTTCGGCCAGAGCGAGATCGGTCCCCTCGCCACGGTCCTCGGACCGGACGAGCACAAGGGCCGCATGGACTCGTGCGGCACTCCCGTCCTGTTCGTCGACGCGCGGGTCGTCGACGAGGACGGCAAGGACGTGCCCGACGGGACACCCGGTGAAATCGTCTACCGCTCACCGCAGTTGTGCGAGGGCTACTGGGACAAGCCGGAGGAGACGGCCGAGGCGTTCCGTGACGGCTGGTTCCACTCGGGGGACCTCGCCGTGCGCGACGCCCACGGCTACTTCACCGTGGTGGACCGGGTGAAGGACGTCATCAACTCCGGTGGTGTCCTGGTCGCCTCACGGCAGGTCGAGGACGCGCTGTACACGCACGAGTCGGTCGCCGAGGTGGCCGTCGTCGGACTCCCCGACGAGCGCTGGATCGAGGCCGTCACCGCGGTCGTCGTGCCCCGGGGCGAGGTCACCGAGGAGGAACTGATCGCCCACGCACGGGAGAAGCTCGCCCATTTCAAGGCGCCCAAGCGGGTCCTGTTCGTGGACGAGCTGCCCCGCAACGCCAGCGGGAAGATCCTGAAGCGCGAACTGCGGGACCGGTTCGGCCGGGTGTAGCGGACAGGGCCGCGGGGGTGTCAGGTACCCCGCGGCCCTGCCCGCGTCCGGTCAGGCACGCGGGCGCAGGTCCACGATCCGCTTCAGCTTGCCCACCGAACGTTCCAGGGACTCGGGCTCGACGATCTCCACCGTGACCGAGACACCGATCCCGTCCTTGATGCCCGCGGTGATCGCCCGCGCCGCCGCCTCGCGCGCCTCGGGCGTGGCGCCGGACCGGGCCTCCGCCCGGACGGTGAGCGCGTCGAGACGGCCCTCGCGGGTCAGCCGGAGCTGGAAGTGCGGGGCGACCCCCGGTGTCCGCAGCACGATCTCCTCGATCTGCGTCGGGAAGAGGTTCACCCCGCGCAGGATCACCATGTCGTCGCTGCGCCCGGTGATCTTCTCCATCCGGCGGAAGGACCGCGCCGTCCCGGGCAGCAGCCGGGTCAGGTCCCGGGTCCGGTAACGGATCACGGGCATGGCCTCCTTGGTGAGCGAGGTGAAGACCAGCTCGCCCTCCTCGCCGTCCGGCAGCACCTCGCCCGTGAAGGGGTCGACGACCTCCGGGTAGAAGTGGTCCTCCCAGATGTGCAGACCGTCCTTGGTCTCCACGCACTCCTGGGCGACACCGGGACCGATGACCTCCGAGAGCCCGTATATGTCGACCGCGTCGATCGCGAGCCGCTCCTCGATCTCGCGGCGCATCTCCTCGGTCCACGGCTCGGCCCCGAACACGCCGACCCGCAGCGAGGTGCCCCGCGGGTCCACGCCCTGGCGCTCGAACTCGTCGAGCAGGGTCAGCATGTACGACGGTGTCACCATGATGATCTCGGGCTTCAGGTCCTGGATCAGCTGGACCTGACGCGCCGTCATGCCGCCGGACGCGGGGATCACCGTGCAGCCGAGCCGTTCCGCGCCGTAGTGGGCGCCGAGTCCGCCCGTGAACAGTCCGTAGCCGTAGGCGATGTGGACCTTGTCGCCGGGCCGGCCGCCCGCCGCGCGGATCGAACGGGCCACCATGTCGGCCCACATGGACAGGTCGTTCTCCGTGTAGCCGACGACCGTGGGCCGCCCGGTCGTCCCGCTCGACGCGTGGATGCGCCGGATCCGCTCCTGCGGCACGGCGAACATCCCGTACGGGTAGTTCTCCCGCAGGTCCGCCTTCACCGTGAAGGGGAACCGGGCCAGGTCGGCGAGCGAGCGGCAGTCGTCGGGGTGCAGTCCGGCCTTGTCGAAGGACTCCCGGTAGAAGGGGACGTTCTGGTACGCGTGCCGCAGCGAGGCCCGCAGCCGCTCCAGCTGGAGTGCCCGCAGTTCCTCCGGGTCCAGCCGCTCGCCCACGTCGAGCAGGCCCTTCGAGTCCGTCGAGCCCGCCATCGCGCCCTCTCCTCGCCAACCATGCCATACCGGACGACCGATCATTCGGTCGTACCTTTCCGGACAGTAATTCAGGTGTCGGCCGTCAGTGCAAGGGGTCCGCGGAGCTTTTTGCGGGAATCGGGCCGAGTTGCCTGGTCAGCGCACCAGGGCGGGCCGCCTGGGGTCGAACTCCCACCCGGGTACGAGGTGACGCATGGCGACCGCGTCGTCACGGGCGCCGAGGGCCTCCTTCAGATACAGCTCGTGCGCCGCCAGCAGCCGGTCCATGTCCAGCTCGACGCCCAGCCCGGGGGCGTCCGGCAGCGCGATCTCGCCGTCGACGATGCGCGGCGGCGTGACCGTGAGCCGCTCCAGGCCCTCCTGCCAGATCCAGTGGGTGTCGAGGGCGTTGTACGGGCCCGGCGCCGCGGCCCCGCAGTGGGTGACCATGGCGAGCGAGATGTCGAAGTGGTTGTTGGAGTGGCAGCCCCAGGTCAGGCCCATCGCGTTGCACAGCTGGGCCACGCGCACCGAGCCCCGCATGGTCCAGAAGTGCGGGTCGGCCAGCGGGATCGAGACCGACTGGAGCGCCAGGGCGTGGGTCAGCTGCCGCCAGTCCGTGGCGATCATGTTGGTCGCCGTCGGCAGTCCCGTCGCCCGGCGGAACTCGGCCAGGACCTCCCGTCCCGAGTAGCCGTCCTCGGCGCCGCAGGGGTCCTCGGCGTAGGCCAGCGTGCCGACGAGGGGCCCGCACAGCTCGATCGCCTCGCGCAGCGACCAGGCGCCGTTGGGGTCGAGGGTGACGCGCGCCTCGGGGAAGCGGTCCTTGAGCGCGCGTACGGCCCGCACCTCCTCGGCGCCCTCCAGGACCCCGCCCTTGAGCTTGAAGTCACGGAACCCGTACAGCGCGTGGGCGGCCTCGGCCTGCCGGACGATCGCGGCGGGCGTGAGCGCCTCCTCGTGCCGCAGCCGGTACCAGTCCACGTCCGAGCCGTGCTCGCGGACGTACGGCAGATCCGTGCGGTCCGGGTCGCCGACGAAGAAGAGGTAGCCCAGCACCCGCACCCGGTCGCGCTGCCGCCCGTCGCCGAGGAGGGCGGCGACCGGTACGTCGAGGTGCCGGCCGAGCAGGTCGAGCAGGGCCGACTCGACGGCGGTGACGGCGTGGACGGTCGTGCGCAGGTCGAAGGTCTGGGCGCCGCGCCCGCCCGCGTCCCGGTCGCCGAAGCGGTCCCCGATCTCGCGCAGGACGCGCTGGTAGTCGCCCACCTTCGCCCCGAGGACCAGCGGCCCGGCCTCGCGCAGCGTCCGGGTGATCTTCTCCCCGCCCGGCACCTCGCCGAGCCCGGTCCGCCCCTCGGAGTCCTTCAGGACCACGACGTTGCGGGTGAACCAGGGGCCGTGGGCGCCCGACAGGTTCAGCTCCATGCAGTCCCGTCCGGCGACGGGGTAGACCGAGAACTCGGTGATCGTCGGTTGCTGACTCTTCATCACGATCCTTGTGTACGAGGGTGACCGGTGCCGGGGATCACAGGATGACGGCGGAGGGCCGGGCGGGGGACGGCTCGCTCCGGGCCCCGCCGGGCCGTCCCCCGCGTGCTTCAGGCGGGCCGGCGCACGGCTCCGACGAGGGCCAGCCCGGTGTCGAGGATCCGCTCCAGTGCGGACAGGTCGGCCGGGCCGGGGTCGGTGAGCGGCGCGCGCACCGGGCCGACGGGAAGGCCCCGCAGCCGTGCGGCGGCCTTGACCAGGGACACGGCGTAGCCGGGCACCTTGTCGCGCAGTTCGACGAACGGGACGTAGAAGTCGCGCAGCAGCTTGTTCACGGTCGCCTCGTCGCCGGTGCGCAGGGCGGCGAAGAAGGCGCCGGCGATCTCCGGGGCGAAGGCGTGGACGGCCGACGAATAGGCGGGGACGCCGACGGTGGCGTACGCGCGGGCCTGGATCTCGGCGGTGGCGGCTCCGTTGAAGAAGAGGAAGCCGTCGGGCGCGGCGAGCGTGAGGCGCTGGAGCCGGTCGAGGTCGCTGTGCCCGTCCTTGAGCCCGATGACGCCCGGGACCGCCGCGACGGCCCGCAGCCCCTCGGGGGTGAAGGCGACCGGACCGCGCTGGTAGGCGACGAGCGGCAGCCGGGTGCCGGCGGCGATCCGGCGCAGTTGCTCGACCAGGCCCGCCTCGGGGGCCTCGACGAGGTAGTGGGGCAGCACGAGGAGGGCGTCCGCGCCGGCCTCCTCCGCGATGCGGGCGAACCGCAGCGCCTGGGCCCATCCGTAGCCGGTGCCCGCGACCACGGGCATGCGGCCGTCCGCGATCTCGACCGTCGCCGTGACGATCGCGCGGTACTCGTCCTCGTCCAGCGCGCTGAACTCGCCGGTCCCGCAGGCGGGGAACACCGCGCCCGGAGCCGTGTCGAGCCGGCCGGTCAGGTAGGTCCGGTACGACTCCGGATCGAGGCCTCCGTTCTCCATGAAGCTCGTGAGCGGGAAGGACAGGACCCCGCTCGCCATGCCGTCCCGCAGCCGCTGGACCACGCGGTCCGGATCCGCGCTGAAGCCTGCCATGAGTTCCCATCCCTGTATACAGACGTCGTCCATGTATGAGAACTCAGGTTATGTTCGTGAATCCCGGGGGTCAATGGGGGAGGGCGCCCTGGATCCGCGGCCGTCGGCTTCGGCGGCTTCGTCGGCGTCGCGGGAGCGGTGGGAGTGATGGGAGTGACGAGAAAGGCGGGAGCGGCGGGTGCCGACACGGCGAGGCGGGCCCGCGGCGGGGGAGGCCGCGGGCCCGCCTCGTCCGGACCGGGCGCCCGCCGCCGCGGTGAAGGCGGCGCCGTCGGCGCCGTGGTGCCGGGACGCGCGGCCGGCCGTCACCCGCGGTCCGGGGCGGCGGAGGCCGACCGCGCGGAGTGCGCCGCCGGGATCATCCGGACCGTGCCGGCGGCTACCGGTCCGCCGCCACCGCCACCTCCCGCGCCCACCGGTAGTCGGCCTTGCCGCTCGGTGACCGCTGGACGGAGTCCGTGATCACCAGCTGGCGCGGGACCTTGTACCCGGCCAGACGGGTCCGGCAGTGGGCCTGGATGTCGTCGAGGGAGACCCGCGGCGCGCCCGCGCGGAGCTGGACGACGGCCGCCACGTGATTGCCCCACTTCGGGTCGGGCACTCCGGCGACCAGGGCGTCGTACACGTCCGGATGCGACTTGAGGGCCTGCTCGACCTCCTCGGGGTAGACCTTCTCGCCGCCGGTGTTGATGCACTGCGAGCCGCGGCCGAGGACGACGACGACGCCCTCCTCGTCGACCGTGGCCATGTCGCCGAGCAGCACCCAGCGCTCGTCGCCCTTGCGGAAGAACGTCTCGGCGGTCTTCTTCGGGTCGTTGTAGTACCCGAGGGGCACGTGGCCGCGCTGTGCGACCCGTCCCGGCTCGCCGACCGCGACCGGCTCGTGCGTCACCGGATCCACCACCTGCGTACGGGCGTTGACGCGGATCCGGAAGCCGCGCCCGGGGCCGGAGTCGGCCGTCGCCGTGCCGTTGAAGCCGGACTCCGAGGAGCCGAAGTTGTTGAGGAGCATCACGTTCGGGACGAGCGCCTGGAACTGTTCGCGCACGGTGTCCGACATGATCGCGCCGGACGAGGACACGCTGAACAGGGCGGAGCAGTCCGTGCCCTTCGAGGGGCCGCTCAAGGCGTCGATCAGGGGCCGCAGCATCGCGTCGCCGACCAGCGACACGCTGGTCACCTTCTCCCTCTCGATCGTCCGCAGGACCTCCTCGGGCGCGAACTTGCGGTGGAGCACGACACGTTGGCCGAAGTTGAAGGCGATGAAGGCGGTGAGCGTGGAGGTGCCGTGCATCAGCGGGGGAGTGGGGAAGAAGGTGATCCCGGCGCCGCCGGCCGCGACGCGCTCGGCGAGTTCCTCGGGCCTCGTCACCGGCTCGCCGGTCGGCGCGCCGCCGCCGAGGCCGGCGAAGAACAGGTCCTCCTGCCGCCACATCACCCCCTTGGGCATCCCCGTGGTGCCGCCGGTGTAGATGATGAACTGGTCGTCCGCGGAACGCGGGGCGAAGCCGCGCAGGGGCGAGCCGGCGGCCTCGGCGTCCCCGAACTCGACGGCGTCCGCCGCGCCTTCGGCGCCTGCCGGGCCCTCCGCGCCCGCCGTTCCCTCGGTGTCCGCCGCGCCCGCTCCGGGCAGGGCGGCCCCCACCCGGACGAGATGCCGCAACCGCGGCGCCCGCAGCCGTGCCGCCGCCACCCGGCCGGTGAACTCCGCGTCGAAGACCAGCGCCACCAGGTCGGCGTCCTGGTAGAGGTAGGCCAGCTCTTCCTCCACGTAGCGGTAGTTGACGTTGACCGGGACGATCCGGGCCTTCAGGCAGGCCAGCACCGTCTGGAGGTACTCGACGCCGTTGTACAGATGGAGGCCGAGGTGTTCGCCGGGGCGAATCCCGCTGTCGATCAGATGGTGCGCCACGCGGTTCGCGGCCGCGTCCAACTGGGCGTACGTCAGGCGGCGTTCCGCTCCCGTGCCCGGGTGGTCGAGGTGGACGAGGGCCTCGCGGTCCGGGACCACGTCGACGACCGACTCGAACAGGTCGGCAAGGTTGTACTCCACCGCTCCTCCTGACCGTGCACGTCCGTGGCCGTGTTCCCCGGAGCGTGTCCGCCCCGGACCCGACGGTCATCAGAGCAAAGCTCGAGGCACGAGGGAAGGGTCCCCGCACAAGAAATCTGACTGACTGTCAGAAAACTCTTGTACTGGCACGACGCCTCCTGCAACCTGTTCTCGCATCCGAGACGGGAGGACACCCATGGGTGGGACCGAACACCTCACCGTGCAGCGCGAAGGCGCCACACTGGTGCTCACGCTCAACAGGCCCGAGGCCAGGAACGCGCTCTCGCTGCCGATGCTGGTCGGCCTGTACGACGGCTGGGTCGAGGCCGACGAGGACGACGCGATCCGCTCGATCGTGCTCACCGGCGCCGGCGGTGCCTTCTGCGCCGGGATGGACCTCAAGGCGCTGGCGGGCAAGGGCATGGAGGGCGAGCAGTACCGGGACCGGCTCAAGGCCGACCCCGATCTGCACTGGAAGGCCATGCTGCGCCACCACCGCCCGCGCAAGCCGGTGATCGCGGCCGTCGAAGGGCACTGCGTCGCGGGCGGCACCGAGATCCTCCAGGGCACCGACATCCGGGTCGCGGGAGCCTCCGCCACCTTCGGGCTCTTCGAGGTCAGGCGCGGACTCTTCCCGATCGGCGGCTCGACGGTACGGCTGCAACGCCAGATCCCGCGCACCCACGCCCTCGAGATGCTCCTGACCGGGCGCCCGTACACCGCCCAGGAGGCCGCGGACATCGGACTGATCGGCCATGTCGTGCCCGACGGCACGGCGCTGGAGAAGGCGCTCGCCGTCGCCGAGCAGATCAACGCCTGCGGTCCGCTCGCCGTCGAGGCCGTCAAGGCGTCCGTGTACGAGACCGCCGAACTCACCGAGACCGACGGCCTCGCCGCCGAACTGCGGCGCGGCTGGCCGGTCTTCGACACCGCCGACGCCAAGGAAGGCTCCCGCGCCTTCGCCGAGAAGCGCCCGCCCGTCTACCGGCGCGCCTGACCCGCAAGCCCCGTCCCGGACACGTCCCGTCCGCCCCGCGGACACGGCGCGTCCGGCCGTCGGAAGGAGAGATCCGCCGATGCCCGAAGCCCTCAAAGCCCCCCTCGTCGTCGAGTTCCCCTTCACCCGCTCGCTCGGACCCGTGCAGAGCGCCTTCCTCACGGGCCTGCGCGAACAGGTCGTCCTCGGCGTGCGGACCGCCGACGGGCGCACCCTCGTCCCGCCCGTCGAGTACGACCCCGTCACCGCCGACGAGCTGCGCGACCTCGTCGAGGTGGCCCCCACCGGAACCGTCACCACCTGGGCCTGGAACCACGAACCCCGCCGCGGCCAGCCCCTCACCACCCCCTTCGCCTGGGTCCTGGTCAGGCTCGACGGCGCCGACACCGCACTGCTGCACGCCCTCGACGCCCCCGGCCCCGACGCCGTGCGCACCGGCATGCGCGTCCGCGTCCGCTGGGCCGCCGAGCGCTCCGGCACCATCACCGACATCGCCTGCTTCGAGCCGTACGACGGCGCGACCGCCGAACCCGCGGGCCACGACGGCCGGTTCGAGGACATGGTCACCGGGATCGTCGCCCCCGCACGGCTCGACTACGTCTACTCACCGGGCCGCGCCCAGACCGCCTACATAGCGGGCCTCGCCGAGCGGCGGACCGTCGGCGAACGCTGCCCCTCCTGCCGCAAGGTGTACGTCCCGTCCAGGGGCGCCTGCCCCACCTGCGGGGTGGCCACCTCAGAACGGGTCGAGGTCGGCCCCCGCGGCACCGTCACCACGTACTGCATCGTCAACATCAAGGCCAAGAACCTCGACATCGAAGTCCCCTACGTCTACGCGCACATCGCCCTCGACGGCGCCGACCTCGCGCTGCACGGCCGGATCGGCGGCATCCCCTACGACGAGGTCCGGATGGGCCTGCGCGTGGAACCCGTGTGGTCCGAGGGCGGCCGTTACCCCGACCACTACCGGCCCACCGGGGAACCGGACGCGGACTACGAGACGTACAAGGAGATGCTGTAGATGGAGCCCATCAGGGACATCGCCGTCGTCGCCTTCGCGCAGAGCGACCACCGGCGCACCTCCGACGAGCTCTCCGAGGTGGAGATGCTCCTCCCGGTCCTGCACGAGGTCCTCGACCGGACGGGCCTGAAGGCCGGTGACATCGGCTTCACCTGCTCCGGCTCCAGCGACTACCTCGCGGGCCGCGCCTTCTCCTTCACCATGGCGCTCGACGGAGTCGGCGCCTGGCCCCCGATCTCCGAGTCGCACGTCGAGATGGACGGCGCCTGGGCGCTGTACGAGGCCTGGACCAAACTGCTGACCGGAGACGCCGACACCGCGCTCGTCTACTCCTACGGCAAGTCGTCCCCCGGCTCCGTGCGCGACGTCCTGACGCGGCAGCTGGACCCGTACTACGTGGCCCCGCTGTGGCCCGACTCGGTCGCCCTCGCCGCCCTCCAGGCGCGGGCGCTCATCGACGCGGGCGAGACCGACGAACGGGAACTCGCCTCGGTCGCCGCCCGGAGCAGGGCCGACGCGAGTGCCAACTCCCACGCGCAGCTGCGCGGTCCGGTGCCCCAGGGCGACTACCTCGTACGGCCGCTGCGCACCGGCGACTGCCCGCCCGTCGGCGACGGCGCCGCCGCCGTGATCCTCGCCGCGGGCGACCGGGCCCGTGAGCTGTGCGAGCGGCCCGCCTGGATCCGGGGCATCGACCACCGCATCGAGGCCCACTCCCTCGGGGTGCGCGACCTGACCGACTCACCCTCCGCCCGGCTCGCGGCCGAACGGGCGGGAGCCTTCGAACGGCCGGTGGACACGGCCGAGTTGCACGCGCCCTTCACCTCCCAGGAAGTCGTCCTGCGCAAGGCGCTGCGGCTCGGCGACGGCGTGCGCGTCAACCCCTCGGGAGGAGCCCTCGCCGCCAACCCGGTCATGGCGGCGGGCCTCGTCCGCATCGGCGAGGCCGCGGCGCGCGTCCACCGCGGGGAGTCCGACCGGGCGCTCGCCCACGCCACCTCCGGCCCCTGCCTCCAACAGAACCTGGTCGCCGTACTCGAAGGGGACGCCCGATGAGCAAGGAGCCCGTGGCCGTCGTAGGTGTCGGCCAGACCAAGCACGTGGCGGCACGCCGGGACGTGTCCATCGCCGGACTCGTCCGCGAGGCAGCCCTGCGCGCTCTCGCCGACGCCGAGCTGACGTGGGCCGACATCGACGCCGTCGTCATCGGCAAGGCGCCCGACTTCTTCGAGGGCGTCATGATGCCCGAGCTGTACCTGGCCGACGCCCTCGGCGCGACCGGGAAACCGATGCTCCGGGTGCACACGGCGGGCTCCGTCGGCGGCTCGACGGCCCTCGTCGCCGCCAACCTCGTCGCCGGCCGCGTCCACGGCACGGTCCTGACCCTCGCCTACGAAAAACAGTCCGAATCCAACGCCATGTGGGGCCTGTCCCTGCCCATCCCCTTCCAGCAGCCGCTGCTCGCCGGCGCGGGCGGCTTCTTCGCCCCGCACGTACGCGCCTACATGCGGCGCACCGGCGCCCCCGACACCGTCGGCTCGCTCGTCGCGTACAAGGACCGCCGCAACGCGCTGAAGAACCCGTACGCGCACCTCCACGAGCACGACATCACCCTGGAGAAGGTCCAGGCCTCACCCATGCTCTGGGACCCGATCCGCTACTCGGAGACCTGCCCCTCCTCCGACGGGGCCTGCGCGATGATCCTCACCGACCGCGCGGGAGCGGCCCGTTCACCCCGCCCACCCGCCTGGATGCACGGCGGCGCGATGCGCAGCGAACCCACCCTGTTCGCCGGCAAGGACTTCGTCTCCCCGCAGGCCGGCAAGGACTGCGCGGCGGACGTGTACCGCCAGGCCGGGATCGCGGACCCCCGCCGCGACATCGACGCCGTCGAGATGTACGTGCCGTTCTCCTGGTACGAGCCCATGTGGCTGGAGAACCTCGGCTTCGCCGACGAGGGCGAGGGATGGAAACTCACCGAGTCGGGCGTGACCGAACTGGAGGGCGACCTGCCCGTCAACATGTCGGGCGGTGTCCTGTCCACCAATCCGATCGGCGCCTCCGGCATGATCCGCTTCGCCGAGGCGGCCCTCCAGGTGCGCGGCCAGGCCGGAGAACACCAGGTCGACGGGGCTCGCCGGGTCCTCGGGCACGCCTACGGCGGCGGATCCCAGTTCTTCTCGATGTGGCTGGTCGGCGCCGCGCCGCCCACCTCCTGAAACCCTCCCCCTCACATGGCCTGTGCGCGGCAGGGGCCGATCGCTAGGCTGGCCGCGGACGACGAACCGGGAGGAGCAGGACGTGGCCGAGAGCACCATCGAGCAGCACCCGCTCGCGGGCTGGGACAAGCCGGAGCTGGACCTCAGCAACGCCGACTGGCAGTCCAGCAGCCGAGGGCGGGGCGATGTCCAGATCGCCTTCGTCGAGGGCTTCATCGCGATGCGCAACAGTGGCCGTCCCCAGAGTCCTTCCCTGATCTTCACCCCCGCGGAGTGGGGGGCGTTCGTATCGGGGGCCCGCGAGGGCGAGTTCGACCTGACCTGAACCGACGGCCGCCGGGCCCCGCCCTCCAGGCGCCGGGCAGGGGCGGCGGCCCGGGGCGCCGTGCCCGCGGGACCGCCCGCCGTCCCGGTCCTCCCGCGACCGTGCCGTCGTGCGGAAGGTTCCGACCAGGAGCGCGCGAACGGGCTGCCCCGCCGATGATCGGGGCGTACGCTGAGGTGCCTGGAGGTCACGGTCCGCATCCGCTCCCCGCGCGGACGCGCGATCGTGGCAGGGGGTGATCATGGGGCAACGCAGCCTTCGCAGCCGTCGGACGCTCTTCGAGCGAGAGGGCGAACTCTCGGCCGCCGACGAGGCGTTGAGCGATCTGGTCGGCCTGCGCCAGGAACCCGGCGAACCACCGGGCCGCTCCCGCGGCGCGCTCCTCGCCTTCGCCGGACGCGCCGGAATCGGCAAGACGACCCTCCTCGGCGAGGTCCGAAGGCGCTCCACGGTCAAGGGCTGCACCGTGCTGAGCGCGCGCGGCGGAGAACAGGAACAGCGCGTCGCCTTCCACGTCGCCCGGCAGCTCCTGCAACCCCAGCTCGCCGGATTCTCCGAAGCCGAACTCCGCGCCTCCCTGGGCAGTTGGTACGCCATCGTCGGCCCCGCGCTCGGCCTGTGCGCGCCCTCCGAGGGCGCCCCGCCCGACCAGCAGGGCCTGCGCGCCGGACTCGACTGGGTGCTCACCCACCTCGCCGTGCAGCGCGCCCCCATGGTGCTCCTCCTGGACGACGCGCACTGGGCCGACGCCGAATCGCTGAGCTGGCTGGCCGCGTTCGCCCCCCGCGCCGAACAGCTCCCCCTGCTCCTCGTCGTCGCCTACCGCCCCGACGAACTCCCCGAACACGCCGAGGCGTTCAGGGGACTTCCCGGCCGCGCCGGACAACGACCCATCGGCCTCGAACCGCTCAGCGCCGCGGCCGTCGCCCGGCTCGTCCGGGAAGACCTCGGCACCCAGGCCGACGACGCGTTCTGCCGCGAGTGCTGGGCGGTCACCGCGGGCAACCCGTTCGAGGCCGTCGAGCTGACCGCCAAGGTCCGCGACCGCGGCCTCACCCCGACCGAGGACGGAGCGCACCTCCTGCGCGACCTCGCCGCCGCGGTCAAGGGCAACGGCATCGTCGCCCGCCTCGAACGCCTCGGCACCGCGACCGTCCGCTTCGCCTGGGCCTGCGCCGTGCTCGGCACCGAGATCCGCCCCGCGCTCGCCGCCGCCGTCGCGGGCCTCGGCCCCGAGGAGGCCGCCGACGCGGCCGACGCCCTGCGCGCCGCCCGCGTCCTGACCGGCGCCGACCCCCTCGAATTCGTCCACCCGCTGATCGCCACCGCCGTCTACCGCGACATCCCCGGCAGCGTCCGCGTGGCCCTGCACGGCCAGGCCGCCTGGTGCGTGATCGACGAGGGCCTCGGTCCGGCCGCCGCCGGCCGCCACCTCATGGAGACCCACCCGGACGGCGACACCTGGATCGTCCAGCAGCTGCGCGCCGCGGCCCGCGAGACCCAGCGCGCCGGAGCCCCCGACGCGGCCCGCAGCTACCTCGCGCGCGCCCTGCGCGAACCGCCGCCCCTCGGGGACCGCGCCGCGGTCCTGTACGAACTGGGCTGCGCGTCCCTGCTCACCGAGCCGACGAACACCGTCAACCATCTGCGCGCCGCCCTCGAGGAACCGATCACCGACCCCGAGCTGCGCCACAACATCGTCTACCGCCTGTCCCAGGTGCTCGCGCACAGCGACCGCCTCGCCGAGGCCTCCGAGACCCTCGCCCGCGAGATCCCGGTCACCGGAGACGCCCGGGTACGTCTGCGCATGCAGTCCGAGCAGTTCATGTGGGACGCCTTCCGCGCCGACGAACCCGACTCGCCCGCCCGCTCCCGACGGCTCGCCCGCCTCGCCGACCGGCTCACCGGCCACGACCTCACCGAGCGCTACGTCATCGGACTGCGGGCCTGGGACGCCACCCTGCGCGGCGAACCCGCCCCCGTCGCCCTCCACCACGCCGAGCGCGCCCTGGCCGGAGGCCTCGGCTGGGCCGAGGCCGACCGCGGCTTCGAGGTCCCGGTCCTGGTCGCCATGACCTTCATGTACGCCGACCGGCCCGGCCGGACCGAGGAACTCTTCGCCACCGGGATCGCCGACTTCGAATCACAGGGCTGGCACGGCGCCCACCTCTCCTTCGGCTACACGATCCTGGGATACGTCCGCTTCCGCCGCGGCCGTCTCGTCGAGGCCGAGGACTTCGTCCGCGCGGGCCTTAGGCTCGCCGAACGCGTCGGGCCCGGCACCCCCGTCCACTGGTACGCGGTGGGCACCCTCATCCAGGTCCTGCTCGCCCGGGGCCGGGTCGAACAGGCCGCCCGCATCGGCGAGGCCTACGCCTTCCACGCCCCCTTCTCGGCCGCCGTGACCTTCCCCGACGCCCAGACCGTGTACGGCGAACTCCTGCTCGCCCGCGGCCTCACGAAGGACGCCGCCGCCGAGCTCACGTCCGCCGGCCGCCGCCTCGACCCGCGCGGCATGCGCAACCCGGCCTGGTGTCCCTGGCAGCTCCACCTCGCCCGCGCCGAGCACCACGAAGCCCCGGAGCGCGCCGTCGCCACGGCACTCGAAGCGGTGAACCGCGCCCGCCAGTACGGCGCCCCCTCCACCATCGGCCACGCCCTGCGCGTCGCCGCCGAGGTCTCGCCCGGACCGGAGCGCGTCCCGCTCCTGGAGGAGTCCGTCGGCCATCTGGAGCGCTCCCCGGCCGCCTACGAACTGGCCTGCTCCCTGGTCGCCCTGGGCACCGAACTGCGCCGCGCCGGGCGCCCCGGGGAAGCCGCCGAGCACCTCTACCGCGGCCTCGACGCCGCGGTCCAGTGCGGGGCCGACGGACTGATCGAGGACGCACGCGACGAGCTGACCTCGGCGGGACTGCGGTCGCGCCGCCTGCACAGCACCGAGACGAACACCCTCACCGCCCGCGAGCGCACCGCCGCCGCGCTCACCGCGCGGGACCGGACCCCGGCCCAGATCGCCGAGGAGCTGCACATCGACGAGCACGCCGTCGCCCGGCTCCTTTCGGCGGTCTACCGCAAGGTCGGCACCGACCGCAGGGGACTCGCCGCCGCGTTGGGGGACCAGGCCACGTCCTGACGCCGCCGGACCGTCCGCCCCGGCCCGCGCGGCCCCGCGGACCGGCCCACGCCGCGCCCGCCGACCCGGTGTGCGCGGCGCCCGTGGACCCCGCGCGCACGACCCGCGCCGGCCCGGTGCGCAGGGGCGTCCCCCGGCCCGGCGCACCCGCCCCCGCGGACCCGGTGCGCGAGGCCCTCGTGGGGCCCGGTACGCGCCCGTGCACGTACCATTGCGGCATGTCCTTCCTCCGCCGCCGCAGCGCCACGCCCGCCGGGCCCGACTTCGATGTTCTGGCCATGGACCCGGGCGACTGGCCCGGCAATCTCGGCGCGGGCCTGCTGCCCGCGCCCGACGGCACCTGTCAGGGCGTCTTCCTGCGCTACGACCTGTTCGGCGGCCGCGGTCCCGCGATGATCATCGGCAATCTGCCCGAGGGCTCCCAGGCCCGGGACGTCGCCGAGGGCGAGGTCCCCTTCGAGGTGGCCCAGCTGCTGATCGCGCTGGAGAACCACGAGGAGGTGACCGTCACCGGGACCGAGGACATGCCGGTGATGCAGGGCGACAACCTCATGATCGTGCGCCGGCTGAAGCTCTCCGAGACCCGTATCTCCTGCGTCCAGTTCGACCGCAGCGACAACGTCCTGGTGACCATCGCCGCCTGGGACCGTCCGATCACGGACGACCTGTACGCGCTCCTGAAGCCGCTCCCGGCGGAGCTCTTCCAGCAGGGCTGAGCCCGAACTCACCGCCCGGGTTCACAGTTTGAGGGTGAACCAGGTGGTCTTGCCCGCGTCGGTGGGACGTACGCCCCAGTTGTCGGCGAGTGCGCGGACCAGGATCAGCCCCCGTCCCGACTCCTCGTCCTCGCCGGCCGTCCGGGGCTGCGGCAGATGCGGACTGTGATCGCTGACCTCCACGGTCAGGTCGGTCGCGGTGCGGCACAGGTGCAGGACGATGGGCCCCTGGGCGTGCTGCACGGCGTTGGTGAGGACCTCGGAGAGCAGGAGCCGGGCGTCGTCCGCGGCGGGAGCGCAGTCCCAGGCCGTCAGCGCCTTGCTGAGGAAGGCACGCCCCTCCGGAACCGATTCGGGCACCGCGGGCAGGTCCGTGTTGACGGTGGCCAGGGGTCCGTCGGGGAGCCGGGTGAGCAGCAGCGTGACGTCGTCGTTGTGCCCGTCGCCGTCCGGCAGCAGGGTGGACAGCACGTGGTCGGCGGCGTCCTCCAGATCGGGCGCGGTGGCGAACAGGTCCGCGAGGGTCCCCGTGAGCGCGGTGAGCTGGTCCTCGATGTCGCTGCCGGGCGTCTCGATCAGACCGTCGGTGTACAGGACGAGCGTCGCCCCGGGCGGGATCAACGAGGTCGCCTGCTCGTAGAGGATGCCGCCGACGCCGAGCGGCGCGTTCACCGGCGCGGGGAGCGGCCGGGCACCGGCGCCGGGCGTGGCCACCAGGGTCGGCAGATGCCCGGCCGAGCAGACCGTCACCTCGCCCGCGTCGGCGGAGATGACCAGATAGCAGCAGGTCACGAGCTGGTCGGGCACGTCCAGATCGCCGACGACGGCCTCCAGGGCCTGCATCAACTGGCGGGGCTGCATACCGGTCTTGGCCAGGGCGTGCGCGGCCGACCGCAGTTGGCCCATCACGGCGGCGGCGTCCAGGCCGCGGCCCATCACATCGCCGATCAGCACCCCGACCCGGCCCGCTCCCAGCGGGATCAGGTCGAACCAGTCACCGCCGACTCCCGCTCCCTGCGTGGCGGGCCGGTAGCGGCTCGCCGTGTTCAGACCGGGGATGGCGGGCGGGGTGCCCATGAGGCTGCGCTGGAGGGTCAGCGCGATGTGCCGCTGCTGCTCGTACAGGAAGGTCAGCTCGGCCTCGGCCCTCTTGCGGTCGCTGATGTCCCGGACGATCGCGCACGCGCCGATCACCGTGCCGTCCGCGTCCCGGGTGGGCCACAGCGTGATGTCCACGTCCAGCAGGGCGCCCGAGCGGGTCAGCCGCAGGGTCTCGAAGTGCTCGACCTTCTCGCCGCTGCGCAGCCGGTCCAGGAGCGTGTCGATCTCGCTCCGCCGCTCCGCGGTCGCGAGGAGGGACACGTGCTTGCCCATCACCTCGGCCCGCGAGTAGCCGTACAGCCGTTGCGCCGCCGCGTTCCAGTAGGTGATGTGACCGTCCAGGGTCTTGGCCAGGATCGCGTCCTGGGAGGACTCCACGAGACCGGCCAGTTCGTTGATCCGGGCCTCGGCGCGCCTGCGCTCGCTGACGTCGCGGACGGCGGCGGAGACGAGCAGTCCGTCGGTGGTCTCCAGTGGGCTGAGGCTGATCTCGACGGGGAACTCGGTGCCGTCCTTGCGCAGTCCGTGCAGTTCGAGTCCCGCGCCCATCGGGCGGACCTGGCGGTTGTCCGAGTAGCCCTTGCGGTGATGGTGGTGGTGGGCGCGGAAGCGGTCGGGCACGAGGAGCTCGACGGGGCGGCCGAGGAGTTCCTTGCGCCGGTAGCCGAAGAGGGCTTCGGTCTGGGCGTTGACGAGTTTGATGGTGCCGGTGTCGTCGACGATGACCATGGCGTCGGGCGCCGCCTCCAGCAGACCCCGAAACCTTTCCTCAGCGGCTTTGCGGTCACTGACGTCGCGGACGGCGGCGGAGACGAGCAGTCCGTCGGTGGTCTCCAGTGGGCTGAGGCTGATCTCGACGGGGAACTCGGTGCCGTCCTTGCGCAGTCCGTGCAGTTCGAGTCCCGCGCCCATCGGGCGGACCTGGCGGTTGTCCGAGTAGCCCTTGCGGTGATGGTGGTGGTGGGCGCGGAAGCGGTCGGGCACGAGGAGCTCGACGGGGCGGCCGAGGAGCTCATCGCGGGTGTAGCCGAAGAGGGCTTCGGTCTGGGCGTTGACGAGTTTGATGGTGCCGGTGTCGTCGACGATGACCATGGCGTCGGGCGCCGCCTCCAGCAGACCCCGAAACCTTTCCTCGGCCCCCGCCGGCGCGTCGTTGCGCGGTTCACCACCGCACGCGCATCGCTGGGGGACCGCCGCACCGGCCGGCCGCGGTGAAGTCTCTTCGACGAAGTTGCCCATGCCTGCCCCAGGGTGTGCCGTGTTCTGTGAACGGCCCATCAGAGCGTACGGAGAGCAGGTGCGCGGTTACATGTCGTTAACTGTCCCGACCGCGGCCGAACCTGTCCTCGTCGGCGCTTTCCCTGGCCGGTTGCCGGTGTGATTGTCTTCGACGGTCCGGAGCCGGGCTCCGCACGGGCCCGGTTCCGGACCGTCGGCGGTCTACGGGACCAGGTCCACGTCCGCCGCCCGCACGAACTGCACCCGGTGCCCGAACTGGATCTCGTAGTACATGTCCGTGCCGATCACGACCCGGTGCGGCGTCGTGTCGAAGGTCGGCGCGTAGAAGTACTCGCCGGGCACCTTGTCACCGGCCGCGTAGCGCTGACCGGCGAGGATCTTGTACGGCAGGGGCGACACGGCCTGGACGGGCACGCCCGCCGGGTACGCCTCCTTCTCCGGGTACGCCCTGCCGTACACGGGGATCTCCGCCAGCCCCTCCTTGGGGGTCACGGCCGGCCCCGACGCCCGCACCGCGGTCGGCCGCTTGCGCGGGTTCTCGAACCAGGCCTTCTGGCCGAGGTACCAGATCGCCGTCCAGTCGCCGTCCCTTCCGGCGAGCGCGTACCGCTGGCCGGTCGAGACGCGCGAGGCGACGTCGTTCACGCCGGTCGTCGAGGGGTCGCCCTTCGGGTACAGGCCGATGTCCTGGACCAGCGGCGAGTTCTCGTCCGGCTGGGAGTAGAGGCGCACCTCGCTCGATCCGTGCGCGGCGCAGGGCTCGCCCTTGGTGACGCAGCCCGTGTACACCGGCTGGTTGGTGTCGTAGTCGGGCAGGACGGTCACCAGGTCGGCGCCCTTGCCGAACGTCGGGTGGAACGGGTGCCCGAGCAGGGTGAAGTAGTGCTGCCAGTCCCAGTACGGGCCCGGGTCCGTGTGCATGCCCGGGATCGTGGAGGCCGTGGGGCCCGGGACGTTGTCGTGCCCGAGGATGTGCTGCCGGTCCAGCGGGATGTCGTACTTCCGGGCGAGGTAGCGCACCAGGCGCGCGGAGGCCCGGTACATCTCCTCGGTGTACCAGGTGTCGGGCGCGGTCAGGAAGCCCTCGTGCTCCAGGCCGATCGACTTCGCGTTGATGTACCAGTTGCCCGCGTGCCAGGCCACGTCCTTGGCCTTCACGTGCTGGGCGATGTGCCCGTCGGTCGAGCGCAGGGTGTAGTTCCACGACACATAGGTCGGGTCCTGGACGAGGTTCAGCACACCGTCCCAGGTGCCTTCCGTGTCATGGATGACGATGTACTTGATGCTCTGCGAGGCGGGCCGGTCGCCCAGGTCGTGGTTGCCGTAGTCGCCGTCGCCGAACTCCGCGTACGGGGCGGGGATCCACTCGCAGGACACGGTCCGCGGGCATTCCGTGCCGTCGGCGGAGGCGGTCCGCAGCCCCGCACGGCGCAGCCGCGCGGTGTCGGGGCTCAGTCCGGGCCGCGCGGCGAGCGTCACCCGCTGGCCGGTGTCCGTGGTGCGCCGCTCGCCCGTGCGCATCACGGCGTAGGCGTCGTCGGCGTAGGCCGCCGCGGTGGCGCTGTCGTCCGCTCCGGAGAAGCGCGCCACCGCCGCGTACCAGTCGGAGGCGTCGTCGCTCAGGGGCTCGCCGAGGTCGCGCTGCGCGGCGGCCAGGAGCGCGGCACCGCCCGCGACGTTGGCCGCCGCGTCGGTGCGCAGCCGCTCCGCGGGCAGGCCGGTGAGACCGGCGGCCTTCGTGAGGGTCTTGAGCCGCGCCGGGAGCCGGGAGTCCGTGGGCACCCGTGCGTCGGGCAGGAGGGCGCGGCGCGAGCCGTCGCCGCGGGCGTCCTCCGTGCCGTCGCTGTGGTGCGGGGCCGCGGCGATCGCCGTCCGGGCGTCGGTCAGGTGCATGGGGCCGTAGCCGCCGGTGACGCTCGGGGCACCGGCGTGCGTGTCCCAGCGGGACTGCAGATAGGAAACGGCGAGGAGCACGTCCTGCGGGACGTGGTACTCGGCGGACGCGGTGGCGAAGGCCCGCTGCAGCTCGGTCGCGGGCGTCTCTTCGGCGGAACTCGACGGAGCCGCGCCGAGCAGCGGGAGCAGCAGCGCCGCCGAGGCGACGGCTCCTGCGGACCTGCGCGCGCGTCTGCGCCTGGTGGTGCCTTCGGGTTCGGTGGCGGACCGGTGCAATGCAGCCTCCTGGGACGGTCGGGCGCGGTGGGGCGTGCGAGAGCCGAACGCGTCAGTGCTACCGGCTCCCCGACGATCCGTCAATCATGCTCAGGAGGAGGTGATTTCCCATGTCAACGTGGGGTGAAGGGGGTTTCGTGGCGGTGGCTCCCCGGCCTGCGGGGCGTCAGTGGCGTGGACCAATGCCCCGAACGGCGGCCGGGCGCGAGGGAGGTCCGCGGTGGGCCGGCGCGCCGGCCCACCGCGGACCTCCGTTCCCCTTCAGCGAGTGCCGACCGCCGCGCGTACGGCCCGCCGGGCCAGCTGGCAGTCGTCGTGCAGCCGCCTCAGCAGCAGCCGCTGTTCCTCGCTGGACGGCGCAGCAGCCGGGTGCGCCGGGCCCGCTGCCGCCGGGGCCGTGTCGTGCAGGGAACGCTGCACGGCCGTCTCGTAGGTACGGATCTCGCGGGTCAGGACGATCATCAGGTTCACCAGGAAGGCGTCCCGCGCCGCCGGTCCCGCCGACTGCGCGAGCTGGCTGATCTGGCGGCGCGTCACCGGGGCGTCGCCGAGGACCGCCCACAGCGTCGCCAGGTCGTAGCCCGGCAGGTACCAGCCCGCGTGCTCCCAGTCCACCAGCACTGGACCGGCCGGTGACAGGAGGACGTTCGACAGGAGGGCGTCGCCGTGGCAGAACTGACCCATGCCCTGGCGGCCGGAGGTGGTCGCGATGCCGTGCACCAGCTTTTGCAGGTCGCCCATGTCCCGGTCGGTGAGCAGCCCCAGCTCATGGAAGCGGGAGATCCGTTCCGCGTAGTCCAGCGGGGCGTCGAAGGTCCCGGCCGGCGGCCGCCAGGCGTTCAGCCGGCAGATGGCGCCCAGCGCGGCGCGGATGTCGGCGCGGGGCGGCGTCTCGAGCGGGTGGCGCTGGAGCGCGGCCACCCGGCCCGGCATGCGCTCGATCACCAGTGTGCAGTTGTCCGGATCCGCCGCGATCAGCCGGGGCACCCGAACAGGCGGGCGATGCCGGACGAACAGACGGTATGCAGCTATTTCGTGCCTGATCCGCTCGGC
Organism: Streptomyces populi; assembly: GCF_002911015.1. GTDB lineage: Bacteria > Actinomycetota > Actinomycetes > Streptomycetales > Streptomycetaceae > Streptomyces > Streptomyces populi. The sequence continues at coordinate 90,061 of NZ_KZ626864.1, forward strand.
CCAGACGGGGGAGTGGTCCAGTAAACACTTGGCGACGGCCGTGCTGCGTCCCGTCGTGCCGACGAGGAGTACGGAGCGTCCGCTGCGGCGCAGCACCTGGACCGGAGCGAACTCCGGGCAGATCCGGTGCACCGACGCGATCGCCGTGCGCAGCTGGGCGCCCTGAGGGCCGGACAAGTCGATTCTCCCGCTGAGCGGTTGGGTGCCGAGCCCCGGCACGCGCCGCGTCCGGCCGGCACCGAGCACGGGGGCCGCCTGACGCGCGGGGTCGAGATAGGGGCCGCTGCCCACCGGGCGGGGGTGCAACGACCGGGGCGGAGCGGACACGGAGGACGATGCTGTGTACATGGGCGAAACAGATCCCTTCGTGTGCCTGCGAGTTACCGCGCTGCCCGCCCCGGCCGCCTGGTTCATCCTGGGGAATGTCCCTGGCAACCGGGTCGGGGTGGCGCGTTCCTACCTGACACCCGACGTCCACTGGCACACCATCTGGCGCACCCTGGCGAACCCTGGCGAATAGTCGCTCAGCAACTGACAGGCGGTTACTGTCGAAATCAGCCGAGAACCTGGGGGCTTGACGTGAACGGACAACCCAACACTCGTCTGTCGGACCTGTTCGGCCTGGCCGGCTGGTCCAAGGGTGAGCTCGCGAGGCTGGTAAACCGGCAGGCGGGGGCCATGGGCCACCCCCAGCTGGCGACCGACACCTCACGGGTGCGGCGGTGGATCGACATGGGAGAGATCCCGCGCGATCCGGTGCCGCGGGTGCTGGCGGCTCTGTTCACCGAGCGTCTCGGCCGTGTCGTGACCATCGAGGACCTCGGTCTGGTCAGGCGCGGGCGTACGGGGAAACGGCAAGGCGCCGCCGGGAGTGCGGAACATCCCGACGGAGTGCCGTGGGCGCCCGAGCGGACTGCCGCGGTCCTCACCGAATTCACGGGAATGGACCTCATGCTCAACCGACGCGGCTTGGTGGGCGCGGGTGCCGCGCTCGCCGCGGGATCCGCACTCAGCACTGCCATGCGAGACTGGCTGCACACCGATCCGGCCCTGACGGCCGACGCTCCGCAGTTCGAAGACCCCCTGCACGCCGACCCCGCCGGGTTCGACCGTTACGAGGCCGCCCCCATCGGGTCGCAGGAGATCGAGGAACTGGAGCGCTCCGTCGAGGTGTTCCGGGCCTGGGACGCGTCCCGCGGCGGCGGGCTGCAACGCAAGGCCGTGGTGGGCCAGCTCAACGAAGTGGGAGGCATGCTCTCCTACCGGCACCCCGACCATCTCCAACGGCGCCTGTGGGGCGTCGCCGCCAACCTCGCCGTCCTCGCGGGCTGGATGTCGCACGACGTCGGCCTGGAGCCCACGGCTCAGAAGTACTTCGTCATCGCCGCCCACGCGGCCCGGGAGGGCGGCGACCGGCCCCGTGCGGGGGAGGCGCTCTCGAGGGCGGCCCGCCAGATGGTGCACCTGGGCCGGCCCGACGACGCGCTCGACCTCATGAAGCTCGCCAAGTCCGGTTCGGGTGACGAGGTGCTGCCCCGCACCCAGGCGATGCTGCACACCATCGAGGCCTGGGCACAGGCGTCCATGGGCAGGGGCCAGGCCATGCGGCGGACCCTCGGCATGGCGGAGGAGCTGTTCGTCTCCGACCGCGGTGACGTACCACCGCCCAGCTGGATGCAGTTGTTCGACGAGGCCGACATGCACGGCATGCAGGCGCTCGCCTACCGCACCCTCGCCGAGCACGAGCCGGCCGCCGCGGCGACCGCGCAACGGCACGCCAAGGAGGCGCTGAAACTGCGGGAGTCGGGGCGGGACCGGTCGAAGATCTTCGACCACATCTCGCTCGCGTCGGCCTGCTTCATCGCCGACGATCCCGAACAGGCCGATCGCTACGCGCGACTGGCCCTGACGTCGATGGGCGCCAACTCCTCCCATCGCACCTGGGACCGGCTGCGCGAGATGTACCGGCTCACCGGGCAGTACTCCAGCTATCCGAAGATCAGCGATCTGCGTGAGGAGATCAAACTCGCGCTGCCGAAGGGTTCGCTCAAGCCCAGGCAGGGCAGCAGCACGCGGGTCTAGGGGACTTCGCGTCCTCGACACCTCGTGCGCGGCGGGTGTTGCGGCGCCGACCGTGCTGCGACGGCTCGGCTGACAACGACGTCAGTGGCCGTCAGGGGAGGATGCCGGTCCTGGCCGTCTCTCCGACGTGTCGTCCGGCTCCGGTGCCTTCGGGCTCCCGGTGTCCTCGGTGTCCCTGCCGTCGGTCTCCCTGCCGTCCTCGACGTCAGGATCCGATCCGGGCTATGAGCACACAGGCGTCGTCCTCGCGCTCGGTTCCGCCGAATTCCTCGACAACCAACCGGATGCAGTCCTGGGCCGTACGGGCCTCGCCGAAGCGTGGGGCCAGGCCGAGCAGCCTCCGGACGGCCGCTGTCTCTCCCCGGCCCTCGGCTTCGCCGGGAAGCGGGGCCTCCGATCGCCGGGGGACCAGCCCTCCGGTGTGCAGGAGCAGCAGGTCGCCCACGCGGAGGCTCTCCTCGGCCTGCCCGTAGACGGCACCGGAGGTGGCTCCGAGCAGTACGCCGTCCGGCGCGGCCAGCGCACGCCCCGTCCCGTCGCGGAACAGCAGCGGGGCGGGGTGCCCCGCCTGTGCCCAGCTGAGGGTGCGGGTCTCCGGGAGGTAGCGGCAGCAGACGGCACTGCCCAGGGCGGGCTGGACGGTGGAGTCGATCAACTGATTCATCCAGGCGAGGAGTTGACCCGGCCGGGTGCCCGCCACCGCCATGCCGCGCAGCGCGCCGAGCAGCATCGCCACTCCCGAGGTCGCGGTGACTCCGTGGCCGGTGAGGTCGCCGGCGCTCAGCAGGGTCTCCCCGTCGGGGAGTTCGAGCGCGTCGTACCAGTTGCCGCCGATCAGCGCGCTGCTCGACGACGGCAGGTAGTGAGCCGCCACGTCCAGCGCCCGGGGCCCCTGGCGCGGGAAGCGCAGGGAGCCGCGCCAGGGCGGCAGCACGGCCTCCTGGAGTTCGACCGCGAGCCGGTGCTCGGTCCGTGCGACGTGCTGCTGACGCTGGAGGGATTCGCGGGTCTCGCCCACGGTCCGCTGGCTGCGGCGCAGTTCGCTGACGTCGCGCAGCACGGCCCACATCGAGGCGGTGCTGCCGTCGGGGTCGAGTACGGGCTCACCCATCATGTGCACGGTCCGCACCCCGCCGTCGGGGCGCGTGATGCGGAACTCCCCGTCGATGGGCTTGGCGTCGATGAGGCAGTCGGTGACCATCGCCGTCAGCATCGGCCGGTCCTCGTCGAGGACCAGTGAGGGCAGTTCGTCGAGGGTGAGCGGGGGAGCGGCGGCGTCGCGGCCCAGGATCTGGTAGAACTCGCCGGACCAACTGGCCTCGTCCGTCAGCAGGTTCCACTCGGCGCTGCCGACCCGGCTCAGCAGCGAGCCGTGCCGGGGCGCGGCCGGTGCGGTCCGGGCCGCGGGGGTGGCCCGGGGCTGGACGGGCACGGCCGGCGGTCCGTCCCGCAACTGGGCCAGGTGCGCGTCCAGATCGTTCAGCTGGTGCAGTGCCAGGTTGCACAGTGCGCGCTGCCAGCGTCCCTGTGCGTCCCCCTCGTCGGCGGGTGCCTCACGCCGTACCGCGTCCACCTCGCCGCGCAGGCGCCGCGTCTGCGAGATGAGCGCGTCGACCGTGCCGCGCCGGGGCGGCTGGGCGGCGGGGCGGTCCGCAGAGAGATGGGGTGGCATGACGTACTCCGATGCGGGGACGGTACGACCTGGGTGACGGAAGGACCGCTACGACTGTCGCACAGCCCGCGACGCGCTGTAAGGGATTTGGCAACACCCGATACGGTCGTGCTTCTGGTATATGCCGCAGTCCTCCCGGAGTGGGCGACCGGTCCCGATGCGGTAGTCATCGGGTGGAGCCAAGTCGTAGACACCGTACGTGACTTGAGGGGCACGGGCGCTTCCGCACCAGGCTTTCATCCTGCTGTTCGAAGGGCATGTGTGCGAGTGTCCGGAGGGTGTTCAGGGGGCCCGCGAAGTCCGCGCCTCCGGCCGCGGCACCGCTTCTTCGCGCCGGGAAGCGCACGACCACCGCCCGCCGGCGGACCGGTCAGGCGTAGAGGTCCGGGCGCGGGACGAGTTCGACGGCCACCCGGCCGCCGCTCTCCAGGGCCCGGACTCCCGCCTCGGCGACGGCGGACGCCGCGTACCCGTCCCAGACCCCGGGCCCGGTGACCCGGCCGGCCCGGGTGGCGTCCACCCAGGCCTGCACCTCACGGTCGTAGGCGTCGGCGAAGCGCACGAGATAGTCCCGCGCCACCTCCTCGTGCCGCCCGTCCACCGTCGTCACGGCCAGGGAGCGCTCGTCCCCGATCCGCGCGCTCCCCGCCTCGCACACCGCCTCGCACGCCACCTGGTAGCCGAACCCGCAGTTCACGAAGACCTCGACGTCGACCAGGGCACCACCAGCCGTCTCGAACAGGACGAACTGAGGGTCGATCAGCCCCTCGGGCGCGGACGAGGACGAGCGGGGGCGCAGCACCGTCACCGCCGTGAGCTCCTGGCCCAGCAGCCAGCGCGCCGCGTCGATCTCGTGCGAGACGGAGCTGTTGACCAGCATCGCCGAGGTGAAGTCCGGTGGGGAGGAGACGTTGCGGTGCGTGCAGTGCAGCATCAGCGGGCGGCCCAGCCGGCCGCCGTCCAGCAGGGACTTCAGACGCAGGTACTCGGCGTCGTACCGGCGCATGAACCCGACCTGCGCCAGCCGCCGCCCGAGCCGTACCTCCGCCTCCATCACCCGCAGCGCCCCGGCCGACTCCGGGACCAGCGGCTTCTCGCACAGCACCGGCAGGCCCCGGGCGAACGCCTCGAGCAGGGCCTCCTCGTGCGCGGGACCGGGGGAGGCGATCAGCACGGCCTCCACCCCGGGCGCGTCGAGCGCGGCAGCCGCCTCGGCGTGGACCGACACGTCGTCGATGCCGGCGACCGCCTCCGCGGCGCGACCGGTGTCGGGATCCGCCACGGCGGCGACCCTGGCGCCGCTCACCACCCGGTCCAGACGGCGTACATGGTCGGCTCCCATGTGTCCGGCACCCAGTACCGCCACACCCAACAGATCGCTCACGCGGTGCGCACCTCTCCGACGACTGCCCGGGCCGTTCCGTCCCGGTGATCCGATTGTCGGCCGCGGAGATCGGTGACGCAGCACCCCGATGCCCGCACA
>NZ_KZ626865.1 GCF_002911015.1 Streptomyces populi
TCCTTGAGCCGCCGCACGTCCGTCGCGACGGCGAAGACGTCGTCCACCCGGCTGGCCGGGGCGCGTTTGGCCAGTGCCTGGGGGAGCAGCGCCGCCATCGCCACGGCGAGCGCCACGGGGAGTATCCACGGCGCCGCCCTCGGGAAGCGAGGCGCCGCCGCCCGTACCGCCGTGCCCAGCGCCGTCCCGATCAGCAGCGCCAGACCCAGCAGGCTGAACAGGACGTACCGGTCCAGGAACAGCGGTTGGACCAGGGAGACGCCGATCAGGAGGAGCTGCGGCACCGCGAGCAGCGGCAGCCCCACGGCCGCCACGGACGGCCGCCCGGCCCGGGGCCGGTCCAGCAGCGCCCCGAGGCCGCCGATCGTCAGCAGGACCGCCGGGCCGATCATCATGTGCCAGGTCAGCGGCGGTATCCAGGAGACCTGCCCGGACTGGGGCCGGGTGAACAGGATCAGGGGCAGCGCGCCCGCCACGGCCGCCGCCGAGGCCGCCGTCCAGCGGATCCACACCTCGCGCCGGGCCCGCGTCCGAACCAGGGTCACCGCGTGCGCGGGCAGGATCATCAGCGCCAGCCAGTTCAGCAGCGCGCACAGCAGGACCGCGCCGGCGTAGGCCGCCCACCGCGCCGTTCCGCCCCGGCCCTCGAGCACGGTCACCAGCAGCAGCGTCGAGACCGCGGCCCCGGCCGTGACCAGTGCGTACGGGCGTCCCTCCTGGAGGTAGAACTGCACCGCCGGGAGCAGGCCGAGCGACAGCCCCGCCCCCAGGCCCGCCCAGGTCCCGGCCAGTCGCCGGCCGATGACCGTCACGCAGGCCGCCGCCACCGCCATGGCCAGCACGGAGGGCAGCCGCAGCGTCGTCGTGCCGGGCCCGAAGCACTCGAAGAGTCCGTGCATCAGCAGGTAGTAGAGCCCGTGCACGGCGTCGACCTGCCCCAGCATGTGCCAGATCTCGGAAGTGGGCCGCCGGGCCACCTGCCAGGTCGCCGCCTCGTCCCGCCACAGGCTGTGCTGCCGGGACAGTCCCCACATGCCCAGGGCCAGGGTCCACAGCGGGGGGATCAGCCAGACGGGCGGGGGACGGCGGCCGGCGGTTATGTGGGGAGTCATGAAGGTGGTCGGGCCCTCGGGGTGTCGGTGCGAACTGAAGTCAGCGGTTCGTCGACATGACTGAGGACCCCCGCGAGCCGGCCGTCGGTCCGCACGGGAATTCCCCGGGAATGCGAATTCCGGACCGACCGGCAAAGCAGGGGCATTGCCTGCGCCGCCCCGTAAGCCGAAGACAGTACATGTACACGAAAAGGACCGCTACACCCCGGGGGTCATGGCCGAAAACCGTCCATGAATTTGGCGACATCCGGAGCAACCGCACAACGGATTTCACCATCCACTCGCACGCTCCACCCCTCCTCCCGACCCACATGTCACCCCCGAGAAGGGAACGGGAATTTACCGTTCCGCTCGATGCCCATCGCGACCGAATTACCGCCGTGATCCTGATCACCTCGATATTCGGTTGCCCCTGACTACATTTTCCGTTCAGGATCTATCTCTGTTCCGACCAGAACAGAATGACGAGGAGTCAGTCTTGAGCATGCGAAACGGGGTAAAGGCTGCGCTGGCGGCCACCGCCATCATCGTGGCCGCGGCCACGCCTGCCCTGGCCACCACTGTCGACGTGGGTGGCGGCAAGTGGAGCTACGACCACGGCGCCAACACGGCGTGGTCGAACTACAAGCACCCGAACAACCAGCACTCGTCCTCGGTGAAGGTGGGCGGCACGGTCTTCGGCAGCGGCTGCACCGCGAAGGGCAAGTGGTCCCTCGCCTCGGCGGGCCTGAACGGCTCGGTGTCGTACCACTACAACCCGAACTGCTGAGTTTCCCGGTCGAAACTCGACGAGTCTAGGTATCCGCGAGTGGCGCCGCTCCCGGTTGCCTGACCGAGTTCTGCCGGCTGTGGAGGCGAGGATCGCTCGCCTCCACAGCCTTTCTTCGCGGACCTTGAATTTCCGGACGGGTGCTCCCGGGCGCCCTCGACCTAGGTATCCCATGCTGCATCGAGGTATACGATTCGTCCACGCCGCCGTCCTCGCCTTCTCCGCAGTGCTGTCCTTTCTGTTCCTGCGCGGCCTGGACGAGAGCGGGATCCTGGGAAACTCGGCCCTGGTCGACGTGATGGATTCCGACGATTCCGTCAGCGATGCTCAGGTCGTCCGGAAAATCACGTCCTTCTCCGCCGAGCACGGGGTCGGAGTGGCCCGTGAGGTGGCCGACCTGAAGAATCCCGACGGGATCAGGCACCTCTACCTGGCTCCGGGCGGCCACCGTTCCCCGACCGCGGACTGGCTGGACGACGGCTATCCGGCGTTCAGCCGGAAATACGAGACGCGCGTGCACCCGATCTCCGAGCTCGGGCAGCGGGACCCTCGCGGCTCCTACTACGTGTTCGGATCGGCCGCGGCGGCCGACGACCTGAAGACCGAGCTCGACGGCCTCGGCATGACCGTGGCCGTCACCCACCCCTTGTCGTACACCGAACTGGCCGCCCGGTACACGGACGATCCCCTGTACTGGGCCTTCTGCACGGTCGCCCTCGCGGCGCTGACGATGACCGGCGCGAGCGTGCTGCTCAGCGCGAAGTCGTACGGGGTCCTGCGGATGCAGGGCATGTCCTTCGCCGGCATCCTCCTTCGCGACCTGCGGCAGCTGGCGGTGTTCTGGCTGATCGCGGCCGCCACCGTCACGGTCTCGGCGCTCGCCTTCCTCGGCCTCTACAACGGCCTCGCCCGGCCGGTGCTGTTCGCTTCACTGACCGCGGGCATCGCGGCCCTGCTCACCGCCCTGGTGCTGGCCACTCACGCGGCCGCGCTGGCCCTGACCTACAAGGTCGACGTCCTGCGCGCCCTCAAGGGCGAACTGCCTTCGCGGGCGGCGGCCGTCAGCGTCTACCTCGTACGCGTTCCCGCGCTGCTGCTCGCTCTCGGCATCGCCACGGACGTCACGCTCGCGAGCCAGGACGTACTGACCCGCCAGGAGAACCGGGACGTCTACCGCACCGTGGGTGACGCGGTCTCGCTCCGCCTCAACGGCGCCTACTCCATGCACATGGACCAGCTGAACGACCACGTCGGCCCGTGGCTGCGCCAGGCCGACGGACGGGGTGAGGTCATCGTCGCCGGGCGCAGGGACCTCCAGGTCTCCGCGCCGGACGCACGGCTGCCGGCCGGCGAGATCCTCATCGTCAACGACACGTACCTCGGCGAGCAGCCGGTCCTCGACCCGGCGGGACGGCGTTACGCCTCCGAGGCCGGGAGCGGCGAGGCGCCGGATTCCCGCCCGGTACGGGTCATCGTTCCGGATTCCCTTTCCTCGCACACGCGGGCGATCACCAAGGCGGCCTCCGAGATCATCGATCCGGATCTCAGCCGGCACGTCCCGATCGAAACGCTCAGCAGCAGGACCGGACAGCGCCTCTTCGGTTACAACACCGGCAGGTACGTCTACAACTCCGCACACGGCGCGGAGGAGGACAGGTCCCTGGTGCGCGACCCGGTCGTCATCGCCGTCCCCAACGGTTCGCATTTCCTCACGGACGACGCCTACACCTCCTTCGCCACTCAGACGGGAGTGGTCTTCCCCGACCCCGATGACGTACTGAACGCCATCCGGACGAAAAATGTCCGGAACTACGTGAACTCGATGAGTCCGGTCGGACAGGAAACCGCTCTGGCACTGCGGAGTTCCGTCACCGAACTCCGGCTTCAGATATTCAATCTCGCCGTCGCCGTGATGGTCCTCCTCGTCGCCGGGGTCGGCGTCTGCCTCATCTACTCGCGAAAGAACGCGCAGAGCATATTCGTACGGCACATCGGCGGCTGGAGATACATCGCCAACCACCGCTTCGTCCTCGCCGTCGAGGTGGCCATCGCGCTCGTCTTCGCCACACGGGTTCCTCTCCAGGCCTGGCAGCAGAACCGGGAACTGGAGAAGCTCGCCGCGGCCGGCGCGCCCGCCCCTTTCGAGCCGGTCCACATCAGCGCGCTGGACCTCGCCCTCATCACCGGTCTTGTCGTCTTCGAACTGGGGGCCGTGCTGATCGCCCTTGCTTTCTTCCACCGCCGCATCGTGAAGGAAGGGGCGACGGAGTCATGAGCCCCGCCCGTGCGGAAAATCCCCCATTCAGCCGGAGTATGTCGTGATCGATATCGAGAATCTTTCCAAGGCCTTCGGCGCCCGGACCTTGTGGCGCGACGTCAACCTCACCGTCGGCCGGGGTGAGATGCTCGCCCTCACCGGCCCGAGCGGATCGGGGAAGTCGACCCTCCTGAACTGTCTCGGGCTGCTCGACAAACCGAGTACGGGGTCGATCCGGTACGAGGGGAAGGACATCACCCGATTCGGCCGGGGCGACGTCCGCCGGTTCCGCCGCGACACCCTCGGCTATCTGTTCCAGCACTATGCGCTGATCGAGAACGCGACGGTCGCCGAGAACCTGGAAGTGGTGGCCGGGCCACGGCGGTCGGCGCGGAGCGGGAGCAAGGGAACGGACGGGAAGAGGGGCGGCACGGCCGTCGCCGAAGCCCTCGGCCGTGTCGGTCTGGCGGGGCGGGAGAAGGAGCGGATCCACCACCTCAGCGGCGGCGAACAGCAGCGTGTGGCCCTGGCCCGTCTCATGGTCCAGCGGCCGGCCCTGGTGCTCGCGGACGAGCCGACCGGTGCGCTCGACGACGACAACAGCACGGTCGTCATCGACATCCTCCGCGAGATGAGCGATGCCGGATGCGCCGTGGTCATCGCCACCCACGACGCCGGTGTCCGTGACCGGTGCGACGCCGTGTTCGCCGTGCACGAGTCCTCCCTCGTCCGCTCCCCGGCGACGGCCGGCGCCACGGGGTGACCCCGACCCCGCCCGGGGCTTCCTCACCGGGACCGGGGAGACGGCGCGCAGGCGTTCGCGAGCGGGCTCGTCCCGGTCTCGCCGACGGGCCTTCTCCTGTTCGGCGCGGGTGGGGCGCCAGGTGGCGGCGCGGTTGCCGCGGACGGCTCGGCGCGGTTGCCGCGGGCGGCTCGGCGCGGGCCGTATTCCTTGGCCCCGAGGGCCTGTCCGCAAGTGGCAGACTGCTTCCATGACGACGCACAAGAACCTGCTCGGCGGCCCGGACCCGACGTACCTCCCGGAGAACGAGGAGGCCTACCGCCTGCTGGGCGAGGAATCCCGGCCCCCGGTCGAGGTCGCGGCGAAGCACCCCACGTTCTCGCTCGCCTGGGCGATGCTCGCCGACGACGCCTTCGAGGCGGGGCGGGTCGTCGAGTCGTACGCCTACGCCCGCACCGGCTATCACCGCGGTCTGGACTCCCTGCGCCGGGCCGGATGGAAGGGACACGGCCCCATCCCCTGGGAGCACCGGGCCAACCGCGGGTTCCTGCGCTGCCTCGCCGCCCTCGCCCGGGCCGCGGGCGAGATCGACGAGAAGGACGAGACGGAGCGTTGCTGGCAGTTCCTCAAGGACAGCAGCGCCGAGGCGTACACCGAGCTGAAGCGGTAGGCGACGGCCACCGCGGCTGAGCGTCCGTGCCGCCGTCGCTCGGGCAGCGACGGCGGCACAGCGCGTCCGGGCCGCGGTGGTGGCCGGTACGGGCGTGGGCGCACGGCTCGACGACGCCGTGCCGTACCCGAGTCGACGACGCCGTGCCGCACCGGAGGGGTTCGCACGGCCGGGGAGCCGGGAGACGGGGCGGGAGCGGCCCCGAGGAGGTTCCCGTGAACCGTCACGGGCCCCGGTCCGCCGCGTCGTCCGTTTGTCCGTGATCGGTAACGGTTGCCCGCGGCGCCGGGGGAACGATCCGTTCCGCGGTCAGACTGCGACCGGTAACCGCTGAACGTGTTCACGCCAACCGGGGGAGTCGCCGTGCGTACACCGACCGCTGTCCGGATCCGCAGGAGCGGCGCGCCGAGCGTCCTGACCGCCGCCCTGCTGCTCGCCACGGCCGCCTGCGGACCGGAGGACGACACCGGCGCGGGCGCCACCGGGACCTCCTCCCCGCCGGCCTCCGCCCCCGCCTCGGCGGCCCCCTCCTCGACCGCGGGCGGCGAACCGACGGCCTCCGCGTCGAAGGGCTCCGCGGCCTCGCCCACGGCCTCCGCCGACGGCCCCGCCTGCAAGGGCTGGTCCGGCATCGACCTCGCCCTGCTGCCCGGCACGCGCACCACGAAGGGCCGCGCCTACCTCAAGGTCCAGGAGGGCACCTGGACCTGCCCCCGGCCGGACGCCCCCGAGTGGCACGCGATCGGCCCGCGGCACGAGATCCGCCTCTCGGAGACGGCGGAGGTCCTGGTGAACGAGCCGTTCTACGCCACGAACGTGAACAAGCGGATCGACGTCCGGACGTTCGTCGGCAAGGCCGACGCCGCGGCCACCGCGAACCGGATGTACTTCTCCTACCGGATCGACGCCGCCGGCACGGTCACGAAGCTGGACCAGCGCTGGAAGGCCTAGGACCCGGAGGGCCGGAGGACCCCGGGGTGCCCTCCGGGCCCCCGGTCCCGAGGATGCCCCGGGAGCGCTCCGGTTCCAGCGGGGGCGCCGTCAGCGAGCCGTGCCTGCGGCACTCGGGGCGCAGGCAGCCGGGCGGCGGACGGCGGACGGTCGTGAAGGCCAGCACCGCGCCGACCACCAGCACACCCGCGCACAGCGGCATCGCCCGGCGGAAGGCCGCGTCGAAGGCCTCCGCCGAACGGTAGGCCTCCGGTCCCATCCCGGTGAGCAACGGCAGCGCGGCCACGGCGAGGAGCCCGGCCGCGCGGGCCGCCGCGTTGTTGATCCCGCTGGCCAGACCCGCCCGTCCGACGTCCACCGAGGCCAGGACGGTCGCGGTCAGCGGCGCGACCAGCGTGACCATGCCCAGACCCATCACCAGCAGCGCGGGCAGCACGTCGGTCACGTACGACGCGTCCTGGCCGACCCGCAGCATCAGCAGCATGCCCGCCGCGCACAGCAGCGGCCCGACCGTCAGCGGGATGCGCGGGCCGATGCGCCGGGAGAGCTCTCCGGAGCGGGCGGAGAAGAGCAGCATCAAAGCGGTGGTCGGCAGGAGCGCCGTGCCGGCCTGGAGCGCCGAGTAGCCCGCCACGACCTGGAGCTGGAGCGCGGTCAGGAAGAAGAAGCCGCCGAAGGCCGCGTAGACGCACAGGGTCACCAGGTTGACGGCCGTGAACTGGCGCGAGGCGAAGATGTCCAGGGGCATCATCGGATCGGGCCGCCGCCGCTCGACGTACACGAAGGCCACCCCCGCCGCCACGCCCGCGACCGCCGCCACCGGCACGAGCACGGAACCGCTCCTCGCCTCGATCAGGGCGTACGTCACCAGGGCGAGCGAGAGCGCGCCGAGGACGGCGCCGAGGACGTCGAAGCCGCGGTGGGTCCGCCCTCCGCCGCTCCCGGCTCCGCCCGGCCCGGGGACGTCCCCGGTGGACTCCGGGACATGGCGCAGGGCGACCGGGGCGCACACCAGCGCGACGGGGATGTTCAGCAGGAACACCCAGCGCCAGCCCGGCCCGTCCACCAGCCAGCCGCCCAGGAACGGCCCGACGGCGGCCCCGACCCCGCCGAAGCCCGACCACAGGCCGATGGCGCGGGACCGGTCGTCCGGATGGAAGGAGGCCTGGATGATCGCCAGCGAACCGGGGGTCAGCAGCGCCCCGCCGACGCCCTGGAGGACACGGGCCGCGATGAGCACGTCCACGTCCGGCGCGAGCCCGCACAGCAGCGAGGCCGCGGCGAACCACACCACGCCGAGGACGAAGATCCTCCGGCGTCCGAAACGGTCCCCGAGGGAGCCGCCCAGCAGGATCAGCCCGGCCAGCGACAGCATGTAGCCGTTCACGGTCCACTGGAGGGCGGCGAGGCTCGCGTCCAGGTCACGGCCGATGGCGGGCAGGGCGACGTTGACGACGGTCGAGTCCAGCAGGGCCATGCTGGAGCCGAGGACGGTGGTCAGCAGGATCCACTTGCCGGCCGGCGAGGCGATCCGTACCGCTGATCCGCCCTCCGACGCGTCCCGCGCGGGCACAGCCATACCTCGGAGCATACGGAAGAGCCCGGCACCGTGGCGGGTGCCGGGCTCCTCCGGAACGCACGAGCACCGTCCGGCCGCGCGGGCCGGACGGTTCCGGGACTACTTGAGGCGCGTGCCCGTGGAGCGCAGGGCGGCGCAGGCCTCGGTCACACGCTGGGCCATGCCGGCCTCGGCGAGCTTGCCCCAGGTGCGCGGGTCGTACTTCGACTTGGTGCCGACCTCGCCGTCGACCTTCAGGACACCGTCGTAGTTGCGGAACATGTGGTCCACGACCGGACGGGTGAAGGCGTACTGGGTGTCGGTGTCGAGGTTCATCTTCACGACGCCGTTCTCCAGCGCGGTGGCGATCTCCTCGGCGGTGGAGCCGGAGCCGCCGTGGAAGACGAAGTCGAACGGGCTCGCCTTGCCGTACTTGGCGGCGACACCCTCCTGGAGGTCCTTGAGGAGCTCGGGGCGCAGGACGACGTTGCCCGGCTTGTACACGCCGTGCACGTTGCCGAACGACGCGGCGAGCAGGTAGCGGCCCTTGTCGCCCAGGCCCAGGGCCTCGGCGGTGCGCAGCGCGTCCTCGACGGTCGTGTACAGCTCGTCGTTGATCTCGTGGCTGACGCCGTCCTCCTCGCCACCGGTCGGGGTGATCTCGACCTCGAGGATGATCTTCGCGGCGACGGCCTTGGCGAGCAGCTCCTGGCCGATGGCCAGGTTGTCGGCGAGGGTCTCGGCGGAGCCGTCCCACATGTGGGACTGGAACAGCGGGTTCTCGCCCTTGGCGACGCGCTCGGCGGAGATGTCGAGCAGCGGACGTACGTAGCCGTCCAGCTTGTCCTTGGGGCAGTGGTCCGTGTGCAGCGCGACCGTGATGTCGTACTTCGCGGCGACGATGTGCGCGAACTCGGCGAGGGCGACGGCGCCCGTGACCATGTCCTTGTTGTGCTGACCGCCCAGGAACTCCGCGCCACCGGTGGAGATCTGGATGATGCCGTCGCTCTCCGCCTCCGCGAAGCCGCGCAGCGCAGCGTGCAGGGTCTGGGACGAGGTCACGTTGATGGCCGGGTAGGCGAACTTGCCTGCCTTCGCCCGGTCGAGCATCTCGTTGTAGACCTCGGGGGTTGCGATGGGCATCTGTCCGCTCCTTGTATGTGCGGGTCTGCGTACTGCTGCTGCGGTACGACGGGACTGGTGCTTATGGCCCTGACCTAGGGGGGCGACGTCATCGTCGGCCCCATCTTTCCAGACGTCGCCGGATACGGCGGACACCCTGTCCGGCATGCGGGACCGGGCTTTTCACCCGGTCCCGCGGGGGCGTCGTCAGTCGAGCCCCAACTCGCCCTTGGAGTAGGCGAAGAGGTACGGAACACCGGCACCGGCCTCGATCTTCTCGGCGGCACCGGTGGCGCGGTCGACGATCGTGGCGACGCCGACGACCTCGGCCCCGGCCTCCCGGACGGCCTGGACGGCCTCGAGCGGGGAGCCGCCCGTGGTCGAGGTGTCCTCGACGACGAGGACGCGCCGGCCCTTGATCTCAGGTCCCTCGACCCGGCGCTGCAGGCCGTGCGCCTTGGCGGCCTTGCGGACGACGAAGGCGTCCAGCCTGCGCCCGTTCGCGGCGGCCGCGTGCAGCATCGCCCCGGCGACCGGGTCGGCGCCCATCGTCAGTCCGCCGACCGCGTCGAACTCCAGGTCGGCGGTGAGGTCGAGGAGGACCTGTCCGACGAGGGGGGCGGCCTCGCCGTCCAGTGTGATCCGGCGCAGGTCCACGTAGTAATCGGCCTCAAGACCCGAGGAGAGGGTCACCTTGCCGTGCACCACGGCCTTGTCCTTGATCTGCTGCAGCAGCGCGCCACGTACGTCACTCATGGAGGCCAGCTTAGAGGCGCCGCCAGCTCCAGGTCGTGGTGGCTTCGAGGGGCTCGATGGGGGTGACCAGCCGGGGGTGGGTGTTGAGCCCGTTCGGCGGACCCGTCTGCGGCTCCACGCACACGGCCGCCTCCTGCTCGTCGTAGACGACGACCCACTGCTCGCGGCTGGCGACCTTCAGCTCCAGCCGGCCCGGCCAGGTGAGCGTGACGTCGACGCCCTCCGGCATGCCGAAGCAGTCGTCCCAGGGGCCGGGCCCCGGATCGAGGCGGCGGCCGGTGGGCAGGTGGTCCTCGCCCCGCTCCTCCTGCCAGGCGGGCCGGAAGTCGACGCGGACGTCCTCGCCGCCGTCCCCCAGGTTCCTGTTGAACCAGGGGTGCCAGCCGATCTGGGCCGGGAACGACTCCCCGTACGTCTCCACCGACATGGTGACCGTCAGGCCGTCCCCGGTGAGGGCGAAGGCCTGGGTGACACGGGCGGGGTGCGGCCACGGCTCGACCAGGTCGTACGTGATCACGGCCTCGTCCGCGGTGGCGCGGGCCGTCCTCCAGGCGCCGTCGCGGGCGGTGCCGTGGATGGCGTGCGGCGGGGAGTTGAGCGGCATCTGCCGGACGGCGGCGCCGTCGAGGAACCTGCCGTCGCGGATCCGCCCGCACCACGGGACCATCGGGAAGCACCCGAACTTCGCGCCCTGCCGCAGCAGTTCGACGCCACCGACCCGCAGACCGCTGATCCGTCCGCCGTTGCCCGGCGACACGGTCGCCTCCGCGTCGCCCGCGGTCAGCGTGATGTCTTCGTTACTCACGGAGCCGACCCTACTGGGACGGGGACGCCCCGTGGCCTCCCGCCCTCAACGGCGCTTGCGCAGCGCCCGGGTCAGGGCGATCGCCGAGGCCAGTGCCAGGGCCGCCGCGGGAGCCGCCCAGCGGAGGGTGGCGCGTGCGGCGGTGGCCTCCGGGGGCGGTACGGGGGCGTAGCGGCCGCGCGGAGGGGCGTGGTCGACCTCCTCCGCGCTGCGTCCGATCATCGTCCGCCGCGCGTGCGCCGCCTCGGCCATCGCGTCCGCCCTCCCGGCCTCCTCCACGAAGTCCTCCCCGTCGAACTCCTCGTCGTCGGCCGACGGGCCGAACGAGGGGGCGGACACGTCCTCCTCGACACCGGGGTCCGCTTCGGTGTCGGGTTCCTCGTCGATCCCGGAGTCCGCCTCGATCTCGGGGCCGGGTTCGAGGTCGGGTTCGAGGTCGAGTTCGGGCTCGAGCTCGGGGCCGAGGTCGGGTCCCCCGCCCGGCCGGACTTCGGCCCGGGCCCCGGGTCCGGTCCCGTCCGCCTGCCCGGTCCCGTCAACCTGCCCGGTCCCGTCAGCCTGCCCCGTCCCGGCCTCCGGACCGGAGCCGGGGTCCGTCGCGGGTTCGGCACCGGGGTCCGTCGCGGGTTCGGCACCGGGGTCCGTCGCGGGTTCGGCACCGGGCCGGGAACCGGCGCCGGGCGCGGGTCCCGGCCCTGCCCCGAGGTCCGCGGCCAGGGTCTCGCCGAACCGGGTCAGCAGGCGCCGGCCCGTCGAGGACACCGCGTCGTGCGGGAGTTCCGCCACCCGGCCGTCGCCGGAGGCCGTGCCGCCGAACGCGAGGGTGGTGCCGTCGTCGGCGGGGAGGAGCCGCAGGGTCAGCGCCAGTTTCACGGCGCCCCCGCCGCGCGCCTCCGTGGCGTCGCCCTCGACGGCGTACGAGCCGTCGTCCTGGGCGATGACGCGGAACCCGCCGCGATAGGTGATCGTGTGACCGGCGAGGCGGACCTTCAGCCGCCCGGCGACCCGCGCGGACCCCGTGTCCCTCCCGCGCCCGGCCCGGGAGGACGTGCCCGCGGTGTCCCGCCCGGTCCCGGGGACGGGCGGCGAGCCTCCGTCCGCGTCCGCCGCGCCGTCGGCGACGGCCGACGCGTCCTGCTGGAGACCGGGGATCGCGCGGGCGACCCGGACGGGATCGGCCAGCGCCTCCCTCAGCCGCCGGGCCGGAACCGGAACGAACACCTCATGCTCCATGTCAGCCGAGCCTACCCAGCACGGCCCGGACCGCACCCGTGTATGACGGGATTCCCGGACCTTCCCCTCAGTCGGTGTAGCGCGGGTGCACCAGCGTGGAAGGGGGGAGCGGACGCGGGAAGCGGACGCGGGAGGCGGCGAGCGCGTCCGCCGTCAGGGCCGCCTGGGTGAGGGTGCGCGGCCGCGGGCGGGAGGCGTCGAGGCGCAGGGGCACGGGGGTGCGGGAGGCGAGGACGAAACCCCAGTCGCCCGCGGACCCCGCCGCGCCCGCCCGCCCCCTGCCCCCGGCGCCACGGCCGCCGGGACGGGCCGCGGGGCCCGGGTCCCGGCCGACGACGCGGTAGGGCCTGGTGGACAGGCCGGCCGCGCGGATCGTCGCGTCGACCGTCCAGAAGGCCCGGCGCCGGTCGGCCAGCGGACCCGCGTGGACCACGAGACGCCCGCCGGGGGCGAGCACGCGGCGGGCGAGGCCGTAGAACTCCTGCGAGTACAGCTTGGTGGCGGCGGTGACGCGGGGGTCGGGCAGGTCCGAGACGACGACGTCGTACGTCGTCCGGGCGCCGCGCAGCCGGCCGAAGACGTCCGCCGTCACCACGTGGACCCGGGGATCGTCGTACACATGGCGGTTGAGGGCGGACAGCGCGGCGTCGTGGCGGGCCAGCCGGACCACGTCCGCGTCGGGTTCGACGATGTCGACGCGGCGCACACCGGGGTGGCGCAGCACCTCGCGGGCGGCGAGGCCGTCACCGCCGCCGAGGACGAGCACGCGCGCGTGCGGACCGCTCATCGCGGGGTGGACGAGCGCCTCGTGGTAGCGGCGCTCGTCGCGGCCGCTGAACCGCAGGCGGCCGTCGAGGAAGAGGCGGAGCGGACGGCCGTGGGTGCCGCCGGTGAGGACGGCCTCCTGGGCACCGGTGCGGAGCACGGCGCGCGCGTCCGCCCCGTACAGGGCGTGCCGCGCGGCCCGTTCGAAGTCGCCGACCAGCACCGCGGCCGAGGCGAGCAGACCGAGCACGACGACGTTGGTGACGACCAGGGTCCAGCGCGCGCGGCGGGTCAGGTCGCCCCGGAACAGGCCGAGCACGAGGGCACCGCCGGCGATCACGTTCACCGTTCCGGTCAGCAGCGCGCCCGTCAACTGGCCGAGCAGGGGCAGCAGCAGGAAGGGGAAGGCGAGGCCGCCGAAGAGGGCGCCCACGTAGTCCGCCGCGAACAGGTCCGCGACCGCGCCGCCGGGGTCCTGGCGGCGGATGCGCTGTATCAGCTCCATGAGCAGCGGGACCTCGGCACCGATGAGGAGGCCGATGGTGAGCGAGAAGACCACCAGCAGGCAGCGGGGCCCTTCCGCCCACGGGCCGCCCCATCCGCCCGTCCAGGCGAACACCGCGTACAGGGCCATCGCGCTGCATCCGCCGACCAGCGCGAGCACCGCCTCGACGGCGCCGAAGCCGGCCGCGGCGCGCGGGCTCAGCCGCTTCGCCGCGAGGGAGCCGACCCCCATGGCGAAGACCATGACGGAGAGCACGACGGACGCCTGGGTGACCGAGTCACCGATCAAGTAAGAGGCGATGGCGACGAGTTCGAGCTCGTACACGAGTCCGCAGGCCGCGCAGACGAACACTCCCGCGAGGACGAGGAACCTGCCGATGCCCGGACGGACGGGCAGCCGCGCCTGGCCCTGGACGCCCCAGGGCGGCGGCGCGCCGGGCGGGGCAGGCGCGTGCGGTTCGATCACGCCGTGAACGCTACGTCACGCCGCCACTACGTCTCGTCACCCACACGTGTGGAAACCGTTGCTCTTCACGGTGTACCGAGTTGACCTGGGCGTCTTCCCGGCGCACAGTGCGCGGACCCCACGCCCGCGGCGGTTCCGCCCGGCTCCGCGCCCCCGCACGTCCGCCCGTCCCCGCGCCCCGCACGTCCGCCCGTCCCCCCGCCCCCGCACGCGCACCCCGCCGCCTCTCCACGACGGGCGCGCCGCGCCGTGCGCCTCCCCCGACGCCGGACGCCCCGACGCGTCCGCTCCCGCGCTCCGCCGTCAGACGCCGGACGCGCTGAGTGCTTCCGTCCGCACCCCGACCCGCGTGCGCGTCGCGACCAACTGGCCGTCCTGCGGGTATGCGTGCCACGTACGCCAGTGGACCTGGCCCTCGTGCCGCTGGGCGAGCATCGCCGTGAACGCGTGCGGGCTGCCGGGAAAGACGCCGGCGAGACCCTGGGGGTGGTCGGAGACGAGGGCCAGCAACTCCTGGGCGCGGCCCGCGAAGGAGCCCGGCGACAGGATCTCGACGCGGGCCGCGAACTCGTACTCCCAGTCGCCGAACCGCTTCGCGACGCCGAGCGGCAGGGGCGTGCTGCTGCCGGCGATGCACGCGACGGTCTCCGAACAACTGCCCCCCTCCTCCTCCAGAAGCACCTGGTGGGACGCGCCGAGCAGTCTCAACTGGAGTTTCGCCCGCGCCAGTTCGAGATCGAGGGTGGCGAGGGCCGGCAGCGGTTCGCGGCCCAGGGCCCAGGCGAGATCGGCCGCGCGCGTGTCTGTGTACGAGGTTTTCAGGGTCGTGAGCATGGGTGGGCTCCGCTAGCACGCAAAGGTGAGGTGGGGTTCCTGCGCACCCGGTCAACACCGGGGGGACGGCCCGGCCGGCCCGGCCGGAAGGGCATCCGGCGGACGCGTCCGACAGGACCGTCCGATGGACTTCCGAGGCCTGTCGGCCCAGGGCTGCTCGGTGATGCACCAGGGCCGCTTTGGTGGTTTAGAGGGAATCATGAACTGTGCTGCCGCCACAGCGTTTTTACCCAACTTCGTGGGGTTTCCATCCCCCCGAGGGCTCCACAGCTCAACTGTTCAACCACGACGTGCGCCCGGCGCACGAACGCGCCCGTCGGGCGGTCGTCGCCCGACGGGCACCTCCGTGCACCGGACGCGTTCTCGGCCAGGAGCTCAGCCGCCCCGTGTCAGCTGCCTCCGCCGCATCCGCCCCCGCCGCACGAGGATCCGCCGCCGCACGACGAGCCGCCGCCGCACGACGAGTGTCCCCCGCAGGACGAGTGCCCTCCGCAGGAGTGACCCCCGTGGTGCCCGTGGTGCCCGCCGGACGAGGCTCCGCCCGCACCACCGGCCCACCAACTGCTGTCACTGCCGCTGCCGCTCCCGGAGGAGCGCCGCCCCTTCCTGCCCCCGCCCGCGCCCTGGAAGGAGCGCCCCTTCTTCCTGCCCTTCCTGATCCCGTCGACGATCCCCGTGATCACAACAAGCACAACGACCGCCAGGATGATGCCGATGAGCATGGCGTCACCCTCCTTCCGTCCTCCCGAAGCGGCCCCCCGTGGGCCGTGCTTCCCGATTCGGGTCCTGCGTGACAGGGGGATGCCCATGCGCCTCGCGGCCCAAAGCAGAGTTGAGGAACTCAAGAGCTTGGGCGCAGGATGGCCGGCATGACCTCCAGCGCGCGCCCCTTCCTGAACCGCCGGCTCGCCGAGTTCGGGACGACGATCTTCGCCGAGATGTCCGCCCTCGCGACGAGCACCGGCTCGATCAACCTCGGACAGGGCTTCCCCGACACCGACGGCCCCGAGGAGATCCGGGAGGCCGCCGTCCGCGCGCTGCGGGACGGCCGCGGCAACCAGTACCCGCCGGGTCCCGGCGTCCCCGAGCTGCGCACCGCGATCGCCTCGCACCAGAAGCGCCACTACGGCCTGTCGTACGACCCCGACACCGAGGTCCTGGTGACGGCGGGCGCCACCGAGGCCATCGCCGCCTCCCTGCTCGCGCTCCTGGAACCCGGCGACGAGGTGATCGCCCTGGAGCCGTACTACGACTCGTACGCGGCCTCGATCGCCATGGCGGGCGGGACGCGCGTACCCGTGACGCTGCGCCCCGACGAGGGCGACGACGGTGACGGCGAGGGCGCCCACCGGCGTTTCCGGCTCGACCTCGACGAGCTGCGCGACGCGGTCACCGAGCGGACCCGGCTGCTGCTGGTCAACACCCCGCACAACCCGACCGGCACCGTCCTCACGCGCGCGGAGCTGACGGAGATCGCACGGATCGCCGTCGAACGGGATCTGCTCGTGGTGACCGACGAGGTCTACGAACACCTCGTCTTCGACGACGCCGAGCACGTACCGCTGGCGAGCTTGCCGGGGATGCGCGAGCGGACGGTCACCATCGGCAGCGCGGGCAAGACGTTCTCGTTCACCGGCTGGAAGGTGGGCTGGGTGACCGCGCCGCCCGCCCTGGTCGGTGCCGTGCGGTCGGCGAAGCAGTTCCTGACGTACGTGGCGTCGGGGCCCTTCCAGTACGCCGTCGCCGAGGCGCTCGCGCTGCCGGACGCCTACTTCGAGGACTTCCGCGCGGACATGCTGCGCAAGCGGGACGTGCTCGCGGCCGGGCTCACGGAGGCGGGCTTCAAGGTCTTCCGGTCCGCGGGCACGTACTTCATCACCACCGACATCCGGCCGCTCGGCGAGAGCGACGGTTTCGCCTTCTGCCGCGCCCTGCCCGAGCGGGCCGGTGTGGTGGCCATCCCGAACGCCGTCTTCTACGACCACCGCGAGCAGGGCGCGCCGTTCGTGCGGTTCGCGTTCTGCAAGAAGGACGAGGTGCTGCACGAGGCCGCCGGGCGGCTGCGCCGGATGTCGGCCTGAACTCCGGCGGGCCCGGGTCCGCCCGGGCCCGCCGGAAGAACGGTTCGCCCGTGTCTCAGTGAAGGGCCCAGGCCCCGGCGGCCAGGACGGCGAGGACGAGCAGCACGGGGCCGAGGGGGAAGCCCCGGCCGCGGACGGAAACGGCTTCGGTGGGCCGCAGTTCCGGGTGGTCGCGGAGCGCGGTGACCTCCTCGGTCATGCGGACGCAGGAGGGGTCGAGGCCGAAGCGCCGTTCCAGCTTCGGCACTCCGAGGCCGGACAGCCGCCAGTGATCGCCGTCCGGCATCCTCACCGTCACGCTCCCCTCCTTGGTGTACCGGACCGACCGCAGGTCGTCCCACGGCAGGTGCCGGACCTTCCACCGCCCGGACAGCCACAGGCCCGAACTGTCGGCGGTGACGCGCCAGTCGAGCAGTTCCGCGGCCGTCCCGAGCCAGGTCAGCACGCAGAGCAGGAAGAAGGCCGCCTTCACGTCGGTCCAGTCCGTCACGAGAGCGCGGGCGTTGAAGGCGGCGCCCCCGATCATGATCAGGGCCAGGGCCGCGCCACCGGCGCGCGCCACGGGGCCGGGACCCCAGCTCAGCGGGCGTCCTGTCGTGACCAGGGTCTCCGGGACCGCGGTGGGGGCGGTGTCGGCCGCGGCGCACTCCTCCGTCTCCGGGGCGGAGCCCGGTCGCCCGCCGGGGCGCGGCAGCCGGACGGGGCCGCTCGTGCGCAGGACGGCCGGCTCGCCGCGGAACGTGGTGACGAGGAGCAGCTCGCCGCCGTCGTGGGGGGAGCCGAACATGACGGCCTCACGCGGCAGCGCGGCGGCCGCCATCAGCTCTTCCAGGCCCTCGCCGTCGGCCGCCGGCTCCCGCTCGTCCCCGCCGGGAGCGTCGGCGGCGAAGCTCGCCGCGAGAACGGGCCGTCGGCAGGCGGTGTCGTCGCCCGCGTGGATCTGGACCAGACCGTCCTCGTCCATGCGCTCCACCACCCGAAGGACCGGCACCGGACCGCGGCGCAGCGCGGCGGCGCGGCGCCGGGCGAGGAGACCGGTGACGAGCAGGGAGAGCCCGGGAAGACCCGCGGCCAGGGCCCCCAGCTGCGGGCCCATGGCGTCGTACGGCTCGGACGCCAGGCGCCGCCACGAACCGTCCTCCAGCACGGTCACCGAGCCGCCGACGCGGTGGACCTCCGGCTGGAGCGAGTCGAGCCTCAGCCTCCGCCCGTCGTCGGTGCGCACCCGGACCGACTCGTCGTCGCGGCCGGTCACCTTCGCCACGGCGGGGACCGCCCGGTCCGCGTGCCGCTGGTCGTCTTGGACGCCCGCGATTCCCTGGACCACGCAGAACGCGGCGACGGCGACCAGCAGCAGGCCCGCCGTGACCGGGATCAGCCCGCGCCGCAGGGGCGTGCCGGGTCCGGGAAGCGGATGCCGTACGCCCGTGGCGCCCTCCGCCAGCTCGCGCTGCCGACGACGGACGACGAGGCGTTCGAGGGCACCGGCCCACCCGAATCCCAGGGCCGCGAGGACGCAGAGGTTCGCGGCCAGGGAGTTCGGCCCCGCGTCCGGAAGTTCCGACAGGGCCACGACGGCCGCCAGGGCGGGGGCGGCGACCAGCGCCGGCTCCGGCAGCCGGGCGAACCAGTACAGCAGCCCCACGGCCAGGCCCACCTCCACCATGCCCGGCCAGTCCGCACCGCACGGCGCGGCATCGGTGCACGGCGGTTCCGGTGCCGCCGCGATCGCCCACACCACGGCGATCAGCAGCGCCGGTACGGACCAGAGGGGACGCGCCCAGAGCGCGCCGCGGACCCGCGACCACCGGGCCGCCTCCTCGGAGGACCAGACGGGGGTGCCCGCGGGAACGGAACCGGACGGTATCGGGGCCGGGATCGGCGCCGGGATCTTCGACACGCCAGGATTATGGGGTACGGTCTCGCGCTCGTCCCTGCCCGGGTACGGCAACGTTCCGGCACCGGAGCTGCCCGAAGAGGGCAGTTCAGGAGCCGTCCGCCGAAGACATCGGCGGCAATTCCGGAGAGCTCCGGAGGAAACGCCGCCGACGGCCCGGGCCCGGTCCGAAGGACACGCCTCCCGCGGCCTCGGAACGGCTCCGGAGGAAGCGGTCCCCGGCGGCCGGCGGAACGCTCCGGAGGAAGCACCGCGACGGCTCGGCCCCGTTCCGGAAGGGGCGTCCCCGCGCCTCGGGAGGCTCCGGAGGAAACGCCCCCTGCGGCGGGGAGGGTTCCGGAGACGGCCTCCCGGAGCTCGTGGGAAGCGGGCCGGAAGCGGGCCGGACGGACCGTTAGCACCGCCCGCACCCCGTGCGCGTGCGGCGCGCCGAAGCCCCCGCGACGGAACCCGCACGGAACCCGCACGGACGAGCAAAGCTCGCGAATACCCCGTCGGGAACGCACAGTTCGGGATGTGACCCACCCGAGTACCCTCACTCGCCCCGCCCTCCCGGACTCCGGAGACCGTGCCGCGCGACCGTCCCGCGCCGCACGCGGCCTGCCGTCCGCCGCGATCACGGCGCTCGGGCTGTTCGCCGTCGCACGCCTGGCCGGTCTCCTCGTGCTCGCCGGGACCGCCCGGGCCACCGGCGGGCACCCGGTCGCCCTGCTCGCGCGGTCCTGGGACTCGACCTGGTACCTGGGCATCGCCGCGCACGGCTACGGCAGGACGCTCCACTTCCACCCCACGGTCGTCCACAGCGACCTCGCGTTCTTCCCGCTCTACCCGGCCCTCGTCCGGGCCGTCACCACGCTGACACCGCTGACCGGCGGCTCGGCGGGCCTGCTGGTCTCCTGGACCGCGGCGGCCGCCGCCGCGTGCGGGGTGTACGCGATCGGGGCCCGTCTGCACGGCCGGGCGGTCGGTACGGCGCTGGTGCTGCTGTGGGGTCTGCTGCCGCACTCGGTGGTGCTGTCGATGGCGTACACCGAGCCCGTGCTGACCGCGTTCGCGGCCTGGTCGCTGTACGCCGTGCTCGACGGGCGCTGGCTGTGGGCCGGCTCGCTGGCCGCGCTCGCGGGGCTGTCCAGGCCGAACGGCTTCGCGGTGGCCGCCGCGGTCCTCGTGGCGGCGGCGCACGAGATCTGGCGGAGCCGCGGGAGAGCCGCCCCCGGGGTGTGGGCGGGCGCCGCGCTCGCGCCGGCCGGCTGGGCCGGCTACGTGCTGTGGGTGGGGCACCGCGAGGGCGCCCTGCTCGGCGGCTACTTCCAGGTGCAGCGGCTGTGGGGCTCGCGCTTCGACCTCGGCGAGGGGTCGCTCCATTTCGTCAAGCACCTGCTGCTGCGCGGGGACCGGTTCGTGTTCCCCATGACGATGGTGATCGTCGCCGCGGCCGTGCTCCTGTACGCGCTGCTGATCGCGGACCGGGCGCCCCTGCCGCTGCTGGTGTACAGCGGCGTCCTGCTGCTGATCGCGCTGGGCGGATCGGGGTTCTTCGAGTCCAAGCCGCGCTTCCTGCTCCCGGCGTTCCCGCTGCTGCTGCCGCTGGCCCGCGCGCTGGTGCGGACGGCGAGAGCCCGGCCCTGGCACGCGACCCTGGTGGTCGGTGCCCTGGCCGGGCTCTCGTTCGTCTACGGCGCGTATCTGGTCGTGATCGCGCACACGCCGCTCTAGGGCGTGCCCGGCGTCGCGGGCAGGCGAGATCTCGCGGGCACGGCCCGGGACCTCTGCCCCAGGGGCCGGTGCGCGCGGAGGGCGCCGCCGGGAGGACGGGCCTACTCTTCCTCGTCGTCCCCGGGCTTGTCCGCCTCGTTGATCTCCTGCTCCAGACCGAGCTGCTCGACGAGCCACTTGTCGAACTCGATGGCGGCGCGCACCCAGCTCACCGTGGAGGACACGAAGTGCTCCAGGCTGACGCCGGTGCCGATCAGCATCTGCGCCTCGCCGATCAGGCGGACGGTGCCGTCGTCGTGGGTGTGGCTGTAGACCTTGGGCCACAGCGTGCGGCGGTTCCAGTCGTCGATCGACTCGAGGAGCGCGGGCTTCTCCTCCAGCTGGTGCGGCCGGTCGTAGAACGTCCGCACCGAGAAGACCTGCTGGTCAGCCTCGCCACGGAACATGAAGTACGTACGGAACTCCTCCCACGGCGCCGCGAGGTCACCCTCGTCGTCGACGACGTACTTCAGCTCCATCTGTTCCAGGAGCTGCTTCACGAGGTCCTGATCCGGGACCACGGGGCCCGCGGGGCCGCCGGGCTGCGGCTCGGGCTGGCCCCCGAAATTCGGAATCGAGGACGGGTCGATGCTCACCGTGTATTTCCCTTCGTACGGATACCGCCATCCTCTCTCATGCGGGGCGGGGGGTGGCAACCTCTGGCGGGGCCTGTCCGCCGGGGGCTGACAAGATCCGGTCATGCGCGGGCATCGGCCCGGCAAAGGGGGAGGGCCCGCGGCGGACGTGCCGCGGGCCCTCCCCCGCCGGGTGCCGGTGCCGGCACCGGCTACAGCGTCTTGCCCGTGGCCGGTCCCACGATCAGGCCGTCGCCGAAGGCGTCCACCCGGACCGTGTCGCCGTCCTTGACCTCTCCCGCCAGGATCTCCTTGGCCAGCCGGTCGCCGATGGCGGTCTGGACGAGGCGCCGCAGCGGGCGCGCTCCGTACGCCGGGTCGTTGCCCTCCTCGGCGAGCCAGGCCAGCGCCGCGTCGGTGACCTCCAGGGTGAGCCGGCGCTGGGCGAGCCGCCGTGCCAGGGAGTCGATCTGGAGCCTGGCGATGCGCTCCAGCTCCTGCCGGTCCAGGGCGGAGAAGACCACGAGGTCGTCCAGCCGGTTCAGGAACTCGGGCTTGAAGGAGGCCCGGACGACGTCCAGGACCTGCCGCCTGCGCTCCTCGTCGGAGGCCGACGGATCGGCGAGGCTCTGCCCGCTCAGGAACTGGCTGCCCAGGTTCGAGGTGAGGATCAGGATGGTGTTGCGGAAGTCGACCGTCCGGCCCTGACCGTCCGTCAGCCGTCCGTCGTCCAGCACCTGGAGCAGGATGTCGAAGACCTCGGGGTGCGCCTTCTCCACCTCGTCGAGCAGGATCACGCTGTACGGACGGCGGCGAACGGCCTCGGTGAGCTGGCCGCCCTCCTCGTAGCCGACGTACCCGGGAGGCGCGCCGACCAGCCGGGCCACGCTGTGCTTCTCGCCGTACTCCGACATGTCGATGCGGACCATCGCCCGCTCGTCGTCGAAGAGGAAGTCGGCCAGGGCCTTGGCGAGTTCGGTCTTGCCGACGCCCGTCGGGCCGAGGAAGAGGAAGGAGCCGGTGGGCCGGTCCGGGTCGGCGATCCCCGCGCGGGTGCGGCGCACCGCGTCGGACACCGCCCCCACGGCCTCGGCCTGGCCGATCAGACGGCGGCCCAGCTCCGCCTCCATGCGCAGCAGCTTCTGCGTCTCGCCCTCCAGGAGGCGGCCGGCGGGGATGCCGGTCCAGGAGCCGACGACGTCCGCGATGTCGTCGGGCCCGACCTCCTCCTTCACCATGGTGTCCTTGGCGACCTCCTCCTCGGCCTGCGAGGCCTCCTCCAAGTCCCGCTCCAGGGTGGGGATCTCGCCGTACAGCAGCTTGGAGGCGGTGTCGAAGTCGCCGTCGCGCTGGGCGCGTTCGGCCTGGCCGCGCAGCTCGTCGAGCTTCTCCTTCAGCTCGCCGACCCGGTTGAGGGACTGCTTCTCCTTCTCCCAGCGGGCGTTGAGGCCGCGCAGCTCCTCCTCCTTGTCGGCGAGGTCGCGGCGCAGCTTGTCCAGGCGCTCCCTGCTGGCGGCGTCCGTCTCCTTGCCGATCGCCAGCTCCTCCATCTTCAGCCGGTCGACGGCCCGCTGGAGCTCGTCGATCTCGACCGGGGAGGAGTCGATCTCCATCCGCAGCCGTGAGGCCGCCTCGTCGACGAGGTCGATGGCCTTGTCGGGGAGGAAGCGGGAGGTGATGTAGCGGTCGGACAGGCTCGCGGCGGCGACCAGCGCCGAGTCGGCGATCTGGACCTTGTGGTGGGCCTCGTAGCGGCCCTTGAGCCCGCGCAGGATGGCGATGGTGTCCTCGACCGTCGGCTCGGCGACCAGCACCTGCTGGAAGCGCCGCTCCAGCGCCGGGTCCTTCTCGATCCGCTCGCGGTACTCGTCGAGGGTGGTGGCGCCGACCATGCGCAGCTCACCGCGGGCGAGCATGGGCTTGAGCATGTTGCCGGCGTCCATGGCGGAGTCGCCGCCCGCGCCGGCGCCCACGACGGTGTGCAGCTCGTCGATGAAGGTGATGATCTGCCCGTCGGAGTCCTTGATCTCCGCGAGCACGGTCTTCAGGCGCTCCTCGAACTCTCCCCGGTACTTCGCGCCGGCGACCATCGCGCCCAGGTCGAGCGAGACGAGCCGCTTGTTCCTGAGGGACTCGGGCACGTCGCCCTTCACGATCCGCTGGGCGAGCCCCTCGACGACGGCGGTCTTGCCGACGCCGGGCTCGCCGATGAGGACGGGGTTGTTCTTCGTGCGGCGGGACAGGACCTGCACGACCCGGCGGATCTCGTGGTCCCGGCCGATGACGGGGTCGAGCCTGCCCTCACGGGCCGCGGCGGTGAAGTCGGTGCCGAACTTCTCGAGCGCCTTGTACTGGCCCTCGGGGTCCGCGGTCGTCACCCGGCGCCCTCCTCTGGTCTTCTGGAACGCGTCGAGCAGCTTCTTCGCGCCGGCGCCCTGCCGGGAGAGCACGTCGGCGACCGCACCGCCCTTCGCGGCGATCCCGATGAGCAGGTGCTCGGTGGAGATGAACTCGTCGCCGAGTTCCTTGGCGCGCTCGGCGGCGTCGGCGATGACGGCGAGCGCCTCACGGTTGGGCTGCGGGGGCGCGACGGTGGAGCCGGTCACGCTGGGCAGGCCGGCGAGCACGCGCTCGACGCCGGCGCGCACGGCGGCCTGATCGGCGTCGACGGCCGCCAGCAGGTCGATGAGGTTCTCGTTGTCCTGCCCCTCGAGCAGAGCGAGCAGCAGGTGAGCGGGGGTGAGGTCCGGGTGCCCCTCCCGCACGGCGCGGTTGCTGGCCGCGTTGATCGCGTCCCGGCTCCTGTTGGTCAGCTCGGCGTCCACGTTCGCGTTCTCCTCCTCCTGGTGTTCCTGACCGTTCCCTGACTCATCCAGCGTACACAAAGTTGAGTCTATTCCGCTCAAGGTTGGAAGAGCCGGAAAACGGTCGGCCGGCAGGCGTAGATTCAGGCCTCATGGCATCCCATCCGGTGGACCCCCGGCGGCCCGACGCCGCCTATCTGAGCTTCTGGCGCGAGCGCCACCTGTGCACGCTGACCACCCTCCGGCCCGACGGCAGCCCGCACGTGGTGCCCGTCGGCGTTACATACGACCCCGAGGCCGGTCTCGCTCGGGTCATCACGAACAAGTCCAGCAGGAAGGTGGCCCACGTGCTGGCGGCCGGGCCGGACGGGGCGCGGGTGGCGGTGTGCCAGGTGGACGGCCGGCGCTGGGCGACGCTGGAGGGACGGGCACGGGTCTCCGCGGACCCGGCGCGCGTCGCGGAGGCGGTACGGCGCTACGCGGAACGCTATGGACGCGTGCCGTCGCCGAACCCGTCCCGGGTGGCGATCGAGATCGAACTCACGGCGGCGTTGGGCCGCGGATGAGACCGCCGACGGGCGCCCCGCGGCCGGTCCCGGCCCCCGCGAGAACGGTCCGGGAGCCGGGGGTCCCCCCGAAAACTGCAGCGGCGTCACCGTGTTCAGGTCACGGTGACGCCGCTGCGGGGGGAAGTACCTGCGCGATCTACTACGACGGGGGAATCGCGTCAGGCACTGCGGGGGGTGGCTTCGACGGCCGGGACGTCGGGGACGTCCGGTCCGGTGAGCTGGTGGTCACGCTGGTCGAGGTTCACGAAGATCATGCCGTACCGGATGGCGCACCGGACGGGCTGCGGCGCCCCCCGAGGCCGCCGCAGACACCGGTAGGCCCGTACGTCCTCGTCGTCGTCGCGGGTGACGACGACGGGCTCCCCGAAGACGGTCACCATCAGCGAGTCGCCGCTGTAGGGGATGGCGGTGACCAGGTCGATGAAGTGCCAGCCGGACCGGTAGGCGGTGGCCATCTCTCGGCGGAAGGAGCGGTCGTCCGGGGGAATAGTCATGTCAAGCCCAGACACTGTCGTCAGTACGGTCAGGAGACACCGGCCAAACACTGTCGCCAGCTACCGCGGTGGCCGCGGCCGCCACCGGCCAGACACTGTCTGCCCGAACGTCGCCCTTCGCATCGGAGAGGCCACTCAGCGCTCCGAAGGCCGTGACGGCGGAGAAGGCGGCGACAAGCACCAAGCGAAGCATTTTCTTACGCATAATCGGCTTCGTCCTCACTTGAAGGTCCCCTCTTCCCCCGTCGGATACGACGATGGCTCATTTGGGGAGGTCATGGCCACACAATCGATGCATCATGTTCCTGCACGTTCAGGACCCTGGGGGGTGGAGATTTGACAACCAATGGGACTAAAGCGACACATCCCCATGCGGTGACCGAGTTGTGTGGGGAAGGTGGCCAACTTTATGCGGACGCTCTCCGCATGGGCCGCATCGCCCGCGCAGACGTGGAGAGTGCTCCGTGTTTGATGGAGTTCGCCCTTCTCCACCCGGATCCTGACGATGCGAACTGGCTGCGCCCCGTTCCCCCGTCTGCCGCCCTGGCCCAGCGCCTCAGCGCCATAGAGCGAGAGATCACCGAGCGCAGGCGGATGTCAATCGAACTGGCCGACGCTTTCGAGCCGTTCATGACCCTCAGCGCGCAAGCGGCCGCGACCACCCACTCGATCACCGTGCTCGAGGGCAACGACCGGATCAACGCGGCACTCGACCTGGCCACGGCCCAGTGCCAGACCGAGATGCTCACGGTCCAGCCGAGCGGCCCCCGCCCCGAACGCAGCCTCATCCAGGGGCTGGAGCGGGACAGGCCTTTGATCGAACGCGGTGTCCGCATACGGACCCTCTATCAGCACACCGCGCGATACAGCCCCGAGAAACTGGCCTACGTGGACCAGCTCTCCAACGGCAAGGTGGAGCACCGCACCATCGACGAACTGGTCGAGCGGCTCATCATCTGCGACAAGACCGTCGCCTTCATCCCCGCCCGCGACGACCAGAAAGTGGCCCTCGAACTTCGCCACCCGGGCCTCGTCGGCTACCTGATCAAGGTCTTCGAGTTCATGTGGGGCCGTTCCGTCCCGCTGAGCGCCGGCGCACCCTACGAAACCACCCCCGACGGCATCACGGACATCCAGCACTCCATCGCGAAACTCCTCGTGGAGGGCCACGTCGACGAGGCCATAGCCCGCCGCCTGGGCATGAACGTCCGCACCTGCCGCGCCCACATCGCCAAGCTGGCCTCCGCCCTCGGCAGCGGAAGCCGTGCCCAACTCGGCTTCCTGATCGCGCAGTCGGGGCTCCTGGACCAGGATCACTG
Organism: Streptomyces populi; assembly: GCF_002911015.1. Taxonomy (GTDB): domain Bacteria; phylum Actinomycetota; class Actinomycetes; order Streptomycetales; family Streptomycetaceae; genus Streptomyces; species Streptomyces populi. The sequence goes on from NZ_KZ626865.1 coordinate 26,039, forward strand.
AATGCCGAGAGAACAGAGCCACAGGTGACCACCGGGGCGCACGAGCACGGCGCCGAGGAACTGTGCCAGGCGGGCCTGGACCTGTACGCCCGCGCGCTCCACGAGGGCCGTGTCACCCAGCTGGAGGCCGAGCCCGTGCCCTGCCTGATCGACTTAGGCCTGCTCCAGCCGGACATCGAGGACATGCGATGGCTGTATCCCGTGGCTCCCGCCGTGGCACTCCCCCGGCTGTTGCAGAGCACCGCTGACGCCATCACACAGCAGCGACAGCGCGAGGCGCGCCTGGCAGAGGCGTTCGAGCCGCTCATGCGGATCGACGGACCTCACGCCGCGACGGCAGAGACCCCGACGATCAGCGTGCTCAGCGGTCTCCAGCGCATCAACTCGGTCATCACGCAGGCCATGACCGCCGCACACGAGGAACTCCTCACCATTCAGCCCCACAACGGGCGGAACGCCGCATCTGTGCGGGAGTCCCTGGAACGCGACCAGGCACTGTTGGACCGGGGCGCCCGCATCCGTACGCTCTACCAGCACACACTCCGCCACTCGCCGGCAGTGGTCGCCCGCCATGAACTCCTGAAGGGCGACGTCGCGGTCCGCACCCTCGACGAAGTCACCGAACGCCTGATCATCATCGACCGCACCGTCGCGTTCATTCCGGCGAGCAAGGACCGCACACTCGCGCTGGAAGTCCGCAACCCAGCCCTGATCACGTTCTTTGTGATCACCTTCGAGCGCCTGTGGCGCCTGGCCACGCCCATGTACCCGGAAGCCGCCCAACAGCCCACCCTGAACGGCATCACCCCCCGTCAGCGCGCCATCGCGAGCCTCCTCGTCGAAGGCCACACCGACGCCGTCATAGCCGACCGCCTCGGCATGAACGTCCGCACCGCCCGAGTCCACATAGCCAAACTCGCCGCCGCCCTCGGCAGCGAGAGCCGGGCCCAACTCGGCTACCTCATAGGCCAGTCGGGGATCCTTGATCAGGAACACCAGGGGGCTCGGGAGCAACCCCAGGAACGGTGACCGTCTCCAGCTCCGGAGTCCGCCGAGGTCCGTCCAGCCCCGCCTGGGCGATGCGGACGCCCAGTTGGGTGCGGCTCGCCGCGCCCAGGGTCTCCGACAGGCGCGCGATGTGCGCCCGGCACGTACGGACGCTGATGCCAAGGCGTTCCGCGACCACCGCGTCCTGGTGGCCCTCCGCCAGCAGGGCGGCGATCGAGCGCTCCCGATGGGTGATGCCCTCGATGCCGGTGGACGGGAGCGGGGACGTCAGCGGGATCGCCAGGCGCCACAGTCGCTCGAAGACCGTGACCAGGTAGTCCACCAGCGCGGGGTGGCGCAGTTCCAGCGCGATCGTGCGGTCGGAGTTGGCGGGGATGAAGGCGACCGTGCGGTCGAAGAGGATGAGCCGCTCCACGACCTCGTCAAGGGTACGGGCCTCGGCCGCGTCGCCCATCAACTCCATGTAGTTCAGAAGGCCTTGGCCGTGCCTGGCCACGTGGGTGTACAGATCGCGCATGCGCACCCCGCGCCGGCGCATCTCCAGCGCCCGGTGCAGTCCCTCGACGAGTTCGTCCTCGCGCCGGATACCGCCCGGCTGCACCGTCAGGACCTCACGGGTGCACTCCCCGGTCGCCTTGTCCATGGCGGCGTGGATCCGCGGCAGCCCGTCGAGGACCCGGATCGCCACGCCCTCGGCCGGCGCCCGCACCCGGCCGCCGAGGCCCGCGTACCACTCGAAGGCCGACACCGCGTCGCCCACCCGCGCCTGGCTCGCGCTGACCTCCTCGTACACGCCCCGCAGGAGCCGGGTCATGACCTCCTGCGGCGAGGTCGGCACCAGCCACCCCATGTCGTCGGGGTCGGGGTGCAGCAGCGCCAACTCCAGCAGGCAGGGCACCGCTTCCGCGTCCTCGCGGGGCACGCGACCGCGCCGCACGGCCCGGGAGTACACCCGGTCGCCGACCTCGCACAGTCGGTCAGCGCCGTGCGGATGCCTGTCCGTCCCGTGCCCGGCCATCTCCCACCCCTGGCTCCAACCCTGGCTCCAGCCCCTTCCGCGGTGAGACGCCTCGGCGTCTTCCGCAGCGCAACTATGCGCGGACGCGACCGACATCGCAACACTGCTGCCTCGCGGTCACGCCCACTCTCGTCCCGCTTTGCGCATATAAATCCCCACCTCAGCCTCGCCCCTTGCAACAAGATGACGGTGGCGACAATGTGTCCGCGGAGCGCATTCTTGGTGAAGGGCGGAGATTGACTCTCTCCGCCGACGAAAACGCTCGTGGAATTCGAGCGTAGCGGCACCCTGAGCGACCCTGGCCGGATTTCCCCCATCCGGCCAGGGTCCTCATGATGTGCCGTGCCGGACGGGGAGGTTACGAGTGATACGGATCGGGATTTTCGGGCGTCATTCACTGGAACGCGCCGGAGTGCGTCGGACCATTGAGCAGGACGATCAACTGCACGTCGTCAGCGAAGGCTCCATCGCATCGGCATCCCGGCTCTTACGTACGGCAACGCCGGACATAATCGTGATGAGCCATTCCAGCATCGACGAAGCCCTGAACACACTCGCAGAATTGAACCAGCTCGCCGTCACGGCCAAGAGAATTGTTCTCCTGGACCGTGTCACGGAGCCCGCGGCCCGAAGGCTTCTCCGCAGCGGGGCGAACGGCATCCTTCACAGCGGCGAATGCGTGACGAACCTCCCGTGGGCCATACGAGCAGCCCGCGCCGGCAGCGTGGCGCTCGCGCCGGAGGTGGCTCGACCCGTGGTAGCCCGTTACCTCGAACCCAGTTACGCGGCGGAGGAAGCGAACATTGCTCGGGAGCGATTGAGAGGTCTCAGTCCCAGGTGCCAGGAGATCCTGATCCTAATTGGCGAAGGACTCTCGAACCTCGCCATCGCCGAAAAGCTCAACATCAGCACGCACACCGTAAAGGATCACGTGCGCACGATCTACGAAACGATCGGTGCCGAAAACCGCGTACAAGCCGCCGGGATCGCCTGGCGATCCCAGTCCCGCGAACAGCAACTCCACGATCTATGAATGGCGTTGCGCCAGAACTCTCCGGTTGTCAGTGCAGTCGGAGTGGTCACGCGTACCTCAGTCCGATGAAGGCGTCCACGTCCCCGCCGCCCGCACCGCGGCATGCGCTCCCCACAGGGCAAGCCCCAGGGCGCAGACGAGCGCACCGATCGTGATGGGCGCCATGGATGCAGGTGTGGCTACAGAAGTGCTGGTCAGCGGGGTCGCCAGCCACCACGACACCAGAACCCCGAACACCGCCGCCAAGACCGCGGGCATGAACAGCGACCACACGGCCACTGACCGGAAGATCCGGCGGCTGCCCGTCAGCACGGACAGCGGGGCAAGTTCCCGCCCGAAGCGGAGAAATTCAGCCATCGCACTTATCCCGGCAGCCAAGCCGATCACTCCGACTCCCACCAGCGACATCAGTCGTACCCACTTGGTGGCCGTCACCAGTTTCCCCGTATCGGACAGGTCGCCCAAGGGACGAACGGACGCCTTCATCGCCAGGGACCGGCCGGCTATCCCCTGAATCTCCGGTACCGAGAGCTGTCTGCGACCCTTGCCCACGATCAGCAAGGTCAGCGAACCGTCCTTACTCGCTCCGACATGCGGGAGCGCCCCGCGTCGCGCGTATCCCTTCGCCCCCTGTGCCACCCCGGTTCGGCTCAGGATCTCTCGAAGGCGTACTTCTCCGCCCGCTGCCGAGATCCGTGCAGATGTCTTCGGGCACGGCAGCCCGATCTCTCGAAGGGCGGCACAGCCACCCACGATCTCAACCCGGTCGCCCGTCTGCCGTACGCCCAGAAGCAGGGCCCCCGACGGAAGCTCGCTCTCGAAATCCCGCACCCGATCACCTGCCGCGTAGGGGGTGACTCTGAGGACCGTCGTCCCCACTCGTTTCTGTGTCTCCATCGCACTCTGCGTGAACTCCCCGAACACTCCTGTCCACAGCTGTGTCTGGGCGGCCAGCCCGATGGCGATCACCATGGAGGCCACCAGCCTCGACACCGAACGCGACCCGACACCCAGCCGGCGCCCGGAGACCAGAAGCCCCGAAGCACCGACCCGCCGACCGACACTCGCCATGAGCGGCCCCACCCGCCCCACTCCGGTCCCGATGACCGCGGGAAGGGTCGCAAGCACCACGATGCAACCAGTGGCGTAGACAGGTATCCGGAATTCAAGAGAAACGAGCTCCGCACCTCGCACGGTAACCAGCAACGCGAAGGGAAACACCCATGGAATCCACGCTCTGCGACCCGATACGGAGGTCGGCCTGGTTCCGCCCGAACGCCGATGGCCGGGCTGCAGAACAATCGCCAGGAAAAGCACCGCGATCGGAACACATATCAGGCAGAGCAACAACTCCGGCCACGCGCCACGAGCATCCTCCTTCAAGAGGATGAACTCCACGAGAGGGTACGACGAGTCCAACACGAGGGGGACCGATGCCCCCAAAGCCGCGATACCTGCTCCAAAGGCAACAGGGAGCGCGGCCTCACCGAGCGTGAAAGCCAGCCTGACTCTCCTGCCGGCGCCCAGAGCTCCGAGCAGTGCCGTTCGCCTGTCCCGGGCAGCGGCCCCAACACGTGCCGCGATGACCACCAGGAGAGCCGCCGGAAGGAGAATCAATACGGCATATCCCGCATAGAACTTCTGGGCCCCGAAATTATGAATACTCTCTCCGACAAAACCGGCAGACGCCTCTGCGCCGAAGCCGCTGATCTCGAACATCTTGGATCGGTCAAGCATCTTGGCGCTGGGCCGGACATAGACGAAGCGCTCCGCCGGTGCTTCGAGGCCGGCAGGACCGATGACACCGCCGAAGCGCCCGAACTGCCGGGAGACGCCATCGCTCCCACCAGCCTTCAGCAGAGCGGGTGACAACACCGCCTCTCCCGGATCGGGCCAGTGCGAGAGGCCGGGGGGAAGCGGCGCGTCGTCACCTATCGGCTCGATGTACACGACGTCGAACGCCATGTTCCCGATACTTGACGTGGCCGGTGCCCAGAGCGCCCGGGGGGTCTCACGCGGGTGAGCGGCAATGAGCCGAGGAGACCGTGCGACGCTGCGTTCTGCGCGGGCGTCGAAGGAGGCCGAAGCCAACACCAGACCACTTGCCGCGAGAGACAACAGAGACGTGGCCAGGACAAGGGCCCAGAAACGCACCCGCCCTGCCTCCGCTGCCAGGGCGGCCGCGCGTCCCATGTGCAGCAACTGACGGAACAGCCCTCTGTCACTCACGCGCCTTCTCCCGTCTCCGCGACCTCCGCACCGACCGACAGCCGACCTCCGTCCAGTCGGACTCGCCGATCCGCGCGCCGCGCGACGCTGACGTCATGTGTGACCACCAGGAGGGCACAGCCCCGTTGCCGTGGCACGCTGTACAGCAGTTCAGCAACGGCGTCACGGTGCACGGGGTCGAGTGACCCTGTCGGTTCATCCGCGAGAAGCAGAGCCGGATCGTTCATCAATGCCCGTGCAACTGCTGTTCGCTGCCGTTCACCGCCGGACAGCGTCGCAGTGGCAGAACCCTCGGCCGGCACACCCAGCTCATCGAGCAGCTCAGCCGCACGCGCGTAGGCCTCACCGGTCTTCTTGCCCGCCAGGAGACCCGCCAGGGCCACATTCTCCAAAGGAGATAATTCTGGAAGCAACTCGCCGAACTGGAAGACCATTCCGACATTTTCCCGGCGATGCCGGGCAAGCTCGCGCGACGACAGCCCGCCCTGGTCGACGCCCGCGATGCGCACCGAGCCGGCGTCCGGTTCGATGAGACCGAGGATGCACGTCAACAAGGTGGTCTTCCCGCTGCCGCTGGCCCCCGTCACAGCGACAGACTCGCCCGCGGCGACAGACAGGCGGACACCTGCCAGCAGTGACCGGCCAGGCAGGCCGTAGTTGAGATCCTCGACTTCGAGCACAACGCGCTCGGTGTAGCCGCCCACTTGCACCTCCAGAGAAATTTCCACACCGCTTGTCCGCCCCGAGCCCCGTCCACGAACAGCGCCATGGGTCCGACTCGCTGAGTAGACTCATGGCGCAGGGAGGGGTGGCGGCCGCCATCATCGGCCGTCACCCCTCCGACTCTCCGAAGCGAGTCAGCTACGAACTGCGGCTACTACTCGACCCAACCGCTGCAAGAGTCGGGCCAGTTGTTGTACACCTCGCACACCTGCATCTTGAAGATGGTGGAGTACTTCCCGCTCTCCACGGTCCAGGCGTTCCCGTCGTTGTCCTCGAAGCGCGGGCCGTCGTAGGCCTGCTTGTTCCACAGGGTGAGCTTGTCGCTCGGGTGGGCGGTCCTGTAGTACTCGGCCTTCACGTCATGACCGTCGTCCTGCGTGTCCTGGAGGTTCATGACCGTGGCGGACTGTTCGGTCCATCCACGGGCACCTCCCCGACTGACCGAGAGCGCGAACGCCGGCGACGCTCCCGCGATGGCGATCACGGTGAGCACACCGACCGCAGCTCGTCTCATCCCTATGCCGCTCATTGCACCTTCCTTCTTTCGTAGGAGGCCTGTCAGCTCATGCACAGGCTCATACTCAGTCCCCGCCTCGTGCAGGAAAGAGCCCCGGTCGCGCTGGCCAAAAGCGAACCGGGCAAGGAACAGTGAAGCGTCAGGGCATCCCTTTCCCACACCCCTCTTCCGGCGGGTTCACGCACTCCCGTCCCCCATCAGGAGGGTTGGCACTCATCTGCCCAACGCGCCATTTGCTCCTTCGGAGCTCCCTGGTCGGCAAGAAGCACGGGTGAGCGGTGCGGAGTCCGCATCTCAGGAATGAATCGCGGATCTGAGCCACCGTCGGCCTCAGCAAGCCCTGGTCGCAGCCTTACAGGCCGACGACGACGCAGACGGGGATACCTGCACGGGCGTGCTCTCGGAGCTTCCGCTGTCGGTCCCGGTCCTGACTGCGCTTGCCGGGAAGACCACTTCGACGATGAGGTGAACGGCCTCCGCCCTGGCCCCGAGGTCGTCCTCACGCCCGGTCCCAGCAATGCCGCGTACTTCGAACACGCCCTGCCGGCACGGCTCATGGGGATGCGGCCGGTGGAGGGGCACGATCTGGTCTGCCGCGGCAACCGGGTCCGGATGCGGACCACGCGCGGCGAGATGCCGGTCCACGTCGTACACCGGGGGCTCGACGACGGCTTCCTCGATCCGCTGCACTTCCGGCCCGACTCGGTGATCGGCTGCCCGGGCATCCCGAGCGCCGCGCAGGCGGGCACGGTCACTCTCGCCGACGCCGTCGGCAACGACACCGCCGACGACAAGCTGCTCTACCCGTACGTCCCCGATCCCATCCGGTACTGCCTTCCTGCCGAACGCGGAGCCCTGCCGGCCGGACAAGCCGGGGCAGTTGGAGGCCGCGCTCGACGCCCCACGGGGCCCACCAGCTCACGTCAGGCGTCGAGTTCCCGGAGCCCGTGGAGCGCGTGACCGGTGCCCGTGGCGAGCGCCCCGTAGCGGTCGCCGTACGACCAGTGCCACCACTCGGTGGGGTGGTTGATGAGGCCTGCGGCGATCAGCGCGTCGGACGGCAGCCGACGGTACGCGGTCCGGCGGCGTACCGGGCGAAGCAGAGCCGCTGGAGCGAGGGCGGGCGGTGGCCCTCGACGAACGGCAGCCGTGTGCCGTCGGGCAGCAGCTCCCCGACCGCCACGAGCCGGTTCAGCATCCCTTCGCGCAGATGCGCGTAGATCCCCGAGTCGTCCCGTCTGCGGGCGTCGAGGGGAAGGGCTCCTCCGGTCCGTACCTCGGGGAGCGGCTCGCCGCAGTCCACGACGGGTATCGCGGCGATCTTCGGGTCGGACATCGGCACGATCCGGGACGTGCGGCGATCATGCCGCATCGCGGGACTGACGACCCCGGGGCCCCAGGGGCCCCGGAGAGGCCGGGTGGGGACCGGCCGGGGCATCCGGGGTGCCGGGCGGGCGGACCGCCCGGCCCCGGACGGAGCGACCTACTTGATGCCGAGCGAGTTGCAGAGCGCCTTGTAGGGCGCCGTGCAGATCTTGCTGACGGGGTAGATGCCGTCCTGGACGACCGTCCTCTCGATGTTCTCCTTGGTGAGGTCCACCACGGGCACGAGCTGGGACGGGATGTCCTTGTTGGTGGGGCTGTCGACCTTGTCGCGGGTGAGCGCGTCGAACTCGATCGAGCGGCCCTGGACCCGGGCGACCGCCATCTCGGCGGCGGCGTTGGCCTCCTGCGGGTACGACTTGTACACGCTCATGTACTGGTCGCCCTTGATGATCCGCTGCACGGCGATCAGCTCGGAGTCCTGCCCGGTGACCGGCGGGATCTTGCTGACGCCCGCGGCCTTGAAGACGTCGATGACCGCGCCCGCGATGCCGTCGTTGGCGGCGTAGACACCGGCGATGTTGCTCAGCCCGACGTCCTGGATGGACTTCTCCATGTTGGCCTTGGCGTTGACCGGGTTCCAGTCCTTGGTGTCGTAGGCGCTGGAGATGATCACCTTGCCCTCGAGCTCGGACTTGGCACCCGCCTTGAACTGCGCCGCGTTGGGGTCGGTCAGCGAGCCGTTCATCATGACGATCTTCTTCGAGGCCGAGTTGGAGCCCAGCGCGGCGATCAGAGCCTTGGCCTGGACCTGGCCGACCAGCTCGTTGTCGAAGGAGATGTACGCGTCGATCGGGCCCTGCGCCAGACGGTCGTAGGCGATGACCGGGATGCCGGCCTCCTTGGCCTGGCGCACGCCCTTGGCGATCGACACCGAGTCCACCGCGTCCACGAGGATGACGTCGAGCTTGTCGTCGATCATCTGCTGCATCTGCCGGAGCTGCTTGGCAGCGTCCTGCTCCGCGTTCTGGTAGACGACGTCACCCTTTTTGTCGGTGAGCTTCTGAACCTGCTCCCGGATGATCGGGTAGTCGAACTTCTCGTAACGGGTGTTCTCCTTCTCCGGAAGGAGCAGGCCGACCTTGATGTCGTCACCCTTGGTGGCGCTCGCCGAGGCGCCGTCCCCTCCGATGCCGATCATGCCGCAGCCGGTGACGGTGACGGCCATGGTGGAGGACGCCACGGCTATGGCGGTACGGCGGAGGCCGGTGTTACGAGTCTTCACATCAGGTGCCTTCCGGGCGAGGTTGCGGCATTGCGACCCAGGTGGCTGAAAGCCAACGCGGCGATCACCTCAACGTCAAGGAGTAACCACTTAACGAGATGGCAACGGCGTTTTGTGTTCCACAAGTGAACGCGACGGGAAAAGAGTACGCCCATCCACCGACCTACCCCCTCAGCTTCACCTTCTGTCATTCACAGGTACAACCAAGTCCCGTTCACAGGAGTCATGCTCCTCGACGGTTTTTAACCGCCGTTGACGATCGAACGGACCAGAAGGAACGCATGCACAGAGCCATCGGCACGCGGGGCGCCCTCGCCTCGGCCCTCGTGCTGGCGACCGCGGGCGGACTGCTCGGCGCGACCGGCACGGCCGCCTCCGCAGTGACCAACTGCACATCGCCCGTCTATAAGCGACAGTTCTACGCGAACACCACTTTCTCGGGCGCGCCGAGAAGGACGGACTGCGACTCCGCGATCGATCAGAACTGGGGCTCCGGCGCGCCCGCCACCGGACTGCCCGCCGACAACTTCGGCGTCCGCTGGACCGTGACCCGCGACTTCGGCTCGGGCGGGCCCTTCACCCTCCCCGTCAGCGCCCAGGACGGAATACGGGTCTACCTGGACGGGACGCGCAAGATCGACCTGTGGAAGAACGTCTCGTCCACCCGGTCGAAAACGACGAATCTGGCCATTCCCTCCGGAAAGCACACGCTGCGCGTCGATTTCGTCAACTGGACGGGCAAGGCGAACGTCACCTTCGCCTACAAACCCGTCACTTCTCCCAGTGCCGACAAAATCAAGCCACTCGTCCCCACGGGTTCCGCGGTGTCCTACGACACCGCCACCGGCCGGGCCAAGGTCTCCTGGTCCAGGAACGCCGAGATGGACCTCGCGGGATACCGCGTCTACCGCCGTCTCAAGGGCAGCACGGCGTGGGCACTGCGGACCACGACGACCGCCACCTCGTACACCGACACGTCCCTCCCGCAGACCGGCGCCACCTACTACTACGAGGTCCGCGCCCGCGACAGAGCGGGCAACGAGTCGGCGGGGACGGCCGACCGGGGCGTCACCACCGTCGACAGGACCCCGCCCGCGGCGCCGTTCGTCGAGATGGACGTCTGCCCCGGCGACCAGCCCTACGCGGCGCCGGAGCTCGTCACCACCGCGGCGAACGCGGCGGACATCGCGCTGTACTCGATGCAGCGGCTGAACCCGTCGACCGGCGCGTGGACCACCGTGTACACCGGTGCCAAGGGCGCGATCTGCGACACCGGGTACCGGGCCGACGGCAGCAAGGTCACCTACCGGGGAAGGGCCCGCGACGCCGCCGGGAACTGGTCCGCCTACTCGGCCGCCACCACCTTCACCACGTCCGACCTGACACCGCCGACGCCGGTCTCCGGCGTCCGCGTCGAGTACCTGTCGGGCGTCCCCCATCTGGTGTGGTCCCCGGTCGCCGACGCCTCCTCGTACCAGGTCCTCCAGTACGACCCGTCGAACGGCGGCTGGTCCGACGCCCTGCCCGGCGGCGGCACCACCACGGGGACCGACGTCGTGCCGCGCCAGCTGGCCGCGGTCGCCGACGGCTACCGGTACGCGGTGCGCTCGGTGGACGCCCGGGGCAACGCCGCCGCACCGGCGGAGATCACCCTGGCGATGGCCGACCGGCCCGAGGCCGTCCCCGCGTACGAGACCACCGCTCACCGGTTCGACGAGGGGGTGATGATCGAGTGGACGAGCGCCGACCCCTGGACCTTCGACGAGGGCCCGCTGCTCACGTACAAGATCGTCCGTACCGATCCGGCGACCGGTCGGAGCACCCCCGTGGAGCTCTGCAAGCCGAACATCCTGTTCGACGACACGCTCCGGCCCCCGTCGACGTCCTGGTCGTGGGCCGATGACCGAGCCCCGTCCTACGCGGGCCGCAAGGTGGTCCACGGCACCTGCTGGGACGTCTCCGGCGCCTCCGAGACGACGTACGAGTACCGGATCGTCACCGTCGACCCCTACGGGCACGAGTCGCGGCCCGGACCGGCCGCCACGGCCACCACTCCGGACACCGAGCGTCCGGCCCCCGTCGGGAACCTGACGGCGGAGCAGCTCCCGCTCGGCGTCCGCCTGACGTGGACGCCGCCCGCCGACGACGACGTCACCGGATACAAGGTCTGGCAGGGGGTCACCGACCCGGAGACCGGCGAGACGCGGTGGGAGAGGAACTGCTGGACCGGGTCCTCCCTGGCCCCCACCGAGATCCTCTGCCCGACCGTCCCCGACGGCGCCGCCCACGTCTACAAGGTGGCCGCCTCGGACGGGTCCGGTCTGGTGGACATGGACGCCGGCCCGGAGGCCTACCGCCCCGCCGAGGTCTCCGTCACCCTGCCGGACACCCGCCCGCCGGGCTGGACCGGGACCAAGGTCCGCGAGGACCAGTACCCGGAGCTCTACGTCCGCTGCGGGGAGACCGTCTACGACATGCCGTGCGGTGACTACACGGACTACCGCTGGGAGAAGTGGGACGCGGCCGCAGGCGCCTGGACCACGTTCGCCACGGGTGAGGTGACCGCTCCGCAGTTCCACATGGACACCACCGTGAACGAGGACCGGCTGGGGCTGTACTACTACCGCGCCGTCTACACCGACCCGGCGGGCGAGGAGGAGGTCGTGCAGCAGCAGGCCTACGGCATCTGGGACGACTGGCTCTGACACGGAATCACGCGAAGGGGCCCGGCGGTTCGTCCGAACCGCCGGGCCCCTTCGCGTGATGAACTACTCGGCCGCCCGCTTGGGGCGCCACACCACCAGCGCGCTGGTGTGCTGGACCTCCTGGTACGGGACCAGGTCACGCCGGTAGGAGGCGTGCACGGCGGCCTCGCGCTGCTGCATGGCGGCCGCGGCGCCGTCGAGGGCCGACTCCAGCTCCGCCACGCGGGACTGGAGCGCGGCCACCTGGTTCTCCAGCTCGATGATGCGCTTGATGCCGGCCAGGTTGATGCCCTCGTCCTGCGACAACTGCTGCACGGTGCGCAGCAGTTCGATGTCGCGGGCCGAGTAACGGCGGCCCCGGCCGGCCGTGCGGTCGGGGGAGACCAGACCGAGCCGGTCGTACTGACGCAGGGTCTGCGGGTGCAGTCCGGAGAGCTGGGCCGCAACCGAGATGACGTAGACCGGGGTCTCCTCGGTCAGTTCATAGGGGTTGCGTCGACGACCGGTCGTGTCCATGGCTCCGTCATGCTCCCTTCGCGGCCTGGAACAACTCCGCCCGCGGGTCCTCACCCGCGGTCGCCTCGCGATACGCCTCCAGGGCGTCACGAGCCTTGTCGGACAGGTCCTGGGGGACCGCCACCTCGACGGTGACCAGGAGGTCGCCCCGGGTGCCGTCCTTGCGGACCGCGCCCCTGCCCCGGGCGCGCATGGTGCGTCCGTTGGGGGTGCCCGGCGGCAGCTTCAGCGTCACCGGGGGGCCGCCCAGCGTCGGCACCTTCACCTCGCCGCCCAGCGCCGCCTCCGCGAAGGTGACGGGCACGGTGACGGTGAGGTTGTCGTCCTTGCGGCCGAAGACCGGATGGGTGTCGACGTGGACCGTGACGTACAGGTCCCCCGCCGGGCCTCCCCGCTCTCCGGGAGCGCCCTTGCCGCGCAACCGGATCCGCTGGTTGTCGCTGACCCCCGCGGGGATCCGGACCTGCATCGTGCGGGACGACTTGGCCCGGCCGCTGCCCTGGCACTCCATGCAGGGGTGCTCGGCGATCAGGCCGCGGCCCTTGCAGTCCGGGCACGGGTCCGTGAGCGAGAATCCGCCGCCCGAGCCCCGCGCCACCTGGCCGGTTCCGACACAGGTCGGGCACACGCGCGGTGTGCCGTTCTTGTCGCCGGTGCCCGAACAGGCCTTGCAGGCCGCCTGCGAGGTCATGCGCAGCGGAACGGTCGCGCCGTCCACCGCCTCCGTGAAGGAGAGCGTGACCTCGGTGTCGATGTCCTGGCCGCGCCGGGGCTGCGTACGCGTGCCCGGGCCGGCGCCGCCGCGGTTGAACAGGCCCCCGAAGACGTCACCTATGCCGCCGCCGAAGCCGCCGGCTCCTCCCGCTCCCTGGCCCTGGGCACCGCCTCCGAAGAGGTCACCCAGGTCGAAGTTGAAGTTGCCGCCGCCGGCGCCGGGACCGGGCCGGAAGCCACCGCTGCCGAAGAGGGCGCGTGCCTCGTCGTACTCCTTGCGCTTCTTGGGGTCGCCGAGCACGTCGTTCGCCTCGGAGATCTCCTTGAAGCGCTCCTCGGCCTTGGCGTTGCCCTTGTTGGCGTCCGGGTGGAACTCGCGGGCGAGCTTCCGGTACGCCTTCTTGATCTCGGCCTCGGTGGCGTCCTTGGGGACGCCGAGGACCTTGTAGAAGTCCTTCTCGATGAAGTCCTTGGTGCTCATCCCCGACGTCCCTCCTCCCTCGTCCGTTCAAGCTCAGCCCTCGTCCGGGCCACCGCTCTCCTTGTCGTCCGCAGCCTCGGCCGGCTCCTCGGCCTTGACCGGCTGGGCCCCGGGCTGCGGCTCGGCGACGGCCACCCGCGCGGGGCGGATGGTGCGTTCGCCGAAGCGATACCCCGGCTGCAGAATCGCCACGCACGTCGTCTCCGTGACGTCCGGCGCGTACGAGTGCATCAGGGCCTCGTGGATCGTCGGGTCGAAGGGCTCGCCCTCCTTGCCGAACTGCTGGAGTCCCATCTTCGCCGCGACGGTCTCCAGGGATTCGGCGACGGACTTGAACCCGCCGACGAGCTCCCCGTGGTCCCGCGCGCGGCCGATGTCGTCGAGCACGGGCAGGAGTTCGGTCAGGAGGTTCGCGATGGCGATCTCCCTGACCGCGATCCGGTCGCGCTCGATGCGGCGGCGGTAGTTCTGGAACTCGGCCTGGAGCCGCTGGAGGTCCGCGGTGCGCTCGGTCAGTGCCATGCGCGCCTGGTCCAGCTGGGCCGTCAGGCCGGTCAACTGTGCTGCTGCGTCCCCGTCCGGGGCCGCCGCCCCCTCCGCAGAGGGGGTGGCGGTCTGCGGCTCGGCGTCGTCAGAGGTGGCGCCGGAAGGGACGTCGGGCTGCTCTTCGAAGCCCGGGGTCTCCTCCGTCACGCGGCACCGTCCCGGCGGTCCTCGTCGACGATCTCCGCGTCGACGACGTCGTCGTCGGCCTTCGGGGCCTCGGCGCCGTGGGCGTCGCCACCCGCGGCCTGGGAGGCCTGGGCGTCGGCGTACATGGCCTGGCCGAGCTTCTGCGAGACCGCGGCGACCTTCTCGGTGGCGGTGCGGATCTCGGCGATGTCCTCGCCCTTGAGCGCGCCCTTGAGCTCCTCGACGGAGGCCTCGACCTCGGTCTTGATCTCGCCGGGGACCTTGTCCTCGTTGTCCTTGAGGAACTTCTCCGTCTGGTAGACGAGCTGCTCGCCCTGGTTGCGCGTCTCGGCGGCCTCGCGGCGGGCGTGGTCCTCCTCCGCGTACTTCTCGGCCTCCTGGCGCATGCGGTCGACCTCGTCCTTCGGCAGCGAGGAGCCGCCGGTGACGGTCATCTTCTGCTCCTTGCCCGTGCCGAGGTCCTTCGCGGTCACGTGCATGATGCCGTTGGCGTCGATGTCGAAGGCGACCTCGATCTGCGGGACACCGCGCGGGGCCGGCGGCAGACCGGTCAGCTCGAACATGCCGAGCTTCTTGTTGTACGCCGCGATCTCGCGCTCGCCCTGGTAGACCTGGATCTGCACGGACGGCTGGTTGTCCTCGGCCGTCGTGAAGATCTCGGACCGCTTGGTCGGGATCGTCGTGTTGCGCTCGATGAGCTTGGTCATGATGCCGCCCTTGGTCTCGATGCCGAGGGACAGCGGGGTCACGTCGAGGAGCAGGACGTCCTTGACCTCACCCTTGAGGACACCGGCCTGGAGGGCGGCGCCGATGGCGACGACCTCGTCCGGGTTCACGCCCTTGTTGGCCTCGTTGCCGCCGGTCAGCTCCTTGACGAGCTCGGCGACGGCGGGCATACGGGTCGAGCCGCCGACGAGGACGACGTGGTCGATCTCGGACAGCTGGATGCCGGCGTCCTTGATGACGTTGTGGAACGGCGTCTTGCAGCGCTCCAGGAGGTCGGCCGTCAGCTGCTGGAACTGGGCGCGCGTGAGCTTCTCGTCCAGGTGCAGCGGGCCCTCGGCGGACGCCGTGATGTAGGGCAGGTTGATCGAGGTCTCGGTGGACGAGGACAGCTCGATCTTGGCCTTCTCGGCGGCCTCGCGCAGACGCTGGAGCGCCATCTTGTCCTTGGCGAGGTCCACGCCGTGGCCGGAGCGGAACTGCTGCACCAGGTAGTCGACGACGCGCTGGTCCCAGTCGTCACCACCGAGGTGGTTGTCACCGTTGGTGGCCTTCACCTCGACGACGCCGTCGCCGATCTCCAGGAGGGACACGTCGAAGGTGCCGCCACCGAGGTCGAAGACGAGGATCGTCTGGTCGTCCTTGTCGAGGCCGTACGCCAGGGCGGCGGCGGTCGGCTCGTTGACGATGCGAAGGACGTTCAGACCGGCGATCTCGCCGGCTTCCTTCGTCGCCTGGCGCTCGGAGTCGTTGAAGTACGCCGGGACGGTGATGACCGCGTCGGCCACCTTCTCGCCCAGGTACGCCTCGGCGTCACGCTTCAGCTTCTGCAGGATGAAGGCGCTCATCTGCTGCGGGTTGAAGCTCTTGCCGTCGAGCTCGATCTTCCAGTCGGTGCCCATGTGACGCTTCACCGAACGGATGGTCCGGTCGACGTTGGTGACCGCCTGGCGCTTGGCGACCTCGCCGACGAGCACCTCGCCGTTCTTCGCGAAGGCGACGACGGACGGCGTGGTCCTGGCGCCTTCGGCGTTGGTGATGACGGTGGGCTCGCCGCCTTCGAGAACGCTGACGACGGAGTTAGTCGTGCCCAGGTCGATGCCGACCGCACGTGCCATTTCGATTCCTCCAGCAATGACTTGAGTGGAACGGACTCAAGTGTGCACGACGTCCGCCCCGTGGTCAACAGACCTGAGTCGCAGGGGCTCAACTCTTATCCGTTCCTTACACGCATGGAGCCTCTGAGCTGCGGTTTCATCAGAGAGTCAGTGAACCTTCACCGCGCCCGGCGCCTCCGGACGGGGGCGCCCCGGACGCCCGAGCGCCCTCGGAACGGGTCCCCCGGGGGCGGGGATCGCATGCGGACGGTCCCGCCGCGGACGGGGCCCGGGGCGCACGGCCCCCACGACGGCGACCACCGCCACGGCACCGGCCGGCCACCAGGCGGCCCCGGCCCCCAGCCACCCGAGATCGATGCACAGCCCCACGAGCGCGGCTGCGAACGCGGCGGCCCCCGTCACGACCACGACCCCCTGCCGGGTGAGTCCCGCCCGCCGCAGCCGGTGCGCCAGATGGTCCGGCGCCGGCCGCAGCAGCGGCCGTCCCGCCCGCCGCCGCGACACCAGGACCAGGACGACGTCCGCGCCGGCCACGGCCGTCAGGGCGAAGGCGGCGCCGAGGCCGGGCCCGGCGGGCCGCTCCGCGTGCACCCGCACGATCGCCGAGGCCAGCACGAACCCCGCGAACAGCGATCCGCACCGCCCCGGCGCGATCCGGGCCGGCGGCCATCCGTGCATGAGGAAGCCGGTGAGGGCGGCGGCCAGCACACTGAGCAGCGCGGCGAGCCCGTCCATGACCTCGGCGGCCGCGCACCCGCTGAGCGCGAACGCGGTGACGACGCCGACCGTCCCCATCACCCCGTCGGCGTGGTCCAGCGAGCGGAAGGCCTGCGTGACGAAGACGGTCCAGGCCACCGCCAGGATCCCGGCCGGCACGCCGAGCTCGTCGTAGGGGACGGTCAGGGCCGCGGCGACGGTGACGCCCGCCGCGCACACCACCGGGGGCACGGGCAGCAGGTCGGCGGCCAGTCCGAGCAGGGCGACCGCGATCCCGGCGACCAGCAGCCCCCCGGCCTCCGGCCCCAGCGGGGCGGCTCCGGTCCAGTCCCCGGCCCAGCCGACGAGCGCCGTCGTGCCCGCCACGGCCAGCCCGCCGAGGAGCGGAACGGGCCTGCCCCTCCCGGGGGCCCGTGGTCTCGCCCGGCGCGCGGGAGGCCCCGCCCCGTCGGCCGGGCCGAGGCGCAGGGCGAGCGACCGCAGCAGCGCGGCGAGTGCGGCGGTCAGGAGCAGAGCGGCGGTGGCGGCCGTGATTCCGTACAGCACGTCGCCAATTTAGGGGGAATTGTCACAGTATTGGGTGAATAACACGATCGGGTTCACGTGTCTTGTCGTCATCGGACGAATCGGACCCGGTACCCGCCTCCCGGGCGCCCACTCAGGCTTCCCTCAGCGACGCAGATCACCGCACCGCTGACTACAGTGCGGCGAAGGAAGTGGGTAGTCTCAGACGGACTGCATAAGTTACCGCTTAGTAATCACCTTCGAGACCACCTCGAAGAACACCTCGCAGGCCCGAGGAGCCCCCGAATGCAACTCGCCGCGATCATTGTGTCGCTGGTCCTGACCGTGGTCGGCGTTGCGCTGCTCGCACGCGCCATCGGTCAGTTCGTCCGGTACTTCAAACTGGGCCAGCCGGTCCCGGCCGGCACCCGGACCGACAACCCCTACGCGCGCAGCGTGACCCTGGTCAAGGAGTTCCTCGGCCACACGCGGATGAACCGCTGGGGCATCGTGGGCTTCGCCCACTGGTTCGTGGCGATCGGCTTCCTGACCCTGCCGCCGACCCTCGCCCAGGCCTTCGGCCAGCTCTTCCAGGCCGACTGGACGCTGCCGATCATCGGCGACTTCCTGCCGTTCGAGCTGTACATCGAGTTCATCGGCGTGATGACGATCCTCGGCATCGCCGTGCTCATCGCGATCCGCCTGCTGAGCCTGCCGTCCCGCCCGGGCCGCAAGTCCCGCTTCGCGGGCTCCAAGGCCGGCCAGGCGTACTTCGTCGAGTACGTCATCCTCACCATCGGCCTCGCGATCTACACCCTGCGCGGCCTCGAGGGCGCCATCCACCACGTGGAGCACTACGAGGCCGGGTACTTCGCCTCGTACCCGCTGGTCCTGGCCTTCAAGGGCCTGAGCGTCACCACCCTGCAGAACCTGATCTACCTCACCGCCATGGTGAAGATCAGCACGTCGTTCATCTGGATGATCGTGGTCTCGCTCAACACCAACATGGGCGTGGCCTGGCACCGCTTCCTGGCGTTCCCGAACATCTGGTTCAAGCGCGAGGCGACCGGCGGGACGGCCCTGGGCGGCCTCCAGCCGATGACCTCCGGCGGCAAGGCCATCGACTTCACCGACCCCGGTGAGGACGACGTCTTCGGCGTCTCCCAGGTCGAGCAGTTCTCCTGGAAGGGCCTGCTCGACTTCTCCACCTGCACCGAGTGCGGCCGCTGCCAGTCGCAGTGCCCCGCCTGGAACACCGGCAAGCCGCTCTCCCCCAAGCTCCTGATCATGTCGCTGCGCGACCACGCGCACGCCAAGGCCCCGTACCTGCTGGCCGGCGGCGGCAAGTCCATGGAGGGCGAGGAGAAGGCGTCCGAGGAGCAGCTCAAGGACGTTCCCGCGGCCGCCCTCGCCGAGGCCGAGCGCCCGCTGATCGGCACCGCCGAGGAGAACGGCGTCATCGACCCGGACGTCCTGTGGTCCTGCACCACCTGCGGCGCCTGCGTCGAGCAGTGCCCGGTCGACATCGAGCACATCGACCACATCGTCGACATGCGCCGCTACCAGGTGATGATCGAGTCCGCGTTCCCGTCCGAGGCGGGCACGATGCTCAAGAACCTGGAGAAGAAGGGCAACCCCTGGGGCCTGGCGAAGAAGCAGCGCCTGGAGTGGCTCAAGGAGGTCGAGTTCGAGGTCCCGGTCGTCGGCAAGGACATCGAGGACCTCTCCGAGGTCGAGTACCTCTACTGGGTCGGCTGCGCCGGCGCCCTGGAGGACCGCGCCAAGAAGACCACCAAGGCCTTCGCGGAGCTGCTGCACATGGCGGGCGTCAAGTTCGCGATCATGGGCGGCGACGAGAAGTGCACCGGTGACTCCGCCCGCCGCCTCGGCAACGAGCCCCTGTTCCAGGAGCTCGGCATGGAGAACGTCGCCGCGCTGAACATGGCCTTCGGCGAGGACGACGAGGACGAGTCGACCAAGAAGCCGAAGTCGGCGAAGAAGATCGTCGCCACCTGCCCGCACTGCCTCAACACCATCGGCAACGAGTACCCGCAGCTCGGCGGCGACTACGAGGTCATCCACCACACCCAGCTGCTCCAGCACCTCATCGACGAGGGCAAGCTGCTCCCGGTGACCCCGGTCGAGGGTCTGATCACGTACCACGACCCGTGCTACCTGGGCCGCCACAACAAGGTCTACACGCCCCCGCGCGAGATCATGTCCGCCGTCCCGGGCCTGCGCCAGCAGGAGATGCACCGCCACAAGGAGCGCGGCTTCTGCTGCGGCGCCGGCGGCGCGCGGATGTGGATGGAGGAGCGGATCGGCAAGCGCATCAACAACGAGCGCGTCGACGAGGCCCTGTCGCTGAACCCCGACATCGTCTCCACCGCCTGCCCGTTCTGCCTCGTCATGCTGACCGACTCGGTCAACGGCAAGAAGAACGACGGCAAGGCCAAGGAGTCCGTCCAGGTCGTCGACGTCGCCCAGCTCCTCCTCGAGTCCGTCAAGACCCCGGTCGAGGAAGAGCCCCCGGCGGGCGCGGCCGAGTCGGAGAACGAGCCCGAGCCGGAGCCGGTGAAGTAGCCGCCCCGCCCGGACGACCGTCCGGCACGACTGTCTGACACAGCCGCCTGACCCGGCCCGTCAGGCGCAGCCGACCGGCCCGGTCCGGATCGGTACGACCGACACCCCCGTGCTCCCCGGAGCACGGGGGTGTCGCCGTAACCCGAACGCGTGCATCATGATCCCGTCGCTTTCCACGGGGCTGACGAGGTGAGCGGTGCACGGGCGAACACGCGGGACACGTACGGCGACGGCTCTCGGCCGCGTCCTCCTCCTCGCCGCCCGCGGCCCCACCCACGGCGCCGGATCCCCCGGCCGGACACCCGTGCGGGCCGCCGACGCCCCCGCCCGGCTCCCCGTCCCGCAGGACAAGGGCGGCGAGGCCGCCGCCGACGTCACCTTCTCCACCGCCGCGTTCCTGTCGGAGACCTGACGGATCAGGACGTGTCGACGAGTCCGCCCCCGACACCCCCTGATCCCCGTCCGGCCCCGTAGCCGCTCTTGGAGCCCGCCATGCGCACCCGCCACCGTCCGGCCGCCGTCCTGGGGTGCGCCCTTCTGCTCACGGTCGCGGGGTCCGGCGCGAGCGGGCTCTTCGGAGGCGGCCGCTCCTCCCGCCCCGCCACCACGAGGCCCGCCGCCGGAAAGCCCGCCGGACACTCCGACCCCGGCGACTTCAACGGCGACGGCTACGACGACTTCGTGGACGTCGTGCGGTCGAAGTCCAAGGACGGGAAGAAACACGCGGAGAACCTGGTCGTGGTCTACGGATCGCGCACGGGCCTCGTCACCACCACGGCACGACGGACTCCGGCCGGCACCGAGCCGGACGCGGTCTTCACGTCGGCGCCCCTGCGCGCCGACCTGGACGGCGACGGCTTCACGGACCTGGTCGGCAGCCGTGGTACGGGCGAAACCGCACGCGAGACCTTCGCGCTGTTCGGCGGCGCGCACGGGCTGAGCGGCGCCCGCCGGCTCGATCTGCCCGCCGGCTTCCGCCCGCTGGCCGCCGCCGACTTCGACGGCGACGGCTCCGTGGACCTGCTCGACGGCGGCCACGGCGGCCACAGCGGCTCGGGCAACCCCAACGCCACCGGGAAGGGCGGCGACGGGCTGCTCCTGTACGGCCCCTTCGACCGCGAGGGGACACCGGCCCGGCAGGCCGTTCTCGACCTCAGCCAGCACGGCTATGTCACACCCGCCACGGCCACCACCGGTGACTTCGACGGCGACGGCAGGGCCGAGGTGGTGTTCACGTACTCCCTCGACTTCGAGCAGGACGAGTCAGAGGTGGAGGAGGGCAAGGGCCCGCCCTCCGACCTGCACTCGATCGGCGTGTACGAGGGCGGCGAACGGGGGCTCGTGCGGGACACCCGTCAGGAGAAGATCATCGGTGGCCTGACGGAGCCCGGTGTCCCGGAGACCGGGGACGCGGACGGCGACGGCCTCCCCGACCTGCTCGTGCACACCAAGTTCCCGACGGGCACCCTGACGATCCTGTACGGGGCGAAGTCCGGTCTGGACACCGGCCGCGAGCGGACCGTGATCGGCAGCACAGGCGCTGCCGACTGGTACTCCAGCGGCTTCGGCTCGTCGCCCGCCGTCGGCGACGTCGACGGCGACGGGAGACCGGACGTCGTCGTGAACACCCCGACCTTCCGGGGCCACGACGGCAAGGTGACGCTGCTGCCCGGCGGGGCGGACGGGACCCAGTCCCTCGACGGCGAGCAGGGGATCGACTCGAAGACCGACGGCCTGCCCGGCACCCCGAACCCGTACGACTGGAACGCCTTCGGCCAGCGTCCCCCGCTGCTCGACGTCGACGGCGACGGCCACATGGACGCGGTCGTCTTCGGGCCGCTGTACGAGAAGAGGAAGGGCGCATATCTGGTGCTGCGGGGCACGGACGACGGGTTCGCTCCCAAGGAGACACGGCTCTTCACACCGGACGACATCGGCGTTCCGCTGCGGCTGACGTAGTACCGCGCCGCCGGCCCGTGCACCGTCCGGCGACGCGGCCTCGACGCACCGTGCGGCCGGGCGGCTTCGGCGTGGCCGGGGTGCCGCACCCCGTGAATCCCGCACGGCTCAAAAATTCTTCGAATGCACGTACAACCCTCAACCACCTTGACCGGTCTCCTGTTGGACGACCACCCCGCCATGCCCGGAACAACTCCAGATGAACACGGGTGGTACGGCAACCCATCGACTCTGGACGCGCCCCCAAGCGTCCCCGCATGCCGCAGGAGAACCCCGCATGCACAAGCGTCACCCGCACCACGTGCGACTGGCCCTCGCGACGGCGACGGCCGCCGCGCTGACGGGCGGTCTGCTCACGTTCTCGGCCGCGACCGCGACCGCCGCGGACTCCGCCAGGGTCCCGCAGGCCGACTTCAACGGCGACCACATCGGTGACGTGGCCGTCTCGGCCCACGGCGCCTCCGTCAGCGGTCACGCGGGCGCCGGCCAGATCGTCGCCCTCTACGGCACGGCCACCGGCGTGTCGTCCGCCAAGCGCTCCACGATCAGCCAGAACACCACCGGTGTCCCCGGCACCGCCGAGGCCGGCGACGCGTTCGGCGCCGAGACGGCGTACGCGGACTTCAACCACGACGGATACGACGACCTCGCCGTCGCCTCCCCCTCGGAGAAGGTCGGCACCGACACCAACGGCGGCGCCCTCGCCATCCTCTGGGGCTCCGCGAGCGGTCTCACCGGCAAGAGCATCGACGTCCCGGACCCGTCCCCCTCCTCGCACGACTACTGGGGCAAGGACCTGGCCGCCGGCGACTTCGACGGCGACGGGAAGGCCGACCTCGTGGTCGGCAGCTCGGCGAGCACGCTCTACGTCTACAAGGGCGGCTTCAGCACGTCCGGCACCCCCGGGTCCCGTACGACGATCAAGCCCCCGATCCAGTCGGGCACCAACGACAACCCCTACGGCCCGATGAGCCTGACCGCGGGCGACGTGAACGGCGACGGCAGGACCGACCTGATCGTCGACGGCTTCGAGACGCAGTCCGACGGCTGGAACACGAACTACTACGTGCCCGGCACGGCGAGCGGCCTGAGCGTGGCGTCCGCCAAGGCCCTCAAGACCGGCATCATCACCGGCATCGGCGACATCAACGGCGACGGCTTCGGCGACATCGTCAGCGGCGCGGGCTGGGACGGCACCCTGGACGACGGCACCCCGATCCCGGACTCCGCCAACGGCGGCAAGGTGAACATCACCTACGGCTCGGCGTCCGGCCCGGCCGGCACGACCGGGGTCACCCAGAACAGCGGCAACGTCCCCGGCTCCTCGGAGAAGGGCGACGGCTTCGGCTGGGAGCTGGACATGGGCGACATCAACGGCGACGGCTACCAGGACCTGGTCGTCTCGGCCCCGAACGAGGACCTCGGCGGCGTCACCAACACCGGCATGGTCACCGTCATGTACGGCTCCGCGTCCGGCATCAACGTCTCCTCCGGCATCCAGGCGTTCGCGCAGAGCACGGCGGGCGTCCCCGGCAACGACGAGAAGGGCGACCTGTTCGGCGCGGACGTCAAGCTCGACGACGTCAACGGCGACGGGAAGGCCGACCTGCTCGTCGGCTCGTACGAGAACTCCGCCGACGGCGCGGTCGTCTACCTGCCCTCCGACGGCCACGTGATCACCGCGACCGGCTCACGCTTCGTCGCCCCGGACGCGTCGGGCGTCTCGACGTCGGGCACCCCCCAGTTCGGCGCCCTCTTCGCCGACTGATCGCCTACGGAGGGGCCGTCCTCGTCCGGGCGGCCCCTCTCACCACGGCGTTCCGCCGGACAGCCACCCCCGTAGGGGCCGCCCGCGGCGCTCCCTTAGGGGATGTCACAGCTCGGACCCAATGCCGGGCCCGTTGCCCCGGCCCTCGCACACCGTCCTCCAGGACCAGGTACGTTCGATGACGTGGCTGGATTCAGGATCGGACGCGGGGGCCGGGACAACCGTGCCCCGCAAGGGCGACCGCAACAACAACCGTCGTACGGACAGTCCTCCCAGGGACGTGGGCAGCAGTCCCCCCGGGGAGGCGGGCAACAGCCGTACGGCTACCCGCCCGCGCCACCGCAGCCGCAGTACGGGGGACAGCAGCCGTACGGCGGACCGCAGGGCGGGCAGCCCTACCGCGGTGGACAGCAGGGCGGCTGGCCCCAGGGCGGCGGGCACGGCGGCGGACACGGCGAGCCGGAGTACTTCGGCGACGGGCACCCGCAGCAGGGCCCTGACCCGTACGCCGCGAACAGCCCCGGCCACACCCAGGCCTTCTCGATCGGCGAGGACCCCTACAACCAGGGGGACACCTACCGGGCGGGCCAGGCGGCCGCTCCGCCGGTCGGCCCCCGGCTGCACTGGAAGGACCTGCTCACGGGCATGGTGACGGCCCCGAACCGGACCTTCCTCCAGATGCGCGACTACACGATGTGGGCCCCGGCCCTGATCGTGACATTCCTCTACGGCCTGCTGGCGGTCTTCGGCTTCGACGGCGCCCGCGAGGACGCGATCAACGCGACCCTCTCCAACGCCGTCCCGATCGTCCTGACGACCGCCGTCGCGCTCGTGCTCAGCACGTTCGTCCTGGGCGTGGTCACCCACACCCTGGCCCGCCAGCTCGGCGGCGACGGCGCCTGGCAGCCCACGGTCGGCCTCTCGATGCTGATCATGTCCATAACGGACGCCCCGCGGCTGGTCTTCGCCATGTTCCTCGGCGGCGACGCGTCCTTCGTCAAGCTCCTCGGCTGGATCACCTGGGTCGCCGCGGGCGCCCTGCTGACCCTGATGGTCGGCAAGTCCCACGACCTCCCGTGGCCGAAGGCCCTCGCCGCCTCGTCCATCCAGCTGATCGCCATCCTGTCGATCATCAAGCTGGGCACGTTCTGACGCCGAAGACGGCGCACACGCCCGTCCAGGGCACACGAGAGGGGCTCCCGGCGGTGCCGGGAGCCCCTCTCGTGTCACGTCCGCGAACCGTCGCGGCGGCGCCCCGCGCCTACGCGTCGAGCACCTGCCCGGTCCGCCGGACGACGGGGGGTTCGGCGCTCCACGGGAAGTTGATCCACTCGTCGGTCCGCTTCCAGACGTACTCGCACTTCACGAGCGACTGGGTCTTCTCGTAGATCACGGCGCTGCGGACCTCGGCGACCTCGCCGACGCAGAAGTCGTGCACGAGCTTGAGCGTCTTGCCCGTGTCGGCGACGTCGTCGGTGATCAGGACCTTCTTGTCGGAGAAGTCGATCGCGTTGGGGACGGGGGCCAGCATGACCGGCATCTCCAGCGTCGTCCCCACCCCCGTGTAGAACTCGACGTTCACCAGATGGATGTTCTTGCAGTCGAGGGCGTAGGCGAGCCCTCCCGCGACGAAGACGCCGCCACGGGCGATCGAGAGCACGATGTCGGGCTCGTACCCGTCGTCGGCGATGGTCCGGGCGAGTTCGCGCACGGCGACGCCGAACCCTTCGTAGGTGAGGTTCTCGCGCGCGGGGGGCATGGTCATCGCCTCAGACCTGGGTGCGGTGGAAGTTCAGGAAGGACCGCGAGGGGGTCGGTCCGCGCTGGCCCTGGTAACGGGAGCCGTACCGGTCGCTGCCGTAGGGGAACTCGGCCGGCGAGCTGAGCCGGAACATGCAGAGCTGCCCGATCTTCATCCCCGGCCACAGCTTGATCGGCAGGGTCGCCAGGTTGGACAGCTCGAGGGTCACGTGCCCGGAGAACCCGGGGTCGATGAACCCGGCGGTGGAGTGGGTGACCAGCCCCAGCCGCCCCAGCGAGCTCTTGCCCTCGAGCCGCGAGGCGATGTCGTCGGGCAGCGAGATGACCTCGTAGGTACTGGCGAGAACGAACTCCCCGGGATGGAGGATGAACGGCTCGTCGCCCTCGGGCTCGACGAGCCGCGTGAGGTCCGCCTGCTCGACCGAGGGGTCGATGTGGGGGTAACGGTGATTCTCGAACACCCGGAAGTAGCGGTCGAGCCGCACATCGATGCTCGACGGCTGCACCATGGATTCGTCGTAGGGATCGATCCGGACCCGCCCGGCGTCGATCTCGGCCCGGATGTCCTTGTCAGAGAGAAGCACGTCCTGAGGATACGCAAGGCGCGCGGAGCCACCACAATCGTGGCGGTCCCGCGCGCCCGTGCCGTTCACCCGCTCCGTCCGTCACGACGACCCCGCCGCGTCTGTCACGTCACCACGCCGTCGCCGTCACGGCGGTGCCCCGGCGCCGACACGTTCCTGCCGCGCCCGCCCCGTCGCACTGCCGCTGCCCCTGCGTCCTACTGCTCCGGCACTGCCCTCTCCAGGGCCACCGGCACCACACTGCGGAGCCGGGCACACCGTGGACACCGGAGCAGCCGGCCGGGGCCGAGCCGCTCGGCCCGCTGCATCGGGAACGAAGCGGTGCTGAACACGTGCCCCTCGGCACAACGGACGACGGTGCGCTCCATCAAGTCCCAGAGTCCCTTCCCCATGAGCCGCATCAGGCTGATCCCCTGACGCCGAAAGCCACATTACGGGATGAAAAGGGTGGCCCTCCAGGCGGCACTCCGACCCCGCCCGGACTCTCTTCGCCGCCCCCACCGTACGCCCCAACTCCGGTCCCCCGCAGCCTCGTCAGCCCCCCTGAACGCAAGCGGGCCCCGCGGCTTCGACGCCGGGGGCCGGGCATGAGGTACAGTGAGCGAGCATTCGGCACCGGCCCAGCCGGCGTCTTACGCGGGTGTAGTTTAGTGGTAGAACATCAGCTTCCCAAGCTGAGAGTGCGAGTTCGATTCTCGTCACCCGCTCCATGTGAAACCCCCAGGTCGACGACCCGGGGGTTCTTTGTTGTCCGGGCCGATGGGTGGCGCGCGCGCACCATGTCGTCCATAGGGTGAGTGGTCGGCAGGCAACCCCGTACGCTGCGAGGGTGACCCGCTTGATCGTGTCGGCAGGGGGAGGGGGCGACGCAGTCGCCGCCGCGATGCTCGACGCGGCCCTCCACGGGGGTGACGACAGTCCGGCGATGATCCTCACCTACGCGTGGGACCGCCTCCTGATCGGCCTCTGCGAGGTCAGAGACGCCGGGCTGCCGGTCCCGCTCACCGACGAAGGCCCCACCGTCCACGAAGCGGACCTGGACGAGACCCTCAGCCGCAACGAGCTCGCACGCGCCGTCCTCGCGACGGAGACCCTCGCCGAGGCGGAGCAGTACTGTCACCGCACGTGGGAATGACGCTCCTCGTTCTCCTGCACGCCGTGCTGACGCTCGTCTGGCTCGGCAGCTACGTGATGGTGCCGGCGAAAGCACGCGCGTTCTTCGAGCGGCCTGTCGTGCGGCGGGTCATGGATCGGGTCACCGGCATCGTTCTGCTCGGATTCGGCGTCAAAGTGGCAGCGACTCAGCCCTGATCATGCGCGGACGGCAGCGGATCGATCCCTCGACTGAGCGTCCAACTGCGTGCTCGAAGCGCGGCGAACGGAGAGGCACGGAACCGTGCACGCCCTCGCGGCGCGCGGGGAAAAGGATGAGGAGAGGAGGGTGTGTACGGCCACGACGGGCCGTACACCCTCCTCTCCTCGCGGAAAGCCCTAGAAGGCGATGTGAGGGCTCGTCAGGGCCGCCCCGAAGTAGCCCTTCACGCCGCGAACGGTGATGCCGGCGCTCTTGCCGCACAGGGTGGCGGAACCCCTGAGGACGGGGCCGGTGGTCGAGCCCCGGGCGATCCACAGGCAACCGTCGTTGTTCTCCGTGGGAACGCCGACGACCGTCTCGGCCTTGCCGTCCTTGTCGAGGTCGGCGAGGTGGACCGACGCTCCGAACTGGTCGCCGGTCTCGGCGGCGCCGGGCACGTCGGCCGTGTCCTGGGTGTATCCGGCCGCCTTGGCCGTGGTCAGACCCGTGGCGGAGCCGCGCAGCAGGACGGCCGAGCCGGCCGTCTCGCGCGTACCGAGGGCCTCGCCGGGGACACCGACGAGGACATCGGCGTAGCCGTCGGCGTTGACGTCGCCGACGCTGAGCGACTGGCCGAAGCGGTCGCCGTTCTCCGCCGTGCCGGGAACCCCCGCCGTGTCCTGGTGGAAGATCTTCGGCCGCTGGTCGGCGGTGATGCCCTTCGCGCTTCCGTAGAGAACCTGGATCTCGCCGCCGCGGTGCGCGGCACCGGGCATGTTCATCGTGGACTCGTCGTCCGCGATGGCGGTGACGAGGTCACCGTAGCCGTCGCCGTTGACGTCGCCGATCTGGCCGGCGTAGCCGTCGGCGAGCGGCAGTTCCGTGGGCCAGGTCGTCATGGGGTCGTCGCCGATCGGGCCGTTGTCGGCCAGCACGGATCCGCGGACGTCGTCGTCCGAGGGGCCGGGCAGCCAGAACCGTTCCGCCCTGCCGTCGCCGTTCACGTCGCCCATCACCAGACCGCGGGCGTTGACGCGCCATTCCTGGTAGCGGGTGGCGGCCTTGCCGGTGCGGGTGAAGGGGCCCGTGTAGGAGGCCGACTCGCAGCGCGAACCGATGCCCACTTCCGGGGCGCCGTCCCCGTTCATGTCTCCCGTGGCCAGGGACATCCCGAATCCGCAGTAGGTCATGCCGTCCCCGAACCCCGGGGGCGGGGAGATGCTTGCGCCGCCCTGAAGGCCATGGGGCCCACCCCACACGACGGTCACGGAGCCCCGGGACTTCTTGCCGTCGACGTCTTCACGAGGAGTACCGACGACCAGATCCGCGTACCCGTCCCGGTCCAGGTCGGCACTGGCGACCGCCGAGCCGAACTCGTCCCCGTCCTCGGACGCGCCGGGGATCCCGGTGGTCGCCTGCGTGATCACGGTCCGCCGCGTGGCGCTCACGGACGACGCCGCCCCGTACAGAACGACCACGGCACCGGCTTCCTCCACCGATCCGTCGGCGGCCTCGGGGGCGCCCACGGCCAGGTCGCGATAGCCGTCACCGTTGAAGTCGTCCTGGACGGCCGCGGTGTTGGCCCCCTTGTAGGGAGCGGTCGCCGAAGCCGTCGCCGGAGTGAGCGTGACGGCGAAGAGGGGGGCGAGCACGGCCATGGCCGTGACTGCTTTGCGCAACGGAACTCCTCGTGCGGGACGAGACGGGCGGCGGGAAGGCGAGAACTGCACAACGCACAGCTCTACCGCCCCACTTGACCCATGAGGGTGCCGCAAGGTTGTACGCGGCTCCTGACACGCCCGTCTCGCCACCCGCTCCGTGCGGCCCCCGACGGCTTCAGGAAGGCCGCGAGCCGGTCGAGGGCGGCGGGCAGGGCCCAGTAGTGGACCCAGGTGCCCCGCCGCTCGCGGTCGATCGGACCGGCCTGCCGCAACAGCTCGAGGTGGTGCGAGATCGTCGGCCGGGACAGGCCGAGGTCAGGTCGCAGACGCAGACCTCTCCACCCGCCCGGGAAGCGATCATCGACAGCAGCCCCGGCCGCACGGGATCACCCAGCGCCTTGAACAGCCCGGCCGGCCCGGCCGCCTGGTCCCGGTCCGGCGGCGCGGTCGCCAGGCCGGGGCAGCACGCACCGTTCTCGTCGCCCCGGCCGAGCACCACGAGCCCTTGTTTCGACATGTGTCTATGTTGACATTCTTCGATGCAAGGCGCAAAGCTTGTATCGACAGACATCGATTCAAGCCGATGGGAGACCCGCCATGTCCCGCGCTCAGCTCGCCCTGCGTGTCAGCGACCTCGAAGCGTCGATCGCCTTCTACTCGAAGCTGTTCGGCACCGAACCGGCCAAGCGGCGCGAGGGCTACGCCAACTTCGCCGTCGCCGAACCGCCGCTCAAGCTCGTCCTCATCGAGGGCGCCCCCGGCGAGGAGACCCGCCTCGAC
Organism: Streptomyces populi; assembly: GCF_002911015.1. Taxonomy (GTDB): domain Bacteria; phylum Actinomycetota; class Actinomycetes; order Streptomycetales; family Streptomycetaceae; genus Streptomyces; species Streptomyces populi. Next base: position 55,736 of record NZ_KZ626865.1, read on the forward strand.
CACCTCGGCGTCGAGGTCGAGTCCACCGACCAGGTCAGCGCCGCCACCACCCGGCTCAGGGACGCCGGCCTGGCCACCCTCGAGGAGAACGACACCTCCTGCTGCTACGCCCTCCAGGACAAGGTGTGGGTGCACGGCCCCGGCAAGGAACCGTGGGAGGTGTACGTCGTGAAGGCCGACGCCGACACCCTCGGCAGGAGCGCCGCCCCGGGCGCGGCCGGTGACGGCTGCTGCACCGGGCAGGCCACCGAGGGAGCGGCCCCCACGACCGCCGGATGCGCCTGCGGCCAATGATCCGAACGAACCCGTACCCGTCCGCCCCACGCCGTGCCGCCCCCCTCCACGACGCGCCCGCGCCGGAACCAAGGTCTCGCCGCGGATCGGCCGCAGGCTTTTTCCGTTGGAAAGCGGGGGGCGGCAGTTGCACACTGCCTCGCGGGTCGGCCGCGGGCCGCGCACGGTCGCGCGCGGGACGGCTCGGCGGCGGACGGCGGACGGCGGACGGCGGACGGCGGACGGCGGACGGCGGGAACGGTGCCGGGGAGAGGGGATACGTGAGCAGGAGACGCTACGTCGCCAGGGGCGTGCCGGGCGGTTACCGGATATGGGACAACCGAGGGCGCCGGTGGTGGGGCGACCTCTACGAGTTGTGCCCCGACGATCTCGTGGCCGAGCTCAACGGCGGCGCGGACCACGCCCGGATCACCGCGCTGATGAAGCGTTACCGGGCGCAGAAGCGGTAGGTGCCACCGCGACAGGGACGGTGCGCGTACACACCACGGCCGTTCCCCGTGGTCCGGTCGGCCGCCGGTCCGACGGTGAGGACGATCCGCCGCCCCCGCCGTCGGCCGTGCCGGGAAGAGCCCTACTTCAGCGCGACCCCGTCGCCCGCCGCCGTCGCGGGGCTGGTCGTCCCCGTTCCCGCGAAGTGCCAGCGCCAGGTGCCGGAGGCGTTCGCCGTGGCCGTCGTCCTCAGCTTGCCCGCGCTGTCGGTGGTCACCGTCTTGACGGTGGTGTACGCCGAGGAGCCGGACCTCTTGAACTGGAGGGCGACCTTCTGGCCGGCGAAGCCGACGTAGGTGTTGGTGTTCCAGTCGGCCCGGGTCAGGGCGCCGGTCACCGTCAGCGTCTTGCCCTTGGCGACCGGTTCGGGCGTCGCCCGGGTCGTCGCCAGCTTGGCGTAGCGCTTGATCTTCATCGTGACGCTGCTGTCGAGCGTGTAGAAGTCACCGTCGTAGGCACCGGCCTCCACATCGAGGTGCCAGGTGCCGGCCGAGCTGTTGCGGAGGTCGAAGTAGTCGTCGGTGCGCGGGTCCAGGCTGTACGACCAGGTGCACTTCATGGTCGTCGACGAGGGACGCGTACAGGTCGAGGACTTCGCGTACTGGAGACGGTTGTCGGGGCTCACCAGCTTGAAGCCCATGACGGTCCTGATGCCGGAGTTGTCCTTCAGCGTGGCGGAGGCGGTCAGCTTCTGGGTCTCACCGATGCCGACGTTGACGGTGGTCCTGCTGAAGGTCACCGACGTGAAGGCGATGTCGCCCTTGTGGGTGTCCGCCTGCGCCGTGGTCGCGAGGAGGGAGAGCAGCGCCAGGCTGCCGGCGGTGGCGGCCGCGGCCGTACGGATGTGCATGGTTCTCCAGAGACGACAGGTGGGCCGGAACTCCGCTCCTGGAGTCCGGGTGTGCAGAAGACCCTCCACCTGGGGGATCGGTTGTACGTCTCCCGCACGTCGGTGCGGACGTGGGGCGTCGGGCAGAAGTATCACGACGCCGGCAGCCATGCGCACGGGGGGCGATCGCCGCGTGCGCCCCGTTCCTGGACGACGTCCGATTGCCGTACCACCGTGCGGCGTTGGTGCCCCTTGGGCGGCAAGTGCCCGGAATCGGCGAGTTCCGGCAGCGACGCCGCGGGCCGGGCGGAATCCGATCGTCCGCCCGCAGGCGACGGTGAGTTGCCGATCGCCCAGCGGGATTCCGGCGCATGAGTCCCGGATTGCACGGCTACCTGCCACACCGATCCATCACGACAGAGTCACGATCCCGCCATCTGATCTTCACTTTTTGTTCACCTGCTGCCCCAATGGACGCTGCGGCGCGGTGTGTCCACGCGAAATCGCCCCTGTGACCTGCGGAAAAGCGCGCCACGGCGCCGCGCTGAAAGCCCGCACCAGCGGGCGAACCAGACATCGGCACGACGAAAGAACCAGTACATGCGCATACGCGGCATCATCACCACCGGCATCGCGGCTTCCGCGGCGATCGCCCTCGGCACGACCTCCGCCTCCGCGGCGACGGGCATCGACCTGACCACGGGCAAGGGCTTCCTCGGCAAGGGCGAGGTCCAGACCGCCCTGGGCTACAACAACGCGGCGCTCCAGAAGGCCGTCGACGCCAAGAGCCTGGTGTTCACCGCCACGCAGCCGACGACGCAGTCGCTGACGCAGGCCGCCAGCCAGTCGGCGACCCAGACGGCCACCCAGACGGCCACGCAGTCGGCGACCCAGTCGGCGACCCAGTCGGCCACGCAGAAGGTGTCGCAGGTCCTGTCCTGCACGGTCACCACCGGCAGCGAGAAGAACCCCAAGGTCTTCACGCGCGACGGCTCACGCTCCGTCACGCGCACCGGCACCCGGACCGCGTCGCACGTCGGCACCCGCACGGGAAGCCACAGCTCCACCCGCACCGGCGCCCGCACCGGCAGCCTCGCCGGCGTCAGCACCGGCACCCTCGGCTACGACATCGATGTCGACGCCCGTAAGAACAGCCAGTACACCGGGTTCATCTTCAACGGATGGAAGGGAGAGCCGACCTACAAGGACGGGTCCACCACCTGGGACTCCGAAGCCAAGTTCGGTGACTGGGAGTTCGGCGACTACAACTTCGGCGACTACGCGTTCGGCGCCTACAGCTTCGGCGCCTACGATTTCGGCGACTACACGTTCGCGTCCCTGGACGACGTGACGTGGGGCGACTGGGTCGCGAAGCCGGGCGACAACCCGGCCGACTGCCTCCGCAGCGAGAACGCCGACAAGGTCTCGGACGTCAGCAACGTCGTCACGCCCGGTGCCATCACCGACGGCACGATCACGGACGGCCCCGTTGCCGAAGGCGCGGTCACGCCGGGCGACGTCGTCGAAGGCGACGTGAAGGAGGGCGCGGTCCAGTACGGCGCCACCCAGTACGGCGTGAGGACCGCGACCGGCCCGAAGTCGCTGTTCGTCAACGGCAAGGCCCTCTGAGACAGTCACCGGACTGCCTTCTGACACACCCCCGGCACAACCACGGCTCGCGGCCGCATCCAGCGGCCGGGGGCCGTGTCCGTTCGTGGGGGACGTGGCTCAGCAGCCGGCCGCTGCCGGAACCACCTAGGTGGTTCATGCCCTTCTTCCTCCGCTTCCGGGCGGAGACGCCGGTGGCGTACGGCTCCACCATCGAACGGCACCGTCACGCCTGAACGCATGCCCCGGTCCGTCGGATCGGGGTCTGGTTCATGTCCGCTATGGACTTCCTGCCGAAGTAGACCCAGGCGAGGGTGGCGAGGACCGAGCCGTGGAGCAGGAACAGCAGCCACAGCAGCTTCGGCACGAAGCGGACGCGGTCCGCGGGGGTGCGGGCACAGTCGATCAAGGCCCACAGCGAGATGGCGACCACGAGGGCCATCAGTGCGAGGGCCGGCAGGTCCGTCATGTGCAGCATCCGTCTTCTCCTTGCTCGGACTCGTGACCGGGCTCCGTCCCGGAGCGGCGTTCACCCCCTCATCGGACGAGCCCCTCCGACCGGTTCACGGACACGCGAAACCGGCCCCTGCACCGCCCGGCGCAACGGCCGACGTCCCCGGCGTCCTACGAGGGGCTGCCGGGGACGGACCGTCAGATAGGTCCACCCGGTCCAGGCACCGCCGGTCCAGGCGCCATCGGCCGGTGGCGTGTAGTGGCCGCGGACACGGTAGTGGTCGTTGCTCGTGAAGAGCTTCAGGGCCCGGCCGTAGCCGTACTCGCCGTCGCCGTACAGGGGCACGCAGCGCTGTGACGTGGTCGGGTGCCAGGCGCCCGACCAGTAGTGCTCGACGTACACCGTCAGGCAGCCGCCGGACTGGCGCGGAGTGACCTGGACGTCGTAGCCCATGTCGGTCTCGGACTTGTAGAAGACCTGGTAGGTGGTGGATCCGACGCGGGTGGTCGAGAGCGGGTGCCGCGTCGCCGTCCGGACCGTCGGGGTGAGGGTCACGCCGGCCGTCACCGTGCGCGGCGCGTAGCGGCCGTCACCCGTGAAGGCCGCGCTGAAGACCGTGTTGCGGGAGACCTTGTAGGACGCGACGAGGTTCCCGTGCGCGTCGACCTCGCCGCTCCTCAGCCGTACCCGGGTCCCGCCCGCGGGCATGCCGTACAGCGTCACGGAACGGGAGTCGTACGTGGTCCCCAGGTGCGCGGTGACCTTGACGGTCGCGCCGGAACGGTACGTCTTCGCGTCGGTCGTCACGCTCAGGCCCGGGGTGGTCCGGGACACCTGGACCGTCGCCGACGTCTTGACCGGCAGGTAGGACGTGCCGCCGTCGTAGCCGAAGGCGTACGTGTTCGCGCCGCCGGTCCCCGGGGTGTCGTGGAAGGTGAAGCCGCCGTCGGCGGAGACGGGGACGGTGCCCGCCGAGTAGCCGGAGGGGTGGGCCAGGTCGGTCCTGACGACGTGGACGGCGCCCGTCGTCACGTGCGCGTGCGGCCAGGTGAGCTTCCCCGTGATGGTCATCGGGGCGGCCCGGCCCGCCGTCGCGGGGGCGGTCACCGTCATGGTGGGCGCGTACTTCGCGACGGGGACGTCGAAGGTCCGGCCCGCCGGTCCGTAGTGGCCGCTCCCGGAGTAGTCGACGCCGAAGCCCAGCGGGCCGCTGAGGGGCGCGGTTCCGGTGACGTGGTAGGAGCCGAAGAAGTCGGCCGCGGTGGCGCGGGTGGCCGTCGCGTCCGTGATGAGCACGCCGTCCGGATCGGCGTCGTCGTGGCGCGTGATCCGGACGGTGCCCGGCATCATCGACTGCCCGGCGTCGAGGGGCAGCGGCGAGTCGAAGCCCACCCTGAACGAGTACGCCTCCCCGGGGGCGAGCGGAGTGGTGGCCGGACCTCCGCCGAGCCGGACCCGGGCGGTTTCCGGTTCACGGGCCACGTGGAGCGTCGGCGTCCCCCCGGAGGCGTCCACGCCCACGGCGTAGAGCCGGCTTCCGTCCGGTGACCAGGCGAGGCCGTGGGCGGGCAGACGCAGGGAGGACCCGTACTCGTACTCGTCGTAGAAGCCCCCGCCCGTCTCCGGGAACGTCTCGAACGCGTAGCCGTTGCAGCCGCAGCCGGCCAGGGTGCCGTCCGGGGCCACGGCGACGGCCCTGGCGGCGACCGGCACGGCGAACCGGCCGTCCACGGCCAGGTCCGAGGTGCGGTACCGGTCGGCGCTCGCGTCGGCCCAGGACGAAACCGCCAGGTGCTGTCCGTCCGCCGTGACCGCGAAGTCGCCCAGGTCGGGAACGGGCAGTTCCCTCGCGGCCCGCCGGGTCAGGGTGCCCCCCTCGGCCCGGTACGTGACGAAGGCGGAGGTGGTCCCCGTCTGTGCGGCGGCGGCGAGCACGCCGGAGGGCGCGGGCGTGGTCGCCAGCGTCGGCGCGGCGGACCAGCTGCCCGAATCCCGCCGCAGGGTGACCGTGCCGTCCCCGGCGACGGATCCGATGCCCCCGGCGCCCGCCGTGCCGTACCCGAACCAGAGGGTGCCCCCGGCGACGGCCAGCGAGTCCGGGCCGGTGCCCGCGCCCGTGCCGTAACGAGCCGACTCGGTCAGGTCCTCCGCGCTGATCGCCGCGATCGCGTCCTGGCCCGGGAGGGCCGCGTACAGCGTGGATCCGTCGCCGGAGAGGGCGAGGCCGGTGGCACCGGGCTCACCGTCGATCGTCGTCGGGTTCGCGCCGTCGAGGTCGGTGACGAGGATGCCGTCGGTCCCGGCGCCGCCGCTGATGAACAGGTGTCCGTGCGGGGCGTCCACCACCATGTGCGCGAAGTGCGCGATCGGCAGCGGTGTGCCCGACACCGCCGACGCGTCGACCGCGCCGGGACCGACCACGGTCGTCAGCCCCAGGAGTACCGCCGCGGCCGTCGGTGCCGAGAAGCGCGCCAGTTTCATGAAAGGTCCCCCGTCAACCCTCACGATCGAGGAGCGCAACGTAGCACGGGCGGGACCGGGCCCGGACAGCGGGCACGAGGCCGGTCCTCCCGGCCAACTCATCTCTTTCCTAGCGGTGTTGGGCGCCCCGTGACCTCGGACGACGGACCGCGCGCGCATACGCGTGGGTGTGCGTCACCGTGGCCGCGATCACGAGGAACAGGCCGACCAGGGCCGCGGGAGCGGCCGCCGTGAGCCAGTACGGACCGCCGGGACCGGCCGTCAGCAGGAGGGCCGCCGTGACCACGGCGGCGGCAAGTCCCGCGGCGACCAGGACGGCGAAGGCGGTGCGGCCGTTGCGGGGGCGGTCCGTGGCGGCCGCGGGCCGGTTCCACCGCAGCTGTTCCCAGTGGCGGGCCGCCTCCCGCTCCTCGCGGCGGCGCCGTACGGCCGCACGGGTCCGCAGGCCCAGGGCGACCGCCGCGCCCGCCGCGGCAGTGAGGGCATGGATCCGCCATCCCTCGGTCACCGCGAACAGGACGGCGATCACCCCGGCCGCGCCCCAGGCGCTCACGCAGGCCGCGGCCGCGTCACGCCGGGAGTCGGGGCGGTCGGCACCCGCGCGCAGATCGGCGAGTGCCGGGACGTACCAGACGCTGCCGGACACCGTCAGCAGGGCGGCGCCCAGCGCCAGAACGGGCTGCGCCACGGCTCAGTGCACCGCCTCGGCCGCGGCGATCTCCGGGTGGTGCAGGTCGAAGGCCGGGGACTCGGACCGGATCTTCGGCAGCGAGGTGAAGTTGTGCCGCGGCGGCGGGCACGAGGTCGCCCACTCCAGCGAACGGCCGTATCCCCAGGGGTCGTCGGTCTCGACCTTCTCGCCGTACTTGGCCGTCTTCCAGACGTTGTAGAGGAACGGCAGGATCGACAGGCCCAGCAGGAACGACCCGATCGTGGAAAGGGTGTTGAGGGTCGTGAAGCCGTCGGAGGCGAGGTAGTCGGCGTACCGGCGGGGCATGCCCTCGACGCCCAGCCAGTGCTGCACGAGGAAGGTGAGGTGGAAGCCGACGGTGAGGGTCCAGAAGGTGATCTTGCCGAGGCGCTCGTCGAGCATCTTGCCGGTCATCTTCGGCCACCAGAAGTGGAACCCGGCGAACATCGCGTACACGACCGTGCCGAAGACGGTGTAGTGGAAGTGCGCCACGACGAAGTACGAGTCGGAGACGTGGAAGTCCAGCGGCGGTGACGCAAGGATGACGCCGGTCAGACCGCCGAAGGTGAACGTGATCAGGAAGCCCACGGTCCACAGCATCGGCGTCTCGAAGGACAGGCTGCCCCTCCACATGGTGCCGATCCAGTTGAAGAACTTCACTCCCGTCGGCACCGCGATCAGCAGGGTCATGAAGGAGAAGAAGGGCAGCAGCACACCACCGGTCACGTACATGTGGTGGGCCCACACCGTCACCGACAGGCCGGCGATCGCGATGGTGGCACCGATCAGGCCCATGTAGCCGAACATCGGCTTGCGCGAGAACACCGGGATGACCTCGGAGACGATGCCGAAGAACGGCAGGGCGAGGACGTACACCTCCGGGTGGCCGAAGAACCAGAACAGGTGCTGCCACAGCAGCGCGCCGCCGCTCGCCGGGTCGAAGACGTGGCTGCCGAACTTCCGGTCGCACTCGAGCGCGAACAGGGCGGCCGCCAGCACCGGGAAGATGATCAGGACCAGGACGCCGGTCAGCAGCACGTTCCAGGTGAAGATCGGCATGCGGAACATGGTCAGACCGGGGGCGCGCATGCAGATGATGGTGGTGATGAAGTTGACCGCGCCGAGGATGCTGCCGAAGCCCGACAGCGCGACACCCATGATCCACATGTCGGCGCCGAGCCCCGGCGAGTGGACCGCGTCGGACAGCGGCGCGTACAGGAACCACCCGAAGTCGGCCGCCCCGCCCGGGGTGAGGAAGCCGAACGCCGCGATGGACGAGCCGAACAGGAACAGCCAGTAGGCCAGCATGTTCAGCCGGGGGAAGGCCACGTCGGGCGCGCCGATCTGCAGCGGCATGATCCAGTTGGCGAAGCCGGTGAACAGCGGCATCGCGAACATCAGCAGCATGATCGAACCATGCATCGTGAACGCCTGGTTGAACTGCTCGTTCGACAGGATCTGTAGTCCGGGCCGGGCCAGTTCCGCGCGCATCAGCAGCGCCATGACGCCGCCGACGCCGAAGAAGACGAACGCGGTGACCAGGTACAGCGTCCCGATCCTCTTGTGGTCGGTGGTCGTCAGCCAGTCCACCCACGACGCGCGGTCGGAACCCGCGGCGGACGCCGCGCCGGGCCGCCCGGTCACCTCGCCGCCCGTGCGTGCCGTGTCGGCCGCGTCCGTCACCTCGGCCCTGTCGGCCGCGGAGACGGCGGCGTGCGGTCCCACCGCCTCCACCGGGTGTATCTGTGCCTCGTCCACCGGACGACTCCCTCCCCTTCTCCACCTGTCCGCTCATGAGGCGCGTCCCGCTCATGAGGTGTGTCCGCTCATGGGCGCAGGTCCCGCTCATGGCGTCGGCGGGCCGGAGAGTGCCCGCGCACGGGGGTGGACGCGGTGCCGCTTCCCGGCCGCCGCCCCATGATCGACGCCGGGACACGGGGGCCGGATAGGGCCGAACAGCCCCCACGTGGGCCCTGTCAGCAGGGCCCAACGGCCCCATCCGCACCACGCGGCCGGGGCCGGCGCACCGTGCCGGTTCCCGTGCGCGGGCCCCGGCGACGAGCACGGATGCCCGCTTTCTTCCGCATACGGGCCCGTCAACTTCCGGGCGGCGCAGCGGAAGAGGGGCACGCGGTCGGGAAACGGACACACCCGGACCGGTGGCGCGGCGCGGCGTCCGTACGGCCCTGGGGCCGGGGCCGTTCGGCCCTATCGGCCCCGGACGGCCGGGTGATCTTCTGGCTGGGCGGCCGGGTGCCCCCGCCCACGCAACTCCCTTCTCCCCCGTGGGGAACGGGCCGGAGCACCCGGTACGCGCCAAGAACGGCTCAGACCGGTACGGACCGCGCCGGCCGAGAAGGGCTGCCGGAGAACAGCCGGTCCTCAGGGAGGCTCAGTTGCGGCGAAGTTTCGGCTCGATCCTGATGGCGCTGGCGATCGGCGGCACGATCGCATCACTCCTGTACCCGGTGTTCTACTCGTACCCCCATCGCTTCGACGCGGTGAAGGCCGCCATCGCCGACCCCGGCCCCGCGGTGAGCACGCCCTGGGGACCGCTGAGCGCCGCCGACCGCGAACTCGTGGTGCAGGTGGAGGCGGACGGGCTGTGGGAGATATCCGCGGGCAGGCAGGCGGCCGACCGGGCCCCCACGAAGGCCGTGAAGGAGGCCGGCGACGAGCTGGTGACCGGCCACACCGAGCTCGACAAGCGTGTCCGCGCGGTGGCGACCGACCTCGCCATCACCCTGCCGGACCGGCCGACGTCGGAGCAGCAGGGCTGGCTGGCCCAGCTGACGGCGGCTCAGGACGGCGAGTACCGGCACCTGTTCGCGAATCTGCTGCGCGAGGAGCACGGCAGGGTCTTCCAGCAGCTCGCGCAGGTGCGCAGCAGCACCCGCAACACGCTGATCCGGGATCTGGCCACGTTCGCCAACCGGACCGAACTCGGCCACATCTCGGCGCTGGAGAGGACCGGGTACGTCGACTTCGACACCGTCGCGCACGGGTCGACGGAGTCTCCGGCCGCGGTTCCGACCGTGGTTCCGGCACCGTCGTCGCCGTGAGCGCCCGCGGCCCCGCGGGAGCGGGGCGCGGCGGGGCTCCGGGTGCCGGGGACGGGAGCGGGACGGTTCAGGGCGCGATCGAGCAGTTCCTCCAGGCGGTGGCCAGGGCGTGGGGGATCGCCGGGATGTCGCCGCAGCCGCGCGGACTCACGGGGAGGCCGTCGGTCGCGACGTAGACCCAGCCGCCGCCCGAGTCCCGGAAGTACTTGGTGACGCTGCCCTCGTCCTGCATGCCCACGAGTTCCGCCTCGGTGGCCCCCGCCGTGGGCTGGAAACGGACGGCGGCGTAACGGACGGTGCCGCACCGGCCGTAGAAGAACGTGCCCGGCGCCGGCCCCATGTGGACGAAGTGGGTGACGTCGCGCCGGTACGTCCGGGTCACTTCGGCCTTCACCTCGGCGCCGACGGCCAGGTTGCGGCAGCCCGCGACGGCGGTGGGCGAGTGGACGGCCGGGGTGCCGGCCCGTTCCGTGGCCCGCTTCGGGGAGGCGTCGGCCGAGTCGTGCGACGGCGTGCCGGTGGCGGCGGGGCTCGACGAGGGGGACGTGACCCCGGCGGGGGACGCCGTCCGGCCGACGGCTCCGGCCGGGGGTGCCGCGGAGGTCGAGGTGGCCGCGGAGGAAGTGGGGCTGCCCGCGGCAGAGCTTGTGCCCGCATCGTCCTGGCACCCCGTCAGCAGTATGATCCCACCGGCCAGCGCCAGTACCGACGCGCGTCCGAGACCGGCCATGACCCACCCTCTTTTCGATCGGTGAACTCGTGGTCATCCCCTGTGCGACCACTGCGGACGGCCGACTTGCACCGGGCCGTCGGCTCTGCCCCACAGGACAGCACGGGACGGCCCGGCAGTTGCAAAGAGAGGCATGCGGGACGGTATCGATTCCGCATACGTGCCGCGCGGTCGGGAGCGGCAGGGATCCGGGGCGGACCGCGCGGAGATCCGGCTTTTCGGCCTCGGCAAGGACGGCGGGAACGGTCTCGTCGCCGGTGCCGACACGGCTTCGATTTTCGTCATATATTCCGGACCTCGCCGTACGCCCCCGGCAGACACTCTGCCGCCCGAGCCGGCCGATATCTGCTGCAGCGACGTGAGAATTCGACGCCAGACACGATGAGAATTTCTTGATCGACAGATGGGTCGAGATTTTTCGCCGCGCACTTTCGACCGCACCGTGCTACTGTCGATGGCAGTTGCAGTTGTGGTTCCCAAAACTTGCGGACATCCATCCCGTCCTTACCGGATGGAGTTCTTTTGCATTTCCGGTCTTTTTTCCGGCGGGGCAATCATCACGGCGACGCGGGATCCGCACGGTGCGGATCCCCAGCACCGTCCCGAAGGAGAATTGACATGGCTACTGGAACCGTGAAGTGGTTCAACGCGGAAAAGGGCTTCGGCTTCATCGAGCAGGACGGCGGCGGCGCCGACGTCTTCGCCCACTACTCGAACATCGCCAGCTCCGGCTTCCGTGAGCTCCAGGAAGGCCAGAAGGTCTCCTTCGACATCGCGCAGGGCCAGAAGGGCCCGACGGCGGAGAACATCGTTTCCGCCTGACACCGGCACGCACGGCGCAGCTGGGGCCCGCACCTCGGGGTGCGGGCCCCAGCTCGCCGCGTTTTCGGCACGCGGCGCAGACGTCCCGGTAGACCACGGCGGGTTCGACCCGCGACCGCGCTTCCGGGTTCCAGGTTCCGGACGACCTTTCCGTCGCTTTTCCCGACCTCCTGCCGCCGACACCCGAGATCCACACCCGGTCAACCGCCCGGCCCACGCCCGATCCGCTCGCGATCCGCCCCTGAGGCCCGCCGGTCCGAGCCGGGTCACCCCCGTTCCAGTCCGGACCGTTCCCACTCGATGCCCGTTCCAGGGCCGCGCACGATCCATTTTTATCCTCACTGTCATTCCCCTCGCTTCCGGGGCACCGCCGCTTCCCGGGCATCACTCCCTCGAGAATTCTGCACCGATCCAATTCTGTGCCGAATTCCGTTCGGCTCGTTCTCGCTATTCCCTGCGCTGCTCATTCGTTGCGGGAATTCCTTGATACGCGCCCGGTCAAGGAAGGTTCCGCATGAACCGCACACGCACGAACGATCGCCTCAGCCGCACCCGCACCCACACGGAAGGCTCCGGTGCCCGAAGGAGCGGCAGCCGCTTCGGTGCCGCTTCCACCGCCCGGTCCGGTGCTCCCGGCCGGCCGAAGAGCTACGGACGCCAACAGGGTTCACAGCAGCGCGAGTTCGCACTACCGGTGACAACCACCCCCGCTCTGCCGGCCGTGGAGGCGTTCACCGATCTCGACCTGCCGGCGCCGTTGCTGGCGGCGCTCGGCCACGAAGGCCTGTCCGTCCCCTTCCCGATCCAAGGGGCGACCCTGCCGAACACCCTGGCGGGCCGTGACGTACTCGGCCGGGGTCGTACCGGCTCGGGCAAGACCCTGGCCTTCGGCCTCGCGCTGCTGGCCCGTACCGCCGGGCGGCGCGCCGAGCCCCGGCAGCCGCTGGCCCTGGTCCTCGTGCCGACCCGGGAACTGGCCCAGCAGGTCACCGACGCGCTCACCCCGTACGCCCGTTCCCTGCGGCTGCGGATGACGACCGTCGTCGGCGGCATGTCGATCGGCCGGCAGGCCGGTGCCCTGCGCGGCGGGGTGGAAGTCGTCGTCGCGACTCCGGGACGGCTCAAGGACCTCATCGAGCGGGGCGACTGCCGACTGGACCAGGTCGCCGTCACCGTCCTCGACGAAGCCGACCAGATGGCCGACATGGGTTTCATGCCGCAGGTCACGGCGCTGCTCGACCAGGTGTGTCCGGAGGGGCAGCGGATGCTCTTCTCCGCCACCCTGGACCGCAATATCGATCTGCTGGTCCGCCGCTACCTGGTCGACCCGGTGGTCCACTCGGTCGACGCGTCCGCGGGCGCGGTCACGACGATGGAGCACCACGTGCTCCACGTCCACGCCGCGGACAAGCACCGGACGACCATCGAGATCGCGGCACGCGACGGCCGGGTGATCATGTTCTTGGACACCAAGCACGCGGTGGACCGGCTGACCGAGCACCTGCTGAACAGCGGGGTGCGCGCCGCGCCCCTGCACGGCGGCAAGTCCCAGCCGCAGCGCACGCGGACCCTGGAGCAGTTCAAGACCGGGCATGTGACGGTCCTGGTGGCGACCAATGTCGCGGCGCGCGGCATCCATGTCGACCAGCTGGATCTCGTGGTCAACGTCGACCCCCCGAGCGACCCCAAGGACTATCTGCACCGCGGCGGCCGTACGGCCCGTGCGGGCGAGTCCGGCAGTGTCGTGACACTGGTGACACCCAACCAGCGCCGGGACATGAGCCGGCTGATGGCCGCCGCGGGCATCAGCCCGCGGACCAGTCAGGTGCGTTCGGGCGAGGAAGAGCTGAGCCGCATCACGGGCGCCCAGGCTCCCTCGGGCGTGCCGGTCGTCATCCGCGCGCCGGTGACGGATCGTCCCCGCCGTGGCACCTCCGCCGCCTCCCGGGGCCGGCGCGGCCGCTCCGGCCAGGGCCGGTCCACCGGTACCGCCGCACGCCGCTCCGCCCAGCAGTAGTCCGGAACCCAACGGCGGTCGTGGGCCGGGCGAGGACCGGGACCCTGCCCGGCGGCTCGGCCTCCGGCCCCCTCCCACCAGCGACGGCGAGCGGGGCCGAGCACCGACAGCCACGCTCCGTGCCACAACCACCCCTCAGGAGGCACCCTTTGACGCTCGTCCAGATGCGGCCGTGTTCCGTGGGCCCCGCACCGGCCGCCCTCGTCGACCCGGGAGACCCGTCCGGACCGCAGGTGCGGGACGACATGACTGTCGAGGTGGCCCTGGCCCTGATGGCGAGCGCCCGTGTCGGGTGTCTCCTCGTGTGCGACGAGGACGACCAGCACACGGACTCGGTCACCGAGGCCCAGCTCGCCGTCGTCCGCGACGGCTCCGCCTACACGGACCGCGTCCGCGTACGCGATGTCCTCGACCTCCGCCGCGCCCAGGGCGCTCTCGCCCTCTCCTTCTGAGCGTCCCGCCGTCCCCCGCCGTTCGGCGCCGGCCCCGACCGGCGCTCTCCCGCCACTTGTGAGGCTCCATGCGCTGTGTCATCGCCCGCTTCCCCTTCGACCTCTCCAGAAGTGGAGTGCTGGAGTCGATGAAGGGGATCAAGCCCGAGCCGGTCACGGGCGAGTCCGTGATCATCGGCCGCTGCCGCTATCCCGTCAAGCAGGTCGGCGAGGTCATCACCCGCCAGGACCGCCGTGACTTCACGAGCGGGGAAGTGACCCGGGCCATGGTCCGGCTCGGCTTCACCTGCCGCACCTCGGAGGCGGCCGCACCCCCGCGCGCGCTCACCCCGCTCCAGAACGCCTCGTCTCTGCTCGGCGGCCCCGCCCCGCTCGGGCTCTGAGGACGTCCGCGTACGTCAGGACACCACGAGGGCCCCGCCGGCACAGGTCGGCGGGGCCCTCGTCGTGTGTCACCGGTCCGAGCCCCCGAAGTCGCCCACGGTCCAGGCGCTGACGTCCTCGATCGCGGCCCGGTACGTTCCGCCGGTCCCCGTTCAGCGCCCCTCCGGGCGTGCGTGGCACAGAATCCATACGCCTCGAACAGGCTAAATCTAACTTCGCCACGGTAGACATCAACCGGTGGTGTAGCTAGGGTTTCTTCTGTAGACATCGCCGTTCCGGCGCACTTCGACACCGGCTCGGCAAGCGTTGGATCCAGAGGAAGGACCGAGGAAGCAGACGCCATCAGGATCGCCCGGACCGCGACGCATCCCGGTCCGGGTGAGGCAAGAGCCCGGAATGGAAGGTGGTTCCAGGTCACGCATACGCGATCCCCGCTCACCCGCCCGTCACCCGGGCCCGGTAGCGGAAACAGAAGGTCGGCTCCGCAGTAGAGCCGGCAGATGGTGTTCAATTCCCTCGGGGCCCTGGTGCCGTACGGCATCGGGGCCCCTCGACGCGTGCCACAACGAGGTGAAATGACAGCAGACACTCCACTCACTGGTCGTCTCGACGACGACGACTATCCCGCGTACACGATGGGCAGGGCCGCCGAGATGCTCGGCACGACGCCCGGTTTCCTCCGGGCCATCGGTGAGGCCCGTCTGATCACTCCGCTCCGCTCGGAGGGCGGCCACCGTCGCTATTCCCGTTACCAGCTGAGGATCGCCGCCCGCGCGCGGGAACTCGTCGACCGGGGGACCCCTATCGAGGCCGCTTGCCGCATCGTCATCCTCGAGGACCAGCTCGAAGAAGCTCAGCGCATCAACGCCGAGTACCGCCGCGCCGCACAAGCGGCACCGGACGGAGCCGGCACGGGCTGACCTTGCCCACGGCCGGACCGGCGGTGCCGCCCGATCGGGACCGCCGCCCCCGATCGGCACACGCGGGTGGTGCGTCCGCGACCCGGTCGGGGATCGCGTTGACACGGGGGGTCGCCCAGCGTTGACTGACAGACGGCGTACAGCCCGTTCCTCCGGTGACCGTCGCGGCCGTGACAACCACGGTGACGCCCTTCCGGAGCGCCCCGCCCGATCGACACCACCGGTCGGCACCACCGGTCGTCGCCACTGGATCACCCTGCGCGCCCGGCCGGTACGACGTACAGGAAGCGGCACACCATGATGTACGACCAGTCACGCGCCCAGCAGCCCCCGGACAAGCAGCCCGGTTCGGCCGGACGCCGAGCGCCGGGCCCTGAGCCGCTGCTCGCGGCCGATGAGCGGGCCGACATCACGCAACGGCTCCACCACGCCCTCAACACGTTCGCGCACAGCCCGCTCGAGGCGCTGGAAGAGGCCGAGACCGCGTTCGACGAGGCCGCGGCCCAGATCATGAGCGCCCTCACGGAACGCCGGCACGACCTCCACGCGGGCTGGCACGGCCAGGACCCGAAGACCCAGGGCGAGGAACTGCGTCACGCGCTGCGGCAGTACAGCGAGATCACCCAGCGGCTGCTGCGCATGTGAGCCCGCGTCACCTCGTGCCGGGACACGGCCGGTGCCGGCGCGCAGTCGGCCGGTGTTGGCACGCCCCCCGACCGGCCACCGCTGACCGGCGGTTCACGTTCGGCGGAGCGGTGCCGCGCCTCGGCGCTCGGCGTCCGCCGGCTGGGCGAGTACCGCTCCGAGGACCAGGCCGACGGCGATGGCGGTGACGATCGTGACGAGTTTCAGCAGGTCGCGGAAGCCCTCGATGACGTAGCCGCCGGCCAGGGTGGTCAGTCCCCGCATGCCGAGGGAGCCGACGGTGAGGGTGAAGAAGCCGGGCAGGAGCAGCACGAGCCGGGGCGGCCGGTCCGGGCGCAGGCTCAGCCGGGTCGCGGCGGCGGCCAGGACCGCGGCGGCGACGAACGTCCCGCCCGTCTCGCCGATCGCCTTGGTCGCCAGGGACTGCACGCCCACGGTGACGTACACCAGCACGAGCAGGGACGGCAGCAGCCGGAAGGGGATGGCGAAGGCGAGCAGGGTGCCGACCGTGAAGACGATCCAGCCCAGGAAGAGCGCCCAGCGCGGCAGGTCGGACGCGGCGGCGACGTCGAAGAGGGCGCGGGTGGAGGTGCCGGTGAGGTACAGGCCCAGCAGGACGCCGACGTAGAGCTGCACGAGGAGGAAGGCGGCGTAGACGAGCCGGATCGCGCCGGTGGTGATGAAACCGGCGGCGAGTTCGGCCGCGGCGGCGCTCAGGTAGTCGCCGGGGACGAAGTAGAAGAGCGCGGGCAGCATCAGCAGCACGGGACCGCCGTGCGAGGTGTCGCGGGCGAACACCTCGACGGTGATCACGGAGACGGCCGTCGAGACGACCAGCGGGAGCACCGGGGCGTACCGGGGGAACCGGTCCGCCGTGACGGCCAGGACGGCGGCGACGGTGCCGAGGACGGCGGTGGCGGCCACCTCGTACCACGTGGACTGCATGAGCGGCGCGAAGCCCAGGGTGAACAGGACGACGCCGAGCAGCTTGAGCCACCACGGGTAGGGCGGCCGGGACGTCTCGATCGCGGCCAGCCGGCGGTCCGCCTCGGCCACACCGGTCCGTCCCGCCCGTACGTCCCGGACGAGCGGCTTCAGCGCGACGACCTGATCGAGCCGGAAGACCTCGGGGACCCCGCGCAGGGTCACCGTCCGGGAGTCGCCGCGGGTGCTGACGGTCAGCGTCGCGCCGTCCGGTACGAGCAGGACGGTGGCGTCGGCACCCAGCGCACGGGCGGTGTGCCGGACGGTGCGTTCGACGAGGGCGGCGCCCTCGCCGCTGGACCGCAGCAGCAGCCCGGTCAACCGGGCCAGGAACGCGGTGACTTCGTCCGGGGCGGCTTCGGTGTCCGGCCTGGTGTCCGGTCCCATGGGCCGCCTCCCCTCGCCGCGTGACCCGCTGCCCGCCCGGGATGCGCGCGGCCCGTCACCAGCCTGCGGAGCCCCCGTCCAGGGGGCGAGCGAAGCGGGCCGAACGAGTGAGAGCACCTCACCGGCGGGGAACCAGGCCCCGGGTCCCGGCCGGGGCCGGCGGTGCCCCGGGTCCAGGGCCCGCCCCGGGCGGCCGGACCGGGACGGGCACCGGCGGAGCCCCTGCCCGTTCCCGGCCGGGGACGGGCGGCGCCGGTCCTGGAGAAGTCCCTCGCGGCCGTCCGCCCCGGCCGGGGAAAGGGGGCCGGGAGCCAGCGGGAACCGGTCTCCGCCCCGGGCCGGGGCGCCGGACCCGGGGAGATCTCCGGTTGTCCCGGTCGGGCGAAGTGTGCCAGGGGTTTCCGGAACCCCCGCCACGGCAGGTGGGCGAAGAGGGGCGGGTGGGATCGGTGGGTGGCTGCGTGAGGTGTCAAGTGCCGGGGCCCGGCGGTGGTGGGAGCTCACCCGGACGGGTCACCCGCCGCGCGTCCACGATCACTCGCGTGGAGGCTGGCCCCATCGCTTCCGACGCGTGAACAAGGAGGGGTCCGATGAGCTCGATGGACATGCCCGCGGACGCGCCACGGCAGTCGGCGCGGGCCACGTCGGCCACGGTCCCGGCGGCACCCAGACTCACCTGGCTGACGCTGGCGCTCATGACGACCGCCTCGGTCGCGAGCCTGCGGGCCGCCCCCACGATGGCGGTGTACGGGCTGGCCTGCGTGTTCCTCTACCTGGTCCCGGCGATCGTGTTCCTGCTGCCGACCGCCCTGGTCTCGGCGGAGCTGGCCTCGGGCTGGAACGGCGGCGTCTACCGCTGGGTGAGCGAGGGACTGTCCAAGCCGCTCGGATTCCTCGCCGTGTGGTGCCAGTTCGCGATGACGATCTTCTACTACCCGAGCCTGCTGGCCTTCGTCGCGAGCACCATCGCGTACATCATCGACCCGGCCCTCGCCTCCAGCGGCCTCTACACCGCGATCGTCATCGTGGTCCTGTACTGGACCGGCGTCTGGGTCTCCTCACGCGGCACCAAGGCCCTGGCGGGACTGTCCAGTTGGGGCCTGGTCATCGGCACCCTGGTGCCCGGCACGCTCCTCGTCGTGCTCGGCATGGTCTTCCTGGCCCAGGGCAACCCCTCGGCGGCGCCCATGACGGCCAGTCATCTGTTCCCGGCCTGGACGGGCCTGGCCAGCCTCGTCCTGATCGTCAACAACTTCCTGTCGTACTCCGGCATGGAGATGAACGCCGTCCACGTGTCCTCGCTGAAGGACCCGGCGAAGGAATACCCGAAGTCGATGTTCCTGGCGATGGGCCTGGTGCTGCTGATCTTCATCCTGCCCGCGCTGGCCATCAGCTGGGTGGTGCCCGCCGACCAGACCAGCCTGACCGCCGGTGTCATGCAGGCGTTCGACGCGTTCTTCTCGTACTTCGACATCGGCTGGATGACCCCCATCGCGGCGGTGATGCTGATCTCCGCGTCCCTGGCCGGCATGCTGACCTGGCTCGCCGGACCCTCCAAGGGTCTGCTGGAGATCTCCCGCAGCGAGGGCTACCTGCCGCCGTACCTCCAGCAGTTGAACCGCTTCGGCATCCAGCAGAACATCCTGGTGACCCAGGGCATCGTGACCACGGTGATCGCGCTGGGCTACGCGTTCATCCCGAACGTCTCCAACGTGTACTGGATCTTCTCGACGATCACCACGCAGGTGTACCTCATCGTCTACCTGCTGATGTTCGTCGCGGCGGTCAAGCTGCGGAAGAACCAGCCCGACCACCCGCGCGGCTACCGCGTCCCGGCGCTCACCCTGGTGTGCGTGGTCGGCTTCCTGGCCTCGGCCGCGGCCATGGTCATCGGCTTCGTGCCGCCGTCCCAGTTCGGCAGCAACAGCGTCCTGCTGTACGTCGTCATCATCGGCTGCGGTCTCGGCGCCCTCGGTCTGCTGATCCCCTGGGCGTTCCTGAAGTTCCGCAAGCCCAGCTGGCAGTTGGAAGCCGCTCGCGAGGAGGAGGGGGCATGAGTCCCACCCGGTTCGCGTCCGAGCACAAGTGGATCTACTACGGCGCGATCATCGTGCTGCTGGGCCTCGTCGTGGCCGGCCTCGTGCGCTACAAGGCCATCACGACGAACAACAAGGCCGTGAGCAAGGCCAACCAGCTCGCCGACGCCGCCGTGGAGGCCGGACTCCCACGCCCCGACACGGAGTTGATCGCGAGTGTTCTGGGCACCGACGGCGGCCTGGTCTGTGACGATCCGGCCAGCGCCCTGAAGTCGGCACTGTGGAAGATCAACGTGTCCAACGGCGCCGCGTTCGTCGGGCAGCGGCCCGTCATCGGCGACGGCAGGGCACTCCGGGCGGAGGCCACGATCATCGAGATCTACTGCCCGGACAAGCTGGACAAGATCCAGGACCGGCTCGACGACCTGAAGACCGACGACACGGTGAGGCGCTGACCATGTCCGAACTCGCCGCGACGATCGCCGGGTTGATGGGCCGGGCCAGGACCGACCTGGCCGAACTGGTCGCCATCCCCTCCGTCGCCGACCCGCGCCAGTACCCTCCCGAGGAGTGCCGGCGCGCCGCGCAGTGGGTGGCGGACGCCTTCACCGAGGCCGGGCTCCACGACGTCCACCTCGCCGAGACGCCCGACGGGAGCCACGCGGTCATCGGCCACCGCCCGCCCCCTCCCGGCGCCCCCACCGTCCTGCTGTACTGCCACTACGACGTACAGCCGCCCCTGGACGACGACGCCTGGACCACACCGCCCTTCGCCCTCACCGAACGCGACGGCCGCTGGTACGGCCGGGGCACCGCGGACTGCAAGGGCAACATCGTGATGCACCTGACCGCCCTGCGCGCGCTCGGCGACGACATCCCGGTCGGCCTGAAGTTCGTCGCCGAGGGCTCGGAGGAGCAGGGCACGGGCGGCCTGGAGAGCTACGTCGCCCAGCACCCGGAGCAGTTCCTCGCCGACGCCCTGCTGGTGTGCGACACCGGCAACGCGGAGGTCGGCACGGGCACCGCCACCATCACCCTGCGCGGCCTCGTCAACGTCGTCGTCACCGTCGGGACACTGGCCGGAGAGATCCACTCGGGCATGTTCGGCGGCCCCGCCCCGGACGCGCTCGCCGCGCTGATCCAACTGCTCTCCACCCTGCGCGACCCGGCCACCGGCGCCACCCGGGTCGAGGGACTCGACTGCGAGGGCACGTGGGAGGGCGTCGACTACGACGAGGAGCGGTTCCGCGCTGACGCCGGAGTGCTGGACGGCGTGGGGCTCACCGGGACCGGCACGGTCGCCGACCGGCTGTGGGCCCGCCCCGCCGTCACCGTCCTCGGCGTCGACTGCCCCCCGGTGGTCGGCTCCGCCGCCGCCGTACCGCCCACCGCCCGGGCCCGGGTCAGCCTGCGCATCCCGCCCAGCACGGACCCGGCGGCGGCCCGCGCGGCGCTCACCCGGCACCTCACCGGGGCCGCGCCCTGGGGGGTGCGGGTGAGCGTGGAGGACGAGAGCGCCGGCGCCCCTTTCCGGGCGGCCACCGACGGGCCCGCCTACGCCGCGCTCGGCCGCGCCGTGGAAGAGGTCTACGGCAAGCCCCTGGCCTTCCTCGGTCAGGGCGGCTCCATCCCGCTGTGCAACGTCCTCGCCGGGACCTATCCCCGCGCCGAGATCGTCCTCATGGGCGTGGAGGAGCCCAAGTGCCTCATCCACGCGCCGAACGAGAGCGTGGATCCGTCCGAGATCGAGCACATGGCCCATGTCGAGGCGCTCTTCCTCCGCGCCTACGCGGCCTCGGGGAGCCGCGGCCGCTGAACGTATCCGCCCGTTCGCGCGTCCGCGTACCGACGGTACGGTACGGCGGACGGGGAGGGTTTGATGAAAAGACGGAGCAGGATCAGGGAGACGGCCGGCGTCGTGGCGGCGAGTGCCGCGGCGCTCGTCGCGGTCCAGGGGTCGAGCGCCGGTGCGGTAGGTGACGAGAGCCGGGTCGCGGAGCGCGTGACCGTGTGCGTCGGCACCCGGCCGACGAGCAGCCCGACCGACCCGGAACTCTCGCTGGACCGACTGCTGCGCTACGTCGAGAAAAGGGGCGGGACACGCTACGCACGTGTCTTCACCGGTCTGGCCGGCGACGACGACCCGCGAACGGCTCACGTGTACCGCATCCCCTCCAAGGCGTTCGACGCGGACGTCTGCGCCCATGCGGAGAAGGGGATACGGGTGCGGCTGCACGACACCGACGTCACCGCGCGCCGGCTCGAAGCCCTGGTCGAGC
Source organism: Streptomyces populi (assembly GCF_002911015.1). Classification (GTDB taxonomy): domain Bacteria; phylum Actinomycetota; class Actinomycetes; order Streptomycetales; family Streptomycetaceae; genus Streptomyces; species Streptomyces populi. The sequence goes on from NZ_KZ626865.1 coordinate 77,300, forward strand.
GGACCGGCGACCGCATGGACCGCTGGGACGGTCAGTTCGACCTGCGGGAGGTGGGCCCGGACCCCAGGGGCTTCGTGTTCTTCGGCGTCGACGACCCGGCCAAGGCCGACCTCGTCCTCAAGAAGGAGCTCGGCCCGTTCTGGGCGAAGCACATCAGGGTGGAGTACGTGGGATCGGCGTCGCTCCTCTGACACCGGCGGCGGACCCGGGCAGGACCCCTCCACCGCGCCCCGGGGCGAGCCGCGCCGCGCCCGGGGCGCGGCTTGCAGGGGCGAGAACCACCTGCCTATCGTCGCGCCCATGCAGTCCTACACCATCGGCCAGGCCGCCCGGCTCCTCGGCGTGAGCCCCGACACCGCCCGCCGCTGGGCGGACGCCGGGCGGGTGGCCACGCACCGGGACGAGAGCGGACGGCGCCTCATCGAGGGCCGCGACCTCGCCGCGTTCTCGGTGGAGCTGGCCGGAGCCGGTGACGAGGAGGGCGTCACGTCCTACACCTCCGTCCGCAACTCCTTCCCCGGCATCGTCACCGCCGTCAAACTCGGCGACGTGGCGGCCCAGGTGGAGATCCAGGCGGGACCCCACCGGCTGGTCTCCCTGCTGACCCGGGAGGCCGTGGAGGAACTGGGCCTGGAGGTCGGCGTGGAGGCCACGGCCAGGGTCAAGTCGACCAGCGTGCACATCGACCGCGTCTGAGCGGCCGCCGGGCGCGGACGGTCAGCCGGTGACCGCGTCCGGCCGGGACGGGTGACGGCCGTCCACCCTGATGGTGTCGATCCCGCTGATGTGCCGGGCCCCGCAGCGGTCCTGGGGGAGGACGAGCTGTGGGCCGGCCCGGTCCAGCGGGGTGCCGTCGATGCCGACCGCGAGCAGCACCGGGGCGTCCGCGAAGTCGGGGTCGATCTCGGCCCAGGTGAGCAGCGCGTGGTGGCCGTCCGCGCCCGCCACCACGACGAGGAAGCGCAGCCGGTCCTTGCGGCGGGACGGATCGAAGCGGGGACCGGCGTCCCTCAGCACGTCGTACAGCAGCGGGCCCTCGAATCCGTGGTGCCGCACCCCGCTCGTGGCGCACTCGAAGGCGACCCGCGCCCGGTGCTGGGGCCAGGCGAGCAGGTCGGGCACGGTGAGCAGGGCGGGCCGGGCGAGATCACCGGTCAACGCGAGTTCCGCGAGCGGGGGAGCCGGCGGCGTCGGCTGTGTCAGGGACTGGCTCACTGGACAGCACCTCCCGGTGGACCGTACCCCGCGGGCGTCCCGGGTCAAACGCACATGCGTACATCCGACGCCCTTGGGCACAGCTCATGCGATGCGACAGAGGACTTACAGCTCGCATATGCGGAAGTATGATCAGGCAATGGCAGAACGTGAGCCCGGGACCGATGCTCACGACGGAGGCTTCAGCGAGCCTCAGAGTCTTCGAGGGAGTAGATCCGTGACGACCCGATCCGCGCGCCGGACCCGCCGCACCACCCGGACCCTTCAGGTGGCCGGCGCCGGTGTGGCCGCGCTGCTGGCCCTGAGCGCCTGTTCCTCCTCGGACGACACGTCCGACTCCTCGGACGCGGCGAAGTCGTCCACGTCCTCCTCCCCGAAGCTCTCCGGCACGGTGACCGTGTTCGCCGCCGCCTCCCTGAAGGAGAGCTTCACGGCCCTCGGCGAGCAGTTCGAGAAGGCCCACCCGGGCACCGAGGTGACCTTCAGCTTCGGCGGCAGCGACAGCCTCGCCGCGAGCGTCACGGGCGGGGCCCCGGCCGACGTCTTCGCCGCGGCCAGCCCGAAGACGATGGCCATCGTGACCGACAAGGGCGACGCGGCGACCGCCCCCTCCACCTTCGTGCGCAACCAGCTGGAGATCGCCACCCTGCCCGGCAACCCGGACAAGATCGCCTCCCTGAAGGACCTCACCAGGTCCGGCCTCAAGGTCGTCCTGTGCGACAAGACCGTGCCGTGCGGCGCCGCCGCGCAGAAGGCGCTGGACGCGAGCAGGCTGAAGCTCACCCCCGTCTCCTACGAGCAGGACGTCAAGAGCGCCCTGACCAAGGTGGAGCTGAAGGAGGCCGACGCGGCGGTCGTGTACAAGACCGACGTGAAGGCCGCGGGTGACAAGGTGGAGGGCGTGGAGTTCCCCGAGTCCGCCCAGGCCGTCAACGACTACCCGATCGCCCTGCTCAAGGACGCGCACAACACGGCCGCGGCCAAGGCGTTCATCGCCCTGGTGCGGTCCCCGGAGGGCCAGAAGGTGCTGACGGACGCCGGCTTCCTGAAGCCCGCGTCCTGACGTCCTGACACCCACCGTCCGGGCAGGTCCGCGTCCCGTACGGCCCGCCCCTTGAAGCGGACGCCCCGAACCCCGTCTCCTGAAGCCATGAGTGATCCCGTGACCCCGCCCGACATCTCCGACGCCCCGGCCGACACCCTCACGGGTGGGCCGCGGCGCGGGCGCGGGCGGACACCGGGCCGGATGCGGGGCGGGGCGCCGCTCCCCCTGCTGCTGCCCGCCCTCGTCGGGCTGGTGTTCCTGCTGCTGCCGCTGGTCGCACTGCTCGTGCGGGCGCCCTGGGGCAGCCTGTCGGAACAGCTGGCCAAGCCCGAGGTCTGGCAGGCCCTCCGGCTGTCCCTGTTCTCGGCCACGGCGGCCACCGCGGTGAGCCTGGTGCTCGGGGTGCCGCTCGCCTGGCTGCTGGCGCGCACGGAGTTCCCCGGCCGGGGACTCGTCCGGGCCCTGGTCACGCTGCCCCTCGTACTGCCCCCGGTGGTCGGCGGTGTCGCGCTGCTGCTGGCCCTCGGCCGCAACGGCGTCGTGGGCAGGCTGCTCGACTCGTGGTTCGGGATCACGCTGCCCTTCACGACGGCCGGGGTGGTCGTGGCCGAGGCATTCGTCGCCATGCCCTTCCTGGTGATCAGCGTGGAAGGCACCCTGCGGGCGGCCGACCCGCGGTACGAGGAGGCCGCCATGACCCTCGGCGCCTCCCGCTTCACCGCGTTCCGCCGGGTCACCCTGCCCCTGATCGCGCCGGGCATCGCCGCCGGTTCCGTCCTGGCCTGGGCCCGCGCCCTCGGCGAGTTCGGCGCGACGATCACCTTCGCGGGCAACTTCCCGGGCCGCACCCAGACCATGCCGCTGGCCGTCTACCTGGCCCTGCAGAACGACTCCGACGCCGCGATCGCCCTGAGCCTGGTCCTGCTCCTGGTGTCGGTCGCGGTCCTCGCCGGGCTGCGGGACCGCTGGATGACGGCGGCCTCATGAACGGCACACGTACGAGGACGGCGGACGACGTCCGGACGGGGACGGCGGACCGTCCGGACGAGAACGAGGTGATCGCGTCATGACCGAGACGGACCCGGTGACGGCCGCGCCGTCCGGCAAGGGCCTCGACGCCCGTCTCGTCGTCCGGCGCGGCTCGTTCCGCCTCGACGTCGAACTGTCCGCCGCCCCCGGTGACGTCGTCGCGCTGCTCGGACCGAACGGCGCGGGCAAGACGACCGCGCTGCGCGCGCTGGCCGGACTCACCCCGCTGTCCGAGGGCGGCCGGCTGTGGCTGGACGGCGTCCGGCTGGACCGTACACCGCCGGAGTCCCGCCCCGTCGGCGTCGTCTTCCAGGACTACCTGCTCTTCCCGCACCTGTCCGCGCTCGACAACATCGCCTTCGGGCCGCGCTGCCGGGGCGTGCCCAAGGCGGAGGCCCGGACCCAGGCCGCCGCGTGGCTGGAGCGCATGGGCCTCGCCGAGTTCGCCGGGACCAGACCGCGCCGGCTCTCCGGCGGACAGGCGCAGCGGGTCGCCGTCGCCCGCGCCCTCGCCACTCGTCCCCGGCTGCTGCTGCTCGACGAACCGCTCGCCGCGCTCGACGCCCGGACGCGGCTGGACGTGCGGGCACAACTCCGGCACCACCTGGCCGACTTCGAGGCCGTCGCCGTCCTCGTGACGCACGACCCGCTGGACGCGATGGTGCTGGCCGACCGGCTCGTGGTCGTCGAGGACGGCCGGGTCGTCCAGGAGGGCGGCCCCTCCGACATCGCCCGCGGGCCACGCACCGACTACATCGCCCAGCTCGTCGGGCTCAACCTCTACCGGGGCGAGGCCGAGGGCCACACGGTACGGCTGGAGGCGGGTCCGGCGATCACCACGACCGAGCGGCTCGACGGGCCCGTCTTCGTGGCGTTCCCGCCGGGCGCCGTCACGCTCCACCGCGACCGTCCCAGCGGTTCCAGCGCCCGCAACCTGTGGCAGTGCCGCGTCGCGGGCCTGGAGACGCACGGGGACCAGATCCGGGTGGACCTCACCGGCGAACTCCCGCTCGCCGCCGACCTGACGACGGTCGCGACGGCGGAACTCGGCCTGCGTCCGGGTTCTTCCGTCTGGGCCACGGTGAAGGCGGCCCAGACGCACGCCTATCCGGCCTGACGGTCGCGCACCCGTCCGCCCGCCGCGCCGGAGGCGGACCCCGCGGCCTTCCGCGCGGGGGTGCGCCCCTGACCGCTCCCTGCCAGACGTACGAGCGTGTCCGTCCGGAATGGGTTGAACCCGCTTTCGGCCGCGTGATACAGGCAGGGGATGACTTCTCCTGAGACCGGGATCCCGGCCCTGGCCGCCGCCCTGGGCATGAGCCCCCACCCGGAGGGCGGCTGGTTCGTCGAGACCTGGACGGCGCCGCAGGCCTTCCTGCCCGACGGCTACCCCGGCCCCCGCGCCGCCGCCTCCGCCATCTACTTCCTGCTCACCCCCGGTGACACCTCCGCCTGGCACACCGTCCGCTCGGACGAACTCTGGCTGTGGCACCGCGGCGGCCCCCTCGACGTCCTGCTCGGCGGTGACGGGACCAGCCCCCAGTCCACCCCGCAGGTGGTGCGCCTGGGCCCCCGGGTCGAGGCCGGGGAGCGCCCCCAGGTCCTCGTCCCCGGCGGCGTCTGGCAGTCCGCCCGGCCGGCCGGCGACGAGGAGGTTCTGGTCAGCTGCGTGGTGGCGCCCGGCTTCGACTACGACGACTTCCACCTCCTGGACTCCGGGCGCTGACGGTCCGTCGGCGGCCCTCGAAGATCCCGTGGCGGCTTTGTGACGCAGGCAGTTGGTTGCGGACCGTCCGGGTGGGGCATCACCCGGGGGCAGGACCTGCCGCGCACCGTGTGGCGCGGGGTCCCGGCCGGCGGGGACGGAGCCGTCGGCCGGGTGCCGGTCGTCCTGGGAGGGGGAAGAGAGGTGTCAGTCATGCGTGCGCACCAGCGCACCGTCCGACCGACCGCCCGCGTGGAGTACACACTGCCGCGTACGGCCGTCTCGGCGGGCAGGGCCCGCAAGCTGACGACGGCGTTCCTGACCCGGCCACGGCCACGGCTCGCGCCGCCGTCCGCGGACCAGGTGGACGACGCGACACTGATCGCCTCCGAACTCGTCGCCAACGCCGTGCGGTACGGCCGCAGCAACTGCCGGCTGCGGCTGCAACTGGGGCACGGGCGGGTGACGGTCGAGGTCCACGACGACAGTCCCGGACGACCGCGGATCGGCGTGCTGGACGCGGAATCGGAAAGCGGCCGGGGCCTGGCCATGGTCCAGGAGCTCGCCCACAGTCTGGAGATCGTCAATACCGGATTCGGCGGCAAGACCGTACGCGCGGTCCTGGCGGTCCGGTGACGAGGACCGTTCCGCCGGCGGGTGCCATCCGATTCGCCGACGGCGCCCGCCCGTAGCCGCCTGTTCGATCGATCCGTTCGGAGCGATCGAACCGATGATCCGGGTTTACTCTCATCGAAAACGGGAATGGTCACCGAAAATTCATCGCAATTTCAATGACCGCGAAAAAGCGGATGGCCGGCGCCCGCACCTTGCGGTGCGGGCACCGGCCGACCGGTGTCCCCGAATCAGGAGGGGACGATGTTCTCCGCCTGCGGGCCCTTCTGGCCCTGCGTGACGTCGAAGGTCACCTTCTGGCCCTCCTGGAGCTCACGGAAGCCAGAGGCGGCGATGTTGGAGTAGTGAGCGAAGACGTCGGCGCCGCCGCCGTCCTGCTCGATGAAGCCGAATCCCTTTTCCGAGTTGAACCACTTCACGGTGCCAGTAGCCATGTCGAATCTCCTTCGGGGCTGAGCTCGAAGGTCCACACCTCGTGGACCTGCGTCGCCGCAATGAAGCCCCAACCGGAATGCACCGGAAAAAAACTTTGGGAACCACAACTGCAACTGAAATCGACAGTAGCACGCTGAGCGTACCGAAGCGGGCACGTTATCTCACCCCGGTTCGGGGAATATCTGAAAACTCACGGGACCGTGCATCGAATTCTGCACCGGCCGGTGCAGATATCCGGGGCCGCCGGGAAACGCTCCCGGCGGGATTCCGACAGCCCGTTCACGCGCCCCGCGGTGTCGATCCGCGCAGCTCGGCGTTGATCCGCAGAGCCTCGTCGAGGCAGTCCTCCAGCGTGACGATTCTGCAAGCGGCCTCGACGGGCGTGCCCTGGTCGACGAGGTCCCGGGCGCGGGCCGCGGCCCTCAGCTGGTTGCGGGAGTAGCGGCGGTGGCCGCCCTCCGAGCGGAGCGGAGTGATCAGCCCGGCCTCCCCCACGGCCCGCAGGAACGCGGGGGTGGCGCCGATCAGCTCGGCGGCACGACCCATCGTGTAGGCGGGGTAGTCGTCGTCTTCGACCCGGTCGGTGGGGCTCATGGTGCTTCCCTGGAGCGCGTGCATCACCTTCCACTCTGGCAGATCCCGGCCGGTACCGGCCGGGACACCCGGTACCGGCCGGTGGCGTCCGCGCGCCGCACTCACCCGGACGGCCCGGTGCGCTGGTGGGGGACCGGGGCCGGTGGTGGCGTGGAGGGACACAGCCCGACCTCGGGACCGTCCTCGGGAGGCCCTCGCATGATCCGTCCGTCCTGTCTCCTCGCGTCCGCCCTGACCGCGGGGACGCTGCTCTCGACGGCCGCCTGCTCGAACGGCGGAGGCGACGGCGGTGCCGCCCGTACCGACTCCTCCGCGTCCCCCGCCTCCACCGTCCCCGCCTCTCCCGTGGCCGAGGAGCCCGGAGCCGCGTCACCCTCGCCCTCCGCCTCCGTCCGCGTGCTCACCGAAGCCGAGGCCCGGTCGGCGCTGATCACCAACTCCGACCTCGGGTCGCAGTGGGACGAGTCGAAGGGCGTGGCGGCCTGGCACGACGCGCTGCTCGAGAGCAAGGTCGACGCGTCGGCCTTCGTGACGGACAAGGGGGACGCCAAGGAGTGCCAGAAGCTGCTGGACGGCCTGTACAAGGAGGACCTGCTGGGCAAGCCGGTGGGCGCGAGCGCCGTCACCGGCTTCGACGACAGCGACAACGACGCCCAGATGCGCTACGAGGTCGCCTCGTACGGGAAGAACGCCCTGGACGACCAGATGAAGTGGCTGTCGACGCTGCCGGACGTCTGCGACCAGTTCACGGCCGTCAACGGCAAGGGCGACCGGCAGACCGTCCAGGTCACCGAGACACAGCTGCCCGACGTGGGGGACGCCCGCCAGGGTCTCCAGGTGACGATGAGCGGTGAGCTGGAGGGCGATCCCGAGACGCTGACGCTCGACTTCGCGGCGGTGCGGGTCGGCGACAGCGCCCTGTCCCTCACCAACGGCGGCCTCTCGGGCACCCAGCACCAGTCCACCGAGCAGGCGGTCCAGGCGGGCACGACCCGGCTGAAGGACGTGCTGGCGGGGAAGTCGCCCGCCCCGACCCAGGGCTGAGGGAGGACACCTCCCGGGCACGCCGCGGCCCGGGCAGCCGGTGACACGGCTGCCGCGGGCCGGTGAGGTCAGCGGGTGCGGGTCAGAGCCGGTCCATCCGGGTGTAGGGGCTCAGGACGCGGACCTGGCGGGCGCCGAAGTCGACGAGCATCGCGATGCCCTCTTCGACGCCGACGATCGTGCCCAGGCCGTACTGGTCGTGGGAGACGCGGTCTCCGAGGCTGAACTCCTTGGCCACAGGAACGACGGGCGCGGCGAAGGGGCTGGTGGGCAGGTGGCGCCGGGGCGCGGAGGATCTACTCATCGTGATTCCAGTATGGGCCTCGTCCCGGCGAGCGGTAGGGCCCTATGGTCTCGATCCCGCTCCGACTCGGCATCGCACAGGACCACGGGGCACCGCGGGCGGACACCCCCGCGGGCGGGTCTCCGCCCGGCCGGCCGCGCGTTTTCCGAGGTCAGCCGCCGATACCGCGGGCGCGGGGGCCGGGACGGGACGGTCCGACCCCCGCGCCCACGCGCTCAGATCAGGTCCAGCCGGGAGTAGACCCGGCCCGTGGTGTCGCGGACGACGACGTGCTTGACGGTGAGGCCCTCGCCGGTGGCGGGCAGGTCGGCGCCGACGTACCAGACGCCCCAGCCGGGGTCGCCCGCGAGCTCCAGGAGCTTGGCGTGCAGGGTCCCGGCGGTGGTCCGGACCGTGACGGTCGAGGCGGTGCCCTTGCCGCCGTAGTACAGGCCGGAGAGCGTGAAGTGTCCTTGGGCGGTGCCCTCGACCTGCGCCGAGACGCCGGGCGTGCCGCGGTCGATGTTGCCGTCGACCACGCTCCTGAACTGGGGGGAGGGGTCGTCGGGCGTCGTCCAGTGCTTGCCCTCCGCCGTCAGCCAGAACTCGGCGCCGCCGGGCTCCGTGACGTGCTCGCCCGGGGCGACGATCCGGGCCGTGGGGGCGGTCTTCACGACCGGGAGGGCGGGAACGTGCGCCGGGCGGACGGCGGCGTGCGCCGAGCGGGCGGCCGGTGCCGCTTTCCCCGTCGGGGCGCCGTACGCCGCCGTGGGCGCCGTGATCAGCGCGACGGCGGCCACGGCGGCCGCCGCGTACTTCTTCGTACCTGCCATGAACGGACAACTCCTCGCGATGTGAACGGTGTTCGGATGTGCGGGGGCGCCGCTCCCCCGTGGAACCTCCCGGCGCCCCCGGCCGGACGGCACCGGCCGGAGGTCCTCCGCGCGGACGCGCGTCAGGCGAGCGCGCTCGTCGCCCGCCACTGGTCCCAGTCCAGGTTCCAGTCGCCGTAGCCGTTGCCGACGGCGACCGTGTCCCGGGAGTTGACGACCTTGACGACGTCGCCGGGGATGACCTCGTCGAAGAACCGCTTCGCGGGACCGCCGGTGGCGAGTCCGACGCAGCCGTGCGTGACGTTCTGACGGCCGCCGTAGGTGTTCGCCTTCGGGTTCATGTGGACGTAGGTGCCCGAGGTGGTGAGGTGGACGGCGTAGTAGTAGTAGTCGTGGTACTGGTCGCCGTAGCCGACCGTCTTCGAGTCCATGAAGATCTTCGACGCCTTGTCGGAGACGACCATCGTGCCGTTCCAGGTGTCCATGCCCGGCGCGCCCGCGGTGATCGGGACGCGGCGCGACGATCCGGCCGTTTCGAGCGTCATGAAGTGTGTACGGACATCCACTGTGGCGACGAAGGAGCGGCCCACCGTGAAATGCCTGGTGATCCCGGCCCCGGCCCGGACGGTGACCGCCGTTCCGGGCTTCCAGTACGCGCGGGGCCGGAAGTCGACGCGCTGCCCGTCGAGGAGGTTACGGTCCTTGACCCAGCCCCAGGAACCCTCCACATCGGCGGTCACCTTCAACTGCCTTTCCACGTCGGCCCGTTCGGCCACGGGTATCGGACGTTCGAAGGTCACCGAGATCGGCATGCCGACACCCACGGTCTGCCCGTCGGCGATGTTGATGCGCGCGCCCGCAAGGGACTTGGGCGGTGTGGCGGAGGGCTTCGGCCGGGCCTTGCCCGTGGCCCCGGCCGTTCCGGTGGCGGTCGGCCGGTCCCCCGCACCGGCCGACCCGCCCCCGCCGTCGGCCCGCGCCTGCGCCGAACAGCCGGCGAGCGCGAGCGCGCACACGGCCGCCGCGCTCCAGGCGCGGGCCAACCGGCCTCTGCGGCCCCTCAGTCCCGTGGTCATGCTGATCCCCCTGTGGTGTGTTTCGATGTGCGACGCACGGGACCTGTACGCACGGTGGGGACGGCCGGGTTGCACGCGGCCGGAGAAATTTCGGAGATTCGGGCGGGGGGCATGACCGAGGAAGAGTTCGACGTGTTCTACGCGACCGCGTTCCCCCGGCTGACCGGCCAGCTGTACGCGTTCACGGGGGACCACGGCGAGGCGCAGGACGTCGTCCAGGAGGCGTTCGTCCGCGCCTGGGACCGGCGGCGGGAGTTCCTCGCCGACGGCGCTCCCGAAGCGTGGATACGCACCGTGGCCACGCGGCTCGCGGTGAGCCGCTGGCGCCGGGCGCGCCGCTGGCTGGAGCTGGTGCGGCGCACGCCCCCGGCCGACCACGCTCCCGGTCCCGGCCCCGAGCGCACCGCGCTCGTGACCGCGCTGCGCACGTTGCCCGAGGCCCAGCGGATGGCGATCGTTCTGCACCATCTGTGCGACTTGAGCGTCGAGCAGGTAGCCTCCGAAACCGGTGCCCCCGTCGGCACGGTCAAGGCCCGGCTCTCACGGGGCCGGGCGGCGCTGGCACGGGTGCTCTCGGAGGATTCGGCGGACCTGGCCGGCTCCGCGCGCCCATCGGGCTTCGCGGGGGCGTCGGGCAAGGAGGAGGGGAAGGGCAACCGTGTCCGATGAACTCACCTCCGTGCTGCGCGAGTTGGCGACCGAGGGAGAGAGGCCTCCGGCGCTGACCGGTGCGGAGATCCGCGGCCGCGCGAGGGGCCGCCGGCTCCGCCGCCGTACGGCCCTGGCCGTGGCCGGTGTCTCCGTCACGGGCGCGCTCGCCCTGGTCGTCGCGGTGAGCCTGGGCGGCGGGGCACGGCACGAGTCCCCGCCGGCCGCGAGCCTCACCGCCGCCCCGAGTCCGTCGCCGGCCGCGCCGGACGCCACGATCGACCTGGGCACGCGCGTGCTCTCCGTGGACGGTCACCGGCTGACCCTCCACGGCGACAACCTGACCGGATACACGCCGACGGTCCGGACGACGGTCGCCGCGAAGGAGGCCCACCTGAGGTTCTCCGGCAAGACGATCGGCCTCGACGACTCCTACTCCTTCATGGCCACCTGGGTGATCGAACTCGACCGGCCCGACGGCACGAAGGACTACGTCGGCGCCATGCCGCACGACGGGGGCGTCTACAGCTCTCCCCACGGCTGGATCGGCCTGGACACGGCCGACGCCAAGCTGCTGTACGAACGGCTCGCGCCGGGAGCGGTGGTCGAGATCAAGCCCTCGTCCGGCGCCTCGGCCTCCTCGTCGGCGCCCGGGAACACGGGATCGCCGGACTCGGGCACGGGCACCTCGGGCGGTTAGCGACGGCCGGAGCCGGAAGGACGCTCCCCGGGCCGCGACGGTCCGGTTTCAGAGGGGCGGCTGGGCCGGGGCCGGGCCGAGGGTCGTCGTGCCCGGGGCGGTGCGGTGGCCGAGACCCGTGCGGTAGGCGTCCAGGGCCGCTTCCACGCGGCCGGTGCGCCGCAGCAGATCGCCCAGCAGCCGGCACAGGTCCGCCAGGTCGCCCGCCGCGCCGGCCCGCTCCAGCAGGCTCATCGCCCGCACGTAGTGCTCCTCCGCCGCCTCGGTGTCCCGGGCGTCCTCCGCGATGATCCCGAGCAGACGGTGCGCGGCGGCCGCGTGGATGGCGCCCCGCTCGGAGTTCAGGTCCCCGAGCACCTGCCGCAGCAGCTCGCCGGCCTCGTCGGACCTGCCGCGCCGGTGCAGCACGTCGGCCAGCTCCACCGCGACCTGGCTGGTGTAGAGCGCGGCCCGCTTCGCCGAGAGCATCGTCTGCGCCTCGCGCAACTCGTCCTCCGCGCGCTCCAGTTCGCCGTTCTGGGCGTACAGGTAGCCGCGCATCCAGTGGCAGTTGGCGAGCTCGGTGCGGATCTGGAGCTGCCGGTAGAGCTCGGCGGCCTTGGCGAGGGAGACGTCGGCCTCGGCGATCCGCCCCTCGGCGATCATCGTCCGCGCCACCGACCGGTGCATCCGCGCCACCAAGGCCGGGTCCTGGACCTGCGGCGCGAGGGCGAGCGCGAACTCGGCGGCCTGGGCGGCACGGGCGTGCGCGCCCATGTCCATGTAGGGCGCTATGACCCCGGTGTAGAGGAGGAGCAGCGCTTCGGGGTCGTGCAGGCCCGTCCGGTTGAGCTCGTCGAGGGTGGACTCGAACAGATAGCAGGAGTAACGGAGTTCACCGGCGAGGTAGTGGGAGACCGCCCGGCCGCGCACGGCGGGCACCCGCTGCGTCAGCGGCGCGTCCCCCATCCGCTGCTCCGACTCCTCGAAGCGCCGCTGCGCCGTCTCCAGGTCCCCGGTGTCCAGGGCGCACTCACCGAGTCCGAGGAGTGCCGCCGCCTGCTCGGCGACCAACCCGTGGGCCTCCGCCTCCGCGAGCAGGACGGCGTACGTCCCGGCGGCCACCTCGGCCTCTCCGGTGGAGAGCGTGCGCTGCGCGTCCGTCAGCCGCAGCCGCAGGTCGGTGGCCAGGTGCGCGGGCCGTCCGGTCGCCAGTTCCTCGTACGCGACCCCGAGCCGGCCGGCTATGTGCCGCAGCGCGGGCTCGGAGGCCCGGACCCGGCCCGCCTCCACCGTGGAGATGTACGCGGGCGTGTACACGGGCTCCGCGAGCTGTTTCTGCGTCAATCCTCGTTCTGTACGCAGCTGTTGCACCCTGCGCCCGATGATCTCAGGGTCGTCCCGCTCCGCCATGGGACAAGCATGCCATCAAGCGGAGTCGAGCCGGTCCGGCTTTTGACTACTGTCCAACTCCGGGACCCTCTTGCGGTGCGCGCCCGGGAGCCTCTACGTTAAGCGCCGGATTAAGCATGCTTAATACGCCGCTGTTGTTGCGAGGTCACCGTGCTCCGACGTATTTCCGCGCGCTACTCCAGAGGGTTCCTCGCCGCCGTCATCGCGGTCGCCGCGCTGGTCACGGCGGCGAACGTCGGCCCGGCGAGAGCCGCCGACCGGTCCCCCGCGGCACACACCACCCTCCACACGGCCGGACACCAGGAACTCCCCGCGGGCCGGTGACGGGCTCCCACATGAGCACGCGGGCGTTCGCCCGGCCCGCCCGTGACCGAACTCCAGCGGTGAGCAGGGCTGTTCGCGCCCGCGCGCGATCCGCCCGCCGAAGCGTCCCCGCCCGCGCCCCGCGGCCCTGCGGCGGCGGCGAATCCCCGTACGGGGAAGACACGGCGCCTACAGTGACCCCGTGACCTCTTCCGCCGCTCGCACCGCGCTGGACCTCACCGCCGACCTCCCGGTCCCCGCCCTGGAGGACTTCTACCGGGACCTGCACCGGCATCCCGAACTGTCGCTGCGCGAACACCGTACGGCCGCCGCCCTCGCCGGCCGGCTGCGCGAGGCCGGGTACGACACGACCGAGGGCGTGGGCGGCACGGGCGTCGTCGGCGTCCTGCGGAACGGGGACGGGCCCACCGTCCTGCTGCGCGCCGACATGGACGCGCTGCCCGTCACCGAGGAGACCGGGCTGCCGTACTCCTCGGAGACCGACGGGGTCATGCACGCCTGCGGTCACGATCTCCACGTCACCTGGCTCGCCGGCGCGGCGCGGGCGCTCGCCGCCGGGCGGGACACCTGGTCCGGCACGCTGGTGCTGGTCGGACAGCCCGCCGAGGAGACCGGCGGGGGCGCGGCCCGCATGGTCGCGGACGGCCTCCACGAACGCTTCCCGGCGGCCGACGTCCTGCTGGCCCAGCACGTGGTGCCCGGCCCCGCCGGGCTGTACCCGCACTCCCCGGGCCTGATCATGTCCGCCTCGACCGACCTCGACATCGTCGTGCACGGACGGGGCGGGCACGGTTCGCGGCCCGAGACGACCGTCGACCCGGTGGTGACGGCCGCGTACATCGTGACGCGGCTCCAGACGGTCGTCAGCCGGGAGATCGCGGCCCGGGAGTCCGCGGTGCTCACCGTGGGGCGGATCGAGGCCGGCACCCGGCACAACATCATCCCGTCCGAGGCCCGGATCGCCCTGAACCTGCGGACGCAGTCGCCGGACGTGCGGGAGCGGATGATCGCCGCCGTGCGGCGCGTCGCGGCGGGCGAGTGCGCGGCGGCCGGCTGCCCGGCCGAGCCCACGGTCACCGTCGGCGACGACTTCCCGGTGACCTTCAACGACGCCGGCACCGACCGCCGGATCGCCTCCGTGCACGGCGAGGTCTTCGGCACCGGAACGGTCTTCGACCCCGGTCCCGCCATGGCCAGCGAGGACTTCCCGCGGCTCGCGGCGGGCCGGATCCCCTACTCCTACTGGTTCGTGACCGGCACCCCGGCCGACGTCTGGAACGCGGCCCCGGGCGGCGACGACCTCATGACCAGGCTCGAGTCCGTGCCCAGCAACCACAGTCCGCACTTCGCCCCCGACCTGTCCACGGTCGCGCCGGGCGTGCGGACCCTGGTGTCGGGGGCGCTGGCGTCGCTGTCGGCCGAGGACTGAACCGGCCGGACCGGGCCCCGCGGCCTCGAGGACGCGGCCCACGGCGCCCCGGTCCCGGACCGTGCGCTCGAACCGGATCGCGGCACCGCGGACCCCGGCCCGCGGACGGGACGCCGTGCGCTCGGGCCCGCGGACGCGGCGCCGCGGGAACTCAGGCCTGCGTCTGCAACTGGCGCAGCTGCCGTTGGACATGGTCCAGCGCGCCCTCCTGGCGGCCGGGCACGCGCTGTCTCAACCGGGCCAGTTCCGCGCCGAGTTCGCGGACCATCGCCGGATCGCCGATACGGCCCCACTGATGGTGCGCGCGGTCCACGGCCGACTCCACCTCCGGGGATCCGGGCGCCTGTCCCGCGTCCAGCCGGGTCCCCGCGAGGGCCAGCCAGCCACGGCAGCTCCGCTCCGCGTCCCCCGCGAACATCGCCAGGTCCGCCCGTACCTCCATCCAGTGCAGCACCTGCTCGGACCGGGGTCCGTGCGCCCGCAGCGCCTCCCGCTCCCACCGCGCCGCCAGCGCGAGCGCCTCGTCGTGGCGGCCCTCCCGGACCGCCTCGGCGATCTCCCCGTGGAGATCGGAGGACGGTGAGGAGGGCGGTGAGGAGAGCGGTGAGGAGGACGGTGAGGAGGACGGTGAGCCCGCCCTCCGGTCCGTCCGGCCGGGAGGCGTCACGGACGGAGCGGGTGGCACGGCCGGCGGGTGCGGCGGGCGCGCGGGCGTGCCCGGTGGAGCCGTGACCGTCGTGAACCCCGGCGCCGGGGGCCACGGCTGCCCGGCCCACACCCGGCTGGGCGCGAGCACGAGGTCCGGCGCCCCCGAGCGGGCACCCTCCTCGCCCGACACCCTCGTCAGAGCCTGCTGGTGGAGCTCGGCGGGGGGAGGCCGGTGGCCGCTGCGGAGCAGGGTGGCGACCGCTCTCATGTACGTCGGCCGCGCCACCTTGCGGCGGGACGGCGGCGGGGCCACACGGCCGTACAGCGCGGTCGACGGGCCTGCCGCGAGGGGGTGTCCGGCGAGGAACTCCCAGGTGTCCGCGTCCGCGCACAGGTCGGCGAAGACGGTCGTCGAACCCGGTGGGCGCAAGCGGAGTTCGTCGGCGACCCAGCTCCAGGGGAAAGCCGTGTAGCGGACCGTCGCCGGGGTGGTGCGGGCCAGCGCGAGGTGCGGAAGCCGCTGGCGGCGGTCCAGCTGGAGCTGTCCCGT
The DNA here is from genome assembly GCF_002911015.1 of Streptomyces populi. Taxonomy (GTDB): domain Bacteria; phylum Actinomycetota; class Actinomycetes; order Streptomycetales; family Streptomycetaceae; genus Streptomyces; species Streptomyces populi. The sequence continues at coordinate 92,883 of NZ_KZ626865.1, forward strand.
CACGAACACGGTCAGCGGTCCGGGCGCCGTCGCCGCCGCGCGCAGCCGGGTCAGAACGGCCTGCGGCTCCAGCGGGTCGGCCAGTTCGACGACGTTCGCCGTGTCGGTGCCCGACAGCACCGACGGGGCGACGGCCGCGAGCACGGGGAGCACGGAGGCCGCGTCCACCAGACACCCCTTGCCCACCGGCGAGGCCGCGAGGAGCAGCACGGTTCCGGGCACAGGTTCCCTCCCCCATCGTTCCGACACCTCAGCACCGTAACGGGTGCGCGTGCAAAGAGGGGACGCGAAGAGCGCGAACACCCCCCGCCCGGCCGAGGGTTACGGAGTCCGCGGCCGGCGTCACGACCGGGCCCGCGGGCCGTCCCCCGCCCGGCGCCGCACGGCGAAGATCGTGGTGTCGTCGGCGAGTTTGCCGCCGCAGTGCTCCAGTGTGCCGTCACGCACGAAGCGGACGAGCCGCTGCGGATCGGCGGTGCGCGGGTCCCGTGCCAGCGCCCTGGTGAGGGCCTCGCGGAGCGGGAAGAACTCGCCCGCCGCGTCGCGGGCCTCGGTCACCCCGTCGGTGACCAGGAGCAGCGTCTCGCCGGGGGCGAGCGGAACACTCAGGACCGGTGGCGGCGTGGACACCAACTCGTCCATCCCGAGCGGGAGTCCGTGCCCGGACGGCAGGCTCCGCACCCCGTCGGCGGTGACGACGAACGGGGGTTCGTGGCCGAAGTTGACGACCTCGACCGCGGTCGGCGTGTCCTCGGGGAACGCGACCAGGACCCCGGTGGCGAAGCGGTCGCCGTCGTCACGGCCGAGCGCCACGCGGTAGCGGTTGTGCCGCAGCATCCTCACCTCCAGCCGGGCGGCGACCGTGGCGAGCACGGGCTCGTGGTACCCGGCCTCGCGGAACGTGCTGAGCAGCGCGGCCGCCGCCTCGACCGCCGCGAGTCCCTTGCCCTGGACGTCCCCGAGCAGGAGGCGGGTGCCGTGCCGGCCGGGCTGGATGTCGTAGAAGTCGCCGCCGACCCTGGCCTCGCTGTCGGCGGCGAGGTAGACGGCCGCGTGGTCCAGGTCGCCCCAGCCCGGCGGCATCGGACGCAGCACGGTCCGCCGGGTCGTCTCGGCGACGTCCCGGATGTGCAGCATGCGCCGTTCGGCGCGCAGCCTGACGGAACAGGCGAGGGCCGCGAGGCCGCTGCCGACCACGACCAGGACGAAGTCGGGCAGGCCGTTCTGGTACTGGTGCGGCCACTTCGTGTCCACGGTGCCGTAGGTGAGCAGCGACAGCCCGGCGAAGGCCAGCGTGCCCAGCACTCCGCAGATGGCCGCGGCGATGACCGGCACCAGCACGAGCCAGGAGATGATCCGGAACCGGCCGGAGGTGTTGACGTCGAGCAGCACGATGCCGATGAGCAGCAGCAGCGGGGGCAGCCAGGCGACGCTGTGCCCGCCCAGCTTCAGCGGTTTCGACCGCTGGAGGGCGTCGAACGCGTCCGGCAGCCCGCCGCGCGGCCGGAGGGCATGCCGGAGCCGGTCGCGTACGGATCTCCGGCCGGCCACCTCTCCGTACCGCCTCCTCGTCGTGTTCTCAGTAGGCGACCGACATCCGGCCGTGCGGGTGCACGGGCATCTCCAGCTGGTCGACGAAGGCCATGGCGTAGTCCTCGGCGCTGATCCGGCTCTGGCCGCCCGCGTCGGTGAGCATGCGGTCGCCGCCGATCCTGAACTCGCCCGTCCGTTCCCCGGGACCGATCTCGGCGGCGGGCGAGATGTAGGTCCAGTCGAGGTCGTCGACCTCGGTGCGCAGATAGGCGAGGGCGTCCCGGTGGGCGAGCGCCTCGGGGAGGTACTCCTCGGGGAAGCCGGGCTGGTCGCACGCGGCCTCGCCGGGCGCGACCTCCAGGGTGCCCGCGCCGCCGACGATCACGAGCCGGTGCACCCCGGCGTCGCGGACGCCCTCGACCAGGGA